>DATAVR010000071.1:0-70703 GCA_036267635.1 Polyangia bacterium | reverse complement strand
GAAGAGCCGAAGAGCCGAAGAGCCGAAGAGCCGCGCTCAGTCTTCCACGGCGCCGAGCCAGTCGGTGCGGACGTCGGGGCCGAGCTTGCCGATGATCTCGGCCCGGAAGCGCTTCTTCAGCTGATCGGCGATCTGCCCCATCCGCTGCTTGGAGACCCCGAAGCGGGCCCCCAGCTCGCCGAGCGCGACCGGCTCCTCGGTGGCCAGGTGCTCGTGCCAGACGGCGCGCTCGCGCGCGTCCTTGAGGCCGTCGCGGAACTCGCCCACGAAGTCGCGGACCGCGTCGGCCAGCTCGGCGTGGGCGGCCTCTGACTCCGGCGAGCGGCCGCCCGAGGCGATGCGCTCGGCCAGCGGAAACGTCTCATCGTCGCTCGAGCCCTGCGGATCGAGCGACACCTCGCGCGATTCGAGGTGCTGGCGGACCTCGTCGAGCTCGCGCTCGTCGACGTCCAGCTTGGCCGCCAGCAGCTTCGGCGTCACCTCGAAGCCGGCCGCCAGCAGCTTCTGCCTCTCCTTCTCCAGCCGAAAGAACAGCTTTCGACCGGCGCGCGTGTTGCCGACGTGGATGAGGCGCGAGTTGGTCATCAGAAACTTCAGCACGTAGGCGCGAATCCAGTAGGCGGCGTAGGTCCCGAAGCGCGGCCCGAGCGACGGCTCCCAGCGCTTGACCGCCTCCATGAGCCCCACGCTCCCCTCCTGGAAGAGGTCGAGGATGCTGGCCCAGGCGCGGCGGTACTGGTAGGCGATGGAGATGACCAGCCGCAGGTTGTGAACGACCAACCGGCGCGCGGCGTTCATGTCCCCCTGCTCGCGGACGGCCTTGCCGAGCTCCCGCTCCTCGGCGTCGGTGAGGCGCTTGAACCGCCGCGCCTCGGCCAGGAACCTCCCGACCGGATCGCGCAGCGGCGCCAGCACGCCCGCGGCCGCCGGCGGCATCACCTCGTCCGCGTCGAGCGCGACCGGCTCGGCCTCACCGGCGTCGGGGAGAGCCGCCTCCTCGTCTGGAAGGCCTGTCGGGTCATCGTCGCGTTCCGCTGGCATGGCTGGTGGGGATATTATGATCGCTCGCGAAGAGGTGCCGTGGGTCTCTCGTCAAAAGCTCGATTCTACCTGGCCCAGGCTGCGATCCTCGCCGCGCCGTTTGGATGCCGGAGGGTCGAACGGGTGCCCGCCCCCGAGCCAGCCGCCTCTGCCACGGCCTCAGCCGATGCGGATGCGTCTCCCACCGCCGCACGCGGTCGGGAGATCGCGCTCCTCTACTCGTCCAACCTGCAGGGGAAGTATCTCCCCTGCCACTGCGCCGTCGAGCCGCTCGGCGGCCTCGGGCGCCGGGCCACCGTGATCGGCCGGGCCCGCGCCGAGGCAGACGCGACGCTGGTCGTCGACGCCGGCGACCTCTTCCTGCCCGAGGGGACGACGGCCGAGACCGAGCGGCAGGGGCGGCTGCTGGCCGCCGGCCTGGCGAGCGCCGGGATCGACGCCTTCACCCCCGGCGAGGGCGACCTGGCGATCGGCGTGCCGCTCCTCGAGAAGCTGACCGCGGCGTTCAAGATCCCCGTCGTGTCGGCCAACCTCTATGGCCGCGACGGCGAGCGGCTGTTCGCGGCCGATCGCCTGGTCGACGCCGCCGGCACGCGGATCGGTCTTTTCGGAGTGACCGCCCCCCCGACCGCGGCCGACGCCAACCGCTGGCGCGCCGACGGCATCGTGGTCCGCGATCCCGCCGACGCCGCGCGCGAGGCGGTGGCTTCCCTGCGGGCGCGCGGCGCGGCGATCGTGGTGGGGCTGGTCCACGGGGGGCTGCCCGCCCAAAACCGCGCTCTCGTGCGGGCCATCGGCGGCCTCGACTGGGCCGTTCTCGGGCACAGCGCCTTGAACCTGGAACGGCCCGAGAAGGTGGCCGACTCGTTCATGCTGGAGGCGATGTCCGAGGGGAAGAACCTAGGCCGGCTCGACCTGCACGTCGTCGACGGGCGCACAACGTTCGCCGATCGGGGGGAGCGTGCCGAGCTGGCCGCCATGCTGGCCGACCACCGCCGACAGCTCCAGGGCGGGGCCCTGTCCGTGGGCGGGATCGATCCCGCCTCGATCGAGGACTATTACCGGCAACGACGGCGGCAGCTCGAGGCCACCGCGGCCCGGGAGGCCGCCGCGCTGGCCGCGCTTCCCACCGTCATCACCGGCAGCTGGTTCGAGAACCGGATCATCCCACTCGACCGCGCCATCCCGGACGATCCGGCGGTGGAGAGCCTGGTTCGCGACTATCTGGCCAGGGGGCTGGTGGACAGGCGCCGGCCTCATCTATAGTCCGGCCGATGCGTCGCAAGAACCCGGGGAGGAGGCTGCTGCCGCTCTCGCTGGCGCTGGCCGCGCTGGCGCCGGCCGCGCTGGCGCCGGCCGTCGCGCGCGCCGACGAGGCGGCCGAGAAGCCCGACTCCTACGAGATGCGCGCGCACGGTGCGGTGAAGACCCGGGACGTGGGGACGCTGCTGGCGCCGTTCATCGATTCGTGCGGCGAGGACATGCGCGAGCTCGATCGCGCGCGCTGCCGGTCGACCACCACCTACCTGCGCAAGAAGCTGCCGCAGCAGACGTTCATCGCCGAGTCGAACGATCCGGCGGCGATCGACGTCTCGGGCTACGACGCCGCCGCCAAGGGATACCATCTGGCGCTGGCGGGGTGCATCGCCTGCACCGAGCCGATGCCGATCGGGAGCCGCCACGCCCCGCGCTTCGTCACCCTGGCGACGCCCGACAAGTCCGCGGCCTCGCTGGCCGCCGGCGTGCCCATCTCGAAGAGCACGGTCGCCTTCGACGACTTCGCCGCCGCCAAGCGCTGGGCCGAAGTGGAGAAGCCCTTCCTGCGCGCCGAGTTCCTGTTCCAGCCGCAGGCCGGAGGGTCGGACTTCACCGTCGGGATGGCGCCCGGGATCGCGCTCAAGCTGGTCGGCGCGCGCGTCTACAACCGCTGCACCGGTGAGATTCTCGTCTCGAAGCCGCCGTCGACGGGGTTCGCCGATCGGCCGCCGCCCGGCCACGAGGATCCCGCCTGCAGCCGCGCGGGGCAGCCGCAGCCGATGACCGACGAGGAGCTGGCCGCCGACAAGCGTCCCGAGGAGCTCTCGAAGGGCGTCATCAACGAGGTGATGGAGAAGATCCGGCCCAGGTTCTACGACTGCTACCAGAAGTTCCACAGCCCCGGCGCGCTGGTGCTGAGCTACGTGGTGGGCGGCAACGGAACGGTGCAGTCGGTGCAGATCGGGTCGACCTTCGCGGGGACGCCGACCGGCAGCTGCGCGACGGAGGTGGCCAAGGAGATGCGCTTCCCCGCCTTCAAGCACGAACGCCAGCAGTTCAAGTATCTGTTCTTTCTGCGGCGCCCGTAGCTTCATCGGCCTTGGCCCCGGGTGGCCGGGCGAGCAGCACGACCAGCGACAGCAGGCAGAGGAACCCGAACAGATCGCCCACGGTGCGGTAGAGGCCGCCGCCGGGCAGCATCGCCAGGTCGACGAGCAGCGTCTTGGGCGGCGCGGGCGGTTGGTCCTCCGAATCGACCGATTCCGTCTCCTCGACCACGCGGCCGGCGGCGTCGATGTGGGCGCTGACGCCGGTGTTCACGGCGCGCACCATCTCCAGCCGGTGCTCGACGGCGCGGAAGACCGCCAGCGCCAGGTGCTGGTACGGCTCGGCGGTGCGGCCGAACCAGGCGTCGTTGGTGATGTTGATGAACGCGTTGGGCCCGAGCTTGGCCACCCGGCGCGCGAACGAGGGCAGGATGTCCTCGTAGCAGATGAGCGGGCCGAGCTTGAAGTCGCCGGCGGCGGTGTGGAGCGGAAACGACGCCGGCTCGCTGCCGCGGCTGAAGTTCGAGGCCTCGGGGAAGATCTGGGTGAACCAGGGGATCTGATCGTAGAACGGCACGTACTCGCCGAACATCATCAGGAAGACCTTGTCGTAGCTGCCGGTGACGCGGCCGCCCGCGTCCATCATGAGCGCCGTGTTGTAGGGGTAGCGATCGGCGCGCGTCTTGGGCGGGCCGCCCGTGCGGGTGACGGCGCCGAACAGCAGCGGCGTGTCGAACCCGCGCCGCACCATGCGCCCGTCGTCGACGGAGAAGTCGTGCGCGAAGGTGCGCGGCAACGCGTACGGGTAGGACGACTCCGGCCAGACCACCAGCTCGGCGCCGGCCCGTTGCAGCTCGGCCGAGGCGCGCTGGTGCAGCGCCAACAGGCGCGCGAACTCGACCGGGTCCCACTTCTCGAGGATGCCGACGTTGGCCTGCACGAGGCCGGTCCGCACCTTGGGCGCGGCCGCCCGGCGCGCGTCGGTCTGGTGAATCCGCACCGCGCCGTAGCCGAGATCGGCGACGATCAGCGCGCCGACGACGGCAGCGCCTCGCCAGGCGGAGCGAGGGGGCCAGGCGCGGCGCCGCTTGGCGAAGATCAGATCGGCCGCCGCGCCGGACAGCGCCAGCATCAGCGCGGTGATCCCGAGCGGCCCGGTGAGATCGGCGATCTGGATGACCGCCGGGACGAACGCCTGTGAGATGGCCAGGTAGTAAGGAAAAATCTGCGGCATCAGGAGCTCGACCACCACCATCACCAGCGGCGCCAGCAGCACCAGCGGCGCGCCGCTGCGATCCCACGCCCGCCGCACGCCCCAGGAAAAGAAGCCGAACGCCAGCCCCTGATAAGCGATGAGCAGCGCCATGATCGGCAGCGCCTCGATCGGCGCCATGTGCCCGAACCGTTCGAGCAGCCCGTTCATCCAGTAAAAGCCGCCGGTGTGCGCGACGGCGCCCGTGAGCCAGCCGTAAAGAAAGGCGCGCTTGGGTGTGGCGGCCACGCGCGCGACGTAGATCTCCGGCACCGCCGCGATCCACATGAGCGGCCACAGGCCGTAGGTCGGGACGGCGAGAAACAGCAGGACGCCCGCCAGCAGCGAGAGCCCGAGCCGTGAACCGACGACGCGCATCACCCGGCTATCTTCCGACTATCTTCCGTCCATGTCGTAGCGCAAAAGCCGCGCCTCGAGCGGGCCGTTCCAGAGCCGGTGCGAGACGCTGGGCTTGCGCCGGATCGCCCGCTCGATCGCGGGATTGCCGCTGAGGACGATCACCCGCCAGCCGGCGAGCCGCTCGAACGCGCGGCCCATCGCGCGGTAGGTCGCCTCCAGCTCCGCCGGCTTCAGCCGCTCGCCGTAGGGTGGGTTGGTGGCGAGGGTGGCGACGGGCCAGCGCCGCTCGAGCGTCGCCACGTCGGCCTGCTCGAACACGATGGCGTCGTCGACGGAGGCCGCGGCCGCGTTCTGGCGGGCGGCCGCCAGCGCCTTGCCGTCTACATCAGCGCAGACGATCGGTGGCCAGGTCTCGCGGATCGCTTCGCGAGCGGCCTGGTCGGACTCGGCGCGCAGCCGGTCCCAGGCCGCGAGCGCCTCGGGCGGCAGCGTCGGCCAGCGCTCGAACCCGAACCGGCGGCGCAATCCGGGCGCGATCCCGCGCGCCGCCAGCGCGTGCTCGATCGCCAGCGTCCCCGAGCCGCACATCGGATCGATGAACGGCGCGTCGCCGTGCGCGCCCCCGAGCAGCAGCACCGCGGCCGCCAGCGTCTCCTTGAGCGGCGCGTCGACCATCGCCACGCGGTAGCCGCGCCGGTGCAAGGGCTCGGCCGCGAGGTCGAGAAAGATCCCCGCTTTTCCAGCGGCGAGGTGCAGCACGACCGCGACGTCGGGCGACTTCGTATCGACGTCGGGGCGCGCGCCCAGCGCGTCGCGGAGCGCGTCGGCGATGGCGTCCTTCACCTTGAGCGCGACGAACCCGGAGTGCGTGAGCGCCG
Organism: Polyangia bacterium; assembly: GCA_036267635.1. GTDB lineage: Bacteria > Myxococcota_A > Polyangia > Fen-1088 > Fen-1088 > JADGRB01. The sequence goes on along the minus strand of DATAVR010000071.1, from coordinate 64,869 downwards.
GCGTGTCCCGGACGCTGGCGTGCACGGCGAAGGCGCTCTTGGTGGTCAGCCAGTCACGCCAGGCGATGGTGCGCGCGCCGGCGTAGAGGCCCTGCGCATCGGCCGCCGCGAACGTCCCGAGCTGCAGGAGCACCCGAACCGCCACGCGCGCGTGGAGACAAACGCGCATCCCCATCTCCAGCGGGCCCTCGAACCAGACGCCGCCGTGGTCGCCCTTGGCGCCCGCGATCCGCATGCCCGCGATCTCGCGGCGCAAGGCCCCCTCGGTTCCACGCGCGCAGGTGACGAAGAAACGAAACACGGCGCGCGCACTCTACAGCGCGATCTCGGCCTCGGCGAGCGCGGCCGCTGGGCGGGCTCGGCCGTTCACCCCGGCCAGTTGGAGGCGATCCAGCCGTCGATCTGTTTCCAGGCGTCGGCCGTCAGCGCGTCGTTGTGGTGGGCGCCGGGCACGAGGACGAGCTTCTTCGGCCCGGCCAGCGCGCGATAGACGCGCTCGGAGTGGGCGGGCGGCGTTTCATGGTCATCGGCGCCATGAATTACCAGGACCGGCGCGTGAATCTTGGCGGCCGCGGCTGCCGGGCTCACCTCGTCGGCCCGGAAGGCGGCCTCGGCCTCGGCGATGCGGAAGGCCTCGGCGATGTTGCCGCGGCTGGCGAAGAACGGCGCGCGCTCGCTGGCGACGGTCCGCAGGTCCGAGTAGGTCGACACCGCGACGACCAGCGCGATCCGTGGATCCTCGGCGGCGGCCTGCAGCGCGACGCCGGCGCCGAGCGAGATGCCGAACGCCAGGACCGGACCGGGCGCCATCTGGTCGAGCGCGCGGCTCAGATCCCGCTTCTCGTAAAACCCGTAGGTGCAGGCGTCGCCGCCCGACTCGCCGTGGGCGCGGCTGTCGTAGGCGAGCACGTCGAACCCGAGCGCGGTGAAGTGAGCCGCGATTCCGATCCCCGAGGCCCGGTTGTCGCCCACGCCGTGGAGATAGACGACCAGTCCGCGGCGGGGCCGTTCGGTTCGAAATAGCCAGCCGGCCAGGTGGATGCCGACGTCCAGATCGACTTTCTCGAATTTCGCCGCCGGCACCTGGGTGACCGGCCGCCGCGGCGGGTGAAGGAGCGCGTTGGCGGCCCACGACGGCGGCATGCACGACGACAGCAAGGTCACCACCCCTGCCCAAACGGCGAGGCGACGCGACAAATGTCCTTCGGCCCGGCGGTTCACGCTACCCAGCATAGTGATCGACCGGGTTTTCGATTGTAAAGTTGTCCTGGATGGCGGCGTCGAGCTCGACCGACATGTCGGTGCTGCCGGAACTGCTGGGAGGCCGCTTCCGCGTACGGGGGGTGCTCGGCCGGGGCGCGATCGCCGAGGTCGTGCGCGCGCGCGACGAACGGACCGAGACTGAAGTCGCGCTCAAGATCCTCTATCCGCACCTGCGCGAGAGCGCCGTCGTCGTGGAGCGGTTCCGGCGCGAGGTGGAGATCGTCCGCCGGATCGCCCACCCGAACGTGCTCGCGATTCACGAGGTCGTCGAGAGTGAGGGGCGCCTGTTTCTGGTGATGGACTTTCATTCCGGCGGCGATCTGGCCGACCGGCTGGCCCGGCGCGGACGACTCCCACCGGGCGAGCTCGTCGATCTCGCGAGGCAACTCTGCGGCGCGCTGGCGGCGGCGCACCGCGCGGGCGTCGTCCACCGCGACGTCAAACCGTCCAACGTCTTGTGCGGCGGCGGGACCGAGCTCGACGTGCGCTTGTGCGATTTTGGCCTGGCGCGCACCGTCGAGGGCGCCGGCCTGACCGTCGCCAACGCCGTGCTCGGGACGCCGGAGTACATGGCGCCCGAGGTCGTGACCGAGGGCCAGGCCGATCCGCGCAGCGACGTCTACAGCCTGGGCGTCGTGTTGTTCGAGGCGGCCACGGGACGGCTGCCGTTCTACAGCGACTCGCCCTACCAACTGATGCGCCAGCACATCGACGTCGAGGCGCCGCGCGCCGGCAGTTTCGTCGCGGAGCTGCCGCCCGCGCTCGACGCGGCGATCGCCCGGGCGTTGGCCAAGGATCCGCTGGATCGGTTTGCCACCGCCGATGATCTGGCCCGTGCGCTGACGGAGGAGGCGCGCGCACTGGCGGCTGTAACGTCCAAGGGCACGGTGACTCAACGACACGGCTGTTCCGCTTGCGGCGGATGGCTGGTCGAAGCGGCGGCGACCTGCGCGGATTGCGGTATGCAGGCGTTCCGGCTCGAATGGCAACGGAGAGGCGTCTCGGTGCTCGTCGACGGGCCAGGCAACGTGGCCGATCGGATCGACGCCTGGAGACATGTTGCCCTCTGCAAACTGGCCCACGAGGTCTCCCCGGACGCCTCACCGATTGCCCGCCAGCGCGCTGGGGCACCGCGCGTACCGTTTTACGCTGCCCGCGGTATCAGCGAAGCATCCGCTCAAGACCTTGTCGAACGGTTGAAGACGATCGGTTTTGAGTCCTCGATCTTAAAGCCAACGTGGTTGCCGCCGAAGAAGCTTCGGGCCAAGGGCCGCCAGTTGGCGTTGCGCTACGTCGCCGTGGGCGGCGGCGTTCAGATATTCTCAAACCTCCTCCCTCGATTGGGGGGGAGGGTCGTGGTCGCGGTCATCGGCCTGCTTGCGGCACTGGGAATCCGGGCTGCCGTCCGCGGCCGACGACCGCTCATCGCAAAGCCCCCGGGCAGGTCTCGTCGAACTTCGGACATCGATTGGGCAGGCATTCTGAACGCTCTCGCCAGTCGACAGGAGCGACGCCTGGTGGCCAGAGTCCTCGATCGGATTGACGACCTGGATGCGCGCGGCCGGCGCGATATCGCCAAACCACTCGCCAAGCGAGCCGCAATCGCCGCCCGGGGCCTCGCGGCTCTCAACGACCGACGCTCGATGAACCCCACCTTTGAGGAGGATGCTGGGCAAGCGCTCGCAGAACTCCGAAACGAAGAACGAACGCGGGTCATCTTCCGCAGCGACCTTCTGCGGAGCGTGAGCCGCCTCGATAGTGCAACCCTCATCGTGGCGCGCGCGGAAGAGGCATCACCAGACGAGACGGACGAGCTCGAGGACCAGATTCGCGAGCTGACATCCGCGGCTGACATCGAAGATGATCTCCGGGCCCTGTTGCGAGAACCGCGGTGAACGCGCTCGTTGGCGGCAGGTACCAGATCGTCGGCCACCTGGGCGCCGGTGGCACGTCGCTCGTACAGCGAGCCCGAGACCTGCGGGGCGGACCGGACGTGGCGTTGAAGCAGTTGCGTCCGGAGTTTTCGCGAAACCCCGCGCTGCGACGTCGTTTCCAGAGAGAAGGCAATTTGGTGCGTCAGCTGAACGACACGACAATCGTGCGGGTCATCGACGTCGGCGAGGAGGCGGACGGTCCATTCCTGGTCCTCGAACTGGTAGAAGGCCCCACTCTCCGTCAGCTGCTCGATCAAGGTCGAAAGTTTGACCCGGCCGCCGTCCGCACGATCATGACATCCCTCACGCGCGCCCTGGATCAGGCGCACGCGGCAGGAATCGTCCACCGGGACGTGAAGCCGGCGAACATTTTCGTTGAAGGATGGACTGTCAGGTTGGGTGGTTTCGGCAATGCACGTGTCGTATCGCTGGCGAGCGTGACGGGAGCGAGTCTCACCTGGGGTACGCCAGAGTACGTGGCGCCCGAACTTTTCTCGCGAGGACGCGCCGACCCGCGATCGGACTTTTATGCCGTGGGCGTGATTCTTCACGAGATGCTGACGGGACGCCCACCCTGGTCGCGGAGCGAGATATTGGGGCACCTCACGTCGAAGCACCCCCCTCTTCTGTCGGTCACAGGGGCGGGCGAGGAGGTCGATCGCCTGATCGCCGATCTCTTGGCGCCAGAACCATCAGACCGTCCCGCCTCGGGGCGCGAGATCATGAGTCGCCTGTCCGAGCCGAGCGCCGTCGCCACAGTGTCCAAGACCGCTTGCTCTGCCTGCGGCGAAAAGCGACCCGACGACGTGCCCCGGTGCTTCTCTTGCGGTCAGGAGGTCCTCCGGATTGATCGCACTCAAAAGGGAGGATGGCGTCTCGTCTTGAGGGACATCAGCGAAGACGCCGCGACGACGGAGAAGCTCCTCTGGCTGTTGTCGCCCCTTTCTCAGCCGACCAATCGGCCTCTCCTCTTTCTGACGGGAAACAAGCAGCTCTATTCGGAATCCGAGCGCAAACAAGGGATCGATTTTCCAGCAGTCCTTTTCAGCGGGCTCGGCGAGAGCGCAGCGCGCGATCTCGAATCGCTCTTTCGGGCGCAAGGATTCGACGTCGAGGCAGTCGAAGGTGAACCTGTCGTGCCGGGGCGCCTCGCACGTCCCCCGGGGAACAGAGCCAACAGGTTCCATCTCGCTGCTGTGTCGATCTATGCCGCGTGGACGGTCCATTTCTTCAGTCACAGCATCTTCGCCGCGGGCGCCGCCGGTGCGGCGTTGATCCCCCTCATTCTCGGGATCCACCGGTACCGTTGGCGTGCCTCTGCACGAAAGATGCCCGGTCTGTTCCGGTTGAAGGACGACCTTGCCCCGGTTCCCATCGCAGATTACTTGCTTTCCGGGGCCACGAAGTCGGCTTCGCAGATTCAGGCTCCTGAGGCACGTGCGATCTTCGTCGACCTCTCGACCGAGATCTATCGGCTCACGCGGCGAGCCGCCGAGCTGGACCGGCGTGCGGCGGAAACCGGCCTTCAGTCGACGGAACGGGAGCTCGTCTCCCGCGCTCTGCTGGCAGCACCGGCACTGGTGGAGCGGCTACGCCGTCTGGCGAAGCGACTGGACGGACTGGACGCCGCTCTGAACGGTACGACCGATGGTGAGCTCATGGCGTCGATCGCGCGCCTGGAGCGAGCGGCGGCCGCGCCCGGGGCGGAGCAGTCCGCCATCGAGGATGTCCGGAGCGATCTCGAGGCGACGCTCGAACGCCGCGAGGCGACGGAGCTGGAACGGGCGCGCCTCTCGGCGAAGCTATGCGAGCTCCTCGGGCGGCTACGAACCGTCTATCAGCGCGTGCGATCGCTTCGAGGTCCGGAAGACGAGGAAGCGACCACGATGGAGCAGGCCGCCGGCGAGCTGGACGCCTTTCTCGCAGAGCGCGGTTGAGGCCCGCGCTCAGTGGGGCGTGATGCGGGCGACCGCGTCGAGGCGGGCTTGGGCCCAGCCGCGCTTGAGAACCAGCGCAAAGTAGGTGCCGTCGAGCTCGCCTTTCCAGGCGGAGAGCGCCTTGTCGGCCTCGCCGAGCTCGCGCGCGGCGGTCTCGCGGTCGATGTCGGCAGCCGCCAGGGCCTGATCGACGAGGACCAGGACGCGGTCGCGGCCGGGGGCGTCGGCGGCGCGCGGCAGCGGCGCCACCTGCAGGAACCCCTGTCCGACCGCCACCACGCCGTCGTGCTCCTTCGACCTGTACGACAGTACGCCGGGGCGCAGCGCGGTCATGAGCGGCACGTGGCCCGGCAGGACGCCCAGCTCGCCGATCTCACCCGGCGCCGTCACCTCTTCGACGTCGGTGTCGACCAGCGCCCCCTTGGGAGTGGTGAGCGACAGCTTCACCTCAATTCCCCGATTCTTTCTTGAGCTGTTCGGCCTTGGCGCGGACGTCGTCGAGGCCGCCCTGCATGTAGAACGCCTGCTCGGGGATGTCGTCGCACTTGCCGTCGACGATCTCCTTGAAGCTGCGCACCGTGTCCTTGACCTCGACGTACTTGCCGGGCGTGCCGGTGAAGGTCTCGGCCACGAAGAATGGCTGCGAGAGGAACTTCTGGATCTTGCGGGCGCGCGAGACCGTCAGCTTGTCGTCCTCGGACAGCTCGTCCATCCCCAGGATGGCGATGATGTCGACCAGCTCCTTGTACTTCTGCAGGATCTTCTGCACCGCGCGCGCGACCTGGTAGTGCTCGGCGCCGACGATGTCGGCCGAGAGCATGGTGGAGGTCGAGTCGAGCGGATCGACCGCCGGGTAGATCCCCAGCTCGGAGATGGCGCGCGAGAGGACCGTCGTCGCGTCGAGGTGGGCGAACGCCGTGGCCGGCGCCGGATCGGTCAAGTCGTCGGCCGGGACGTAGATGGCCTGCACCGAGGTGATCGACCCCTTGCTGGTGGAGGTGATCCGCTCCTGCAACTCGCCCATGTCGGTGGCCAACGTCGGCTGGTAGCCGACGGCGCTGGGGATGCGGCCGAGGAGCGCCGAGACCTCCGAGCCGGCCTGCGTGAAGCGGAAGATGTTGTCGATGAAGAGCAGGACGTCCTGGCCCTCCTCGTCGCGGAAGAACTCGGCCACCGTGAGCGCCGAGAGCGCCACCCGCGCGCGGGCGCCCGGCGGCTCGTTCATCTGCCCGTAGACGAGCGCCGTCTTCGACAACACCGACGACCCGTCGGAGAGCTTCGACTCCGCCATCTCGTTGTAAAGGTCGCGCCCCTCGCGCGTGCGCTCGCCGACGCCGCCGAACACCGAGAAGCCGCCGTGCTTCTTGGCGACGTTGTTGATGAGCTCGAGCATGGTGACCGTCTTGCCCACGCCCGCGCCGCCGAACAGGCCGACCTTGCCGCCGCGGCGGTAGGGGGCCAGCAGATCGATGACCTTGATGCCGGTCTCGAACATCTCGACCCGTACCGACTGGTCGACGAACTTGGGCGCCGGACGGTGGATGGGGAGCTTCTTGGCGGCGTTGAGCGGTCCGCGCTCGTCGACCGGCTCGCCGACGACGTTCATGATGCGGCCGAGCACCTCGCGGCCGACCGGGACCTGGATCGCCGCGCCGGTGTTCACGACCGACATGCCGCGGACCAGGCCGTCGGTGGTGTCCATGGCGATGCAGCGGACGTTGCGCTCGCCCAGGTGCTGCGCCACCTCGACCACCAGGTTGCCGGCCTTGTCGCTGATAGACGGGTTCGAGATCCGCAGCGCCGTGTTGATCTCCGGCAGATCGCCGGCGGCGAACTCCACGTCGACGACCGGGCCGATGACCTGGACGACTTTGCCCTGACTGCTTGCTTGGACGCTGCTCATGACGGGTCCCTATCCTTTCAAAGCCTCGGCGCCGCTCACGATCTCCATCAGCTCCTTGGTGATGGCGGCCTGGCGGGCGCGGTTGTACTGAAGCGTGAGGTTGGCGATCATCTCTTTCGCGTTGTTGGTCGCGCTGTCCATGGCGGTCATGCGCGCGCCCAGCTCGGAGGCGATCGACTCCAAGAGGCCGCGGTAGATCTGCGATTCGAGGTAGAGCGGCAACAACGAATCGAGCAGCTTCCCCTTCGACGGCTCGTAGATGAAGTCGAGCGCGCCGGCGGTCGACACATGGGTGGTGTGCGAGGTGGTCGGAAGATCGGCGCCGATGATCGGCAAGAGCGGCTCGACCACCACCCGCTGCTGCACCGCCGACTTGAACTCGTTGTAGACCAGAAAAACCGCATCGGTGCGCCCCTCACGGAAGGCGTGCGAGACGATCTGCGCCATCTCCCGCGCGATCTGGGTGGCGGTCTCGGCGGTCGGCGCGGGCGTCTCGCGCGTGATGACCTGCCGGCGGCGGCGATAGTAGTCGCGCCCCTTCTTGCCCACGATCTCGAGGACGATCTCGCGCGCCGGCGGCGTCGCCTGCTTGCGCTCGTTGATGAAGCGCTGGGTGACCCGGAAGACGTTGGCGTTGAAGCCGCCGGCCAGGCCGCGATCGGAGGTGAGCAGCAGCAGCGTGATCCGCTCCGGCGTGCGCCGATCGAGCAGCGGGTGCGACTCGGCCCCCGCGCGCAGCGCCACCTCGGCGATCGCCTCGGCCAGGGCGTTGGCGTAGGGGCGGGCGGCGACGATCGAGTCCTGCGCGCGCCGCAGCCGCGAGGCCGCCACCAGCTTCATGGCGCGCGTGATCTTCTGCGTCGATTTCTTGGACGCGATCTGCGTGCGGATGTGCTTGAGGGAAGGCATCTTCGAAAGCGCGCGCTAGGCGGCCGGAGCCTCCGGCGAGAACTCTTTGCCGAACTCGGTCAGCGTCGCCTTCATGCGGGTCTGCAGCGCGTCCCAGGCCTTGCTGTCGTTCCCCTTGGTCTTGAGCTCGGTCCACAGATCGCCGTGACGCGCGGTCACGAAGGCGTACAGCTCCCGCTCGTAGCGCCCGAGCGAATCGATCGGCAGCGCGTCGGCGAAGCCGCTGGTGACGGCGAACAGGATGAGCACCTGGTTCTCGACCGGGAGCGGCTGGTACTGCCCCTGCTTGAGCAGCTCGGTCATGCGCGCGCCGCGGGCCAGCTGCTGCTGCGTCGCCTTGTCGAGGTCCGATCCGAACTGCGCGAAGGCCGCCAGCTCGCGATATTGCGCAAGCTCCAGCCGCAGCTTACCGGCCACCTTCTTCATGGCCACGATCTGCGCGGCGCCACCGACGCGGCTGACCGAGATGCCGGCGTTCACCGCCGGACGCTGACCGGAGTAGAACAGGTCGCTCTCCAGGAAGATCTGCCCGTCGGTGATGGAGATGACATTGGTCGGGATGTAGGCCGACACGTCGCCGGCCTGCGTTTCGATGATGGGGAGCGCGGTGAGCGAGCCGGCGCCCTCCTTGTCCGAGAGCTTGGCGGCGCGCTCGAGCAGGCGCGAGTGGAGATAGAAAACGTCGCCCGGATAGGCCTCGCGCCCCGGCGGGCGGCGCAGCAGCAGGGACAGCTGCCGGTAGGCGACCGCCTGCTTGGAGAGATCGTCATAGATGATGAGCGCGTGCTTGCCGCTGTCGCGGTAATACTCGGCCATCGTGACGCCGGTGTAAGGCGCCAGGAACTGCAGCGGCGCCGGCTCCGAGGCGGTCGCGGCGATGATGGTGGTGTAGGCGAGCGCGCCGGTCTCGCGCAGCTTCTCGACCACCGCCGCCACCGTCGACTGCTTCTGGCCAATGGCGACGTAGAAGCAGTGCACGTCCTGCCCCTTCTGATTGATGATCGCGTCGACCGCCACCGCCGTCTTGCCGGTCTGGCGGTCGCCGATGATGAGCTCGCGCTGGCCGCGGCCGATGGGGATCATCGAGTCGATCGCCTTGATGCCGGTCTGCATCGGCTCGTGCACCGACTTGCGGGCGATGATGCCGGGCGCCTTCACCTCGATCTTGCGGGTGTCGTTGGGACCGACGGTGATCGGCCCCTTGCCGTCGATCGGGATCCCCAGCGCGTTGACCACGCGGCCGGTCAGCGCGTCGCCCACCGGGACCTGCGCGATCTTGCCGGTGCGCTTGACGGTGTCCCCTTCGCGGACCTCTTCGTAGTTGCCGAGCAGCGCGACGCCGACGTTGTCCTCTTCCAGGTTCAGCACCAGCCCGACGACACCGCCGTGGCCGAAGTCGAGCAGCTCACCCGCCATCGCGGCCTCGAGACCGTAGACGCGCGCGATGCCGTCGCCCGCCTCGAGCACGGTGCCGGTCTCCATGACCGAGACCTTCTGGTCGAAGCTCTCGATCTCCTTGCGGATGATCTGGCTGATTTCCTCGGCGCGAATTTGCATGGCTGTCTTTTCTTTCCCGTTGCTCGTTGCCTAGTTGAGAAGCTTCTGTCGGAGGTCGGCGAGCTGAGTGCGGACGCTGCCGTCGAGCACCAGATCGCCCACCTGAGCGACGACGCCTCCGATGAGAGCGGCGTCGACGGCGATTTCCACGATCACCTTCTTGCCGGTGCGCTGCTCGAGCGAGCGGCGCACGCGGTCGAGCGCGGCCGGCGCCAGCGGCTCGGCCGAGGTCACTCGGGCCCGGACGCGACCGGTGTGCGCGTCGGCGAGGTCGCGGTAGGCGTGGGCGATGGCCGGCAGCAGCAAGATGCGGCGGCGCTCGAGCAGCAGGAGCGCCAGCCGGCGCACCTCGGCGGTCGGCGCGACGCGCGGCAGGATCTGCTCGAGGACGGCGCGCTTCTCCGACGGTCGGAACACCGGGTTCTCCAGCGTCTGCCGCAGCTCGGCCGACTCGCTCCAGAGCGCGGCCAGATCGCCGATCTCCTGGCCGAGCGCCTCGAAAGAACCGGTGTCGACGCCGATCCCGAAGAGCGCGCGCGCGTAACGACGCGCCACGGAGCCGCCCGTGGCCGCCATCAGGCCTGTCCCCGCGGCGCGGCCGGCGAGCCGGCGACGTCGGCGACGAAGCTGTCGACCATCCGCTGCTGATCGGCCTCGCCCAACGACTTGCGAACGAGCTGCTCGGCCAGAGCGACGGCGGCTTCCGCCACCTCGCGCCGAAGCCGCCCCTCGGCCTCCTTGATCTGCTGATCGAGCACGAAGCTGGTCTCCTCGCGAATCCGCTTGGCGCGCTCCTCGGCGATCGCGATGAGCCGCGCCTTTTCGGCCTCGGCCTCCGCCTTGACGCCGTTGCGAATCGCTTCGATCTCCTGCTCCAGCGCGGCGAGCCGCGTCTCCTGCTGCGCGAGGCGCGCCTCGGCGTCGGCACGCGCCTTGGCCGCCGCGGCCAGATCGGCCTTCATCTGTTGGTGGCGGGTCAGCAACGCTTTGCGGATCGCCGAGCCACCGGCGAGGAACAGGACCAAAACCAGCACGCTGAAGTTGAGCACCTGCAGCCCGAGCTTCTTGCCCTGAATCTCGGGTGCCGCCTCTGCGCCGCCCGGGTGGTCGCCGCCCTCGGCCGCGGCCGGCGCGGTCGTCTCCTCGGCCTGGGCCGGCGCAACCGCGCCGAGAGCGAGCCCGCCCAACAACAACAGCGCGGCGACGACCGTCCAGCGACGAACAGCGCGCATCGTCACCGCGCGCATCATCATAATAGGGACGCCTCCCGCCCCAAGATTCGGCGGGCTGCCGTCGCGGCCACCTGGCGCGTCTCGCCCTCCAGCTTCCCTCGCTCGGTCGCCAGCGTCGCCTCGAGCCGCACGCGGGCCGCGGCCACCGTCTTCTGCGCGTCGGCGTTCGCCGCAGCCAGGACCACTTGCTCGGCCGCCTGCGCCTCGGAGCGGGCCGCCGCCCGCGCGCTGGCGCCCAACCGCCGGGCCGCCGTCAGCGCGTGCTCGGCCTTGCCCAACCGGTCGGCCGCCTCGGCGTCCATCCGCACGGCATCCTGGCGGTAGCCGTCGACGCGGGTCACCCGCTCGGCGCGCACGCGGAGGTACGGTTTCCAGAGAAGCTGCCAGAGCGCCAGCGAAACCACCGCGAAGATCCCCAGCTGCACGAACACGGTCCGATCGATGTCGATGAGCTGCGGCTCAGGCGACACCGGCGCGGCGGAGAGCAGGAAAACGAGAGCGGAATTCATAGGGAAATCCGCGGGTCGTTTACCCAATCGGGCGCCCTTCGTCAATGGAAACGTCAGGAGAAACTCGTATGCTCCGAAGGATGCTTCTGGGAGCCCACGAATCGGTCGCCGGCGGGCCGCACACCGCCATCGCCCGCGGCAAGGCCGACGGTTGCGAAGCGGTGCAGATCTTCGCCCGCCCGTCGGCGCAATGGCGCGCCAAACCGTTCCTGCCCGAGGAGGTCTCGCTGTTCCGCAGCGAGCACGCCACCGTCGGGTGGCCGACGTTGTCGCACGCCTCGTACCTCATCAATCTGTCCGCCGCCGACCCGGAGATCCTGGACAAGAGCCGCGACGCGCTCTGCGACGAGATGTTCCGCGCCGAGGAGCTGGGCCTCGACTTCGTGGTGCTGCACCCGGGCGCCCACCTCGGCGCCGGCGTCGAGGTGGGCATCGACGCCGCGGCCGAGTCGCTCTCCGAGCTGCACGCCCGCACGCGCGGGATGCGGGTGCGCCTGCTGCTGGAGATCACCGCCGGCCAGGGGAGCTGCCTCGGCTGCCGCTTCGAGGAGATGGAGGCGATGCTGGCCCGCGCGCGCGGCGGCGACACCGTGGGGATCTGCTTCGACACCTGCCACGCCCACGCCTCCGGCTACGACCTCAGCACCGAAGAGGGCTACGAGCGGACCTTCGACGCCTTCGCGCGCGTGCTCGGCCTCGACCGCCTGCGCGCGTTCCACCTCAACGACTCGAAGACGCCGACCGGCAGCCACGTCGACCGCCACGCCGAGATCGGCGACGGCTACCTCGGCCTCTTGCCGTTCTGGCGGCTGGTGAACGACCCCCGCTTCGCCGCCACGCCCGCCGTGCTGGAGACGCCGTCGGGGCCCGACGGAGCGTCGTCGTTCCCGCGGAACCTCGTCCGCCTGCGCGGCCTCATCGGCGCGCCGCGCCCCGCAGGGCCTCCCAAGTCGCAGGCCCTGCCCGAGAAGACCGACCCACGCCAGGGGCGACTGTTCGCCTGAGACAGGTTACGCCTCGGCGGTCACATCCCCGGCGCGCCGAGGCCGCCGGGCTGGCGCACGTACACCCAGTGATACCAGTGCCAGGCGCCGCCCTCCATGGTCAGGCAGTCGTCCTCGGGCGACTCGTTTCGCGGGCAGATCCGCGCCAGCCGACCGTCGCCCGACATTCCTGGTGGTCTCGGCAGGCTCGCCACCAGCGTGGGGTCGGGATCCCACCGCGGCGGATCCGGCTCGTGCACGCAGGCACCACCCATGGTCCGCCCGCCTCGCCCGGTCTGGAAGCACATGTACCGCGCCCGTGACCCGCAAGCGTCGACGTCGTAGAGGCCGGCGGCGATGTCGCGCCGGTCGATCACCTCGATGCGTTGTTGCGGGCAGGCAAACTCGTTCGAGGCCCGCTGGACCAGCGCATCGGGCACGCACCCGGCGCACAGCGCGGCGCCGCCGGCCACGACGAAGGCGACCAGCGGGCCGACCCCCGCGCGCGCCAAGTTCTTGACCGTCGCCGCGTTCCTGACTGGCGCCACATGGTGATGATGGATCGCCGCGGACGGCGGCGGCAACCGGCGCGCCGAAGCCAGGCCCGGCGCGCGCGCGGCAGAGGTCCTCGGACTCGAGGTCGCGATGGCTGGATGCCGGGCGGGCCTTGTCGGCCACGCTCGAGATTGGCTCTCACCTTGACCGCCTTCAGGTAAGACGTTATCTTACCGACATGAAGACGGCCATCTCCACGAAGGGCCAGATCGTCCTCCCCGTCGCGATACGGGAACAGGATGGCATCGAGCCTGGCCAGGAGTTCGAGCTCGAGCGCATCGACCGCGGGGAATACCGGCTCACTCGACTGTCGCCGCCCGCGAACGAAGGGGTGGTCGATTGGCTGCTCGCCTGCCCGCAGAAGGACTTCTTCACCCCGATCGAATCCGAATCCACCGACGACCTTTGATCTATCTCGTCGACGCCAACGTCCTGTGTGAGCCGACCAAGCCGGAGCCCGACCCGAAGGTCGTCGCGTGGCTCAGGGCGAACGAGCGCGACCTCGCGGTCGATCCCGTGATTCTCGGCGAGATCCGGTTCGGCATCCTGCTGCTGCCGCGCGGAAAGCGAAGGCGGCGGCTCGAGGGCTGGTTCGACGAGGGCATCGCGCGCATCCAATGCCTGCCCTGGGATGCGTCGCTCGGACTTCGTTGGGCCGAGCTGCTCGCCGATCTGCGAACGGCGGGGCGTGCGATGCCCGTCAAGGACAGCTTCATCGCCGCCACCGCCCTCGCCCACGGCCTGACGGTTGCCACCCGCAACCGGCGCGACTTCGCGGCCGCCAAGGTACCCGTCGTCGATCCGTTCGCGTGATCGGCTCCTTCGGTCAATCCGCCAAGGAGACCCTACGCGCTCACGGACGATCCGGTGGCGGACCACGAGGTGAACCCGCTGTGGTTGGGTGCGGCGGTGGCGATCGACGTCGAGTTCGTCAGAGGAGTTGTGAAGCAAAACCGCTTCCGCCGCGGGACGCTACGGGATCGCCGTTGGTGGTGCGGACGCGCGCGGCGCGAACAAGTTTTGCGCAAGGCCTTGGGCAAGGTTCGCGCAAGCTAGGCTCCCGCCGGTCGGCTGGCTCAGCGAATCTGGATGCGGGCGCGGTTGTGGTTCGTCGAGAGCTTGCCGGCTCTGATCGAGCTGCGCACCTTGAGCGCCGCGCGACTGTGATTCGTCGCCAGCCTGCCGGCCTTGATCGAGCTCCGTACGTTGAGCGTGGTTTTCATCGTGTCTCCATGGGCGGGGATGCTGGTTAAGTGAGGACGAAGCGACTGTCGCCTCCTCTTCCTTTTTCGGGGTCACAGCCACGCTCGTGCAAGCGATGTGCCTTGGGCGCAGCGCGCCGCTGCCGGCGGTCGCTCCCGAACGGACGCGCGCGCGACTCGGGCGAGGTTCGCGTCAGCTCGACTTGCGCGGGCGCGGGAGGCCGAACTCGGACAGGCGGGAGACCAGGGTGCGGCGGGAGATGCCGAGGGCCTCGGCCGCCTTGCTCTGATTTCCACCGCAGCGCTCGAGCGCCGTCATGATTCGCGCGCGCTCGAGCGACTTGATCTCGTCCTGCAGGTCCCGGCCGCCGTCGTCAGGCGACGGGCGCGTCTCCGGTTCGTTCGGCAGATGGACGCTCGGGGCCGGGAAGGCCGTGGGAGCGGCCGCAGCGAGCAGCGAGGGCGAGAGGTGCTCCGGCAAGATCGTGTCGCCCGCGCACAGCACGGCGGCGCGCTCGATGACGTTCCGCAGCTCGCGAACGTTCCCGGGCCAGCGGTATCGCCGGAGCAGAGCGAGCGCCTCGAACGACACCGCCAAAAGAGCGCGATCGAGGCCCCTGCAGGCGGCCGCGACGAACGTTTCCACGAGAAGGTCGACCTCGGCGGGGCGCTCGCGAAGCGGCGGGATCGCCAGCGAGATCCCCGCCAGTCGGAAGTAGAGGTCCGAGCGGAAACGCCCCGTTTGGCTCTCCCCCTCGACGTCCCGGTTCGTCGCCGCCACGAATCGGACGTCGATGGGGCGCGCGCGCGTCGATCCGAGGCGCGTCACCACGCGCTCCTCGAGGACCCGCAAGAGCTTGCCCTGCATCGCGAGCGGCAGGTCGCCGACCTCGTCGAGGAAGACCGTTCCGCCGCTGGCCGCCTCGAACAACCCGGGGCGCGCGGCCACGGCACCGGTGAACGCCCCCTTCTCGCTGCCGAACAGCTCGCTCTCGAGGAGCGACTCGGCCAGCGCCGCGCAGTTGATGCCCATGAAGGGCCCCCTCGCGCGAGGCGACTGCGCATGAATGGCGCGCGCCAGGACCTCCTTGCCGACCCCCGTCTCGCCGAGCAAGAGGACGCTGATCGGCGCCCGCGCCGCGCGCATCGCCTGCTCGTAGAGGGCGCGCATGGCGGGATCTCGCAGGGCGACACCGCCGGCGGCCTGGCCCGCCGCCTCGAGGTCGAGGATCTCACCCTGCGGCGCGTGCCGCACGACCATGCTGGCCGTGCCGAGCAGGATCCGCTCGCCGACCGCGAGGTCGGCCTTTCGGCGAACCAGCTGCCGCATGTTCAACGTCTCGTTCCCCGTCCCGGGACGCGCCTTCTCGCGAATGAAGATTCCGTTAGAACCGCTCAGGTCCTCGATCTCCAGCCGGTCGCCCACGCGGAGGACCGCGTGCTGGCGCGAAACAGACGGATCGTCGAGCCGAACCGCGCTCCCCTCACCGCGACCGATGGTCACCTCGCCGGACGCCGGAAGATCGAAAGTCCGAATCTGCTCGCCCAGGAAAACCGCCAACTGGAATCCCACGGTTCCGCGAGTATAGGGCGGCGGCAACACCGGGGGAAAGGCCCGTTGCGCAAGTCTTGCCCAACATTGCGCGCCTCTTGCGCGAGGGCTTGCGCAAGACCGCGCTGGCGTCCCTTCCCGGGGCTGTTCCCACCGCCCCGGGAACTTTGCCGCTGGCCCGAACGTTGCTGAAGGAACGCACGGAACGCGAGGCACGTGCGCGGCGATCGCCTCGATCGTCGCTCGATTCCACTCACTTTAGAAAAGGGTCAAAGACCATGTCCAAACGATTCGTCACTCCGCTCTCTGCTTGCGCGCTCTTGGGGATCGCGCTCGCGCCCCGCCTCTCGACCGCGCAGCCAGGGCCCGACTTCATCGACGCCAGAGGCCATCACTTCATCCAGCGCGAGGGGCGCCAGCTGTTCCACCACGGCAGCCAGTTCCGCGTCGCCGGCGCGAGCAACTACTACCCGATGTACGCCTCGCAGGCGATGGTCGACGATCTGCTGACCACCGCCGCCGCGAGCAGCTTCAACGTCGTGCGCTTCTGGGGCGCGCTCGACATCGGGAACCAGGACGGCACCAACTCGATCGACGGCATCCACAACGGCGTCTACTTCCACTACTTCGACGGGACGGCGCCCGCGTTCAACGACAGCGACAGCGGCCTCCAGCACCTCGACTACGTCATCTACAAGGCGGGCCAGCTCGATCTCAAGGTCATCATCCCGTTCGTGAACAACTGGAGCGCCTTCGGCGGCATCGATCAGTATGTCCGCTGGGCCGGCGGCCAGTATCACGATCAGTTCTTCAGCGATCCGACCATCCGCGGCTGGTACCGCGCCTGGGTGGCCCACCTCCTCAACCATGTGAACGTCTACACGGGCGTCGCCTACAAGGACGACGCGACGATCCTGGCCTGGGAGCTGGCCAACGAGCCCCGCTGCACCGGCAGCGGCGCCTATCCCGCGTCGCCGGGCTGCACCACGAAGACGTTGACTGCCTGGGCTGACCAGGCGAGCAGGTTCGTCAAGACCATCGACCGCCGCCACCTGGTCTCGGCGGGCGACGAAGGGTTCTACTGCAACCCGAACGCGAGCGACTGGACGGAGAACTGCAGCCAGGGGGTCGACACGATCGCGCTCGCCAACCTGCCGGCGATGGACGCCATGTCGTTCCACCTCTACCCCGACGGCTGGGGCAAAGACGCGGCATGGGGGACGCAATGGATCCAGCGCCACATCGAGGACGGTCACCGGCTGGCCGAACGCGTCCTGCTGGGCGAGTTCGGCTGGCTGGACAAGGCGACCCGCAACCCCGTCTACAAGGAGTGGACAGACACCGTGTTGCGCGACGACGGCGGCGGCGCGCTCTACTGGATCCTCTCCGGCAAGCAGGACAACGGCACGCTCTACCCCGACTACGACGGCTTCACCGTCTACTGCCCGAGCCCCGTCTGCACCGCCTTCACGAACTTCGCGAAGCTCATCGAGCGCAAGCCGCCGTTCGATCTGGCGCCCGTCGCCGACGACGATCTCGCGACCACGGCGTACAACACGCCGGTCGCCTTCGCGATCGCCGCGAACGACATCACCTACGGTCCCACCACGCTCGACCTCGCGTCGCTCGACCTCGACCCCGCGACGCCGGGCGTGCAGGCGGGGATCACGACCGCCTTCGGCAGCTACGCCCTGCAGGCCGACAGCACCGTGCTCTTCACGCCGGCCCCGGGATTCTCGGGGCAGGCATCGACGCCTTACACCGTGGCCGACAGCGCGGGACGGGTCTCGGCGCCGGCCAACCTGATCGTCACGGTGAAGGGGAACCCGAACACGCTCTACACGTTCGAGGACGGCACCGACACCTGGGCCTCCGCCAACTGGCAAACCAACGCAGGGACGATCGCGCAGACGACGGCCTTCGCCACCGACGGCACGCACGGCCTGGAGATCACCACGGCCGACGGCGGCTGGTTCGGCCCCACCTTCCCGGCGCCGCTCGACCTGACCAACATCAAGCACATCCAGCTCGACATCGCGACCGGGGCCGCCGGGACGTCCCAGAGCGTCGCCGTTCAGGTCGGCAGCGGCTGGACCTGGTGCCAGACCGACTTCGGCTGGATCAACGCCCAGACGACCACCACCGTCGACGTCGATCTCGCCGCCCTGTTCACCGAGTGCGGCGCGACCGACACCAGCGTGCTCCAGGGGATGTTCGTCTACTACAGCGGCAGCGCGGTCTACGACATGGACTACGTCCGCACGCAGTAACTCGATCGACGAGCGCTTTCATCGCAGTGACCGGCGGCGCCAGTGTGGGGACTGGCGCCGCCGGTGTTTCGGGACGAACGAGCCGCCTCGACCGACGACGCGGAACATGTTGGCCTTGCCCTCGAGCAAAATGGAGGAGTAGAAATGATCCGCTTGGCTCTGTTTCGGGGGGTGGTGGCCGGATCGTTGAGCGCCCTGCTCCTGCTGGGCGGGAGCGGCCCCGCCGTGGCCCAGACGAGCGCGGACGATCAGGCGCTGGCCACGGTGCTCTTCCAGAAGGGGAAGGCGCTGCTGTCGGAAGGGCAGGTCGCGCAGGCCTGTCCGGCTTTCGAGGAGAGCCAGCGCCTCGACCCGAGCGGCGGGACCATCCTGAACCTGGCGCTGTGCCACGAGTTGGAGGGACGCCTGGCGCACGCCTGGAGCGAGTTCAACGAGGCGGTGCTGTTCGCGCGGAAGGACGGCCGACACGATCGCGAGGCGGCCGCGAGCGAGCGGGCGCGGGCGCTCGAGCCGCGCATGTCGAGGCTGACCGTGGTGGTCCCGGCGGGCACGCAGGTGGAGGGGCTCCGCGTCGAGCACGACGGCCACGAGCTCGCGCGCGCGGCCTGGTCGACGGCGATCCCGGTCGACGGCGGCGAGCACGTGATCCGCGCGTCCGCGCCCGGCCGCGAGCCGTTCGAGACGAAGGTGACCATCGCCAAGGAGGCGGAGTCGAAGACCGTCGAGATCCCGGTGCTGGCGACCCCGGTCGTCGTGGTGTCGGAACAAAAAGTCACGTTGCGACCCGCCACACCGGCGCCGCTGTCGCCCCGACTGCGACCGATCGGCCTCGTCACGGCCGGCGCCGGCGTGGTGGCGCTGGGGGTCGCCGGCGTCGTGCTCGGGGCGGCGCTCAGCGCAAAGTCCGACTCCAATTCGCACTGCACGGGCGACATCTGCGACGCCGCGGGCCTGTCGAAGCGGAGCGAGGCGGTCTCGCGCGGAGATCTGGCGACGATCTTCGCCGTCTCGGGCGTGGCGCTGGTCGCGGCCGGCGTATCGCTGTTCTACTGGGAGCGCGAGCGGCGGCTCGGCGCGCACGAATCGGGAAGCACGGTGGGACTTGTGTTGGGCGCTTCTCCGACCGGGGGCATGGCGGGGCTCCAGGGGAGCTTCTGATGGGTGGCCAACGTGCGCGCGGTGGACGCCGCGCGCTTCATCTGGCATTCATCGTCGGCGCCACGCTGGTGGGCGGTTGCAACTCCGTCTTCGGCATCCACGAAGGGACGCCGCCTCCGCCCTGCTACGACCCCGGGCCGTCGCCGCTGCTGATCGACGACATGGAGGACGGGGTCGGCGATATCTGCAACCTGGGCAACCGGCAAGGTTACTGGTACACGGTCGGAGACGGCACCAGCACCACGTTAACCCCAGCGCAGGACGCGACCTTCGCCCCCACCCTGATCCCCGGAGGCCGTGGCAGCAGCCACTACGCGGCGCGCTTCACAGGATCCGGTTTCACCGATTGGGGCGCGCTCATGGGTTTCAACCTGGATAAGGTTGCGCTCATGAACCAAACGGTCAACGCGAGCTCGACCGGCGGCATCACGTTCTGGATGAAGAACGACGTTCCAGTGTCTGTCGAGTTTCTCATTCCAGACACCGTCCTCCAGAAGCAGGGAGGAGACTGCGTACCGAACGCAGGCAATCCGAATTGCAGCAACAGCTTCTCGTTCGAGATTACCGCGCCGAACGCCGACTGGGTGCAGTATCAGGTGCCCTTCGCGGCTTTGACTCAACAATACGGCGGCACGGCCACCTGGAATCCGCAGCTCCTGCTCAGCATTCAGTTCGCGGTGGGACCTGGGGCGGCGTTCGACGTGTGGGTCGACGACATCAGCTTCTATTACGACTCGACCGGCCTTCCGACCTGCACCGATCCGGCATTCCCCCTTTCTTGCCCGGCCGGCAATACCTATCCAGCGGCCTGCCGGCTCGCGGAGACCGATTGCTCCGCGGCAGCCGGTTGGTGCTCGAATCCGCTCCTCATCGACGACATGGAGGACGGTAACGGCGTGATCTGCAACTCCGGGGGGCGGCAAGGATCCTGGTGGACAGGTGGAGACGGCCCAGAAGGCACGCTCTCTCCGGCGCAGGGAGCAACCTTCACCATGGCGCCGATCCCTGGCGGCCGCGGCGACAGTCGAATGGCCGCGCGCATGGCCGGCTCCGGCTTCACAAGTCTTGGCGCATGGATGGGCCTGAACTTGGACAGCAGCGGCGGGGTGACCCGCCCTTACGACGCGAGCGCGCACGGCGGCGTCACGTTCTGGATGAAGACCGATGCGCTCGACGTGGGCGTCGAGCTCCCCATTTCGGCGACGACCAGCGCCAGCGACGGGGGATCGTGCATTGACAGCGCGACGACCTTCAACTGCGAGAATCATTTTTCGTTCTTCATCACCCCCCCAAAGACCGACGACTGGATCCAGTACCACGTGCCCTTCAGCGCGCTCTGGCAGGCCGGCGACGGGGGCGACGCCAACGGCAACGTGATCGTGGGATCCGCGACCTGGGATCCGACCAGCTTGTTCGAGGTCCAGTTTTCCGTCCACACGGAGGCCAGCTTCGAGCTTTGGATAGACGATTTGAGCTTCTACGACGACTGTTCGGGTGAGGCGTGCCTTCCCACCTGCACGGATCCGAACGCGCCGGTTGCTTGTCCGGCGACCGGATCCGTTCCCGCGGGCTGCTGGGCTGCCAGAACGGATTGCTCGATGGTTACCGAGCTGGTCAGGCCGAACTTCACCCTCAATTCCGTCTGGGGGAGCGGAGCAGACGACGTCTGGGCCGTCGGAATGGCAAGCCAGGCCCCCGCCCCGGCGACGATTCTCCACTGGAATGGCTCCGCTTGGTCTTCTTTTGGGACTGAGGGCGTGCACACCCTGTGGGGCGTTTGGGGCAGCGCTCCTGATGACGTCTGGGCCGTGGGCGACTTCGGCACGATCGTCCACTGGGACGGGTCCGCATGGTCGTTGTCGTCGGCGGCGTCGGCCGATCCGCTCAACAGCGTGTGGGGCAGCGGCCGCGACGACGTCTGGGCCGTGGGCCTCAACGGCGTCATCCTGCACTGGGACGGCGCGTCCTGGGCTCCATCGGCGAGCGGCACGACTCAGGACCTCGGATTGGTCTGGGGCACCGGCCCCGGCGACGCCTGGACGGTCGGTGGCGCTGGCACCATCCTGCACTGGGACGGCTCGTCCTGGTCACCCGTTGCGAGCAGTACCGCGGCAGACCTTTCGGCCGTCTGGGGCAGCGGCCCGAACGACGTGTGGGCAGTCGGGTCAAGCGGCACGATCGTGCACTGGGACGGCTCCGCCTGGTCAACCGTCCCGAGCGGCACGACTCAAATCATCGTCAACGTCTGGGGAACCGGACCCAACGACGTCTGGGCAGCCGGTTATGCCGCCGATATCCTGCACTGGGACGGCTCCGCCTGGTCGACGGCGGCCCGCACCGGCGACTTCGTTTTTTCGCTGTGGGGGAGCGGAGCGAGCGACGTGTGGGCCGTCGGCACCGGCGTCCAACATTGGGACGGCTCCACGTGGACGCCGCTGAACCCAAATCCGACGCCGCCGTAGCGACATGCAAGCACGCCGCGACATGCTGCGCTTTTCATTCAACCCCCGCGAGCTTCGTCTGGCGTTCGTCGCCGCCGCCACGTTGGCGGGCGGTTGCAACGCCGTCTTCGGCATCCACGACGGGACGCCACCCCCGCCCTGCTACGACCCGACAGGATGGCTGATTGATGACATGGAAGACGGGACCAGCGACATCTGCAACTTGGACGGGCGGCACGGATACTGGTTCACCGTTGGAGACGGCACCAGTACCATGCTCGACCCGGCCCAGGGCACGCCCTTCACTCCGGCCATGATCCCGGGAGGCCGGGGGAAGAGCCACTACGCGGCTCGCTTCACGGGCTCCGGCTTCACCGATTTTGGCGCGTTCATGGGCTTCGACTTTGACGCCCAGGGCACCGCGACCAAGACCTACGACGCGAGCTCGACGGGCGGGATCACGTTCTGGATGAAGAGCAACGTTTCGGTGTCCATCGAGTTCCTCATTCCGGAGACGGTCCTCTTGAAGAACGGAGGGAGCTGCGTGGCCAGCGCAACCAATCCGAATTGCAACAGCCACTTCTCATTCGAGATTACCGCGCCGAGCCCTGACTGGACGCAGTACTACGTGCCCTTCGCCGCCCTGGCCCAGATAAATGGCGGCACCGCCACGTGGAATCCCCAACAGCTCCTCGGCGTTGAGTTCTTTGTAGGACCGGGAGCGGCGTTCGACGTGTGGGTCGACGACGTGAGCTTCTACCTCTGCACGACCGGCGGCTGCAAACCGACCTGCACGGATCCGGCTTTTACGCTCTCTTGCCCGGCGGGCGCCAACTATCCCGCGGCTTGTCGGACGACGGTGACCAACTGTGCCGCGGCCGCAAATTGGTGCTCGGATCCGCAGATGATCGACGACATGGAGGACGGTAACGGCACGATCTGCAACTCGGGAGGCCGCAGCGGAACCTGGTTCACCGTCGCAGATGGCACAGAAGGCACGCTCTCTCCCGTACATGGAGCCAGCTTCGTCATGACGCCAATCCCCGGGGGTCGCGACGACAGCCAAATAGCGGCCCACATGACCGCCTCCGGGTTCACCTCCTGGGCACAATTGGGACTGTTTCTGAACGAAGGCACCGCCGGGATTGGGGGGCCTTACGATGAAAGCGCGAGTGGCGGCATCACATTCTGGATGAAGACCGACGCGCCCGACGTGGTCGTAGCGCTCCCTATTTCCGAGACGACGCCGGTGAGCCGCGGGGGCACCTGCTTGGACGGCGCGACTACCGCCAACTGCGACAACGATTTTGAGTTCTATATCACCAGCCCCAGCAATGACTGGGTTCAGTACCACGTGCCGCACAGCGCGCTCTCGCAGCTCAACGGAAAATCTGATGCCAACGGCAATTTGATCGCGGGCTCGGCGCCGTGGGATCCGACGCACCTCACCGGCATCAAGTTCAACGTCTATCAGCCATTCCCAAGCTTCGATCTCTGGGTGGACGATCTGAGCTTCTACGATTGCGCCGGCGAGACCTGCCTTCCCACCTGCGGCGATCCGGCGGCTGTCGCCTGCCCCGCGCTCGGAGCCGTTTCCGCAAACTGCTGGCCCGCCGGAACGGACTGCTCGAACCTGTCAAGCCTGCTCGGAACGAACGCTATCCTCACTCAGGTATGGGGCAACGACCCAGATGATGTCTGGTCCGTCGGAACGGTCATCCAGGGCTCGCCGGCAGCTGCGTCGCCAACGATGCTTCATTGGGACGGCTCCGTCTGGTCGTCTGCTGAGAGTGGCACCGCCCACCCCCTCTGGGGCGTGTGGGGCAGCAGCTCCGACGACATCTGGGCCGTGGGGGACTTTGGAACAATCGTTCACTGGGACGGCACCGGGTGGTCCTCCGCGATGTCGGTGGCCACCCAGTCCAGCCTGAGCGCCGTGTGGGGCAGTGCCGCCAACGACATCTGGGCGGTCGGCGCGAAGGGCACCATCGTGCACGGAGACGGCTCGGCCTGGTCGGTCACCACGAGCGTCTCCAGTGGTGCTCTTTACCGCCTGTGGGGAAGCGGGCCGAACGACGTTTGGGCCGTCGGCGACGCCGGCACCATCTTGTACTACGACGGCTCCGTTTGGTCGCCCAGCGCGAGCGGCACCGAGTCGGCTCTTTGGGGCGTCTGGGGGAGCAGCTCGAGCGACGTCTATGCGGTGGGGAACACCACGACCGGCGAAGCTACGATCTTGCACTGGAACGGCGCGGTCTGGTCGACCGTCTCGACCCCGGCCGACGGCTACCCCAACAGCGTATGGGGGAGCGGTCCTGACGACGTCTGGGTCGTTGGCGATTCGATCCTGCACTTTGACGGCGCAACCTGGTCGACCGTACCCAACCCCGCTTCGTACTACCTCGCCGGCGTTTGGGGCTCCGGCCCGAGCGACGCCTGGATCGTCGGTTCCACGGGCACGCTCCTCCACTGGGACGGCACCGCCTGGTCGGCCGTCCCGACCGCCGGGATCCAGTAGTCCGGCTAACTGCTGCGGTGAAGGGGTGTCCGGTGCCGCAGTTGCGCACGTCTTGCGCACCACGCGCCTTCTTCGCGCAACGCGCGAACAGTTCGTAGCCGAAGGTGCGCATCGCTTGCTCGGACGGCCGCGTTTTGCGTTGGCCCGCCAGTTGCTCATTGCACGGCACATCGCTCCTCGAACAAGGAAAAAATCAATGCCCGACCTTTGTGTTCTTTCTGGTGCACGCTCGCGCGCCGCTCGAGCGGTCCTTCCGGCCGTGCTGCTCTTCGCCATCTCCGTGGTGGCGAGCTGCGGCGGCTCCGGCGCTCCGCCCTCCAGGGGGGTAGCCACCGCTTGCTCGGATCCACTGATGATTGACGACATGGAAGACGGCAACGGTTCGATCTGCGAATCGGGTGGGCGGCGCGGGAGCTGGTACACGGTCGCAGACGGCACCGAAGGCACGCTCAGCCCGGCGCAGGGAGCGACCTTCACCATGTCGCAAATCCCCGGGGGACGCGGCGACAGCCGGATGGCGGCCCAGATGACCGCCTCGGGGTTCACGGATTGGGCCGAGATGAGCCTGTTCCTGAACTACACCGGCGGCGTGGGGAGGCCCTACGATGCAAGCGCCACCGGCGGCGTCACGTTCTGGATGAAGACCAACGCGCCCTACGTGGACGTGAACATCCCCCTCGCTGCGACGGTACCAGTCAGCCGGGGCGGTCTGTGTGCGGACGGTGCGACCACGTACAACTGCGACAATGACTTCTCGTTCATCATCACCAGCACCAGCGATGACTGGGTTCAGTACTCCGTGCCCTACAGCGCGCTCGCGCAGCTCGCCGGCAAAGACGACGCCAACGGCAACGTGATCGTGGGCTCCGCGACCTGGGATCCGACGCAGCTCACGGGCGTCCAGTTTTCGGTCGGTCCTACCAGCGTGGATCTCTGGATCGATGATCTGAGCTTTTACGACTGTTCGAACGAGGCGTGCCTTCCGACATGCACCAATCCGACCGCGCCCGTTGCCTGTCCGGCGCTCGGAGCCGTTTCGGCGAGCTGCTGGCCTGCGAGCACAGATTGCTCGACGGTGGCAACCTTGCTTGAGACAAGCCCTGCCCTCGTCTCCGTGTGGGGCAGCGGTCCCGATGACGTCTGGGCCGTCGGAACGGTCATCCAGGGCTCGCCGGCAACTGCGTCGCCGACGATGCTTCACTGGGACGGCTCCCTCTGGTCGTCCGTCGAGAGCGGCACGACCCACCCCCTCTGGAGCGTGTGGGGCAGCAGCGCCGACGACGTCTGGGCCGTGGGGGACTTTGGCACCATCGTGCACTGGAACGGGAGCGCGTGGTCCGCGTCCTCCGATGGCCTCAGCGGCTCTCTCAACAGCGTGTGGGGCAGCAGCGCAGACGACGTTTGGGCAGTCGATACGAATGGCGCCATCGTGCACTGGGACGGCGCCGCCTGGTCGGTCTCGACTGGCGTGTCGAGCAAAGCTCTTTACCACCTGTGGGGGAGCGCGCCCGACGACGTCTGGGCCGTCGGCGACGCGGGCACCATCGTCCACTGGGACGGCACCGCCTGGTCGCCGAGCGCCAGCGGCACTGCCTCGGCTCTCTGGGGCGTGTGGGGCAGCAGCTCGAGCGACGTCTATGTGGTCGGGAACACCACGACCGGCGGAGCTACGATCTTGCATTGGAATGGCGCAGCCTGGTCGACCCTCTCGACCCCAGCCGACGGCTATCCCAACGGCGTGTGGGGGAGCGGACCTGACGACGTCTGGGTCGTCGGCAATTCGATCCTGCACTGGGACGGCGCAACCTGGTCGACCGTCTCGAGCCCCACCGCGAACTACCTCGCGGGCGTTTGGGGGTCCGGCCCGGGCGACGCCTGGATCGTCGGCGCCACGGGAACCCTCCTGCACTGGAACGGCACCACCTGGTCCGTCGTGCCGACCGCTGGCATCCGGCGGTAGCGGCCAATAGGGGTGCGGGCTCGCGCGCGTGGACGTCCGTTGGACGTCCGACCTGCCGGTGGGCTGGCTCTTCCGCGCCGATCGCCGGTTCTCGACGCGGCTTTTGGCCGATCGCGGGTTGGTCCGCGCCTTGCTGTAGCTCCGATTCGAACGACACGGACGGAAACGAAAAAGGAGCCTCGGCCATGAACCGCAAAATGATCACCCTCGCGACGTCACTCTTTCTCGCCGGTCTCGGCTGCAGCACCACACCCCTGCCGGAGGTCACGCAACCCGGCGCGCTCGATGTGCGCGGCGCCGCGCTCGCGAGCGGGCCGGCCCTGGTCCACATCAGCACGGGCGGGGAAGGGACCGCGACGCTCTACCTCGTCGACGACAGCGGCGACGGCAGCTCGGTCTGTCCGAGCGCGACGGCCGAGCAAGCAACGCCGCTGCGTCTCCTCGACGGCGACAGCCACGTCAGCGATCTCCCCGTCCCAGGCGGCAAGCGCATCTGCGCGGCGTTTGATTCGCCGGCGATGAGCATGACCTGGCTCTCGGAGGATTTCGCGGCGGGCAGCCGCGACCAGCGCCCCGCTCGGCCGGCACCCACGCTCATGCTGCTCGCCAAAAGATAGATGGGCGGAGGCAGCCCCGGCGCGCGGCTTCGGCGAGCTACTTCTGGTCGGCGTACGGATCGGCCACGGAGGTCTTGTCGGTGGCCACCGTCGGCTCGTTGGACGATGTCGCCTTCGCGGCGGAGGCACGAGGCGCACTATGCCGCAACCGCGACGGACCGCGCCTGGAATCGAGCGCCGCCGCCTCGGTGAGGGGTTTACCGGTCGGCGGAACCGCGGCGGCCGTCGCGGCAGGCGGAACAGTCGCGGCGGGTGGGACAGACGGGACGGACGGCGCGTGCGGCAGCGAGGGCGAGGGCGGCAGAGACGGCGAAGTCGCCGGTGTCGACGAGACGACCTCGCCAGATCGACCGACAACGGGACGCCAAGAGATCACCACCGCCGCGATGGCGCCCGCGGCCAGCACGACAGCGAGGCCGAGCGCGAGCGCCGGGCGCGAGTCCCGGCGCGGCGTCGGGCCGGAGAGCGCGACCACCCGGAGACCCGACGACGGATCGATCGCCAGGGTCGGTAGGCCCAGCGCCGCCGAGAGCGCCTCCACCTGCTCCGCCGCCGACGCGAAGCGCTCCTCGGGCGAGCGGTGGCAGGCCTGGGCGAACCAGGAATCGATGGCGGTACCCAGCTCGGCGTGTCGCTGGGAGGGGCGCTGCAGCGGCTCGTGCAGGAGCTGGGCGAGAATTTTCATGACGTCGCCCTGGTAATAGCTCTCGCCGGTCAGAAGGCGGTAGGCCACCAAACCCAGCGCGTACCGATCGGTCGCCGGCGTGATCCGGGCATTGGTGGAGACCTGTTCGGGCGCCATGTACTGCGGCGTCCCCAGGATCTGGCCCGAGCCCGTAGCGCCGGTCCCTTCATCGGTCATCTTGACGATGCCGAAGTCGAGGACCTTGACGATCGGCGTCCCGTCCTCCCGGCTGGTGAGGAACAGGTTCTCGGGCTTGAGATCGCGGTGAACGATCCCCAACCGGTGGGCCTTGTCGATCGCCACCGCGACCTGCCTCAGCCAATCGACCACCGTGCCCGGCGCCGGCCGCCCGGCGGCCGCCTTGCGCTCGAGATCGCTCCCCTCGAGCAGCTCCATGACCAGGAACGGCGCGCCGTCGAGCTCTGGCGCCACATCGGCATCGATCACGCGGACCACATGATCGCTCTTGATGCGGGCCGAGGCGCGCGCCTCGCGCTTGAAACGGTTCAGCGCCTCGGCCGACGCGCCGACGCCCGAAAGCAGCACCTTGAGGGCCAGGTGCTCGCCGGTGCGCGCGTGCTCGACCTCGTAGACCGCGCCCATTCCGCCCTGCGCGATCAAACGGACCGGCACGTACCGGGAGGCAATGACGGCGGGGAGGCTCGGCGTGGCTACCATTCCGACAATCGCCCGCAGACTAGCACGGTGACGTTCTAGGCCACCTGGAGCCTTACGGCAGCTGCGCGCGCCGCCGGGACCGGATGTTCCGGACCAGGTACATGACAATGACGACGTTCAGAACCAGGAGGACGACGCGGCCGACGCGCAGGTGGTGCAAGAGCGCGCGGATCTCGAATGGGATCAGACAGGCGGTGGTCCCGACGACCAGCCACTCGCCCCAGGTGTGGCCGCGCGAGATCGCCCACCCCTCGACACTGCTCAGCACGGCGTCGGCGAGCAGCGCGTAGGCCGTGAAGGTCAGGTTGTGCCGCGAGCGCGTGAACCGCACCAGCGCCGCGGCAAAGACGTTGCTCCAGGCGTGCACGGCGTGCTCCCGCAACGTCTCGGCGAAGTCGGCCAGCCGCGCGCCGAGCCCGTGCGCGGCGCCGTAGAGGAGGAGCACCGCCGCCAACACCTGCAGGATCGCCTTGACGATCTTGTAGGTGACGATGAGGCGCAGGCCGACAGGCCGGGTCTGCATCCGACAACCATAACGCTCAGCCGGCCGTTCGGCGCACGCCGCTCCCCCAGACGACGGCGCCGACAGCGCTCACGATCAAGAGCGCCGCGGCGCCGGTGCGGGGACCGACGGCCTCTCCCGCGACGACGCTTCCCAGAATCACCGCCACCAGCGGGTTGACGAACGCGTAGGTCGACGCGCGCGCGGCGCTGGTGTGCTTGAGCAGGAAGACGTACGAGCCAAACCCGGCCAGGCTGCCGAAGACGACCAGATAGGCGAGCGCGATCCACCCGCCGGGCGCCACGGCGGCGAGGTGGAAGCGGCGCCACTCGCCGGTCGCCAGCGCCGCCAGCGCCAAGAGCGGGCTGGCGGTCAGCATCTCCAGCGCCGTCGCCATCCGGGCCTCGGCCGGCAGCGGCAAGCGCCGCGACCAGAGCGAGCCGACCGACCAGGAGAGGCTCGCCAGCAGAAGACCGATTCGCCCAGCGACCAGCGCCTGCGCGGTCGTCCCCTGCCCGCCCGCCGGCGCGCCACCGACCAGCGTCGCCACGCCCCCGAGGCCGATGGCGATCCCGGCCAGCGCGGCCGCGTGCGGCCTCTGCGCGCGCCTCGTCAACCAGGGGAGCGCCGTCATCCAGAGCGGCACCGTCGCGACGATGAGCGCCGTCTCGCCCGACGGGACCCACTGCTCGGCCCAGCAGACGAGGCCGTTGCCGCCGCCCAGCAGCAGCGCGCCGACCAGGGCCGCCGCGCCCCACTGCTTCGGCGCCGGCCGTCGCGCGCCGCGCAAGCGCAGGAAGAGGTAGAGCCCGCCGCCGGCGATCGCGAAGCGGAGCGCGCCCGCCACGAACGGCGGCACGGTGGCCACCGCAATCCGGATCGCCAGGTAGGTCGACCCCCAAACCAAGTACAGCGTGGCGAAGGCCAGCAGCAGCGCCGCCCGGCGCGGCGACGGAGATGGCGCTGGCAGCGTTGGCGGCGGCATCGCCGTCGTCGATCTCGTCGTCGATCCCGGCGTCGTCAATCGTCGCGCCGGCGCCGCCACGGCGAAGGGGACGTCTGCGACAGATCGAGATCGCTCGCCGCCCCCCCGACGCCGGCCCTGGCCGCCGCGGCCGCCAGGGCGATCGCCGCCAGCGTGGCGGTCTCTTCGTCGGGCGCCGGCTGCAGAAGGTCGGCCTTGTGGCGCTCGATGAACCCGGTGTCGTAGTCGCCCCGCAGGAAGGCCGCATGGCGCATCACCCGCCGGTGAAACGCCAGGTTCGTCTTGATCCCGCCCACGTGGTACTCGCCGAGCGCGCGCCGCATGCGATCGATCGCCGCCCCGCGCGTGTCGGCCCAGGCGCAGAGCTTGGAGATCATCGGGTCGTAGTGGACGGAGACGACGCTGCCGGCGACCACCCCCCCGTCGTCGCGGATCCCTGGCCCCGCCGGCACGCGCAACGAGGTGATCGTCCCCGGCGAGGGCAGGAACTTCACCGAGTCCTCGGCGTAGACGCGGCACTCGATGGCCGCCCCCCGCCGCGGAATCGCCTCCTGCGCGAGCGGGATCTTCTCCCCCTGCGCGACCAAGAGCTGCCAGCGGACCAGATCGACCCCGGTGACGAGCTCGGTCACCGGGTGCTCGACCTGCAGCCGGGTGTTCATCTCGAGGAAGTAGAAGCTGCGCGCCGCCGCGTCGTAGAGCATCTCGATCGTGCCCGCGCCGACGTAGCCGACCGAGCGGGCCGCGCGCACCGCCACCTGGCCCATCTCCGCGCGGGTCTGGTCGTCGATCACCGGCGAGGGCGATTCCTCGATCACCTTCTGGTTGCGGCGCTGGATCGAGCAATCGCGCTCGTAGAGGTGCACCGCGCCGCCGTGCTCGTCGCCGAACACCTGGATCTCGATGTGGCGCGGGCGGACGATCGCCTTCTCCAGATAGACCGTGTCGTCGCCGAAGGCCGCCTTGGCCTCGCGCTGGGCGCCGGCCAGCGCCGCGTCTAGCTTGTCCTCGCTGTCGACGAGCCGCATGCCACGCCCGCCGCCGCCGGCGGCGGCCTTCAGCATCACCGGGTAGCCGATGCGCGCCGCGGCGGCCCTGGCGGCTGTTGCGTCCGGGAAGCCGCGCCCGTCGACGCCGCCGTCGCCGGGGAC
This sequence comes from Polyangia bacterium, assembly GCA_036267635.1. GTDB lineage: Bacteria > Myxococcota_A > Polyangia > Fen-1088 > Fen-1088 > JADGRB01. The sequence goes on along the minus strand of DATAVR010000071.1, from coordinate 34,368 downwards.
GACCGGCACGCCGGCGGCCTGCATGCGCGCGCGCGCCGCCGTCTTGATCCCCATCGCCCGCATCGCCGAGGGCGGCGGGCCGATGAAGGTGGCGCCCGCGGCGTGCACCGCCTCGGCGAAGTCGGCGTTCTCGGAGAGAAAGCCGTAGCCGGGGTGGACGCCGTCGGCGCCGCTCTTCCGGATGGCGTCGACGATCTTGTCGATCACCAGATAGCTCTCGCGCGCCGGCGGCGGGCCGATGGCGATCGCCTCGTCGGCGAGCCGCACGTGCGGCGCGGCGGCGTCGGCCTCCGAATAGACGGCGACGGTGCGGAGATCCATCTCGCGGCAGGCGCGGATCACCCGGCAGGCGATCTCGCCGCGGTTGGCGACGAGGACCTTGGTGATCTTGCGCGCCGGCATCAGTAGCCCGCCGGCATGCTCGGGCTGCGCGGCTCGGCCCCCGCCTCGATCCCCTTGTCGGTGCGGACCAGGACGTTGACCGTTCCGATGTGCGGCATCTCTTTGATCTTGTGGCCCCGCCGCTCGAGCCCGGCGGTGACGTCGCGGGGGACGTCGCTCTCGACCATCAGCAAATCGGGGAACCACTGGTCGTGGATGCGCGACGCCGCCACCGCCGCCTGCGCGTCCAGCTTCCAGTCGACCACGTTCAGCAAGACCTCGGCCGTCGCCGAGATGATCGTCGGTCCGCCCGCGGCGCCCACCACCACCTTCACCTGGCCGTTGCCGTCCACCGCGATCGTCGGCGTCATCGACGACAGCGGCCGCTTGTGGGGCGCCACCGCGTTCTGCTCGTTGCCGATGAGGCCGAAGGCGTTGGGGACGCCCGGGGTGAGCGAGAAGTCGTCCATCTGGTCGTTGAGCACGATCCCCGTCTTGCCCGCCACCAGGTGCGCGCCGAAGCCGAGGTTGACCGTGGTGGTCAGCGCCACCGCGTTCCCGTCGGCGTCGATGACCGACAGGTGCGTCGTCCCGCCGTCCTTGTGCTGCGCGGGCGGCGCGCCCAGCGTCCCGTAGGCGTCACGCGGGAGCACGGCGTCGGGCTTGATCCGGCGCGCCAGCTCGGCGTGGTAGGCGGGGCTGGTCAGGTGCGGAAGGTCGACGGTGACGAAGTCGGTGTCGCCCAGGAAGCGCGCGCGATCGGCGAAGCCGTGCTTGAGCGCCTCCGACACGACGTGCAGGTAGGCCGACGAGCCGCGCCCGTCGCGTTGCAGCGCGGCGTCGGTCGGGTAGTGCGCGGCGATGATCCCCAGCGTCTCGATCAGCACCACGCCGCCCGACGAGGAGGGCGGCATCGAGTAGACGCGCAGCCCGCGGTAGTCGGTGGCGAGCGGCGTCCGCGGGGTGACCGTGTACCCGGCGAGATCCTCGGCGCTGAGCACGCCGCCCGCGTTCGCCACCGCCTTGACGATCTCCTTGGCCACCTCGCCCTTGTAGAAGGCGTCGGCGCCGCCCGCCCGCAGCCTGCCGAGCGTCCAGGCGAGATCCGGGCGCCGCCAGGTCTCCCCCTCCCGCAGCGGCTTGCCGGCGAAGATCTCCATGAACTTCTCGTCGGCGCCGGGCTCTTTGCGATCGATTGCCCCCAGGCTCTGGGCGAGGTGCCAGGAGACCGGGAACCCGCGCGAGGCCAGCTTCTGCGCGCCTTCGACGCAGCGGCTGAACGGCAGCTTCCCCCACATCCGCACCATCTCGGAGAGGCCGCGCACCTCGCCCGGCACCGCCACTGCCAGGCCGCCGTGCTTCGACAGCTCCGGCTGAACCTTTCCGTCCTTGAAAAAGGAGGCCGGCGTGATCGCCGCCGGGGCCCGCTCACGGAAGTCGAGGGCGAAGCTCTTTTTCTCCTTCGCCAGGTAGACGACGGCGAAGCCACCGCCGCCGATGCCGGACGACTCGGGGTGCACGACCCCCAGCGCGAGCGCTGTCGCGCAGGCGGCGTCGACCGCGTTGCCGCCCCCCTTGAGCGCGGCCACGCCGGCCGCCGAGGCCAGCGGGTGATCGGAGGCCACGGCCGCGTGCGCCGCGCGAAAAGGCGGCGGCGTGGCCGCACCGGCGAATTCCGCCGCGCAGAGCGCCAGAACAGCGCCGGCCGCGAGCGCCCACGCGAGCCCGCGCCCGAGCAGAGCGAGACGAGAGCGTGAGGAAGGACAATCGGCGCGCGTGATTTCCGATGAATATCAGGGATAATCACCACTTTGCAAAGGCCGATCGGACTTATAGTCTCGTCGGCGCCGAACCCCGAGGACCATGAGCGAGCCCACCCCGAAAGACCCGCGCGGAGCCACCAACCTCCGGATCAAGTTTCGCAGCGCCAGCCTCGACCAATTCATCGAACGCTACGCCGCCGACGTGAGCCGCGGCGGCATCTTCATCCGGACGCGCGAGCCGCTGCCGGTCAACACGCGCCTCAAGCTCGAGTTCCAGCTGCAGGATTCGTCGCCGCTCCTGGCCGGGGAGGGAACGGTCGTCTGGATCCGCGAGCACGATCAGACGCGCGACAACGTCACGCCGGGGATGGGCGTGCGGTTCGACAAGCTCACGCCCGAGAGCCAACCGACGCTGGAAAAGATCCTCGCCGAGAAGACCCGCCTCGAGCAGGCCGGGGGCGCGGCGACCGGGCCGGCCAAGGGTGGCGGCATCGCCGTGCGCCGCCCGTCGGGCGTGTTCGCTAGCCTCGACGCCAACGCGCGTGCGGTGCTGGGGGCGGCGGCCGGCCACGGCGCGCCGGAGGCGACGGGCCCGGAGTCGACGCCCATCGCCGTGCCGCCCGCCCCCGCGGTGCCCGCCCCGATCGCGAAGACCAGCTTCCTCGGCTCGCGTTCGGGGGCCCCCGCGGCGCCCGCCTCCGCCGTGCCGTCGGGCCCGTTCACGCGCGCGCGCGCCACGACCACGCGTCCCGTCCCCGTTCCCTCGGCCCTGTTCGAGCCACCCACCGCGGCCGACATCGACAAGGCGCTCGAAGCGCTGCAGGAGGCGCCGGGGCCGGCGCCCGCCGCGCGGGCAACGCCCGGCGTTCCGCGCTACGTCGCCGACGACGCCTCCAACGAACCGACCCGCGTGGCGGACGTGGTCGACGAGCTGGTCGGTGGCGGGGGCAGCGGCGCGCCGGCCGCGCCGGTGACCGCCAGCGCCGACACGGGCGAGAATCCCGACGTCGCGCGAACGGTGGCGGCGGCGCTCGACGGGCCGATCGAGATCGCCGATGTCGACGTCGAGCCGGCGGTCCCCGAAAAGCAGGCCGTCGTCGAGGCGCCGGTGGCGCCCGATCCGAGCAAGCGGTTCCGAGCCGCCTCGCGCGCCTATCCCACGTTGAACCGACGGCGCCGAGGGTTCACCAACGTCATCGTCGCGGCGGTGGTCCTGGCGGCCGCCGCCGGCGCCGCGGTGAAGCTCCATCTCAAGGACCGCCTGTTCCCGCACGCCCCGCCGCCTGCCGTGGTCGCCGAGACGCCGCCCGCCGCGCCGATGCCGGCACCGGCCGCCAGCGCCCCGACAGCGAACGCTCCACCCATTGCGCCGGAGGGCGCGGGCGGCGGCAGCGCCGTCGCCGCGGCACCGACTCAACCGGCCGCGCCGGCCACGCCCGAAAAAGCGGTGGCCGAGAAGACCGCGGCCGAGAAGCCGGCGGCCGAGAAGACCGTGGCCGAGAAGACCGCGGCTGACGAAAAGAAGCCCGAGCCCACGGCAGCCGCAACCGACACCGCGGAGCACGGTGCGAAGCGCCGCCCGCTCCACCGACACGTGGAGGCGGAGGCGAAAACGCCGACTCCGGCCGGCACGGCCTCCGGCTCCCCCGAAGAGAAGGCTCCCGCCGAAAAGCCGGCCGCCGAGCAACCGGCCGCGGAAAAGACCGCGGAGGGCGCGGCGGCCGAGAAACCGGCCCCGCCCGCGCCGCCGCCGCCGACCGTGAAGATCACCTCCTCGCCGGCGGGCGCCCAGGTTCTGATAGACGGCAAAGAGATGGGCGTGACGCCGTTCGTGAGCAAGGAGATCGATCCGACGTCGCCGCACGCGATCACCATCAAGAAAGACGGTTACGAACCCAACGAGCGGATGGTGAGCGGCCTCGACTGGTCGCGCCCGCACGGCAACAACCCGCAGACGCTCAAGGTGAACGCCAAGCTCCGCCGCACGGCCGCGGCCGCCCCGCCCGAGGCGCCCAAGGAAAACGCCGAGCCCAAAGAGAAGGCCGAGCCGGAAGACACGGGCGGGCCGTACATCAAGGAAATCAAGCCGGACTCGCCCTGATGGTGACGCTGCGGCCGGTCGCGAGGGATCACCTGCGTCTCGCGGCGCTCGCGTTCCTCGTGCTCGGCTGCCACCGGACGGCGACCGGTGACGGTCCGCCCCCAGCGGGGAGCCGCTTTCACCGCATCGACGTCCACACGCACATCGCCCCCGACGGCGTCGAGCACGCCGTGCGCCTGATGAACGAGTGGGGCATCGACGGGATGGTCAACCTCTCCGGCATGTACCCGGGGCCGCCGCACAATCCGCTCGAGCGCCAGCTGGCCGCCGCCGCCGAGAGCGGGGGCCGCATCGCGGTCTTCACCACGCCCGACTTCAAGCTGGTGCGCCGCCGCCCGACCGACTACGGCACCGCCATGGCCGACCAGCTCACCGAGGCGCACCGCCTCGGCGCCATCGGCCTCAAGATCACCAAGGGGCTCGGCCTCGGCTATCCGGCGCCCGACGGCGTTCACCTGCTGGCCGTCGACGATCCCGGCCTCGACCCGATGTTCGAACGCGCCGGCGAGCTCGGTATGCCGGTGGCGATCCACTGTGGCGATCCCAAAGCGTTCTGGAAGCCGGCCGCGCCCGACAATGAACGCTGGGACGAGCTGCAGGCGCACCCCGAGTGGTCGTTCTACGGCAGCGGCGTCCCCTCCTGGCAGGAGCTCTACGACGCGCTCGAGCGCCGGATCGCCCGCCACCCCAAGACCACCTTCATCGCCGTCCACTTCGGCGACGATCCCGAAGACCCCGACAACGTCGCGCGCATGCTCGATCGCTACCCCAACATGTTCCTCGACACGGCGGCGCGCGTCCCCGAGATCGGCCGCCAGCCGCAGGAAAAGATGCGGCGCTTCTTCATCAAGTACCAGGACCGCATCCTGTTCGGGACCGACACCGGCATCGGCGCCGACCAGGATCAGATGATGTACGGCTCGAACGGCGCCGATCCGCCGACGCGCGCCGACGAGGTCCGCTTCTTCACCGAGACCTGGCGCTACTTCCAGACGCTCGACCGCCAGATCGACAGCCCCACCCCCATCCAGGGGCGCTGGAAGATCGACGGCGTGGGCCTCCCGGAGCGGGTCTTGCGCAAGGTCTATTTCGACAACGCCGTCCGCGTCCTGCGCTGGCACCCAACCGGCGCTTGACTGACGAGAGGCGCTCCTCATAATGAGCGCCTCTCACATTCCGGAGTAGCTCAGTGGCAGAGCAGGCGGCTGTTAACCGCCGGGTCGGGGGTTCGAAACCCTCCTCCGGAGCAAGTCTCGACGGCTGGACGTTCATCGATGACCATCACCATCACCGCCTTTGAACGCTCACCCGATGGCGGCAAAGGACTGGCGCGCGATACGCGCGTTCGCTGGGCGCTCGAAGAGGTGGGCCAGCCCTACCAGGTTCGTCTGGTTTCGTTTCGTGCGCTGAAGGAGCCCGCGCACCTGGCGCTTCATCCTTTCGGCCAGATTCCAACCTATGAGGAAGGCGAGCTCGCGCTGTTCGAGACCGGCGCGATCGTGTTTCACATCGCCGAGCGGCATGCGGGCTTGCTGCCCGACGAGGCCAATGCCCGGGCGCGCGCGATCACCTGGATGTTTGCCGCGCTGAGCACCGTGGAGCCGCCCATCCTCGAGCTCGTGACCGCGAAGCTGATCGAGGGCGACAAGCCCTGGCGCGCGGAGCGCCTCCCGCTGGTGCAAGATCGCATTCGCGCCCGGCTGACCCAGCTCTCCGTTCGCTTGGGTGACGCCGACTGGCTCGACGGAGCGTTCAGCGCGGGCGACCTTCTGATGGTGTCGGTGCTGCTCAGGCTGAGAGCCTCGGGCATTCTCGACGAATTCCCGAGCCTGGCCGCCTATGTCGCCCGCGGTGAAGCGCGGCCAGCCTACCGGCGGGCTTTCGAGGCTCAATTGGCGGTCAACACCGGCAAGCCGCCGACCGGCTGAGCGTCTGCTGAAACACGCGGTGGCGCCACCTCGAATGAGGCACGCTCGACGGCGATCAGATTGAGCTTCGACTCGCTGTGAAAACGGCGAGGCCAACGGGTCTCGGGGAACGTGGCACCTCAGACCGCGATTGTTGCGTTAACATGACTCTTCCGGACCCTCGGCGCGGTTGCAGGCGCGGAGCGTTTCTGGTTTGCTCCCGGGCCATGCGAAACCTGGCTTTGCTGGCGATCGGCGTCACGTCTCTCGCCGCCGCGTGCAGCAGCAAGAGCGCCTCCAACGCCGACGGCGGTCCGACCGGGCCGACCTGCCCCACCCCCTTCGACGGCTCGGCGACGCTGGCGGTGACGCATTCGAATCCGCTCATCTCGGTCGGCGCGCCCGCGTTCGCCAGCCCCAACGCCAACGCCGCCGCCGCCGTGACCAACGGCGTCTATCACAACGGCGGCTGGAACGGCGGATCGCCGACGGCGGACGCTCCCTCCTGGATCGCCCTCCAGCTGACCGCGGGGCCGACGCGGGTGCTCTTCTCCTGGGACGACGGCGGGACCTACGACTACGACTACTACACCGCCATCACCCCGCGCCCGCAGACGGTCTATGGCCTACCGACCGAGTACCACATCGACGTCTCGGCCGACTCGACCGACGGCAGCGACGGGACCTGGAAGACCGTGGTGCCGACCGTCGAGAACCAGGTCCGGACGCGCGCGCACTCCTTCGACTTCACCGGCATGTCGTGGGTGAAGATGGTGATCACCAACTCGCCCGGCGGGATGCCGGACGCCGGCGTAGCTGAGCCGGGCGGCGTGGTGATCGGACAGATCGACGTGCACGATCTGTCGGCCACCGGGAGCTGTCTCCCCGACGACACCTGGTTCTTCATGGGCGACAGCATCACGGCGTTCGCCTACGACCGCGGGCCCACCCACCAGCCGAGCTTCGCGGCGGCGATCAACGCCGCGCTGCCGAACTATTTTCCGGCGATGATCAACGGCGGCATCGGCAGCGAGAAGTCGGGCGACGGCCTGGCCCGGCTGCAGAACGCGCTCGACTGGAACCCCGACTACCGGTTCTTCCTGCTCGGCTACGGGACCAACGACGCCGCCAACGGCCAGATCGCCGTCGAGACCTTCCAGAGCAACATGCAGATGATGGTCGACATGACTCGCGCCGCCGGGAAGGTCCCCATCATCCCGCACATCCCCTACTCCGGCGACGGTCAGCACGGCGACATCCCGCAGTACAACGCCGCCATCGACACGCTCACCACGCAGAACGGCCTCCTGGCCGGTCCCGACTTCTACAGCTACTTCATGACCAACGCGTCGACCGCCTTCACCTGCGGTTGCAGCGGCGGGCGGATGACCGACAACCTGCACCCGAACGAGGCCGGGCTACAGGAGATGAACACCCTGTGGGCGACCCAGATGCAGCCTCTCTACCACTAGCTAAAAATGATCACTTCGAAGTCTTGGTGGGGGCCGATGGCGGCGGGTCTGCTGGCGGTCGCCGGCTGCGGCGGCGACCCCAACGCGAACAGCATGATGGCGGTGATGCCGTATCCAACGCCCGCGGCGATCGGACCGGCGGCGGCGTATCCGACCGGGCTGCACGTCGTCGCGAACCAGATCGTCGACGGCAGCGGCAACGTGGTGGTCCTCCACGGCGCCAACCGTTCGGGGACGGAATACAAGTGCGTCCAATCGTCGTCGATCTTCGACGGGCCGTCCGACGAGGCTTCCGTCGCCGCGCTCGCTTCGTGGCACTTCAACGCCGTGCGCGTGCCGCTCAACGAATCATGCTGGCTGGGGATCAACGGCGCCACGGTGGGGGGCGCCGCCTATACCAGCGCCGTCACCACCTACGTGGCGCTGCTGCACAAGTACGGCCTCATCCCGATCGTCGAGCTGCACTGGGTCGCGCCGGGGACCGAGCTGGCGGTCCGGCAACAGCCGATGCCCGACGCCGATCACGCGGTCGACCTCTGGACCAGCGTCGCCAACACCTTCGCCGCCGACAGCGGCGTCATCTTCGAGCTCTACAACGAGCCCTACCCTGACAACAACAAGGACAGCGTGGCTGGCTGGACCTGTTGGCGCGACGGCTGCACCGCGAACGAAAACGTCGGCACGGGCGGCACGCCCGAGACCTATCAGGTGGTCGGCATGCAGGCGCTGGTGACGGCGATCCGGACCGGCACAACAGCCAGCAACGTGATCCTGCTGGGCGGCCTGGAGTATTCGAACGCGCTCACGCAGTGGCTCGCCTATGCGCCCGTCGATCCCGCCGGCAACCTCGGCGCCGCCTGGCACATCTACGCCAACAACGCCTGCGTCGCGGACACCTGCTGGGACATGGCGCCCGAGACGGTCGCGGCGACCGTGCCGCTGGTCGCGACCGAGATCGGCGAGAGCGACTGCATGGGCGACTTCATCACCCAGGTCATGACCTGGCTCGACGGACAGAACGTCGGCTACCTCGCCTGGTCGTGGAACGCCTTCGGCGTCTGCGTTCCGGCGACCAAGACCACAGGGGGAAATCCCTGGTCGCTGACCTCCAACTACAACACCGGCGTCCCCAACAGCGACTACGCCAACACGTTCTACCAGCACGTCCTCGGGCTGTGATCGAGGGTTACCCGCCAGGTCGTGCCTCGGCGCCGGCGTCGCAGGAGCCTGCCGCCGCATCGGCGCCGACGCCCCCGTCGGCGGGGCAACCGCTCCCGAGACCGTGGAGCGTGACGGTCACCTGAGCTTGTTGCTTGGCCACCACCTCGGCGGTCGCGCTGCCGGTGGCCAGGACGGCGCCGCTGACGATGTCGAGGCCCTGCACCGCAACCAGCACCTCGCCTGAGATATAAGAGGGCTCGAGGGTGAAGGTGTCCTGCTGAGGGAGGGAGACCGGCGGCAGGCCGCCCTCGGCGCCGTAGCCGGGGGCCGTGGTGATGAACATCTGGGAGATCTCGCGGGTCGGATCGGCGACGCTCGAGATCTTGATGGTCAGCTGGGTGAAGAAGGGGACGGAGGTGTCCGCCACTTCGACGGTCACCTCGAGCGTCGTCGGGCTGTCGCAGCCGGCCAGTACCGCGGCGAGCGCGGCCGCGACGACGACCACCTGACGGGCGCGACGAACGGTCTGTTTGAGGTTGCGCATCACCAAGATGGGTAGCACGACAGCCGGCGCCCGACTGTGACGCCGGCCGCCTCGCGCTCTAGTGTCCTTTACAAATGAACGCGATGTCGTCGACGAAGAAGTCGTAGTCGGCGCCGGGCGCCTTCGCCTCCCAGTGGATGGCGAAAAGCTTGCTGGCGTCGAGGTGCGGCTTGCGCGGCGCACCCCAGTCGGGCTCCTGCCTCAAGTCGTGGAAGGGGAGCACGAAGCGCGACCACTGGTCGCTGACGTTGATCGTGTAGCCGTAGTCGTTGTAACAGGCGCTGCAGATCTGGCCGTCGGGATCGGTGTCGCCGTCGGGGAGCTTCACGGTGAGGCGGGCCGTCGAGCTCGCAGCGCGCTTGGCCCAGAAGGTGATGCCGACGTACTGCGAGGCGTCGAAGGCCCCCTTGGGATCTTCGAAGTTGAGCCCCATCGCCGCGTAGACGATCGACTTGCCGGCCAGCTTCCCCTTGAACTCGGCGGCGTACTTCGATTCGTGGCCCCCTTCGACCGGGGCGAACGTTCCGCCCTGGTCACCCGGCGCCGGTTCGACGGTGGAGCCCTCTTTGTCGACGTAGGTGTACCAGTAGCCGCCGCGATCGCCGACGACGTTGATCTGGTTGTTGCCGTCCTCGAAATCTTCGATGACCCCGTCCGGGCCGCACTCCTTGAGGGCCTCCGATGCGGCGCTGCCGGGTCGCGAGCCTGGGGTAACGCAACCAAGCGAGGCGGCGCTCCCGACGGTAAGCAGCGCGAGCAAGAACGGATCGAGCTTTCGGTTCATTGGAGGACCCCCGGTTGGACGGCCGCGAGGAGGCACCGCCGTTCGCGTTGATAGCCGGCCCGGCGGGAGCTCGTCAAGCCGCGAGCGAACGGGAATCCCAGATAAAGAAGAGTTGACACTGGGGAGCAGAGTCCGGACACTCGCGGCCTCACAGCATCCAAGGACCATTATCGATGAAGCCAATCTTGCGGATCTCGGTGGTTTTCGGTGTGCTCTCGGCGCATGCCGCCTGGGCGCAAACAGCGGCGACGGCGACGCCTCCGTCGAGCGCGCCAGCGACGGGAGCTGGTAACGCTACCAGCAAGCCGGCCCTGCCCGCGACTCCGCCCGCGGCGGCCGCGCCTGCTCCTGCGGCGCCCGCTCCGGCGCCCGCCGCGCCCCAGGTGATCAATTTGACGCCGACGCCTCCCGCGCCGACCACGCCGGCCAAGAGCGGCAAGGGCCCCGACACCGCCGTCGGTCTCTCGCCGAGCACGCCCGATCTCGGCGGCGGCACGATGCTCAACAACAAGGAGGCCGCCACGCTGACCCCCAGCACCGGCGGCGCCGCCGACGAATGGAAGTTCGACTTCCACGGCTACCTGCGCGCGCCGCTGCGGGTCAGCTTCGGCCCGGCCACGCCGCTCACGCAGCCGAGCATCTACAGCACGCCGCAGCCCGACTCCTACTCTCCTTCGATGCCGCCGGCCACCTCCGGCTTTCAGTTGCACAGCCCGCCGCGCGTGCCGGGCATGCTCTACACCACCTGGGAGTACACCAACACCGTCCCCGGCCCCTGGTCGCAGCTCAACTTCAGCTACGGCAACTCCAAGGTCACGGCGACGGTCATCGTCGACGCCTATAACGAGACCGACGGCAGTTACCGCAACGTCCAGGCGCAGCAGGGGATCGATCAGGCCTTCATCACTCTCAACTTCCCGGACGTGTTCAAGGACTACGGCGGCCTGGTCTGGAACGTCGGGACGTTTCAAAATCGATACGGCGCGGCCGGGAAGTACGACGGCGGAATGTACGAGACCTACCTCTTCGGCCGCACGCACCAGACGGGCGAGACGCTGACGGCGACCATCTCGAACCTGGATGCCCACGGCGACTGGACGTTCACGTTGGAGCACGGGCTGGGCGCGAAGATGGACATCGTCCCCTTCCTCAACAACGCCAACTACCAGGTGTTCCAGAACGTCCCCATCGGCGGCACCCAGGGCTCGCCGTATCTGTCCGATCGCAGCCCCGATTTTCTCCCCTACTCGGGGCCCGTCCCGATGGGCTCCACGTTCATCAACCACGCGCACGTCGGGGCCAAGTACCAGAAGACCTGGACGTTCGGCGCCCACTACATCTACGTCTGGACGCCCGACGACAACTGGAGCCCGCTCAACTCCGCCCAGGTGGACGTCTCGGATGCGGTGCCGCGCGCGAACGGACCGATCCAAGGGAGCATGACGGTCATCGGGCCAGAGGTCCGCTTCGATGGCGGCGCCTACGGCTACGGCTACCTCGGCTGGTCGCACATCGACGCGCGCAACATCAATGCGATGGCCGACATCCTCGAGGTGCTGCACTCCTACGGTGGCTACCAGTTCAAGCAGAACTTCTTCGGGCAGACGTTCAACCAGCACACCGGCGTCTACAATGGCCCCGAGAACGAGACCGGGACCGTCGACAACATCATGGCGCAGTACACGTTCAGCCTGGGCGCCTGGAACCGCGCCCCCGAGGACTGGTGGGGCGACGGGCCGGACTTGGTGCTGACCGCGTTCGGCCTGTTGTCGGTGGTCGACAGCAAGGCGCCGCCTATCGCCACAACCGGCGGTGGCCGCGTGGCGGGCGATCCCTCGCGCGCGACCACCTGGGACATGAGCACCAAGAAGCTCAAGTTCGGGCTCGACGGCCTCTACACGCCGCTCGACTGGTTCGGCGTCGGCGGGCGGTTCGACGCGGTGATGCCGGATCTCGACGACGCCTACGCGCGCACCCCCGGCAACGTCGGCGGCAGCAGCCTCGACTTCGCCGTGCTCACGGCCAAGGCGGTCATCCGGACGGCGTTCGTCACCCACGAATCGGTGACGCTCGAGTACCAGCATTACGTGCTGGGCAAGGACGCCTTCGCCCCCTATCCCTATCAGTGGGTGCCCAAGGCGGACGCTAACCTCGTGTCCATCTACGCCACGATGTGGTGGTAAGGAGCCGGCCATGACTTCCTTCAAGAGAATCTCGCTCACCGGGGCGGTGGCGCTCACCGCCGTCGGGTGCTTCGGCGGCAACCCCAACCAGAACTCGATGCTGACCGACGGCGCCGTCGTCGCCACGGGCGGCACGACGGGCGGCGGCACCGGCGGCTCGGGCGGCCCGTTCGCCCAGAGCACGCCGATCGCCGGGGTGCCGCTGGCCACTTTCGACACCAACGCGGTCGGGTTCTCGTTCAGCACCTTCAACGAGATACCGAACCTCGCCGTCAACAACCAGGGGACCGACCCGACGCTGGCCTGGAACGGTGCCGACGGCAGCCCCAGCCCGGGCGCGCTGCAGGTCACCGCGCCGTACTTCGGCGCCAACCAGTACGTGGACATCCAGTCAAAGAACCAATCGACCGACGCCTCGGCCTCGGTTCCGATGTGTATGGGTTGCTTGGACTGGACCGGGGGCAAGCTGCACGTCCGGATCAAGGTCGACGCGGGTTCGACCTTTGTCGGGCAGATCGAGCCCTACGCCGATACTACCGTCGGCTACAAGTTCGTCGGCACTTCGCTCAACGTCGCGATGGACAACAACTGGCACGACTACGTCGTCAATCTCTCTACCGCGATGACCCAGATCAGCGGCTTCGATCTCTCCCAGGTCATCCTCTTCGGCGTCCACATCGGGACCGGCACCGCCCCGGCGGTAACGCCCACGCCAGTCACGTTCGAGATCGACAGCTTCTCGATCGAGGGCGCGCCCAACGCCACCGGCGCCGGCGGAGCGGGTGGTGCAGCCGGGGCCAGCGGGATAGGCGGCTCGGGCGGCCACGCCTCCCAATCCGACGCTGCCGTCGACTGACCTCCGCCTCCGGCCCCGGCTTGGCTGGCGATCAACGTTGCTACCGTCATCCTCGCGCCAACGCCACCTGTCTTACGTGCGAGTCGAGCGTCGCCGCTCGAACACCGCTGTCCGTCGCACGTAACTTTTTTCGGCGGCGGTGACTCGAGCGGCGGCGCTCGATCCCGCACCGGGCTGACGGACAGGCGGCGAGGCGCCCGACCGACGGCTACTTTGCGGGCGCGGCGGGAGCGGCGGGCGCGCGTGTAGTTGCGGGCGCGTGTCGGGCCGTTGCCGCGCCTGCCTCATCGAGATACGCGGCCACCCAGGCCAGCGGCGCGTTCCAGTTGATCGTCACCTCGTTCGCCGACCAGGCCTCGCCGTTGTCGATGAAGCACTTCTGCGGGGCGCAGCCGTCGAGACCGGCGCCCTGCATGTAGGGATCTTCGAAGCCCGAGTTGGGGCCGCCCGAGAGCACGCCGGGGGGCGGCGGTGGGTACGCCGGGATCGACTGGTGGCACCAAAACCGATGGTAGGGGTTCTCGAGCGGGCGGGAGCCCCACCCCGTCACGTAGCTCTGATCGAGCGGGTTGCGGCCGAGGATGTAGTCCATCGCCGCGCCGACGCCGTTCAGATAGCGGCCGTCGTGCGTGAAGTCGTGCGCGAGCCCGAGCAAGAGGGCGTTGTTGAGCACGAACGAGCTCGACCCCCACGGGTAGCCCTTCTGCGGCGGCACCGCGAACGGCACGCGGTAGCCTTGCTTGCGCGCGATCTCCAGGTACTCGTCGGCGGCGGCGACGAGGTTCTTGCGGATCGCCTCGACGGCCGCCTTGCCGATTCCGTTGGGGACGACGGCCAGCGAGACCGAGCCCATGAACTGCGTGTTCGCCCAGGTCACCGGGGTGTACATCCCCTCCTCGCCGGTCCCCTGCGCCTTGATCTCTTTGAAGTGGGGCGACTTCGTGAGCGACTCTTTGTAAACGTCCTTGCCGGTCGTCACGTAGAGCTCGGCCGCCGCCCAGTAGAATTCGTCGTCGACGTGGTCGTCGTCGTAGGGGCCGCCGCCGACGCCGCCTTTGGACTGGTAGACCTCCGGGTGAGCGACCGCCGCCGCCCAGGCGCGCTCCGCGGCGGCCAGGCACTTCTGCGAGAAGGCCAAATCGATCTTCTTCCAGACGCGAGCCGCCTGCGCGGCGTTGGCGGCCAGGTTGAGCGAGGCCGCGGTGGTGGGGGGCTGCAGGTATCGCACCATCGGGTCTTCTTGCGGCGCGAGCCCCAGCTGGGTCCAGTTTCCGTCGTGGATCTTGGCGTGGACCATCCCCGCCAGCGGTTGCCCTTCCGGGACCTGCATCTTGAGCTCGAACTCCAGCTCCCATCGCGCCTCGTCGAGCAGATCGGGGACGCCGTTGGCGTTCTCCGGGATGTTCATCTTCCCGTCGGCGAAGTCGCCGGCCGACGTGCCGAAGACCTTCGTTCGCTCCCACCAGTTGAGCAGCGTCCAGACGGAGATCCCGGCGCTGATGATGTACTTGCCGTGATCGCCGGCGTCGTACCAGCCGCCCCTCACGTCGAGCTTGTAGTCGCAACCGCTGCCGGGCGCGCAGGGGACGTCGCCGTCGCCGTGGTTCGGTTTGACGCCGACGTGGCCCGCCGGGTGCGCCCACTTCGGATCGCCCGCGTAGGGCATCTTGATCTCGATGCCGCTGCGGGTCTGGTAGTAGTAGGCCAGCGCGTCGTACTTCAGCTTCTTGTAGAGATCGGGGCGGATGTCGAACGGGTGGCTGACGTCGTTGCCGACCTTGATCGTGTAGCCGGTCCCCACCTGGGTGGTGCCGGTGAAGTCGGCCGCCGAGACCTTTTCGCCCGAGTCGTGGTCGTCGCCGAAAGGAATCGTCACCCCGGAGGCGACCGACTCTCCCTTGGCGTTGAGCAGCGTCCAGGGCACGGCGGCCGGGTTCTTCACGATGGCGATCTTCGCCAGCGCCGGCAGATAGCCGACCTGGTTCACCAGCACGTTCAGGATCGGCGGCGGCGACGGCTCCGGCACCGGTGTGTACTGCGGGTCGTCGAGGTGCGCGTCGTCGAGGCAGACGGTGAACGGCAGCGGCGCCTTGGCCAGCTGGCCGCCCAGGTGAAAGGCCAGCTCGACGCCCGCGTCGTCGGCCGCCAGCATCGTGAAGCGCCCCGAGTAGACCTGCGGCTTCGGCCCCGGCGTGAAGAACAGCTTGTAGAACTCTTTGTAAGGCGGCCCGGCCTGACCGAGCTTGAGGTAGACGCGCGTCGGGGCCGAGGCGTGCATCTTGAACTGCACCGCGTAGGAGTGCCCCTTCTGCAGGCGGATGTGCTGCTGGCGAAGCTGGGCGTCCCAGCGGTCTTTGCCCTTGTTCTTCACCTCCATGCAGAGCTCGCCGTTCGTGATGGAGGTCCGCCCCTCGGCGCCATTGCCGAACTGGCCGTTCCAGGGGAGCGCCCGCGCGCCCTGCGTGAAGCCCTCGTTGTAAAGGAGGTTGTGCCCCTCGAGCGGCGGCGGCGCGGCGCTCGGCTCGACCGGCCCTCCGGCGTTCGGCCCCATGGTCGGCGTCGGCGGCGCGTGCCGGCAGGAACAGATCGCAAACGCGACCAGGGCGACGAACGGCCACGACGAGCCTCTGGCGAAGACGGTCATGGTAACGATCCCTATCCCCACCCGCCGACCGCGCGCAACCGGTTTCCGTGGCGCCGGCGTCTGGCGCCGGGCGGCGCACTCTGATATGCGTCGGAGCCGTCGACGATGCCGATCCAGATTCGCCCGCTCGCGCTCCTCGCGCTTTCGATCGCGCTCCCGTTGGGAATCACGCTGACCTGCGCCACGGCGCCGCCGAACCCGAACGCCGCCAAGTATCCGCCGCGCCCCAACGGCTGCAAGATTCGCGTGTTCCACACCGCGGCGCCGGAGGTGAAGGAGTGGGACGACCTCGGCGTCGCGCACGTCGACTGCTACCTCGACGTCGGCGCCGTCCAGTGCCTGAAGAAGCTGCGCATGGAAGCCTGCCGGATGGGCGGCGACCTCATCTACGACGTCCCCAAGAAGCCGTTGCGGCCGACCGATCAGGGGATGGTCTACACCGGCCACGTCGCACACACCAAGGTCCAGCCGGAAGACGGCGGCAAGGACAACCAAAACAACAAAGACAACGAGGACGACACCGGCGAGCTCGGCCAACCCGAGAGCGAGAGCACCGGCCCGGTTCAACCAATCGAGCCGATCGCGCCCCTCAGGCCCGTCGCGGTACCGGCCATCGACGCGGGGCGGCCCGCCGACATTCACGGAAAATGAAGCCCGCTCGCCGGTCGCTGGTGCCGATGGCGGCGCTGGGCCTGCTGGCGGGCTGCGCGACGCCGGGCAGCGTCCCCGCCAAGCCGCAGGCTTACAGCGTTCCGGCGGCCGCCGGAGATCTCTCGCCCGCGGCGAAAAAGCTGGACGAGTGGCGGCGCAGCCGCGTGAGGATCTACATGGACGACTTCGGCGAGCTCGGTCGCTATCGTGCCGCGAACGGCGCCCTGAAGCCGCCCGCTGCCGGGGAGAACCGCGTCGTCTTCTACGGCGATTCGATCACCGACGTGTGGCCGCTGGCGCTCTCTTTCCCCGGCAAGCCCTACGTCAACCGAGGCATCAGCGGCCAGACCACGTCGCAGATGCTGGTCCGTTTTCGGCAGGACGTGATCGCGCTCGGCCCCAAGGTCGTCGTCATCCTGGCCGGGACCAACGACATCGCCGGCAACACCGGCCCGATGACCCTCGCGGAAACGCAGGCGAACCTCGCCTCGATGGTCGAGCTTGGGCGCGCGCACGGCATTCGGGTCGTCCTCTCGTCGGTGCTGCCGGTCCACAACTACACACCGATGTCGGCGCTCACCTTCCCGCTCCGCCCGCCCGAGAAGATCGCCGCGCTCAACAGCTGGCTCGAGGCCCACGCCGCCGCGAGTGGATCGGGCTACCTCGACTACGCGGCGGCGATGACCGACGCGCGCGGGCTCTTGAAGCGCGAGCTGGCGGCCGACGGGCTGCACCCGAACAAGGCCGGCTACGCAATCATGGCGCCGCTGGCCGAGGCGGCCATCGCGGCCGCGCTGGCGGCGCCCTGAACGCGCGCGATCCGCTTGTGTTGGCCCGCCGACCGACGCATCATCTCTCTCCATGATTTCGGGAATCTGGCCTCCCCGGACGGCGGTCGGCGCGTTGCTGCTGGCTGGTACGGTTGCGTTAACAGGCGGCTGCGGCGGCAGCGCCGCGAGCACCGGCGCCGGTGGCGCGGCGGGAGAGCTGGGCGCAGCCGGCGCGGTCGGCACTGGCGGCGGGGTCGGCACTGGGGGCAGCGGCGGGGTGGGCGCGAGCGACGCCGCCTCCGCCGACGCGAGGTCGCCGTTCATCATCCTCTACGACTTCAGCACGGGTGCAGAAGCCTCCGCCGCCAGCGTCGCGAACACGGGCGACACCAACACAGGCGATCTCGGCGTCTTCCTCAGCAGTCCGGACGGTGGCACACGCGCCTCGACCAGCTGGGACCAGACGGTCGGCTCGCCCGATCCCGGATCGCTGGCGATTCAGATCCCCTGCGACGCCTACGGGCAGTTCGTCGACTACCAGTTCGTCCTGCCGATCATCACCGACATGGGACGCAAGACGTTGTCGATGATGCTCCGGCTCGACAGCGGGTTTTCGCCCGATGCTGCCGCGGAGGGCTACGTCCTGCTCTACGCCAAGAGCGGAGACAACTGGGACTGGGGACAGACCGCCGCGGTCCACATCGCGCCGACCTCGGCCGGCCAGTGGATCGAGTACACCTTCCCGATGAGCGCCCTCGCCGCGGGCTCCTCGACGAACTTCGATCCCGGCTACGTGAAGTCGGTCGGCATCCAGATCAACACCGGCTCGGGCAGCGGCGCGACCGATCTGCCGGCCCCCGCCCTGTTTCACATCGACAGCATCGGGTACCAGTGATGCGCCTGCCGCGGTCGAAGACGAAGACGATTGCATCGATCGGATCGCTGGCGCTGCTGCTGGCCACCGGCGCGCTCGCGGGGTGCGGCGGCGGCGGGTCGAGCACGCCGGGCGACGTCGACGACGACTTTCCGCAGGCGCTGGCTGCCGGCCTGGCGCCGACGCCGCCGATGGGCTGGAACAGCTGGAACGAGTTCCAGGGGAACGTCAGCGAGAAGCTGATCAAGTCGGTGGCCGACGCCTTGATGGCAAACGGCCTCAAGGACGCCGGCTACACCTACGTCAACATCGACGACACCTGGTCGAACAAGGCCGGGCGCGCGTCGGATGGATCGTTGCAACCCGATCTCAACAAGTTCCCGGACGGGATCTCCGGCGTCGCCGACTACGTCCACGCCGCCGGGCTGAAGCTGGGGATCTACGGCGATCGCGGCACCGCGACCTGCGGCGGCTATCCTGGCTCGCAGGGGTACGAGATGCAGGACGCCAGCACCTTCGCCTCCTGGGGCGTCGACTACCTCAAGTACGACAACTGCAACGCCTCGCTCAATGTCGAGACGCAGTACCAGACGATGCAGACGGCGCTGGCCGCCACGGCGCGCCCGTTTGTTTTCAGCCTGTGCGCCTGGCAGTTCTACGAGTGGGGCGTCACCACCGGGAACCTCTGGCGCACGACCAGCGACATCTCCGACGGCTGGCCCTCGATCTACGCCAACCTCCTCAACAACCGGACCTACGCCGCCTACGCCGGCCCCAACGGCTGGAACGATCCTGACATGCTGGAGGTCGGCGTCAGCGACGATCTCTTCACCGAATCGGTGAGCCACACGGAGTACCAGTCGCACTTCAGCCTCTGGGCGATCTCGGCGGCGCCGCTCATCCTGGGCGACGATCCGACCCAGCTCCCCGACAACCCCGACATCCTCTCCATCCTCACCAACAAAGAGGTGATCGCCCTCGATCAGGATCCGCTCGGGTTGCAGGGGACGCAGGTCTGGCAGAGCAGCGACGGAACGCTGTCGGTCTGGGCCAAGCCGCTCAACGCCGAAGGGGCGCGCGGGGTCGTGCTGCTCAACGCGGGCGCCGACCCAGCCGACGTCAGCTTCACGCTGCCCCAGATCGGCCTCGCGGGCGGCAGCGCCAAGCTGCGCGATCTGGTGGCGCACGCCGACCTCGGAACCTTCGACGACAGTTACACCGTCGCTGCCATCCCGTCGCACGGCACGGCGACGCTCCTGGTGACCGGCAGCGAACCGCCCAGCCCGTCGGGGACGCAGGATCTCAGCGACTTGACCTGGACCTATCAGGCCAACGGCCTCGGCCCCGTCGAGAGGGACATGAGCAACGGCTTCTCCGAGGCGGGCGACGGCACGCCGATCTCGCTGTTCGGGACGCCCTACGCCAAGGGGCTGGGCATGGCGGCGCCGGCCGCGGTCATCTACCGGCTGAACAAGAAGTGCACCAGCTTCAGCGCGACGGTCGGCATCGACGACTCGACGAACGGACAGGGCTCGGTGGTGTTTCAGGTCTGGGCCCAGGGCGGCAAGGACGACGCCTGGACCAACCTCTTCACCAGCCTGACGCTCACCGGGCTCAACGGCTCGGGCCCGATGGCCGTCCCCTTTCAGGTCGACCTGACCGGCATGCGGCGTCTCAAGCTGCTGGTGACCAACGCCGGGGACGGCGCGGCCTGGGATCGCGCGAGCTGGGGCAACCCCCAGATCGTCTGCGCCAGCGCGAAGTAGCCGGCGCGCGATGCTGGCGGCCGCCGCGCTCGTCGTCGGGTTGCTCGCCGAGGCGTCGGCGCTGGCGGCACCGACGCCTGGCATCGAGCGTCTGGCCTCGCCGAATGGCCACATCGCCGTGGCGGTCCATACGACGCCGCCGGGTCTTTCTTACGACGTCCTCTACGACGGCAAGCCGCTGCTGGCCGGCGCCACGCTGGCGCTGATCGTCGATGGCGTCCGGCTCGGCTCGACGCCCCGGATCACGACGGTCGCGCGGACCAGCACGGACGCCACCATCGCGCCGCCCGTCCGCCAGACGTCGGCCACGCTCGCCGACAGGCACAACGATCTGCGGCTCACCTGCGCGGGCGGCTACACCATCGTCTTCCGCGCCTACGATCTGGGCGTCGCCTACCGGTTCGAGACGGCGTTGCCGGGCGCTCAGGTGAAGATCACCGGCGAGGAAGCGACCTTCCGCTTCGCCACCGACGCCGGCGTCTTCTATCCGACCGAGGAGAGCTTCTTCTCCCACAACGAGCGGCAGTGGAAGCGCGTGCGCCTCGGTCAGCTGCAGGCGGCTTCGCTCGCGAGCATCCCCGCCATCGTCGAGACGGCGGTCGGCCCGAAGGTGGCGATCGCCGAGGCGGATCTCGAGGACTACCCGGGCCTCTGGCTGCGCGGCACCGGGGGCCCCGCGCTGACCGCCACGTTTCCCCCCTATCCGCTCGAAGAGAAGCTGACCCGCGATCGCGACTTCCGGGTCACGCGCGCGGCCGACTACATCGCCGTCACGCGCGGCACCCGGACCTTCCCCTGGCGGGTGCTGGGCATCGCCGAGAAGGACACCGATCTCGTCGGCAACCCGCTCTGCTACCTGCTGGCGCGCCCGTCGGAGATCAAGGACATGTCGTGGATCCGCCCCGGCAAGGTCGCCTGGGACTGGTGGAATGCGCTCAACCTGCGCGATGTCCCGTTCAAGCCGGGCGTCAACACGGAGACCTACCAGGCGTACATCGACTTCGCCGCGCAGTACGGCCTCGAGTACATCATCCTCGACGAGGGCTGGTACAAGCCTGGCAACCTCTTGTCGGTGACACCGACGATCGACATGCCGAAGCTCTGCGCCTACGCGCGCGCCAAGCACGTCGGCGTGATCTTGTGGGCGGTCTGGAAGACGCTGGCCGACCAGTTCGAGCCGGCGGTGGCTCAATTTTCCAAGTGGGGGATCGCCGGGCTGAAGATCGACTTCATGCAGCGCGACGACCAGCCGGTGATCCAGTTCTACTGGCGGGTCTGCCGCGCGCTCGCCGAGCGGAAGATGTTGGTCGACTTCCACGGCGCCATCCGCTCGGTGCTGCTGACGCGCACCTGGCCGAATCTCCTGACCGCCGAGGGGGTCCAGGGACTCGAGCACGACAAGTGGAGCAACGCCACCGAGCCCGAGCACGACGTGACGCTGCCGTTCACCCGCATGTTCCTCGGCCCGATGGACTTCACGCCCGGCGCGATGCACAACGCCGACCGCGCGCACTTCAAGCCGGTCTTCAACGCGCCCATGAGCCTCGGCACGCGCTGCCACCAACTCGCCATGTACGTCGTCTACGAGAGCCCGCTGCAGATGCTGGCCGATTCACCGTCGAACTACCGGCAGGAACCCGACGCCATGGCCTTCCTCGGCCCGGTCCCGTCAGTCTGGGACGAGACGCGCGTGCTCGACGGGAAGATCGGCGATTACGTGGTCGTCGCACGGCGGCGCGGCGATCGTTGGTACGTCGGCGCCATGACCAACTGGACGTCGCGGGAGATCGAGATCGACACCGGGTTCCTGGCGGAGGGCGTCTGGACGCTGACCGCTTTCGTCGACGGCCCGCAGGCGGCAACCGAGGCGACCGACTACCGGCGCCTCTCTGTTGCCGCCCACCGCAACATCGCGATCAAGGCGACGCTGGCGCCGGGCGGTGGGATGGTCGGGGTGTTCGTCCCGCGCTGGGGCCCTACGCCCTTGCCGCCGCAGTGACCGTCCCGGCGATCTTGCCCGTGGTCATTCCGGTAATTTTCGGCGACCACTCGGCGATCAGCTTCAGCGTCGTGTCCTTGTCGTAGATGCTGTACCAGCCCTGCTTCTCGTGGGGCGGATCGCCGATGAACGGATCGCCCGGCTTCCAGAAGTCGCCCGGCCGCGGCGGGCGCTCGGCGCCGCCCCAGGCCCAGGGCATGATCCCCGCCATCGGCGAGGTCGGGATGAGCGACGCCACCAGCGCGTAGACCTGCTGGAAGTACTGGTCGCGGAACGTCGTCGGCGAGGCCGGATCGAAGCTGCCGCCGTCGCGCGGGAAGCCGAACTCTTCGAGCAAGAGCGGCTTGCCGACCTTCGACGCCAGCTCGGCGTGCTTGGTGATGTACTTCTTCGCCAGATCGAGCGCCTTGGGATAGCCGGTGGGGATCGAGTCGCCGTGGACCCAGTTCCAGTTCTCCGCCCACATGTGAAAGCAGATGAAGTCGATCGCAGCGCTCTCGTGATCCGTGACCGGATCGACGCCCGCATATTGCGGCGTGCCGGTCAGCCCCTCGCTGCCGGTGGTGACGAGCTGCGACGGCGCCAGCGACTTGATGAGGCGCGCCGTCTTGTCGACCCACTGGTGAAACGCCGGGATGTTGGTCATCCCGCGCGGCTCGTTGGCCAGCTCCCAGATCACCGTCGGGTTGCTCTTGAGCTGCGGCACCAGGAACTTGATGTAGTTGTCGTAGAGCTCCATCGCCTTGGCGTTCTTGTAAAACGTGCCGTTCGACCTCTGGAACCGATCCCAGCTGCCGTTCGGCATCGGCGGCGGGTAGGGGATCGGCCCGCCGTCGGCCCAGGCGATGTACTGCGCGAAGCCGCCCGACCACTGCCAAAAGTTGTTCAGCATGTAGATGCCGTAGAGCCCGCGCTTGGCGAGCTCCTCGGCGAACCGGAGCACCCCCTCGACGCCGGCCGGATCGTATTGCCCGGGGGCGGTCTGAATCGCCGGCACGATCCGCTCGGGCTCGCTGTTCGGCCCCTCGGTGGCGCCCATCGTCCGGATCATGTTGAGGCCGGCGGCCTGGATCCCGTCGAGGTCGCGGCGCACCTGATCCCAGCCGGCCGCGTTCCCGGTGCGCGCCAGCGTGGTGCCGGCCCAGTAGTTGATCCCGCTGATGAAGAACGGCTTGCCGTCCTTGGTGAACCGCGTGCCCCTCACGTCGAGACCGCCCGGCAGCGGCTGGTGCGCGAGCGTGGCGGCGGAGACCGGCCCGGCGGCGCCGCCGTGGCAACCTTCCATCAACAACGCGCCGGCAGCGACGGCGGCGGCGCCCTGGAGGATCTCTCGGCGACTCACGGAACGGCCTTCCACGGGGGACCTCGGCATGTGCAACCTCCGCGGGCTTTGTCGCACGGGCGAACCCGCCGTTCAAGCGCTGCTTGCGCCCGCCGGCCCCGCGCGGCACGCTCGGCCCCCATGCGCAGATCTGGGCAGATCCTCGGGTTGTTTGCGTTCCCATTGTTGACGGCCTTCGCGCCGCGGGCGTATGCGACGGACGCGCCCGTGCCCGAGCCTGCGAGCGCCGCTCCGCTCGGCGTCAGCTACGGGGGCTGGCGCGGCGACTTCAAGGACGCCGCCCGCAAGCTCGAGACGTACAAGGCGCTCGGCTTTCGGATGATCGCCTTCGTCCCGACCTATGCCTACGTCGGCCTCGACAAGATCGATCTCAGCTCCGGCCCTGATGCCGTCGAGCTCACGAGCGCCGTCGCCGCGGCGCTCGCCGACGGTTTCCAGGTCGTCGTCAAGCCACACCTCGATCCGCCCGCTTACCAGTCGGGCTTCGATCAATTGAAGTCCGAGAACGCCAGCTGGCGCGTGGCCTGCCCCTGGCGCGGGTTCTTCGACCTCGATCCGATGACCGCGCCGTACCGGGAAGGGGTGGTCTTCGGCGCGCTGCGGATGCTCAAGGAGGTCCTGGACCAGCCGGCCGCGGCGAACGCCAAGCCGGTGCGCCTCGAGCTCGGCGTCGAGCTGATGAACTCGATGGTTTACGGACCGGAGAAGTGGGAGCGGCTCCTGGCGGCCGCCAAGAAGGAACGCCACCGGCTCGGGCTCGACGGCAAGGTGATCCTCTCCCACAACTTCACCCACCACCTCGAGATCGCCGACGACTACGTGGGGCGCATGACCGCGCCCGGCCGCGCCGCGCTCCGCCGCTACATCCGCGGTCTCGACGCGCTCTCGCTGTCGCAGTACATGGACCTGACCGCCACCGTGCCGGCGGCGGAGCGCGGTCAGCGGCTCCCGACCGTCGCCGAGATCTCCGACGCGCTCGTCCTGGCCGAAAAGAACTTTCGCCACGACATCCTCGAGGGGGCGCTTGGCCTGCGGCCGAAAGAGATCCCGCCCCTGCACATCGGGGAGTTCGGCGTCGGCCGCGGCGGACTCAAGCACCCGAACCTCTGGGCCGGGGAGACGACGCCCGCCGAGGAGAAGGCGCTGGCCCAGCAGATCGCGCTCGGCGACGCGGGGCTCCTCGCCTACCTCGCCCGCTCCGACGGACGCACGGCCGGCAGCGCCATCCTCTGGGTCACCGGCCGCCACTACGACATCTTCGGCTGGGAGAAGCCGAGCTACGCGAACCCCCAGGCCATCGCCGCGATCAAGGCGGCGCTGGCCAAATAGAAAAGCCCGGCCGCGTCTCCGCAGCCGGGCTCGATTCAGACGTCGTCGCCGACGTCGCCTTCGTCCCTACCTACTTGGCGATGACGTTGTCGATGTAGAACGTGTAGGTGCCGGCGGCGAAAGTCCCGCCGTCGAACGGTGAGTCCGAATAGATGTGGACGCCGATCTCCTGGATCATCGTGGGGTCGAACGCTCCGCCGTTGGCGCCGACCGCGGTGTCCATGTTCATGGTCAGCTCAGTGAACGTCCCGTCAGTCAGCCCCGTGCCGGTCGAGCTGGCGTAGACGTACTGCTGGCCCGACTTGGCGTAGACGAAGGCGCCGCCCAGGAACGACTTGGTCACGTCGACCGCCGCGTGCAACGACGCTCCCGACAGGTCCTTGGCGGGCGAGACGCCGAGCCGCAGCTCGACGTACTGGTTGAAGTCGGTGAAGTCGGCCGTCACCACCAGCGCGCCCGTGGCAGGGCTCCCCTGGCCGACGTCGGCCATCTGGCCGATCGTCGGGTAGGTCCCGCCATCGGGAACCCCCGCATCGGCGGCCAGCGAGCCGAGGTTCGAGGGGTCGACGAAGTTCTGGATGGCAAACCCTTCGGTCGAGTTGGCGGTCTCGAAGGTGTACGACAGCAGGGTCGGCTTCGCGCCCGCGCCGCCTGCCCCGCCCGCCGAGGTGGTGCCGCCCGTGCCGGTGCTGCCGCCGCCGGCGCCGCCGGTCCCGGTGGTGCTGCTGCTGCTGCCGCAGGCGATGGACGTGAGCATGAGCGCCACGGCGCCAAGCCCCACGATGACCGAAGACCGAGCTCCCAAGTTTTTCATGATCCGTCTCTCCCTTATGAAGCGTTGCGCGACGCGCATTTGCGTTGGTGCGGATTAGAGCCGCATGTTCCCGGCGCTGTCAAACGTTTCTCCGCAATGGGAACGATACCCAGACCCCGGCCGCCGTCGCCGCCCCCCAATTCCGGCGGGCGCCGAGTTGTGTTACACAGCTGCCGTGTCAGCCGACCCATTCGACGGTTCGAAGAAGCCACCCGCTGCGCCCACCCGCCGCACGTTCCTCGGCGCGGCGGCGGCGACCGCGCTCGGGCCCGCCGCCTGCGTCGGCCCGCGCCCGGGCGCCACGCCGCAGCCGAGCGCGGCCGACGTCCCGGCGGCGCGCAAGGCCGGCCTGCCGGCCCCTGACGTCGAAGCGCTCCTCGGGCAGATGACGCTGGACGAAAAGATCGGCCAGATGACCCAGGCCGACAAGAACGCGCTCAAGGACGGCCGCGAAATCCACGAGCTCTTCATGGGCTCGGTGCTGTCCGGCGCCGACTCGCTGCCAAAGCCGAACACGCCCGACACCTGGGCCACGATGACCGACCGGTTCCAGAGCCAGGCGCTGTCGACCCGGCTTGGCATCCCCATCTTCTACGGCGTCGACGCCGTTCACGGCGACGGCGACGTCAAGGGCTCGGTGCTCTTCCCGCACCAGATCGGCATGGGCGCCACCCGCAACCCCGACATCGTCCAGAGGGCGGCCCGGGTGACGGCCCGCGAGGTGGCGGGCACCGGCGCGCGCTGGACGTTCGGGCCCTGCATCGCCGTCGCGCGCGACGAGCGCTGGGGGCGCACCTACGAGAGCTACGGCGAGTCGCCCGAGCTGGCCGAGCTGCTTGGCCCCGCCGCCGTCCGCGGGTTTCAGGACGCTGACGACGGCAGTGGAATTCTCGCGTCGGCGAAGCACTTCCTCGGCGACGGCGGCACCTTCGGTGGCAAGGACCAGGGGGACACCCGCGTCTCCCTCGAGGAGCTGCGCAAGATCCACCTCCCCGGCTACGTGGCCTGCATCAAGGCCGGCGTCGGCAGCGTGATGGTCTCCTATTCGAGCTGGAACGGGGCGCCGATGCACGGCAACAAGATGCTGATCACCGACGTGCTCAAGGGGGAGTTGGGGTTCACCGGCTTCGTGGTCACCGACTGGGCCGCCATCGACAAGATGTCGAAGGACTACAAGCAGGACGTCGAGGTGGCGATCAACGCCGGCATCGACATGGTGATGGTGCCGAACCGCTACCGCGAGTTCGTCGCCGACATGAAAGAGCTGGTGGCCGCCGGCCGCATCTCCCTGGCGCGCATCGACGACGCCGTCCGCCGGATCCTGAAGCAGAAGGCGCGCTTCAAGCTGTGGGAGCGGCCGTTCACCGATCCCGCGCTGACCGCGCAGATCGGCTCGGCCGAGCACCGCGCCGTCGCACGCCAGGCGGTGCAGCAGAGCCTGGTCGTGCTGAAGAACGACAAGAACGTGCTGCCGATCAAGAGCGGCGCGCGGGTGCATCTGTGTGGCTTCCGGGCCGACGACATGGGCGTCCAGTGCGGCGGCTGGTCGGTCGGCTGGCGGGGCCATCGCGGCGCGATCACCCCGGGGACCACCATCCGCCAGGGCTTCGAGCAGGTGCTGGGCGCGGGGCGGGTCGACTTCTCGAAGGACGCCGCCGGCGCCGAAAAGGCTGACTTGGTGGTGGTCGTCGTCGGCGAAGATCCCTACGCCGAAGGGAGCGGCGATCGCACCAAGCTGGAGCTGGGGCCCGAGGACCGCGCGCTCATCGAGGCGGCGAAGAAGAGCGGCAAGCCGCTGGTGATCGTGCTGCTCTCCGGGCGACCGCTCATCTTGGGCGACGTCGTCGACAGCGCCAGCGCGTTGGTGGCGGCCTGGCTGCCGGGCACCGAAGGCGCGGGGATCGCCGATCTGCTCGCCGGCGCGGTCAAACCGACCGGCAAGCTCCCCTGCAGCTGGCCGCGCGACATGGCGCAGATCCCGATCAACGTCGGCGACCCCAACTACACGCCCCTCTTCGAGTACGGCTTTGGTTTGAGCTGGTGATGCCGACGCCGCCCGTCGCCGTCGCCCATCTGGCGGCAGCGGCCGCCGCGCTGGCGGTCGCCGAACCGGCGCCGTCGGGAGAGCCCGGCGAATTGATTCGCCACGAGCTCTCCGGGCCGTGGACGTTCCGGCGCGTGACGGCCGAAAAAGCGCCCGCCGAACCCTGGCTGCCGGCCACCGTCCCCGGCTGCGTCCACACCGATCTCTTCGCCGCCGGCAAGATCGGCGATCCCTTCTTCCGTCTCAACGAGAAGGATCAGCAGTGGATCGAGAACGCCTCGTGGGATTACCGAGCATCATTCAAGGTGGACGCCGCGACGCTGGCGCACGATCGGGTCGAGCTGGCGCTGGCCGGGCTCGACACCCACGCCGAGCTGTTCGTCAACGGCGTCTCGGTCCTGGCGGCGGACAACATGTTCCGCGTCTGGCGCGTCGACGTGAAGCCGCAACTCAAGATCGGCGACAACGAGCTGGTGGTTCGTTTTCGTTCGCCGATCGAAGCGGTGCAGGCCTCGTACGACCACCTCGGCTACCGGCTCCCGGCCGCCAACGACCAGGGCAAAGAGATGGTCAGCATGTGGTCGCGCAAGGCGCCGTACCACTATGGCTGGGACTGGGGACCGCGCTTCGTCACCAGCGGGATCTGGCGTCCGATCGCGCTCGAGAGCTGGAGCGCCGCGCGGCTCGACGACGTCCAGGTCTTTCAGGACAAGCTCGACGCCAACGCCGCCGACCTCACGCTCAAGGTGCGCGTCGTGGCGGCGCGCGCGGGCAAGGCGCGAGTCACCGTGACCGCTGACGGAAAGGCGACGATCGCCCAGGCCGAGGTGAACCTCGAGCTCGGCAACAACGAGATCACGCTCCGGGCGCGCATCGATCGCCCGGAGCTCTGGTGGCCGAACGGCCTCGGGGCGCAACGGCGCTACGCGCTCGAGACGACGCTGGCCGGCTACGGCGCCGTGCTGGGCGCCCGCACCACCCGCATCGGCCTGCGGACGCTGGAGGTGGTGCACGAGCGCGACAAGCTCGGCAAGAGCTTCTTCATCAAGGTCAACGGCGCGCCGGTCTTCATGAAGGGGGCCAACTGGATCCCCGCCGACAGCTTCGTCACCCGGATGACCGACGCGCGCTATCGCCAGCTCTTGCAGTCGGCGGCCGACGCGCACATGAACATGCTGCGCGTCTGGGGCGGCGGCATCTACGAAGACGACCGCTTCTACGACCTCGCCGACGAGCTGGGCCTGCTGGTCTGGCAGGACTTCATGTTCGCCTGCTCGATGTACCCGGGCGACGCGGCTTTCGTCGAAAACGTCCGACACGAGGCGATCGAGAATGTCAGGCGGCTGCGCAACCACCCCTCGCTGGCGCTGTGGGCGGGCAACAACGAGAACGAGGCGGCCTGGAAGGGCTGGGGCTGGCCCGCCAAGTTCGACCTTTCGAAGACGGCGCAGGATCGCATCTGGCGCGACTACAAACAGATGTTCCACGAGCTGCTCCCCGCCGTGGTCGCCGCCGAGGACCCGGGCCGCTTCTACACGCGCAGCTCGCCGAGCGCGAACGAGGACCGCATCCCCGCCAACAAGATGGGCTGGGGCGACATGCACTACTGGGGGGTCTGGCACGCCGAGAATCCCTACGAGGCCTACAGCGACAACATCTCGCGCTTCATGAGTGAGTACGGCTTCCAGTCATTCCCCGAGCTCGCCTCGGTGGCGCGCTACACCGATCCCAAAACCGACTGGGACATCGAAAGCCCGGTGATGCTGTCACACCAACGCCACCCGCGCGGCAATCCGCTCATCAAGAAATACATGGAGCGCGACTTCCGCACGCCCAAGGACTTCGCGTCGTTCCTCTACGTCGGGCAGGTGCTGCAGGCGACGGTCATCAAGTACGCCGCCGAGGCGCACCGACGGGCGATGGGGCGCAACTGGGGCAGCCTCTACTGGCAGCTCGACGACTGCTGGCCCGTCGCCTCCTGGTCGGGGATCGACTACTACGGCCGCTGGAAGGCGCTGCACTACGCCGCGCGGCGATTCTTCGCGCCCGTGCTGGTCTCGCCCGTCGACAACAAGGGGACGATCGAGATCTGGGGCGTCTCCGATCGCCGCACCGACACACCGGCGCGCCTCACCATCCGGGTGCTCGACTTTTCGGGGCACGAGCTCGGCCGCCGCGACCAGGAGCTCACGCTCGCCGCCAACGCCAGCCAACTCCTGGTCTCGTTTCGAAAGAAGGAGCTCCTCGGCTCGACCGATCCGCGCCGCGTCGTCCTGGTCGCCGAGCTGACCGAAGGCAGCCGCCCGCTGGCGCGCAACCTCTTCTGGTTCGACAAGACGAAGGCCCTCGAGCTGCCGAAGCCGCAGGTCGGCCTCGACGTCCATCCAAACGCTGACGGGACCTTCTCGGTCACCGTGCACGCCAGCGCCCTGGCGCGCGCCGTCCGTCTCGACGCCGGTGCGATCGCCGGGTTCTTCGACGACAACTACTTCGATCTGTTGCCGAACGAGACGACGGCGGTGACCTTCCGCCCGCACGCAACGACGACGCTCGCCGCCCTGAAGGCGGCCCTGCACGCGACGACGATCGTCGACACCTACTGATTCCGCGTTCGGCGGCTCGCGCGCGGCGGCGAAATGGTCTACAACGACCTGCTCGTCAATCAACACCCAACAAGGAGACTTCCATGAAGTTGATCCTCGCGGCATTCCTGGCCGGTTCGTTCCTGGTTTCTTTCCCGGTCAAGGCCGACGACAAGGCGCCGGCCGGCGACAGCAGCAAGAGCGACAAGTCGAGCAAAAAAGACAAGAAGATGGACAAGAAGACAGACAAGAAGGCGGACAAAGGCGACAAGGGCGCCGCCCCCGCCGGCGGCGGCTGGTAAACAGCAACCGCCGCGCGCTCAGAGCGCGCGCAGAAACGCCAGCAGCGCCGCCTGCTCGCTGGCCGAAAAGGCTGGCGGCTTGGCGGCGTTCGCCGGCGCGTGGACCGCGTCGGCGCCGGGATTGGTACGGCGGAGCGCCTCTTCGAGCGTCCGCGCGCTCCCGTCGCTGAAGTAGGGCGCTGCGTCCCAGACGCCGCGCAGCGACGGCGGGTTGTTCCCCCCCTCGCCGAGCACCGGCGTCCCGACCGCGTACCGCCCGCGCGAGGTGAGCGCGACCTGGCCGGCCAAGAGCCGCGCCTCGAGCGCCGTGCCGGGAACGTGGTTGCCGAGCGCGCTGTTTCCAGTCAGCTGGTGGCAGCCGGCGCATCGATCGCGGAACAGCGCCAGCCCGCGCCGCGCCTCGGGAGCGAGCGAATGGGCCTGCGCTTCCACGAACGGCGAACGCTCGGGCGGAATCCGCTCCATGTAGCGCGCCAGCGCGGCCCGCACCTGCAACGGCGACAACGTGACGTCGGTGGAGGCCCCCGCACCGCGCAGGCGCAACGTGACCGGGTAGTCGGCGAAGTGCAGCGGATCGCGCTCCGCCCCCTGCGCGTGGGTGGCGACGATGTTGTCGGCGAAGACGTCGATCGTCGCTTGATTGCCCAGCCGCAAGAACGGCGCCGTCGTCCCCAGCCCTCGGCAGGTCAGGGTGGTCGAGAAAAACTTGTTCTGCTTGGCCGGATGCAGGCGTCCGTCCGTGTGTCCGTCATCGTGACAGGCGGCGCAGGTGTAGAGCGACAGCGGCCCGGTCGCCACGTTGTGAGGCACGAGCGCCCGACTGTAGAACAGGAGCTCGCCCTGCTCCGCCGGAGACGGGCGGGCCGGTGCCCCGACGACCAGCGTCGACTCGACGCGCGCCGCGTCCCGGCCCAGCGCCACGAACGTCAGCGTGTCGCTCAACCGATCGGCGGTCACGAAGCGATCGTTCGGCAGCGCCTCCACCGCCGAGGGGTTTGCGCCGACCGGCACGACGAATGCCGCTGGCACGCGCGCCTCGAAAACATTCCCCAGGAGCAGGTTGTCGCTGCCGGCCCCCGCGATCGCCAGGTCGCCGCGGGTGTTCAGGGCCGCCGCGTCGAGCTCGATCACCGGCGCCGGTAGCTCGCCCAAATTGTGGAACGTGCGTCGACCGGGCCCCGGATCGTCGAGCGGCGGCTGCAGCGGGCCGCTCGCGCGCGCGGCCAGGCGAATCCAGCCGCTGTCGAGCCCCTCGACCGGACCGCGCGCTCGGGAGACCTGTCGGTCCTCGTGCGTGAATAGCCACAACCCGGGCGCCCGACCGCCATGCGCTTGCAGATCGAGCACCGGCGCCTCGGTCGCGATGGTCTGAATCGCCGCGCTCATCTTCCCGTCGGGGCCGAGCGGATGGAGGGTGACGGCGTGGTCGATGAAGTTGCTCACCACCAGCAGCGCGTCGGCCCGACCCGGCCAGGTTCCACCCGGCACGAAGCGCAGAGCGCGCGGCGAGATCCCGGTCGGCAATGTCTGGATCGTGCGTCCGTCGGCGAGCGAAACGACCGCCACCCCTCCGAGCGGCGGCGAAGCGACGTAGGCGATCCTTCCGTCGGGCGACACGGCCAATCCGCGCCCGCCGGCGAGCAGATCGGGAGCGAGCGTCGCGACCCGAAAGCCGCCGGCCGCGTCGCGCGAGATCCGGCGCAACCCCGGCTGGAACCGGCAGCCGACCAGCGCGCCCCCTTTCGGCAGCGCCGCGATCGCGTCCGGGAACCGGCAGGTGTCAATCTTGGTCACCAGCCGCGGCGGCGAAGACGAGGGATCCACCACCGCGACCTGGTCGGCCGTCGAGAGCGCGACGTAGAGCAGCCCGTCGCCGTGATTGAAGGCCAGCGCGCGCGGGCGGGCGTGACCGTCGTGATAGTCGTTCGGCTGGAACGCCAGCTCGGTCGCCTCCTCCTTCGCACGTTGCGCGCGCGGGGCGCGCAACGACACCGTGGCTGCGATCAGCGACGCGACGACGACCGCCGACCACCGCACGAGCGCCTACCCCGCGCGCGTTTCTTCGACCGGCGTCTCCGCGAACGGGCCTTTGCGCCAGAGCTTCCAGCCATTCTTGATCAACGAGCGCACGTCGCGCGCGCGGCCGGCGAACACGCTTCCGGCCAGCGCCAGCGCCTCGTTCTCCAGCTGGGCCCGCCGCTCGTCGACGGCGGCCAGCACCGCCTCGCCGTCGGCGGCGCGGCCGAACCAGCGCGGGTGCAGCTCGGCGGTCGCCTTGACGCAATCGAGGTCGTGAACCTGACCGAGGATCTCCCCCAGCCGGTCGATCTTGGGCATCAAGGTGGTGGTCAGCTCCGGCACCGCGGCGGCGATGATCCGCAGCTCGTAGGCGAGCGCCTTGACCCGCTTTCGCCAGTCGTGAAACCGCTCCGGCGTCGGCCGCTCACGCGCCGCCTCCAGCTCGGCGAGACCGCGGCGGTAGGTTCGGGTGACGCTCTCTCCGATCGCGTGGCGGCCGCCGCAGAGGCCCCACTTGGAGAGGTCGCGACGCAGGCGGCGCAGCGCGCGCGCCGCCTGTTTGAGATCGCGCTCGACGTCCTCGGGCTCGAGCGCGCGCCGGATCTGGCGCTCGGCCGCCGAGAGCCGGGCCAGGAGGCGCGGCGGCAGCTCCGATTGCAGCCGCGACCCCAGCACACGGAAGGTGTGCGCCTGCACCGCCAGATCGCGCGGCCTCGCCAGGAGCCGACCCGCGTCGCGCAGCCGGCGATCGTCGCGCTCGGCCTTGTCCCCGACCTCCCGCCGGATCAAGGCCAGCGCCGCGCGCGAGCGCTTGAGCCGGGTGCGGACCTCGTGCACCCGCTGCTCTTGCCCGAGCTTCCGATTGCGCGCCACGCGGATCGCGCTGCGGAGCTGCTCGCGGACGATCCGGCGCACCGCCTTTCCGACCTCTTCCTTCTGCTTGATCCGGTAGCCCACGCTTTAATATGTATCGCGGACCGTCGTCGCGTGCACCACCGATGACAGCCGCGCGGCGGCGCCCGGCCGCGCCCCCGGGGACGGCGTCCACTCGACCGTCGCCGTCTCGCCCGGCAGCAGATCGAAGAAGTTGTCCGAGAAAGAGCCCTCCCCTTCGGGCGTCGACAGCCAGACGGCGCGCGCGAACCGGCGGGCGGTGATCCGCAGGGTGGCGCTGATCCGGTGCGGCGTCACGGCGACCGAGAGCTCGGGTGACGGCAGCGCCAGATCCCGCGTCTTCACGAAGCTGAGGAGGTTGCGGCTGATCATCACGCCGCCGGCGGTCAGCTCGGCGGAGAGCACGACACGGCTCGGATCGACCCCCTTGAGGACGTCGCGCTTCCAGGCCGAAAATTGCGGCTCACTGGCCAGCGCCTTGACCGTGACGTCGCGCTCGAACCGCCAGCGGTCGGCGCCGCCGTCGAGATCGACGAGGCGCAAGGTCAGGTGCGCCGGCAGATCGCTCCGCCGATCCGACACGGTGTAGATGCGCAAGGTGCCGTTGTCGTCGACGGGCGAGACCAGCACCGGCGCGAAGAACCGCCGCGCCGCATACTGGAGCGCCTTCCAGCGGCCGTAGTAGTCGATGCTCGACCACGACGCCACCGGCCAGCAATCGTCGAGCTGCCAGTAGAGGCTCCCCATGTTGTAGGGCATCCGCCGGCGGTGCGCCTCGGCGCCAAACTTGATCACGTTCGCCTGCAGCACCTGCGACAGATAGAGAAACGCGCCAAAGTCCTTGGGGACGCGGAAGTCGCGATTCATGTAGGTCCGCACCAGCGCGTTGCCGCGCGGGTGGCGTTGATGCGACAGCATGACCGGCGAATCGATCCGCCACTCCGACGGAGGCGCGTAGCGGGCGACGCTCTCCAGCGTGGGGAACGACTGGAACCCGTACTCGCTCATGAAGCGCGAGATGTTGGCCGCGTAGGCCTCGTAGGGCGCCTCGGCATGCCAGACGCCCCAGTAGTGCATGTCGCCCCAGCCCATCTTGCCGGGCGCCACCCCGTCCTCGTTCGCGCTGGGGGTCGAGCGCGTGTAGAAGCGTCCCGGATCCTCGGCGGCCACCACCCGCGGCAGGATC
>DATAVR010000070.1:0-66968 GCA_036267635.1 Polyangia bacterium | reverse complement strand
CTGGTCGTACGCCAGGAACTTCGCGAACCCCTTCTTCGTCAGCACCTTGGTGATCGCCGCCGTCAGCGTCGTCTTCCCGTGGTCGACGTGCCCGATCGTCCCGATGTTCAGGTGGGGCTTGTTCCGGATGAATTTTTCTTTTGCCATCGCTTTTCCTCTTTATGCCCTTGAGCCCACGACCCGGATTGAACGGGTGACCTCGTCCTTACCAAGGACGTGCTCTGCCAACTGAGCTACGTGGGCGCCATTGCTAGAGCGGGAGACGGGTCTCGAACCCGCGACGTCCAGCTTGGAAGGCTGGAGCTCTACCAACTGAGCTACTCCCGCGTATGTTCGATTGAATGAGATCATGAAGGAGGTGCTTCTTGCCGTGTGGTTCACTTGGCTCGTTGGTGGACGGGGAAGGATTCGAACCTTCGAAGTCAGAGACGACAGATTTACAGTCTGTTCCCTTTGGCCACTCGGGAACCCGTCCGAAAAAACGCCAACGGAGCTGGCGATGGGACTCGAACCCGCAACCTGCTGATTACAAATCAGCTGCTCTACCATTGAGCTACGCCAGCGCCGGTATCCATCCCTGTCCATTGTCGTGTGATTCTGATGAGTTTGACTTTGTTCCCGCATCGACATAGCTATCCCAGGCCGGCGCGCAGAGCGCGAACGTATAGTTCGGACGCGCCACACTGTCAAGCGACAATGAGCAGGCTGGCCGACTTCTTGCCAGGCGGCCTCTAGCCTGCCGCGTCAGACGGCCATTTTCCTAGAGAATCTGGCGCTCGGGGCCGGTGACCGGCGGCGCCTGATCTTTGGGATCGCGGACCGGCGGCCCGCCCTCCGGCGTCCCACCCCGCCCCGTCGGCGGGGTCGGCGCCGGCGGCGGAGGCGGCGCCGGGGTCTCGGTTCCAGCCGTGGTGGGGTCGGCGAACTCGAACTTGTAGCTCGGATCGAGCAGCTTCTGCAGCTTGGCGAAGGCGAGCTTGGACTTGTCCCGCCACTCGTTCTCCACCCCCAGCCGCTCCAGCATGAGGAGGTTCTGCTCGTGCGTCCGCAGCGACTTCTCGAGCAGGATCCGGATCCGCTTGCGCAGCTCCTCGTAGTAGACCTCGCGCTTCTCCTGGTTCGCCTCTCCGATGAGCTGGTCCGGGATCGGCGCGTGAATGAAGGCGTCGTAGAACTCCTCGTAGAGCGATCCGATCTGATAGCCGGAGGCGGCGGCCCACTGCGGGTTGCCGATCTTGATCGTCTCGATGTACTGGCGCTGCGCCGTCAGCAGGAGACGCGCCTTGTCCTCCATGTCGATCCCCATCTGCTTCTCCGGCAGACGCAGCGGGATGGCCCGGAAGCGCTCGTGCGGGATCTCCCCCAAGTGGTAACGGACCAGGCCCAGGTAGAAGTCGGTCTCCAGCCGCTCGTCGTGCGAGATGCTGTTGAAGTAGTAGATGGCCGACTGAAAGGTCCGCTCGGCGGTGTCGAGGTCCTTGAGCTGGAACTGCGCGAACCCGCGGCGCCCCATCGCCTCGATCTTGTCGTCGGCGTTGAGGTCCTTGCGCTCGAGAATCTCGGCGAACGTCGTGGCCGAGGTCGGCCAGTTCCCGAGCTCCGCGTAGCAGGCGCCGATCTGAAACAGCGCGTCCTTGGCGTCCGAGCTGTCGGCGTGCTCGGTGGCGAGCTTTTGGAAGCGGGCGATGGCGGTCTGCCAATCCTTGGTCCCCTCGTAGGCCAGACCGGCGTTATAGAGCGCCGCCTTGGTGAAACGCGTGTCGGGGAACTCCTTGAGCAAGAGGTCGTAGTCGCGGGCGGCGTCGGCCGCGCGCTTCTCCGACAGCTCCGCCCCTGCCCGCTCGAACAGCTCCGTCACGTCATAGGTCTCGAGGTGGGTGCCGTCGGGCCCCTTCACCGCGGCGATCTTGATGGGGTCCATCTCGATCGCTTCCACCGGCGGTCCCGGCGGGACGACCGTGACGTCGTTCTTCCCCTTGCCCGCGCAGGCCGCGAGCAGTGTCAGCGGAACCACCCAGAATCGTCTCTTCATGTGCAGGTCCCTCTCGTCAGTCTTAAGGACAACGCCGGGAGGTGCCAGGTTCCATCGGATGGTTCGGCTCGGAGTTGACCCCGGCGGGCCGACCCTGCCCGTTCGACCTTGCCGGTTTACTTGCGGCATCCGGTCGGGCACCGTGGAGGGCGTGCCGAAGTCGCCGCCCAGGGAGCTGCTCTCCGCCGCCGTGATCGCCAAGCGGGTCGCCGAGCTGGGGACCGAGATCGATGCTCGGCTGCCGCCCGGGCCGCTCACGGTCGTCGGGGTGCTGCGCGGGGCCTTCGTCTTCATGGCCGACCTGATCCGGGCGATCCCGCGCGACCTGACCTGCGACTTCCTGGGCATGCGCAGCTACGGCGACGCCACCGTGTCGTCAGGCGTCGTGGAGATCACCAGCGACCTCGGCGCGCCGATCGCCGGGCGGAGCGTCCTGCTGGTCGAGGATATCGTCGACACCGGCCTCACCTTGCGCTACCTGCTCGACCTTTTGCGCGCCCGCGGGCCGGCCAGCGTCCACGTCTGTGCGCTCCTGGCCAAACCGTCGTACCAGGACGCCAACGCTCCCCTCGACTTCGTGGGCTTCCCGGCGCCCGACGCCTTCGTGGTCGGGTACGGCCTCGACGGCCGGCAGCTGTACCGAAACCTTCCTGGAATCTGCGCCCTCGATCCCAACGAATCCTAGCGCCCCGCAGATCCTAGCGGTTCGTCAGCGGTTTTTCTTGCGGCGGTCGAGCTCCTCTTTGAGCCGGATCTTGATCCCGTTGTAGCGCTGCAGGAACTCGAAGTGCTTTTGCCGGAAGGCCTGCAGGTAGCGGCGCTCGTGCGCCTTCTGCTTGAGCGCCTCGCGGATCTCGCCGAGCGGCGCCACCAGCTGCGCCGTCTCGGAGTAGCTGCCGACCAGGGTCATCACCCGCGCGGCGTCGACCAGCTTCACCTCGCCGGTGCGGCCGCTCTTGCCGGGCGGGCTGTAGAGCAGCGTGAGGACGTCGGGGGCGCTCGCCTTGACGGTGTTGACCACCATGCTCCCCGGAAGATCGGGCAGGTCCTCTTTGACGATCACGATCTGCGGGCGCGTCTGGGTCACCACGTCGAGCGCCTCGCCGCCGGAGAGCGCGGCCCGGAACTGCCATCCCTGCGCCGCCGTCAGCACCTGCTCCAGCTTTTCGATCGCCGCCGGATCGTCGTCGACGACAACCACGCTCACCATCGCCGGCGCCGCCGAGTCGTCCGCCGTCCGTCCGGAGGCGCGGTCCTCGAGATCGAGCAGCTCGTGCGAGACCTCGCGCAGCCGGCGCAGGAACTCCTCGTGCGTCTCGGCGACCTCTTCCAGCAAGCTGTTGCGATCGGCGGTCGCCTTGATGTCGCCAGCCGCTTCGACGACCCGCTCGCGCAGGTAGGGGACGACGTCCGGCTCCTTGAGCACGACGTCGGCCGCACCCGCGCGGAACGCCTTGACGGCCGTCTCGTAGGACTTGCGCGCCGTCATGATGACCACCGAGGTGAGCGGCGACTTGTCGCGCGCGAACTGCAGGAGCTCGATGCCACCGCCCGGCGTCGGCGTGTCGGCGTCGACCAGCGCGACGGCGAAAAATTTATTGAGCAGCTGGTCGCGCGCCCGAACCGGATCGTGCGTGCCGGTGACGATGAGTCCGACCTTCGTCAACAATCGGTCGAGGCCCTTGACGACCTGTTCGTCGGCGTCGACGACCAGGATCTCCTGCCCGGCGGCGGCGGGTTGGTTGGCCACGGTTACAGACAACTTAACCTGCCCCTCGGTCAGGCATCAAGCGAAGCAGGCGCGCGAGCTGGTAGTCTTGGGGAGGCTTGGGCATCGCGAGGGCCTCGGACATGGATTCCTTCTTCGATAGAGCGCTGTTGGCGGCGCGCCGGCTGGGCGCCTCTGACGTTCACCTGAAGCCGGGGCTGGCGCCGATCCTCCGGATCGCGGGCGAGCTGCGGACCCTCAGCGACGTTCCGCCTCTGTCGCGCGAATTCCTCCATAGCCTGGGGCTCTCCCTGCTGAACGACCGCCGGCGCGAGACCCTGGAGCGCACGGGTGACGTGGTCGTCGCGCTGGCGACCAGCAACGGGGGGCGGCAGCGCGCCCATCTTTTTCACCATCGGGGCGGCCTCAGCCTGGCGCTCCGGCTGATCCCGCCCGAGGTCCCAGCCCTCGACACGCTCGGGTTGCCCGTCGAGGTGCGCCAGCTGACCGAACCGGGCGCGGGGCTGGTCATCGTCGCCGCCGGCCCCGGACAGGGGAAGACCACCACCCTGGCGGCGCTGATCGACGATCTCACCGCGCGGCGCCCCTGCCGCGTCCTGACGATCGAAGACCCGGTCGAATATTTGTTGAAGGACCGACGCGGGGTGGTCGTCCAGCGCGAGGTCGGGACGGACGTTCCATCGACGGCGGCGGCGCTGCGGGCGGTGAGCCGGCAGGATGTCGATCTGCTGGTCGTCGGCGATCTCGGCGACCCCGACGCCGGGCGGCTGGCGATCGAGGCCGCGGAGAACGGCCGACTGGTGCTGGCCGGGATGGTCGCGACGGATGTCGGCCAGGTCGTCCAGCGGCTGACCGCGCCCGGCGAGGACGACGCGTCTGTGTCGCGCGCACGCGTCGCGGCGGCCCTGCAAGGGGTGATCGTCCAGCGTCTGGTCTCCGCGGCGGGCGGCAAGGGACGCAGGCCGGCCGGGACGCTCCTGCGCGTCGGCCCGGAAGCGCGGGCGCGCCTCGGCGACGAGACCGTCCCGCCGGGCGCGCCCGAGCTTCCGGGGAGCCTGGCGTTCGAGCCACCGGCCGAGCCGTCGAAGAAGCGGCGGGGGAACGAATCGCCGGCAGCGGTTGAGGACGACGCCGCGGGCGATTAGGCCGCCTCCGGGCGGCACGTCGTCGGGCATGGCTCGCTTCGCTCGCCGTTGCCTTTGCGGCAACGCCCTCCTAGTCTTCGCTCCGCCATGCCCTCACTTTCGCTCGACGCGCGCCGCGCCTTTCTCGACTACTTCGCCGAGCGCGGTCACCGGGAGACGCCGAGCGCGTCGCTGGTCCCGCAGAACGATCCGACGTTGCTGTTCACCAACGCCGGGATGAACCAGTTCAAGGACTTCTTCACCGGCAAAGCGAAGACGACCTTCTCGCGCGCCACCAGCTCGCAGAAGTGCGTGCGCGCCGGCGGCAAGCACAACGATCTGGAGAACGTCGGCCGCACCGCCCGCCACCAGACCTTCTTCGAGATGCTGGGGAACTTCTCGTTCGGCGACTACTTCAAGCCCGACGCCATCGCCTTCGCCCACGAGCTCTTGACCAAGACCTACGCCATCAAGCCCGAGCGGCTGGTCTACACCGTTCACGAGTCCGACGACGAGGCGCGCCTGCTCTGGAAGAAGATCGCGGGCGTCGGCGACGATCGGGTCATCGGCCTCGGCGACAAGGACAACTTCTGGGCCATGGGCGAGACCGGCCCCTGCGGCCCCTGCAGCGAGATCCACTACCTGCAAGGCGCCGAAATTCATTGCGCGGTCGAGACGGCGGGCGGCCACTGCCAGGGCCCGGCCTGCGACTGCGACCGCTGGGTCGAGATCTGGAACCTGGTCTTCATGCAGTTCGAGCAGGTGGCCCCCGGCGATCGCCGCCCGCTGCCGAAGCCATCGGTCGACACCGGCATGGGGCTCGAGCGCCTCTGCGCCGTGCTGCAGGGCGTACGGTCCAATTACGAGACGGACCTCCTGCGCCCGCTCATCGATCGCGTGGCCGATCGCTCGAAGAAGAGGTTCGTCGCCGACGACTACCAGGGTCAGAGCGTCTCGCTGCGGGCCATCGCCGACCACGCCCGCGCGGCGGCCTTCCTCATCGCCGACGGCGTCTTCCCCGACAAGACCGGCCGCGAGTACGTGCTGCGCCGGATCATGCGGCGCGCCGTCTATCACGGCTGGCTGCTGGGGATCAAAGAGCCGTTCCTCGACGCGCTGGCGGCCGACGTGGTCGGCAAGATGGGCGGCGTCTATCCCGAGCTGGCCGAGCGCGCGAGCCTCATCGCCAAGATCACCCGCGAGGAAGAGATCCGCTTCCGCGAGACGCTCGAACGCGGCGTGCGGCTGCTCGACGAGAAGGTCTTTGCGACCGGCGGCGGGATCAAGCAGATCCCCGGCGCGGTGGCCTTCATGCTCTACGACACCTACGGGTTCCCGCTCGATCTGACGCGGGTGATCGCCGAGCAGCACCACTATTCGCTCGACGAGGCCGGCTTCGAGATGGCGATGAGCGAGCAGCGCCGGCGCAGCGAGTTCCAGGGCTCCGGCGAGGTGGCGGTGGCGGCCGTGTTCCAGCAGATCGCCGACCGCGTCGGGCCCACGAAGTTCCTCGGCTACGAACAGACCTCCGCCTCGTCCAAGGTGGTGGCGCTGCTGGCCGAGGGGAAAGAGGTCGAGGTGGTCGGGCCATTTTCCAAGGACGTCGCGGTGATCGTCGCCGAGACACCGTTTTACGGCGAGCAGGGTGGGCAGATGGGCGACGCGGGGACGATCGCTTCGCCAGAGGCGCGCCTCGCGGTGCGCGACTGCAAGCGGCCGGTCTCGACGCTCTGGGTCCACTTCGCCGAGGTCGAGAGCGGCGAGCTGCGCGTCGGAGACGAGGTCACTCTCGCCGTCGACGTCGAGCGCCGCGACGACATCCGCCGCAACCACTCGGCGACGCACCTCCTGCACTGGGCGCTCCGCCACGTGCTCGGGACCCACGTGACGCAAAAAGGCTCGCTGGTGGCGCCCGACCGCCTGCGGTTCGATTTTTCGCACACCGCACCCTTGACCGAAAAAGAGAAGCAGGAGGTCGAAGACCTGGTGAACGCCCGCGTCCGCCAGAACGTCGCCACCGACACCGCCGTGCTGGCGATCGCCGACGCCAGGCAGGCCGGCGCCATCGCCTTCTTCGGCGAAAAGTACGGCGACACGGTGCGCGTGGTGACGATGGGCGATTCGAAGGAGTTCTGCGGCGGCACCCACGTCGCGCGCACCGGAGACATCGCCTTCTTCAAGCTGACCGAGGAGACCGGCGTCGCGCAGGGGGTCCGGCGCGTCGAGGCCGCCACCGGCGCGGGCGCGCTCGCCTACGTGCGCAAGATGGAGGGCGAGCTGCTGGAATCGGGGCGCCTGCTGCGCGCCGGCGAGTTCGAGGTCGCCGCGCGAATCACCAAGCTGCAGGCCGACCAGCGGGCGCTGGAGAAGGAGCTGGAGAAATTGCGCCGCAAGCTCGCCTCGGGCGGCGGACGCGATCTCGCCGCGGAGGCGCGCGACGTCAACGGCGTCCGCGTGCTCGCCGCCCGCGCCGACGTCGCCGATCCGAAGGCGCTGCGCGAGGTCGTCGACCAGCTGCGCGACAAGCTCGGGTCGGCGGTCATCGTCCTGGCCGGCGTCGAAGGGGACAAAATCGCGCTCGTCTCGATGGTCTCGCCCGATCTGGTCGGCAAGCACCACGCCGGCAAGATCGTCGGCGAGGTGGCGAAGGCCGTCGGCGGCAAAGGGGGCGGCCGGCCCGACATGGCGCAAGGGGGCGGCTCCGAGCCCGCCGCGCTCGACGCGGCGCTGGCGAAAGTGTTCGATCTCGTCCGTGGTTGAACGGTCACCCGAAAGCGCGTTCACGCTCGACGCCGAGGACGCCAACGTGACACTCGCCGCGGCGCTGCGGCGGCGCCTGGCCGGTAAGAGCTGGACCGAGGTGCGGGCCCTCTGCTCGACCGGCAAGGTGAGGCTCGACGGCGAGCGGGCGCTCGATCCCGCCCTCCGCGTGCAGACCGGCCAGCAGATCGAGATCCATCCCAACGCGCCCAAGCCGCTGACCGTCCCGGCGGGATTTCGCATCGTCTGGGAGGACGCGCACCTCGTGATAATCGAAAAGCCCTCGGGGATCACCAGCGTCCCCTACGAGCGGAAGGAGACCGGCACCGCGCTCGATCTCATCCGCGCGGCGTGGAAACGGGCCGGCAAGCGCGCCACCGCGACGCCGCTCTACACGGTGCACCGAATCGACAAGGACACCTCGGGCCTTCTCGCCTTCGCCAAGACGCGGCTCGCCGAACGCGCGCTCCACGAGGTCTTCCAGAAGCACACCGCCGCCCGCGCCTACCTGGCCGTCGCCGAGGGGGAGATCGCGGCGCCGGTGCGGATCGAATCGCAGCTCATCGCCGATCGCGGCGACGGCATCCGCGGCTCGACCCATCGACCGGGCGAAGGTCAGCTGGCGATCACCTACGTCGAGCCGCTCCGGCGTTACCCCCGCAAATCGGCGGCGCGAGGGGGGCCGATCGGCCCGATCGTCGCTACACTCTGTCGCGTGCGACTCGAGACCGGACGAACGCATCAGATCCGCATCCACCTTTCCGAGCGCGGCCATCCGCTCGTCGGCGAGACCGTCTACATCCGCGATCTCTTGCGCGAGGGCCGTCAGCCGCTCCCCGCGCCGCGCCTCATGCTGCACGCGGCTCTGCTCGGCCTCCCGCACCCCGTCACCGGCGCGCCGATCGACCTGCGCGCCGAGCCGCCCGAGGACTTCATGGCGGTGATCGAATCTCTGGGAGGCGCGCGTGGCGACTGCCGGATCTGACGCGACGATCAAGTCGGCGCTGGGCGCCGTGATGGAGGCGATCCGATCCGCCTACGGGCCGGCGCCCCAGAGGGCCGCCGAGCAGCCGGACGGCGGCCACGATCCGACCTTTCTCGAACGTACCGCGCCGCTGCTCGAGTTTCTCTGGTCGCGCTATTTCCGCGTCCGCCTCCTCGGGATCGAGAACGTGCCCGCGTCGGGCGCGGCCATGCTGGTCGGCAACCACTCGGGCGGCATCCCCTACGACGGCGCGCTCCTCCTGCACGGCATCCACCGCGACCACCCGAGCCACCGGCGGGTGCGTCCGCTGGTGGCGAACTTCGCCTTTCGCCAGGGCTGGATGGCCAACGTCGTGGC
This sequence comes from Polyangia bacterium, assembly GCA_036267635.1. Classification (GTDB taxonomy): domain Bacteria; phylum Myxococcota_A; class Polyangia; order Fen-1088; family Fen-1088; genus JADGRB01. Next base: position 57,981 of record DATAVR010000070.1, on the reverse strand, counting down.
GCGCATCGGCGGCGTCCGGGCGTCGCGGGAGACGGCGTTGCCGCTGCTCTCCGCGGGCGAGCTCATTGCGGTGTTTCCGGAGGGTCTGAAGGGGGTCGGCAAGCTGTACCGCGAGCGTTACCGCATGGCCCGTTTTGGCCGGGGCGGCTTCGTTCGTCTGGCCAGCGAAGCCCAGGTCCCGCTCCTGCCCGTGGCCATCGTCGGTGCTGAAGAAATCCACCCCGTCATCGGGAAGATCACCTCCCTTGCCGAACCGTTGGGCCTGCCTTACATCCCGATAACGCCAACGTTTCCATGGCTTGGGCCGTTGGGCCTGCTCCCCGTACCGACCAAATGGACGATCCAGATAGGCCCGCCCATCGCCCCCCCGGCGGCTGGCGACAGCGCGGGAACGACACGCGTCGCCGAGGCGGTCCGGACCGGTATCGACGGAATGATCGCCGACTTGCTCGTTCAGCGACGGTCGATCCTTTTCGGCTGACCGCCGGGAAACGTTTGGCTTCTCGTACGTTATATTCGTGCGGCACTATACAGTTCAGCTATAAACTGGAGGCTTAGCCCCCGGCTTCATGATCGATATCGGGCATACGATCGGGAACTACAAAATTACCGCCAAGCTCGGAGAGGGGGGCATGGGGGTGGTGTATCTGGCGGAGCACCCGGTCATCGGCAAGAAGGTCGCCATGAAGGCGATCCACCCGGAGCTCTCGAAGAACTCCGACGTGGTGTCGCGCTTCATCACCGAGGCCAAGGCGGTCAACCAGATCGGACACGAGCACATCGTGGACATCGCCGACTTCGGCAACACGTCGGAGGGCGAATTCTACTTCGTGATGGAGTACCTGCAGGGCGAGTCGCTGTCCGACCGCCTCAAGCGGGAGAAGCGAATTCCCCTGGGACAGGCGATGTCGATCGGCGCCCAGATCGCCGACGCGCTCAACGCCTCGCACCAGCAGGGGATCATCCACCGCGACCTCAAACCGGAGAACATCTTCCTTTGTCACCGCGGCGCGAACCACGAGTTCGTCAAGGTGCTCGATTTCGGCTTGGCAAAGCTGACACAGAGCGATCAGAAAGTGACCCACAAGACCCGCACCGGCTCGGTGATGGGCACGCCGTACTACATGTCCCCCGAGCAGTGCGAGGGGAAGACCGAGATCGACTACCGGGCCGACATCTACTCGCTCGGCGTCCTGATCTTCGAGATGTTGACCGGCAAGGTCCCGTTCGGCGGCGAGGGGTACGGCGAGATCATCGTCAAGCACGTGACGATGCCGCCGCCGTCGGTCCGCAGCGTCGTCCCCGATCTGCCCGAGTTCATGGACGCGATCATGTATCGCGTGCTGGCCAAGGATCGCGACCAGCGTTTCCAGACGATGTCCGACCTGGGCGAGGCGCTGCTCGATCCCGAGCGCTACGCCAGCTCGGCGCCGGACGTCGGCATCCCCGACGATCTCTCGGGGATCGCCCGCGCCGCGGCGCCGATGGCCCGCGCCGAGCTCGAGGCGCGCTCCGCGCTCGGGCACCCCTCGCAGATCCTCACCCCACCGCCGACCGGCGGCACGCCGTCGGGTCGGGGCGAGCTGATCGAGAACATCGACAACATCATCCGGACCAAGCACGGGAGCCGCCTCGTGCTGGTGCTCGGCCTCGCCTCCGCGACGGTGGCCATCGTCTTCGCGGTCTCCGGACGAAGGGACACGCACCGCCCGCTGCCCTCGGCCAGCCAGCCGCTCCATCCGGCGACCATCCGGGTGAACTTCAACTCCGATCCGGACGGAGCGGTCGTCGTGCGCGCCGACGGCAAGACGCTGGGGCTGACGCCGCTGTCGATCGAGGTTGCCTACAGCGACTCGGCCGTCGAGTTCCAGTTCAAGAAGCAGGGGTACGAGCCGAAGACGATGTACGTCGTCCCCAACCTTCCGTCGCCGCTTTTCGCGACGTTGCGCCACGCGGACATCGAGCCCGCGACGGTCGAGGGCGCCGGCGGCTCGACCGGAGAGCGAACGCCGCCGGTCGCGCGTTCCCACCGGGCGCGGCCAACCGCTGCCGCCGCCGCTGCCCAGCGTCCCGCCGCCAACGACGAGGACGGCGTCCTCGAGCCCTCGATTCACTGAGACCGGCGGCAGGCCGGGACGGGGCCGTCAGGCGCAGACGCGGTTGCGGCCGCTGGCCTTGGCTTCGTAGAGACGTTCGTCGGCGCGCTTGACGATGGCGGCCGGCTCGGTGAGCTCGGCGTCGACGGTGGCGATCCCCATCGAGATGGTCACCGGGATGCGCACGTTCTCGAACTTGAACTCGGTCTTCTCCACGATCTGGCGGATCTTCTCGGCGAACGGCAGACAGCTGCCACCGTCGATCTCGGGCAGCACGATGGCGAACTCTTCGCCGCCGTAGCGGGCGAAGCAGTCCTCGCGGCGAATCTTGGCACGCACCGTCTGCGCCAGGTGCTTGAGCACGTAGTCGCCCGCCAGGTGGCCGTAGCCGTCGTTCACCTTCTTGAAGTGATCGATGTCGAACATCACCAGCGACAGCGGTCGGCGGTAGCGATGCGCGCGCGCGACCTCGCGCTCGATCGTGTCGAGGAAGTAGCGCTTGTTGAAGATCTGGGTGAGCCCGTCGACGGTGGTGAGCCGATAGATCTCCTCGTGATAGGCGTTCTCGATGTTGCCGCCCGTCAGGAACTTGAAGATGGTGCGGCCGATCTTGATCAGATCACCGTCGCGCATCACGTATTCGTCGACCGGCTCGTCGTTGACGTAGGTCCCGTTCGTCGAGCCGAGGTCGCGCACCAGAATCGATTTGCCGGTGTTGACGATCTTCGAGTGATTGCGCGAGATCGATTCCTGATCGATCTGAATGTCGCACTTCGACGAACGACCGATGACCATCGAGGCCGCGTTGAGGTTGTATTTCTTCCCCAGCTCCGAGCCGTAGATCACCACCAGGCACGCCTCGTTGCCAGCCGGCCGCTCGCTGATCCGACTGATGCTGGTGACGACCGTCTTCGCTCGGACATGGTCCGATTCCGAAGTGTCGTTGGGATCTCGGGGATGGCGCGCCACGGGGTCCGGCGAAGCAGGCTAGGTCAAAGCCGCGAAGGCAGCAAGGGGAGGATAATTTGACACCTATACCTACATGTAAGACGGTGTCATTATGGCACATACCCACCGCTTCGCAACGGTCGCCGCGCTGATTTTGCTTTCTACCCCAGTGCGCCCCGCGCGCGGTCAGTCCCCATCGGTCAAAGCGGAGTCGATTCGTTTTTCCGGGCGCCATTACGTGGCCGATCTGAGCGACGGCGGGCAGGCGGAGCTGACGCTCGATCCGCGCCTCCAGGCGAGCACCGACGACGTGCTGCGCGCGTTCCAGATCCCCTACGCCGGGGCGGTGGTCGTCTCGATCCCCGACGGCCGCGTGCTGGCGATGGTCGGGCGCTCGGCGGCCGATCCACGGCTCGGCCCCGCCGACCTGGCGCTGCGCCCCTGGGCGCCGTCCGCCTCGGTGTTCAAGGTCGTCTCGGCGACCGCGCTCGTCGAGAGCGGCGTCTCGGGCGCGACGCGCATCTGCTACCACGGCGGCGTCTCGTCGGTGCTGCTCGACAACCTCGTCGACATCCCGGCCATCGACAAGAGCTGCGCCACCCTGGCGTACGGGATCGGAAAATCGCAGAACGCCATCGTCGCCAAGCTGGTCACCGAACATCTGACCGCCCAGGATCTCGAGCGCGAAGGGCGCAATTTCGGCTTCGGCGAGATCATTCCCTTCGAGCTCCCCGTCGAGCCCTCCCACCTCGACGTCCCGACCGACAGGTTGGAGCTGGCGCGCGCCTCGGCCGGCTTCTGGCACTCCACCCTGTCGCCGATGCACGGCGCGCTGCTGGCGGCGACGATCGCCAACCACGGCGAGATGCCGGCGCCGACGCTGATCGAGCGCGCCGTCGATCGAACCGGCCGCCTCGAGCAGCTCCCGGTCGCTTCGCCCCGCCACGTCGCCGATCCCGCGGCGGCCAGCGACGTGGGCCGGATGATGGAGCTGACCACCCGCATCGGCACCGCCAAGGGGACCTTCCGCAACAAGCGCGGCCAGCGCTACCTGCCGATCGAGGTCGCCGGGAAGACCGGAACGTTGAACGCGGAGACCGACCACGGCCCCATCGGGTACAGCTGGTTCGTCGGCTACGCGCCGGCGGACCACCCCACGATCGCCTTCGCCGTGGTCCTCGGCAACGCCCCCAACTGGCGGATCAAGGCCACCTACGTCGGCCGGCACATCGTCGCCGAATACCTGGCCGAGAAGAACGAACGTTCAGGGTCCCATCTGGTCGCCGCCCGCTGACGCAACGGCCCTTCCCGACCGGGCCTTGTGGCGAGGAACCGTCGCCGTATAGACTGGCGAGCGCTTTCGAAAGGCCCCCCGCCCGCAGCATGCAGCTCTACGATTGGCTTTCGAGCGTCGCCTCGAACCAGAGCAGTGGGAAGGCTCTGGTCTATCGCGACACCTATCTTTCGTGGCGCGGCCTGCTCCACCGTGTCGATCGGCGCGCGCAGGAGCTGCACGCTCTCGGGATCGCGCCCGGCGCCTGGGTCGGGCTGATGCTGGGCAACGTCCCCGACTTCATCATCCTGGCGCTGGCGCTGTCGAAGATCGACGCCGTGATCGTGCCGCTCGATCCGACCACCGGAAACCGCGAGCTGGAGATGGTGCTGGAGGCGGCGCCGCTGCGCGCGCTCATCACGCGGCCGCGCGGCGGTGAAGGAGGCCAAGCGAGCGCCGGGCTCCCCTACTACGCCCCGATCGCGGCGCGGCCCGCCGCCGGCCCGCCTTCGAAGTTCATCCCGGAGTCGCGCCGCCGGCTGCAGGGGACATTGCTCACCTGCGGTCTCTACAAGCGCACGGCGCTGGCGGGCCTGACCGGCGGATCGGGCGCCCCCGAGGTCGTGCAGCTCACCGCCAGCGTCGGAGGGGACCCGAAGGGGGTGCTGAAGACGTCGGCGAACCTGGCGGCGTCGGCCGAAGCCATCCGCAAGACGCTCGATGCCACCGCCGCCGATCGCATCCTCTGCTCGCTGCCGTTGCACGCCAGCTACGGCTTCGACTTCGGCCTGCTCACCTCGCTGGCCACCGGCGCGACCCTGTTCCTGGAGGACGAGGTGTCGCCGAAGAGGATCGCCAAGCTGCTGCGCGAGCAGCGGATCGACTTCTTCGCCGGGACGCCGGCGCTGTTCGGATCGCTGGTGCGGGTCCCGACGGTCAAACCGCTGAAGAACACCGGCGCCCGCTTCCTGAGCTCGGGCTCCACGCTGCCGGCCAGCATCGCGGAGACATTTCAGGAGCGCTTCGGCGTGCGCCTGCTCTCCTGCTATCACAGCACGCAGGCCGGGCCGCTGGCGATCGATCGCGCCGGCAAGGATCCGGAGAGCGTCGGCCGATCGTTCGAAGGGGTCGAGCTGCGCATCGCCAGCGCGAAGGGCGCTCGACTCTCCAGCAACGAGAGCGGCCCCATCTGGGTCCGCTCGCGGGCGCTGTCGACGGTCTCGGTGCCGAAGATCCACCTGCCCAAGCGCAGCGATGGCATCCCGATCGGGGGGGTCGACGACGGCTGGTTGCGCACCGGCGATCTCGGGCAGCAGGACAAGGCCGGGCGCACGGTCATCACCGGCCGCGAGGACGATCTGGTCAAGGTCGACGGCAAACGGGTCGCGCTCGGCGAGGTGGAGGGCTGCCTGGAGGCGTTCCCCAAGGTGAAGGCGGCGCAGGCGCGGATCGTCACCGACGATCTGGGCGGGCCGATGGTGGTCGCGCGCGTCGTGCGCGCCGGCGTCTGCCGCGCCGAGGACATCATCGACCACTGCGCGCGCAACCTGGCGCCCTACAAGGTCCCCCGCCAGATCGAGTTCTGCGAAGGGCTCTGAGACTCCTAGAGAGAACCGGCTAGTCCAGCAGCTCGCGCAGCTTGGCGTTGACGACGGTCTGGCTGCCGGCCGGCAGCTCGACCTCCTGGAAGAACGAGTAATAGCCGGGGTGGCGGATCTCGATCCGGTGGAAGCCGGCGCGGATCTGGTGCCCCTCGCTCTTCCACTCCTTGGCGCTCCCCGCGGGAAGGTCGTCGATCCAGACGATGGCGTCGGGGACGTTGCATTCGACCCGGACGCCCACCGCGCCGGAGGCGAGCGTGTGGGCGCACCCGCCGAGCCACGCCACCACCAGGAGGGCCAGCCCCAGCAGGCCGGCGCGCAGCGAACGGACGGTCCGAAGGAGGCGCCTCACGGTTCGCTCCCGGGATCGGGTGCCGCGGGAGCGCGCAGACGCGCGCGCAGCTTGATGACGGCGCCCGCGGCCTGCACGTCGCTCAAGCTGATCATCGCGTCGGCATCGCGCGAGAGGGCAACCGCCAGGGGTCCGGACGCCGAGCGGGTGCGGGCCCGGATCTCGGCGTGGCCGCCCCCCACCCGCACCAGATCGGCGGACGAGACCGCCCCCACCGAACGCACGCTCTTGAGGAGCGCGGAGACCGCCGCCGGCTCGACGACGTCGGCGTCGATGGTCAAGACCGGCAGGTCGGCCGACGGCGACGCCCCGACGGACAGGGCCGACGCCATCTCCGTCGCCAGGGCGCGCGCCAGACGGTCGAGGCAGGTGGCCCGGCCGGCCGCCGCGTCGTCGGCGAAGGCGCGGGTCGCCGCGGCGCGCTCGGGGAGGGAGACGCCGGTAAAGCGAGCGGTGGCCCGGCAGGCCACCGAGACGCGCCCGGTGCCGCGCAGCGCCCCCTCGTCGGTCGTCGCGGCGGTGACCGTGGCGGCGGCGCCCGAGGCAGGCGCAGGGGAGGCCGCCGCCCGCGCACGCACGCCCGCCGCGGAGAGCGCGCTCGCCACGCCGGCAGCGAAGCCGGAGGTCGTGACGTCTGCGGCCAGAATGACGATCGACGGCGCGGCCGGACGGGTCGCCGCCGCGGACGCGGACGACGCGGCCCCGCGCTCGAGCCTGCTCTCGATCGCGCCCCGGTCGACCTCGGCCTGCAGGCGCACGGTGTAGACCCCGTTCGCCTCCCCCTCGTCGACCGTCCGATAGCGCCCTACGAAGCTGCGGGCCTTGGCCTCGATGGTCCGGATCGTCTTGGCTTGCGCGGCCCGCGTCGGGGGATCGGCGAGGTCGTTGATCGCCAGGTCGACCGCCTGCCGGAGGGCGTCCTCGAGCGCACGCTCCCGGGCGCCGGCGGCGTTGCCGCCCACGACCGGAGCCTGCCCGGTCGTGACACCCGTGCCGGGAGCGACCGCCGGATCGGCCACCGGCGCGCGCCCGTCCGGGCCCGGCGGCGGCGCCTGCGCCGAGGCGGGCGCCGCCACGAGCGCCCCGAGGCCGAGCAGACCCAGGCCGAAGAGCGTCCTCACCGCAGCACCTTCTGAACGTAGATCAGAGCGACGCCATGGGCGAGCTTCGCGGCAAGCTCGGCGTCCCCCTCGATCACCAGGCGGCCAGAATGATCGAGGCGGGCGGTGCGCGCGTGGGCGTCGGCGGGGGCGGCGCCCGTGCGATAGGTCGCGGCGCCGAGCGAGATCTCGCGGCCGCCCACGACGGCCTTCGGCGCCGCGCCGAGGTGGGCTTCGTGAACCGCCAGCGCGGTGGTCGATGCGCCGGGATCCTCGAGCCAGTCGGCGAACCCGACCTCCATCCGGATCACCGCCCCACCGTTCGACTGATACTGCACGTCGGCAACGCGCGCGCGGCCGAGCGCGCGGTCGATCCGCTGGGGGTCGAGGGTCTGCCCGCCCCCCGCCGGAAGAGTCGTCAGCGCCCCTCGGAGCTTGGCGAGGGCCGCCGCGCGCGCGCGCCGCTCGGCGCCCGGACGCGCCAGATCGACGCTGGGCATCCGCAGGTCGGCGGCCGCTCCGCCCGACGCGGAGAGCGTGCCGGCGCGCCAATCGAGGGTGACGCCGGCGCGCGTGTCGCGAAGCTCGGGGGACGACGGCGCCTCGGCCAACGCCGACGCCGCCCAGGCGAGCGACGCGAGGATCAGCGCGGCGCTATTCCCACTCGATGGTCGCGGGGGGCTTCGACGAGATGTCATAGACGACGCGGTTCACCCCTTTGACCTCGTTGACGATGCGCGACGAGAGGGTGGCGAGCAGATCGTAGGGCAGCGGCACCCAGTCGGCGGTCATGCCGTCGCGAGAGTGCACCGCGCGCAGCGCGAGCACGTCGGCGTAGGTCCGCTCGTCGCCCATGACGCCGACGGTGCGCACCGGCAGGAGGATGCCGAACGACTGCCAGATCGATTCGTAGAGGCCGGCGGCGCGGATCTCCTGCTCGATAATCACGTCGGCGGCCCGCAGCACCTCGCAGCGCTCGCGGGTCACCTCGCCGAGCACGCGCACCGCCAGGCCCGGCCCCGGGAACGGCTGGCGCCAAAGCACATGGTGCGGCAGCCCCAGCTCGGCGCCCAGCGCGCGGACCTCGTCCTTGAACAGCTCTCGCAGCGGCTCGACCAGCTTGAGGTTCATCCGCTCCGGCAGGCCGCCCACGTTGTGGTGCGACTTGATGGTCGCCGAGGGCCCCTTGTGCGACACCGACTCGATGACGTCGGGGTAGAGCGTCCCCTGGACGAGGAAGTCGGCGCCGCCGGACGATCCAGCCAGTTTTTTTGCCTCTTCCTCGAATACGGCGATGAACTCGCCGCCGATGATCTTGCGCTTCCGCTCGGGGTCGGTGACGCCGGCCAGCTTGGTCAAGAACCGGTCGCTGGCGTCGACGACGCGCAGGTCGGCCTTGAAGGCATCGCGAAACAGCGACTCGACCTGCGCCGCTTCGTTGGCCCGCTGCAGGCCAGTGTCGACGAAGATGCAGGTCAGGCGCGCCCCGATCGCCTTCAGGACCAGCGCCGCCGCCACCGACGAGTCGACCCCGCCCGAGAGGCCGCAGACGGCGTGGGCGTTCGGCCCGATGCGCGCCTCGACGGCGGCCACCGCCTCCCCGGCGAAGCCAGCCATCGTCCAGGTCGGCGCAGAGTCGCAGATGCGAAACAGAAAGTTGGCCAGGATCTCGCCGCCCCGCGGGGTGTGCGCCACCTCGGGGTGGAACTGCACGCCCCAGAACTTGCGCGCCGGCGCCGCGACGGCCGCCGCCGGGCAGTTGGCGCTCTCGCCGACCAGCTCGAACCCGTCGGGCAGCGCGTCGATGCGATCGCCGTGCGACATCCAGACCGGGATCTCTTCGCCGGCCGAAAAACCATGGAACAGCTCGCTGCCGGACCCCGTCACGCGCACGGTGGCTCGCCCGTACTCGCGCCGCTCGGCGGGGACGACCTTGCCGCCGAACAGCAGGGCCGTCAGCTGGGTCCCGTAGCAGATCCCCAAGATCGGGACCCCCAGCTCGTAGACCTCCTTGCTGATGCGCGGCGCCTCGGCGTCGTAGCAGGAGGCGGGACCGCCCGAGAGGATGATCCCGCGCGGCGCCAGCTCCCGAATGCGCGCCACGGGAAGGTTGAACGGATGAATCTCCGAATAGACCTTCTGCTCGCGCACGCGGCGCGCGATGAGCTGCGTGTACTGCCCGCCGAAGTCGAGGATGAGGATGAGGTCGCGGCGCGACATCACTGCTCGACGCGGTAGTTGGGCGCCTCTTTGGTGATGATGACGTCGTGGACGTGCGACTCGCGCAGCCCCATCGCCGTCGCCCGCACGAAGCGGGCCTTGGTCCGCAGATCCTCGATGGTGCGGCATCCGGTGTAGCCCATCCCCGACTTGAGCCCGCCGATCAGCTGGTAGAGCGACTGCGACAGCGGCCCGCGATACGGCACCCGCCCCTCGATCCCCTCGGGGACCAGCTTGGCGTCGCTCGTCACCTCGCTCTGGAAGTAGCGGTCGCGGCTGCCGGCGCGCATGGCGCCGAGCGAGCCCATCCCCCGGTAAACCTTGTAGCTGCGCCCTTGGTACAAGATGATCTCGCCGGGCGCCTCGTCGGTGCCGGCGAACAGGCTGCCGATCATGACGCTGTTGGCGCCGGCGGCGATCGCCTTGGCGACGTCGCCCGAGTATTTGATTCCGCCATCCGCGACTATTGTTACGTTCAGCGAGGCGACCGCCTTGGCGCAGTCGTTGATGGCGGTGATCTGGGGGACGCCGACGCCGGCCACCACCCGCGTCGTGCAGATCGAGCCGGGACCGATGCCGACCTTGATGGCGTCCGCCCCGGCCCTGGCCAGCGCCAGCGCCGCCTCGCCCGTCGCCACGTTGCCGGCGATGATCTGCGCCTTGGGGAAGTTGCGGCGGACGTCGGCCACCGCCTGCACGACCGCGCGCGCATGGCCGTGGGCGGTGTCGATGCAGATGACGTCGGCGCCCGCCTTGAGGAGCGCGTCGACCCGCTCATCGCGATCGGCGCCCACGCCGACCGCGGCGCCGACGCGCAGGCGACCGAAGTCGTCCTTGGCGGCGAACGGGTGCGCCTGCGCCTTCTCGATGTCCTTGATGGTGACCAGGCCCTTCAAAAAGCCGCCGCCGTCGATGACCAGCAGCTTCTCGATTCGGTTCCTGTGCAGGAGCTCCTTGGCGCTCTCGACGCTGGTCCCCTCGGCGATGGTGATGAGCTTCTTGGTCATCATCGCGCTGATCGGCTGCTCGAGGTTTCGCTCGAACCGGATGTCGCGGTTGGTGAGGATCCCGACCGGCCGCCCGTCGGAGGCGACCACCGGCAGACCGGAGATCTCGTGCCGTTTCATCAGCTCGAGCGCGACCGCCAGCTTCTGGTCGGGGCCGACGGTGACGGGGTCGACCACCACCCCGCTCTCCGCCTTCTTGACCTTGGTGATCTCCAGCGCCTGCTGGGGGATGGTGTAGTTCTTGTGGACGATGCCGATGCCGCCGTCGCGGGCCATGCAGATGGCGGTGGCCGCCTCGGTGACGGTGTCCATCGCCGACGACACGATCGGGATGGCCAGATGGATGCCGGGCGTCAGCTGGGTCCGCACCTCGACGTCCTTCGGGATGACGTCGCTCTCGGCCGGGACCAAGAGGACATCGTCGAAGGTGAGGGCTTCCCGAAGATGGTCCGGCAGCATCTCGGGAGATTAGCCGACCCCCCTCCCCATCGGCAAGCGAGAGCGGAGCGCCGCCGGTCGTCTATTTGTGGCAGGTGGCGACGATGGCGTCGGCCTGCTTTTGAGCCTCCGGCTTGACGCCGGGGAGCCCCTTGAACCGCGCCAGCTCGGACTTCGCGTCCGGGCAGTCTCCCTTGGCGACCAGGACCTTCATCAGCTCGTAGTGGGCGAGCGGGTTCTTGGGGTCGAGGTCGACGGCGGCGCGGCATTCACCGGCGGCGCGCTTGGCATCCTTCTGTTCCAAGAGCGCGCGGCAGAGATCGGCGGCGAAGGCGCCGCTCTTGGCGTCGAGCTTGCGGGCGCGCTCCTGGGCGGCGACGGCCGCCGGGATCTGTCCCCGTTTGAGCTCCACGCGGCCGAGGCGGTTCCAGCCGAGCGCGAAGTCGGGCTTGAGCTTGGTCGCCTTGTCGAGCGCCGCTTGCGCCCCGTCGAGATCCTTCTCATCCGAGAGCACCATCCCGAGGTCGGCCCAGGCGACCGGATCGCTCGGCGCCAGGCGGGTGGCGTCCTTGAGGGCGACGACCGCGCCCGGCAGATCGCCGCTCCGCCGCAGGGCCGCGCCCAGGTTCAGCCGGTAGCCGGCGTCGGACGGCTTGAGCCGGACCGCCGCCCGGTAGGCGGCGACCGCTTCGGGCTTCTTTCCGAGCGCGTCCCGCGCGACGCCCAGGTTGTACTCGGCCTCGGCGTAGTCGGGCTTGGCCCGCACGGCCGCCTCCAGCTCGCCCGCCGCGCCCGCCGCGTCGCCGCGCGCGATCAGCAAGGCACCCAGATTGTTGTGCGCCTCGGCGAAGTCGCTCTTGAGGCCGAGCGCCTTGCGGTATTCGGCGACCGCGCCGGTGGCGTCCCCCTTCTTCTCCAGCGCCACGCCGGAGAGGTAGTGGGGCCGCGCATCGCGTGGGTCGGCCTTGGCGGCGTCCTGGAAGGCGCCGAGCGCGCCGGCCGCGTCCCCCTGGCGGAAGAGCCGTTCCCCCTTTTCCAAGAGCGGCGCGGCGCCACTGGTGTCCTGAGCCAGAAGCGCCAGCAAGAGCGGGAGCGCGGTCATCGCGCGCAGTCTACCTTTCTGCCAGCAGGTCCAAAAGCGTGGTCTTGAGCCTGACCATCCGCTCCGGGTCGGTGATCTTCACCAGGTTCGCCTTGTCGCGCACGTAGAAGACGTCGATGGCGCGGTTCGCCTCGGTGGCGATCTTCGAGCGGTGGATGTCGAGGCTCTCGTTGAACAGGGTGCGCGTCATCGCGTAGAGAACGCCGGCGCGGTCCTCGGTCACGATCTCGAGGACGGTGAAGTCGCGGCTCACGTCGTTGTCGATCTTGACCTCGGTGGGGACCGCCGGCGTGCGCCAGGCGGCGATCGAGTCGCCGCGCGGGCGGGCCGCGACCAGCGCCTCCCCCTTCACCTTGCCGGTCAGCACCGCCTCCAGATCCTCGCGGACCTTCTTCCAGCGCCCCTCGTCCATGACCGGGCGGCGCATCCCGTCGCGGACGCGGAAGATGTCGAGCGCCTCCGCCTCCTCGCCGGGATCGATCGGCTGGCGCGAGTAGATGGCGGCGTCGACGACCTCGATCCGGTTGGCGTAGAGGACACCGGCCACCTCGGCCAGCAGGCCGGGCAGATCGCGCGCCGCCAGCACCATCTCGGTCATCCCCAGCCGCTCCTCGTGGGAGACCTCGACGAGGGCGCTCTTCTTCGCCGCGCGCCGCTCGCGGATGAGGCGGACGTGCTTGGCGATGCGCAGCGCCGAGTTCTCGGCGAAGTAGCGGTCGGGGAAGCCGCCGAACAGCGTGGTGAGCGCGGCGTTCTTCTCGGGCTCCTCGAGGATGGCCGCCGCGCGCTTCTGGCGCCGCTCGACGATCTCGGCGCGCTCGGCCCCCAGCAGATCGGGCCCCCGGCGCAGGAACTTCAACGTGCGCGAATAGAGCTCGCCGAGCAGCGTCTCCTTCCAGCTCGACATCGCGTCGGGCGCCACCGACGCCAGATCGCAGAAGGTCAGCAGGTAGAGCTCGTGCAGATTCTCCTCGTCGCCGCAGAGGGTGGCGAAGTCGGAGATCATCCCGATGTCGTCGAGATCGCGGCGCTGCGACATCTGCCCCATCACCAGGTGCTGCTTGACCAGGAACTCGACCCGCCGGATGTCCTCCTCGTCGATGCCGAGCCGCCGGCAGATGGTCACCGCCAGCCCGGCGCCGATCTCGCTGTGCGGGCTCCCGTACGGCTTGCCGACGTCGTGGAGCAGCGTCCCAGCCGCCAGCGCCACCGGGCGGGTCACCGCCCGCACCGTCTCGGTCGGCGTCGGAAACTGATCGGCGTGATCGCCCCGCGCCAGCGCGTGCAGGCGCCCGACCGCATAGAGCGCGTGCTGGTCGACGGTATACACGTGATAGATGTCGTGCTGCACGCGCCCCGTCGACGGCTCCCACTCGGGCATCAGCGCGCCAAGCAAGCCGAGGTCCTGCATCTGCTCGAGGCGAGAGGGGTTGGCCCTGTCGCGCCCGTCGCAGACGATCTCCATGAAGCAGGGGCCCGAGGCGGGATCGGCACGCAGCGCCTCGCCGCGGGTGGCCGCCAGCTCCCCCAGCATCTCCAGCGTCCGCAACGACAGCGGGATGTCGAAGGCGATCGCCACCTGGAAGATGCGGATCATCTCGGAGGGCTTCCGCTCGAACACCGAGCCGTCTTTCCCTTCCAGCGCCCCCTCCCGCACCACGAAGCTCTCGTCGACGGCGCCGCCGTCCAGCGTCGGCACCGGCTGGCTGGGCCGGCGCGGCTCGTCGCGCGCGGTCGCCCGCTGCAAGAGGCGCTCGGTCTCGTTGCGAATCAGCTTGGCGTGCGCGTGGTACTGGTGCATCAGCGCCTCGACCGCCGGGTGGACCGCGGGGCGAATGACACCGCCCCGATCCTGCGCGTCGGGGCAGAGCACCGGCGCGATCGCCTCCTGGAGAGCGAACCGCAGGTGATCCATGCGCCGGCCGGCCGCCGCGTGCATGGCGATGCGGACGCGCAGCAGCCACTCTGTCGCGTTGATGAACGCCTGCGCCAGCCGTCCCGTCATCACCCCCTTGGCCAGCAGCTCCTTGGCATTGGAGGTCCCGAAGCGGGCCATGGCCGCCCAGCGGCCGACGCAGAGATCCCGCATCCCGCCCGGGCCGTTCTTGAGATCGGGCTCGAGCAGAAAGATCGTGTCGCCGAATCGGCTGTGTCGCGCCTTCTGCTCGGCGCGCAGCCGCGCCACGAAGTCCTCGGCGGCGGTCTTGGCCACCCGCGCCCGGAAGGCCGCCAGGAACTTGTCGGCCAACGCCGCGTCGCCGGTCAGAAAGCGCGCGTCGAGCAGCGCCGTCGCCGCCGCGAGATCGCTGGCCGGCAGCGACAGCGCCTGGTCGTACGACCGGACGGCGTGCCCGGCGTCGACCTTGGCGTCCCACAACGGATAGAGGATCGCCTCGGCGAGCGCCTGGACCTCCTTGCCCGGCGTCTTGGCGCACAGGACCAGCAGATCGAGGTCGGAGTACGGCGCCAGCTCGGCGCGGCCGAATCCGCCGGTGGCGAACACCGCCACGGGCGTCCTGCATTTGGCCACCTCGGCCCCGGCCGCCTCGATGACGATCGCGTCGACGTCGCCCGAGAGCGCCCGCGAGACTTCGATCCCGTTGCCGCCCGCGCGGACCGCCGCGGCCGCCCGCTCGCGGGCCTCGGAAAATGCCCGGACGATATCCAACGTCATCGAGGCGACACAGTATCAGAATCCGTCGGGACACATTGACGACGGACAGGGCGTGCGGCACGGTTACCCCATGGCCGAGATCGAGCTGGCGCCGCTGTCGCACCGTCTGGACGAGGACGAGGCGCGGACACTCGCCAAGCTGTTGGCCGAGGCGGGAGCGGCCGTCATCGAAAAGGTGGACGAGCATGCGTCGCACACCATCGCCGCCCGCCTCTCCGAAGAGGCGCTGACCGAGTTCCTCGATCGGCTGGACGCCCACGACCTCGGGGCCGAGATCTACATGCCGGTCGAATTCGAGGGGCGGGTCACCGTGGGAGACTTCCGCGTCGCCTCGTCGCAGGCGCTGCTCGACGTGCTGGAGGAGATGCGCGAGGAGCTCTCCGTCGACACCGAGGAGCCGGAAGAAGACGAAGAGGAAGAAGAGGACGAGGCGGAGGACGAGGGGACGGTGATCGAGGCCCAGCTGCGTCACATCTGGCACCTGGTCGCCGACGGCGCGACCGAGTCCATTGAGAAGGGGCTCCCGCTTCACATTCAGCTCTGAAGCTTCTTCCCGCTTCCCTGCTCCCGAACGCCCGCTTCCTCGCCCCACCCTCCCGCCCGATCCTCGCCTCAGGTTACGTGCGGGATCGAGCGCCGCAGCCCGACCCTCCGCACGTGCGGAGGGTCGCGCTGGATCGAAGGCGGGCGCTCGATTCCGCTCGGGGCTGACGTGCGGTCCGGTCGGGGGAACCTACCGAGGGGCTGACCTAAGCTTCGGCGGGAGAAACAGGGCGCTGGTGTTGGGAAGCGAAGCCTAAGCACGCATGAAGACGTGCGGGGGAATCGGCTCGGAGTAGACCGAGCGCAGCTCCACCTTGCGCTCGAGGTCGCGGACGATGGCGGTGGCCACGTCGACCTCGTAGAGATCGTCGATGTTGGCGATCCCGCCCGGGGCGAAGACGTTGATCTCCAGGATCTTGTCGCCCACCAGATCGACGCCGACGAAGTAGAGCCCGTCGGCCACCAGCCGCGGGCGCAGCAGCTCGCAGATCCGGCGCTCGGCGTCGGAGAAGTCGGTCCGCCGGCGGGAGCCGCCGACGTGGATGTTGTTCCGGATGTCGTCCTTGGGACGCATTCGCTTGTAGGCCGCCACGACGCCGGCCACCTCGAGCGGCGCGCCCCCCAACAGCAGCACGCGCTTGTCCCCCTTGGCCACCGCCGGAAGGTACTCCTGCACGATGACGTAGCCGGCGCGCCGCACGGTCGAGATCATCTGCTGCACGTTGGCGCTCTGTCCGCGCGCCACATAGAAGACGTTCTTGCCGCCGAACCCGGCGAGCGGTTTGATGATCGCCGGCCCATCGAGCTCGCGCAGGAACGCGCGCACCCGCTCGATCGACCGGGTGACCAGCGTCTTCGGGCGCAGCTCGACCGGAAAACCGGCCAGGTACATCTTCGACCCCGCCCGCGACAGGCCGTCCGGGTCGTTGACCACCAGCACGCCCAGCTGCTTGAGCCTCCGCCCGAAGTCGAGCGCCGGATTGAAGCGATCGCCCTCCGCGGCGCCGGCGTTGGGATTGTTGCGAAGAAAGATCACGTCGAAGTCGACCAGGCGCGCGTCCTCTCTGGGGGCGTCCGCCGCGGTCAGCGCCTTGGCGTAGGCGGCGGCGTCGCGCAGGCGGCCGGCCTTGGGCCGCGCCACCCCGGCCACGATGTCGGCCCCCTCGCCCTGCGAGAAACCATCGACCGACGCGAAGGCCACGTCGTGGCCCCGCCGGTACGCCGAGAACGCCAGGTGCAGCGTGGTGTAGCTGGCCTTTTGCGTCCGGGCGCTGTTGACGACGAAGCAGATGCGCATGCGCCGCGGGCGAAACTATACCTTGCTGGCGTGCCGGATCACTGGGTCTTTCCGTCGATATCCGCTAAGATCGCGGGGCTATGGCCGGAAAGACCTTTCCCGGGATTGGCGACCTGGAGGATGAGTCGCCCCCCCTCGATCCGGCCGACGCCGCCGACAGCAGCGGGAACCGCCAGGCGTTTTATTCGGGCCCCACGGTGGTCGACGAGGCCAAGGTCGAGCAGGGGCTCAAGAAGCTCCGCTCCCTCGATGCGCCGCCCGGTCCGCTCACCGGGATCCACCAGGCGGTGGCCGACGCGCTTTCTGACCCCTCCCGCGTCACGGCGAAGGTCTCTGGGGACGCGCGGCCGACGCCACAGGTCACGATCGACCCCGTGCGCGGCACGGCCATCGGCCGGAGCGTCGCCGAATCTGTCCTCAGCCAACAAGCGACCCCGCCGATCGATGACCGCGCGCTGCGCGGCACGATGTTCGGCCACAGCATTCACGTGCCCGACCTCGATCCGCCGGCGCGAAAACGAGAGGCCGAGACCTCCAACGCGCTGACGGTCGTCAACCGCGGCCAAGCGACCAGCAACGAGATCGCCGTATTTCAGCCCGGCACCTATCTGCCCCAAGAGGGCGCCCCGAGCGGACCGACCCCCTACCCGCGTTCGAACCGGTTTCGCAGCACGCCGGTCGACCTGCGTGCCACCTCCTCGCGCAAGCTGGTCATTCGGATCGCCGGCGCAGCGGTCGGCATCGCGCTGATCGTGACGGCCGCGTTGATCTGGGTCCACTCCAACAGCGACGAGGCCGATTCGAGCCCGCGCCCGACGGCCACCGTTCCGCCGCCGCCCTCGCGCCCGGTCGTGACCCAACCGGTCACGCCGCCACCCGCCACCGCGCCTGTCGGAGCGATCGCGCCGCCGCCGAGCGCGCGCACAGTCCCGACCGATAGAGTCCCGAGCGACGAGAACCACGATCTCGCGACCATGCCCGCAGGCGCAAAGCCCGCGCCGGCGCCAACCGCGGCGCTCGACGCGGCTGCGACCCCCACGCGACACACCCACGCGCCCCCCACACACAGCGAACGCCGGCATTCGGCGGCCAACTCCAAGGGTGACGACCTCGCCAAGCCGGCCAAGGCCGACAGATCGGACGGGGTGGAGGCGCCCGCGCCTGCCAAGCCGGTCCGAGGGAAGCGTCCGGTCGAGGACGATCCGGACGCGACGATGGCGCCCACCATCGAGTGAGCACGAGCTTCCCTGCCGATTGCCGGAGGCATACCGGCGTGTTACCCCTACGTTCGATGAACATCGCCCTGGATCAGATCGATCCCGACGCGGCCAACGTCGTCCGGAGATTGAAAGACTCCGGGCACGCCGCGTACCTGGTCGGTGGCTGCGTGCGCGACCTCCTGCTCGGCCTCAAGCCGAAGGACTTCGACGTCGTCACCAGCGCCACCCCCAACGAGATCAAACGCCGCTTTCACAACTCGCGGATCATCGGCCGTCGGTTTCGACTGGCCCACGTCTTCTTCGGTCCGAAGATCATCGAGACCTCCACCTTTCGCGCCAACCCGCGCGAGATGGAAGAAGACGACAACGACGGCGCCGCGCCCGAGACGGGCGATCTGCTCATCCGGCGCGACAACGTCTTCGGCACGCCCGAGCAGGACGCCCGCCGGCGCGACTTCACCATCAACGGGCTCTTCTACGATCTCGAAACCAAGCAGGTGATCGACCACGTCCAGGGGTTGCCCGATCTGGAGGCGCGCGTCGTGCGCACCATCGGCGATCCGGACATCCGCTTTCGTGAGGACCCGATCCGGATCCTGCGCGCGGTGAAGTTCGCCGCGCGCTGCAATCTCACCATCGAGCCCGAGACCTACCGGCGGATGATGGAGCACCGCCAGGAGATCACCAAGTGCGCGCAGGCGCGCGTGTCGGAGGAGTTCTATCGCCTCCTGCGGGCCGGCGCCGCCAGGCGATCTCTCGAGCTGCTGGTCGAGACAGAGATGCTCGAGCTCCTGGTCCCCGAGCTCGCCCGCGGGCTCAAGGGCGAGGCGGCCGACGAGGAGACTGCGCTGCGGCGGGCGCGCCTCTGGGGCTATCTCGGCGCCCTCGACCGCTCGGCGGCCGCGCGCCCCGTCGCGCCGTCGAACGCCCTCATTCTGGCGACGCTGCTGCTGCCGCCGCTGCGCGACGCGCTCGATCCCGACAGCAACGGCGTCCGCGACATCGGCCAGATGGTGGCGCAGGCGATCGCGCCGGCGCTGGAGCGGCTGCGCCCCTCCCGGCGCGACAGTGAGCTGGCGCGCCAGATCCTCCTCGCCCTCCGCCACCTGCTCCCCTCGAAGAATCCGCGCCGGCGCAAAGCGCACCTGCGAGGCGAGTTCGCGGGCGAAGCGAACCGCCTCGCCGAGCTCATCGCCGACGCCGAGTCGACCGACCCGACGCTGGCCGGCCGCCCGATCCTCGCCGAAGGAACCGTCCTCGGCGAAGGGGCGCCCGCGGAGACCGAGGCGGGCGTCGAAGAGGCGGCGCCCGAGATCATCTACGTCGACGACGATCGGCATCGTGGCCGGGATCGCGGACGAGATCGCGGACAAGATCGCGGACAAGATCGCGGACAAGACCGCGGCCGAGGACCCCTGCCGCCGGCCCGGCCGACCCCAGCCCTGTCCTCGTCCGCATCCGCCTCTCCTCCGATGAACCTCGCCGCGCTCGCCGCCGCCGCCCACGCGCTCGTCACGCCCGAGCTCCGCCCCGCCTTCCTCGGCGCCGGCAGCTTCGGCGGCCCCTGGAACCGCGCCGACTGAAGCTCAAACGTAGCGCGTCGGATCGGCGACGCCGGCGCTCTCGAATCCGCGGCGCCGGAGCTGACAGGAGTCGCAGGCCCCGCAGGCGTCGCCCGCGGGCGACGGGTCGTAGCAAGAGTGCGTGAGGCCGTAATCGATCCCCAGCTTGACGCCCGCGCGGATGATCTCCGCCTTGGACATCTTGATGAGCGGGGCGCGGATGGTGACCGGCCGCCGCTCCACGCCGCTCTTGGTGCCGAGCCGCGCGACCTCCTGCATGGCCGCCAACCACTCGGGCCGGCAGTCGGGGTACCCGGACGAATCGAGCACGTTCACGCCGACGACGATCTCCGAGGCCCCGCGCACCTCGGCCAGCGCGATCGCGTAGGAGAGAAAGATCGTGTTGCGCGCCGGGACGTAGGTGACCGGAATGCCGCTGCCGATCGCCGCCTCGTCGCGCCCCTTGGGGACCGGGATCTCGTCGGTGAGCGCCGAGCCGCCGATCGCGCGCAGATCGAGCGTCATCACGTCGTGGCTGAGGGCGCCGAGCGCGCGCGCCACGCGCGCGGCCGCTTCGAGCTCGATGGCGTGGCGCTGCCCGTAGCGAAAAGAGAGGGCGTGACAGCGATGACCGGCCGCCCGGGTCATGGCGAGAGCGGTCGCCGAATCGATCCCGCCGGAGAGAAGCACGATGGCGTCCATGGCCGTCCAAATTCCCGCGCCCGACGCGGCGGAGTCAAGCGCGGCCTCGCGTCTTTCGTTGCAGGCGGCGGGTAGCACGTAGAATGACGGCGGTGCGCAGCCCGTTCGACGATGCCCTCCTCTACGACTGGGAGTACCGGCGACGGCGCGACGACGTCCGCTTTTACCGGACGCTGGCCGGGGAGCGTGGCGGCCCGGTGCTCGACCTCGGCTGCGGCACCGGACGGCTCATGCTCCCGCTGCTGCGCGACGGGCACGTCGTCGTCGGTCTGGATCGTGCGCCCGCGATGTTGGCCCGCGCCGCCGAACGTCTGGCGCGGCTCGGCGCTGCCTCACGCCGCCGCGCGCTGCTCGTGCGCGGCGATCTGCGGACGTTGGCCTTCGCGCGCCGGTTCTCGTTCGCGGTGGCCGCGTTCCACACCATCCAGCACTGCGAGTCCGACGGCGATCTGCTCCGCTTCTTTCGCGGGGCGGCCGCCGCGCTCGTGCCCGGCGGCTGGCTGGCGTTCGACACGTTCGCCCCGACCCGCCGGTTTCTCGAACAGCGCGGTCCGTCGGCAACGACCCGCTTTCGTGATCCTCGCAGCGGCCGCGCAACCCTCTACAGCGAACGCCACGTGCTCGACGGTTCAATCCTGGCGATGACGTTTCGCTATCAGCCCGTCGCCGAGAGCGCACGGTCGGCGCGCCCCCGCGCGCGGTCGGTCTCGCTGCGCCACCGTCTGGTTCAACCCCGCGAAATCGAAGCACTGCTCGCCCGAGCCGGGCTCGCCCTCATTGCCAGTTGGGGTGGTTTCGACGGCCGGCCGCTCGACGACGCCGACGAACGCGGCGAGCAACACGTCTACCTGGCACGCAACCAGCAAGCGAAGACGACGCGACGCGTGGGCTCGAAATAGCCGGAAAACAAGCACCGGACACGCTGTCGGCGTCGGGAATCCCCCTTGACAGCCCTGCGCCCCCCTATACGATGCACGTGACCTTTTGCAGCTGATTTTTTCGCAAACTTTCTGACGGAGGGCCTCCGAGATGGCGGAGAAAGTCGCAAAGCTGGGTGTCGAGCGTGAGAAGGACTTCATGTACTACGTGAAGGACGGCGAGGTCTGGAAGGTTCAGCGAAAGCAGCCGGGCGTGCCCAAGGGACGCCCGGAGAAGGTGGCCGACGGCGGATTCGAAGTCGATACGAACTACATCTACTTCGTCGACCGTGACGGTGACGTGGCGCGCGCCAAGCGCGCCGTCGGCGGGCAGAAGCGCAAGAAGAAGGCAACCAAGGCCAAGGCCAAAAGGAGCGGCAAGAAGGTCGCGGCCAAGGCCAAAGCGAAGGGCAAAGGCAAAGGCAAGACGAGCGCCAAGAAGGCAGTCAAAGGCAGCAAGAAGGCCGGCAAAAAGAAAGCCGCCAAAGCCAAAGGGAAGAGCAAGAAGCGCCGCTAGCAGAGGGGCCTCCCTACCGCCAACTTGGCCTCAAAGGCCGCCGGGCATCGTGCCGGCGGCCTTTTTCATTTGAGCGGCGCGCGCTCCGCGCCGAATGTCCTCAGCGCCCGCGCCCGCGCGATCGTCCGCCGCGCCGTCGGCCCCCGCCCGCGGCGGACCGCCGCGACGGCTTCCGCCGGTTGGTGTTGGCCGACGGAACTTCGGCCAAGTCGTCGGCGGCCTCCATCACCGCCGGACTTGCCGCGATCATGGGGAGATAAGCGAACCGGTAGAGGATCCAGACGAACGCGGCCAGGGTGAAGATCGACATCGCCATGTACTGCTCGTCGAGCCACTGCGACCACTTCAATCCCGCCCAGGGCTTCACGTCGGGGAGATAGCGCGTCGGCGACCAGTCGATGAGGCCGGTTATCGCCGTCGCTCCCAACAGGATGGCGCCGGCCTCGCGTCGCTTGGAGTAGAGGAACGCGACCCCGAACAGGAACGAATAGTAGTAACAGGTCAGCTCGACCCCGACGGCGATCATCATCGCGCCCATCGAGCAGGCGACCCAGGGCTCGGCGTCGCGCAGCGCCACGTAGAGCAGCGCCACGAACCCCGCGATCAACAGATAGTCGAGAAACCGCCGGTCGTGGAAGGTCTGTAGCTTCTGCCGCTTCCAGGGCCCCCAGGGATCCTCCTGCCGATCGTCCTTCATGACACGGCCCGCTTCCGATGGGCTGTAGGCGACGACGGTGCGGAGCCCCATGTAGTTGGTGAGCGGTGTCTCCTTGTGCTTCTCGGTGTTGAACTTGAACGCGCGGTAGCCGGCGATGCCGTTGCTGGTGACGAGGCTGATCGGCACCAGGATGGCGACCGCCAGCGCGGCGCCCGCCAGGATCGAAACGAAGCGGCGGTCGACCCGCGCAGCGAGCGCCTGCCGCGACTGCCACGGCTCCGGCTTCCACCAGGGACGATCCGGCGACGGTGTCCCCCAGAGCTGACGCACGATCACCAGGATCGGCCCCGAAAAAATGAAGACCGGGAAGATGCGCAGCAGCGTCGAGTAGCCGAGGAAGAACCCACCCAGGAGTGGCCGCTCCTTCTTCACCAGGCAGATGCCGCCCACGAAATAGAAGAGCCAGTCCCAGCGCAGAAAAGAGCCGCCCGTCCAGTAGAAGCGCGAGGGGAAGTTGGTGGCGAACACCGCCAGCGCGACACAGGTGGTTTGCCAGCCGAAGGCCCACAAGGACATGAAGACCAGCCCGAAGATGAACAGCGGATCGATCCGGGTCAGGAAGTTGATCTGGCCTTCGCTCGCCGGCGCCAGGTTGGCCAGCGTCGTCCCGACGATGTTCCAGACCGGCGACCCGTTGTAGCCGTGGTCGGTCTGCGCCTCCTCCCAGCGCTTGATGTCGTGGTGGTTGCGGAAGAAGGCGACGTCGTGCTTGAAGTCGCCCCAGCGCTCGGGGGTGAAGTGCCCCTTGCAGAGCTCGGGGTGCGCCAACACGTCGGCGGTGCCGACCATCATGTTGGTGCGCAGGTTCATGATCTTGCGCAGCTCGACCCGGCGTTTCAGCCCCGTCTCCTCGGAGTCGGCGACGGCGACGCACTCGTAGAGGCGATCGTACGACAGCTCTTTGAAGTACTTCGACCCGATGTAGTAGTGGAACGTGTCCCACATATGGACGTAGTTCCCGAAGTGGAAGCTGCCGAAGTTCCAGTAAGCGCAGAACGACAGCACGCCGACCACCACCAGCAGCCGGTCGCGCAGCCTGCGCTTGAAATCTTCGCGCCCCTGCCTGGTCAGCCAGAGCCCCCAGCCGACGAGCGCCAGCGCCGCCAGCGCCAGCGCCATCTCGACCCTCGAGCTGGCGTCGTTCTCCCACCAGGCGAACTTCCAGAACCCCGGCTGAACGACGATCGCCGGCGGTGCGTTGCTGATGGTCAGCTTGGGCGGGAACGGCGCCGGCGTCCGGCAGTAGGCGGCAAACTCGCCGATCGAATAGGCGCCGTCGCCCATCGGCTCGCCAACCTTGAGGTAACGGACCGGCGTCGCGGCGATGGTGATCGTCCGGGTGCGGAATCCGTGGCCCTGCGAGGCGACGACGTTGTCGATCTCGTTGAGGAGCTTGAACGCCTCCGGCTTGTTCACCTCGGCGCCGAAGATCTTGTAGGTGTCGTTGGCGTCGGCCTGCAGCAGGAACGCCGAAACCGGCCGCACCGACCCGAGGTCGTAGGTGAGCGAGCCGGCCGGCGTCTCCAGAATCACCCCCACCGGCGCGTCCCATTGCGCGCCTTCGGGCGCGACGGCGTCGTCGGTCGGCAGGCGCAGATCCCCGCGCACGTCCTGGTGGCTGACGGGGAGCCTGCGCGACAGGAGGTTCTCCGCCGTGCAGTCGCCCGACGACTGCAGCGCTTGCGCGCCGACCCTGCCCGACGCCAGCGCGACGATCGCGAAGGCCAAACCCAAGCCTAATTTACGAGAAATCACAGCCCGGCGACATTACCACTAAATGGTGAGGCGCCTACCTCGGGCGCGCGGGGTATGCGATTCTCAGGGGCTCCATGCATCCGAGTCTCGCGCTGCTCCTGACGGCGGTGATGGTCCTGGCCAACGCCTTCTTCGTCGCGGCCGAATTCTCCTTCGTCAAGATGCGCCCGACGCGGCTGCAGCAGCTGGCGCGGGAAGGCCGCCGGCGCGCCCGGCTTTTGCTCACCATCACCCAGCAGCTCCCGGCCTATCTCTCGGCCAGCCAGCTCGGCATCACGCTCGCGTCGCTGTCGCTCGGCTGGCTGGGCGAGCCGGCGTTCGCCTCGCTGCTGCGCCCGGTGCTGTTCCGCAACGGCGTCACCTCCGACCGCACGCTGCACACGCTCGCCGCGACGGTGAGCCTCATCGTCATCACCTTCCTGCACACCGTGCTCGGCGAGCTCGCCCCCAAGGCGCTGGCCATTCAGCTCACCGAGCCGATTGCCCTGTGGGCCGTGGTCCCCTTCCGCGTCTTCTACGTGCTGACCTTCCCGATCATCTGGACGCTCAAGGGCGCGGCCGCGCTGGTGCTCAAGATCCTGCGCCTGCCGCCGGCCTCGGAGGCGGAGATGGTGCACTCGCCCGACGAGCTGCGCCTGGTCCTGCAGCACGTCCACCTCGATCCCGGCGCACGGCGCCTGATCGATCGCGTGTTCGACTACACACACCGGCTGGCCCGCCACGTGATGACCCTGCGGCGCGACGTGGTGACCCTGGAGGCGGGGCTGCCGTTCGAGGACAACCTGCGGATCGCCGTGGCCAACCAGTACACCCGCTACCCGCTGGTCGAGCCGGCGACCGATCGCGTGGTCGGCTACGTCCACCTGAAGGACATCGTGAGCGCGCTGGCCTCGGACAAGCGGCCGGCCCGGATGCGGGAGCTGGTGCGCGAACCGATCTACGCCTCGGAAGACACGCGGCTCGAATGGCTGCGGCGCGAGTTCCAGCGCCGCCGCGTCCACATCGCGGTCATCCTTGGATCGGGCCACACCTTCACCGGCATCGTGACGCTGGAGGATCTCGTCGAAGAGGTGGTCGGCGAAATTCAAGACGAGCAGGACGCCGAGGAGATCCCGCCTATTCGGCGCAACGCCGACGGCAGCTTCGATGTCGACGGCCGCCTCACTCTCGACGTCGCCGCGCGCGATCTCGGCCTCGTCTTCCCCAAGGTTCCGCCCGAGGTCGAGACGCTCGGCGGCTTCATCATCACGCAGCTCCCCGAGCTGCCGGTCCCGGGGGACGAAATCTCAACCGTGGGATTTCACTTCACGGTGCTCGACGTGCGCGATCGGCGCGTCAGGCGACTGCATGCCGTCCCTCTGCCGGCTGCGGAACCGCCCGCCAGCGACGGATGATGTCCTGTAGTTCTGGTGGGTTGCGCCGATTGATCACGAATTCTGAATTTTTTGAGCCCCAAGCCCCTCGTTTTGCCACTTACTCATATGGTGCGCTCCTGGAGCCGAGGCCTGGGTGCGGGTGCCGTCGCGCTGGTTCTTGCGACGTTCGTGCCTGCTTGCTCTCCCAACTCGTTCGACGCAGGGAGCGCCGATGGCGATCCCCACGCGTTGACCGGCGAGTTCGTCACCTATGTGGCGGACAATAAAGACGGCACCACCGAGTGGTGGCATGCCGTCCGCACGGCGAGCGGACGCGAGGTCCGGCTCGACTTCGACGCGCCGCCGTTCACCGCGACGGGAACGCAGGTGCGCATCGTCGGCGACATGGTCGGCGCGAACATGCACGTCGCCAGCCTCGACGAAATCCCCGCGCTCGACATCGCGGCCGAGGGGGAGCCGACCACCTACGCGGCGCCGTCCCCCGACAGCTACGCGCTGGTGCTCGTCGATCTGGGAAGCGGCGTGAACATCACCGCCGCGCAGGGGACCGCCTACCTCAACAGCACCACCCCCTCCGACAAGTCCTTCGCCGACTACTACAACGAGTCCTCGTACGGGAAGTATCAGGTGACCGGCGCCGTGATCGGCCCCTATCCGTTCTCGATGACCACCTGCGACACCACCGGGATGTACCAGGCGATCGAGCCGATGATCACCGCCGCGTCCACCACCACGTACAACCACCTCATCTATTACTTCAACGAGACCAGCCTCTGCACCTTCGGCGGCCTCGGCGAAGAGGGCTCGGCGTTGAAGCCGGCCAAACGGACCTGGATGAACGGCTCGCTCAGCTGCGTGGTGCTGATGCAGGAGCCGGGGCACAACCTCGGCCTCATGCACGCCAACACCATGAAGTGCGGCACCAGCAGCTTCTCCACCACGCCGGGCACCTCCTGCACCATCACCGAGTACGGCAGCTCGATGTCGACGATGGGTGGCGGCTGCCGGCAGTTCAACGCCTACGAGCGCTGGTACGAGAACTGGCTGACCGGCTGCAACGGCGTGAAGGTCCCGGCGAACGGCACCTTCAACCTCCTGCCGCTGGAGAACAACTGCTCGGGCGGCAGCGGTATCCAGGTCCTGCAGGTCCCCTTCCCCGCGACGTTGACCGTCAACGACCCACAGGCGACTACGCAAAACGTGAGCCTCAACAATTACTATGTCGAGCTGCGCACGGCCGGCGGCACCTTCGACGCCTTCTCCACCACCGGCCGCGGCGGCGGCGGCTCGGCCGTCACCTTCACCGCCCCGACGGTCTTCATCTACGCCAGCGACAACGTGCACGTCCCGACCACCGGCACCGGCCGCGGCGGCACGACGACCACCAACCAAACGAACAGCGTCTGGACTGAGCTGCTCAACACGACCCCGTCGGGGACGGCGTTCACCGGCCTCACCGCCGCGGGCCAGAGCTTCACCGATCCGGCCACCGGCGGCGCGACGATCACCCTCACCTCGATCAGCGCCACCGGCGCCAGCGTGATGGTCAGCTACCCGAACGGCGGCACCGGCTCGCCGACCTGCATCGACGGCACGGCGCTGACGGCGCCCGGCCCGGCGAGCTGCACGGGCGCCGCGACGGGGGCCGGCGGCACCACCGGAACCGGCGGCACCACCGGAACCGGCGGCACCACGGGGACGGGCGGCACCACCGGCAAAGGCGGCACCACCGGCACCGGCGGCGCCGTCGTGACGGGAACCGGCGGCACGACGGGCACGGGTGGCACCACGGGCACCGGCGGCACCACCGGGACGGGTGGCGCGACGACCGGAACGGGCGGCACCACGGTGACCGGAGCCGGTGGAACCACCGGCGCGGGCGGCGGCGCCACCAGCACCGGCGGCGCGCCCGGCACCGGCGGGTCCGGAACCAGCACCACCGGAACCGGCGGCACGACGACGGGCGGCAGCCCCTCGGACGAGAACACGAAGTTGTCGGGCGGCTGTTCCTGCAGCTTCGATCCGACGCACCCGGCGGGCTCGTCCCACCAGCTCTGGTTGGCTCTCAGCGGTCTCTTCGGTCTGGTGCTCGTGCGGCGCCCCCGCAAGCGCGCCTGATCGCCGCCACACCATGGGCGTACGGTTGGCTCTCCGCTCCCGGGCGTCGCTCCTCCCTGGCTTGCTGTTGCTCTCGGTCGTCGGGCCGCTCCTCGCCACCGCCGACGCCCGCGCGGACGGCGCCTTCCCCGACTCGCTCAGCATCCTGACGCCCGACCAGCTGCCCAACGAGACGCTGCTCGCCACCAACTTCGGCCTGGTCATGTCGTTCGACCACGATCAGACCTGGATCTGGTCCTGCGAGCAGCCGCTCAACAGCTTCGGGACGCTCTATCAGGTCGGCCCGGCGCCGCTCAATCGGATCTACGCGGTGTCGCCGGGCGGCTTCATCTACACCGACGACAGCTCGTGCACCTGGACCGCCGCCGCCGGAATCCCCGCCGCCGCCGCGCAGGACGCGTTCGTCGATCCGAGCAACCCGAACCGCGTGCTGGCGGTGGTCACCAGCTCGGTCGACGGCGGCGCCAGCACCTACAGCGTGATGGAGTCGGCCAACGCGGGGACGTCGTTCGCCCAGGTCCGTTACACGGCGGCCGCCGGGGATCACATCACCGGCGTCGAGATCTCCCGCTCGAATCCGCAGACGGTCTACCTGACGCTCACCAGCGGCACCGCCTACACGCCGAAGATCGCGGTGACCACCAACGGCGGCGCCAACTGGACGCTGCACGATCTCTCCGCCAGCCTGGCGGGCACCTACAGCATCCGCCTGGTGGCTGTCGATCCGACCAACCCGCAGAAGCTGGTGCTGCGGACCGGCGGCAGCGCGGGCGAGGCGCTGTCCATCAGCCTCGACGGCGGAGCCACCGCCAGCTCGCCGCTCACCTTCGCGGGCGGCGTCTTCACCGCCTACGCGCGCCTGCCGAGCGGCAGCATGATCGCCGGCGGCGTGGTGGGGACCACCGACGTCGCCTACCGCTCCGTTGACCTGGGGGTCTCGTTCCAGCCGCTGCCGGCGGTCCCCTTCACCTTCCGCGGGATGTCGGCGCGCGGGACGAAGCTCTACGCCGCGCTCGACAACGCCGCCGACACTTACGCGATCGAGACCTCGGTGGACGAGGGGATGACCTGGCAGCCGCTGATGCGCTTCGACCAGGACATCCAGGCGATCCAGACCTGCGTGATGGCCGTCTGCCAGACCGACTGCAACACGCGCGCTGGCACCGGGCTCTTCTCCGAGGACATCTGTCAGGCCGCGGTGATGCCCGACCCGATCGACGCCGGCCACGACGCCGTGCCGGCCGGCCCCGACGCCGCGGCGTCGGGCCACGACGCCGGCGGGAGCAAGGACGCCTCCACGGCAGCGACGTCGAGCGGCGGCGGCTGCGGCCACTGCGATCTGGCGCCCGGCCGCGCGGCCGCGCCCTGGTCCTGGCTCGTGCTGCTGGCCGGCGCGATCACGCTCGCCCGCCGCCGGCGCTAGCTCGACCAGCGTCCGCCCGAGCTGCGCCAGCGGCCTGCCGCGGGACGCACCTTTTGGAGATCGGGGACCGATGATCGGCGAAATTGGGCCTCAAACTGGAAGATCGGACGCGAGTGGATGTAGCGTCTCTAGCCAAACATGATCTCGATGCGGGGCTTTGGGGTGCTCTCAGTGGCGACCCTCGCGGTGGCGCTCGCGCCGGCCGCCGGCGTCGCGGCGCCAGGGGAGGCGGCGCGACCGCGGGTGGTGGTGGTGAACGGCGTCGACCTGCCGGACAGCCTGGCCGACATCCGCGCCCAGCTGCGCACGACCTTGAACGACGCCGTCACCAAGCACGGCTACGACCTGGCGCCGGAAGCCGGGACCTGCTCCGACCGCGAGTGCCTGAGGGTCGCCGCCGCGACCGCGGGCGCCAGCGACGTCCTGGTCGCGACGGGCGGCCGCAACGACATGCGCGGCTACCACGTCGAGCTGCGAATCTGGAACGTCGCCAGCGATCGCGAAGACAACGCCGTCGCCGAATGCAACATCTGCGCGGCCTCGCAGATGGTCGAGAGCGTGGCGACCGCCGCCGAGCCGCTGCTTGGCCGCGTGCCGACCTTGCACGCCAACCTCTCGGCCACGGCGCTGCCGCCGCCGGCCTCCGGCGCGCCGGCAGCCGTCGCTGCCGTCGAAACTCCCGCCCCGGCTCCGGCAACGAACCGGCGCCGCTGGCTCGGCTGGACGCTGATCGGCGCGGGCGTCGCCGGTGGCGTGGTGAGCGGCGTCTTGTTCTCCATCAACAATGATGCGAGCGATTGCCCCATGGACCTCACCTACGGCTGTGCCGGCCATCGGACAACGCTGGTCCCCGGAATCATCACCGCCGGTCTATCCGCGGCTGCTATCCTCGGCGGGATCGTCGTCCTTCGCAGCGGCAGCGACGACAGCCACGCCATGGCTCTCACGATTCAACCTTTCGGTCTGTCGCTGGGAGGCCGCCTGTGAGTCTGCCGCGATGGGCCGGCTGGTTGATGGTGCTCTGGGCCGCGACGACTGGCTGCTCGAAGCTGAACTCCGGTCGCTGCGATCAGAAGAGCGATTGCCAGAGCAATGAAATGTGCGATTCATCCACGAAGAAGTGCTTCGCGATGGATGGTGGCGCCGCCGGATCGGGTGGCATGGGAGGCGCCGGCGCAGCGGCCGGCTCGCCCGGCGGTGCCGGGGGTGCGCCCTTCATCTGCCCCAACTCAAAATGCAAGAGCGACAGCAACACACCGATCTGCGACCAGGACGCGGGAACCTGCCGCGGCTGCGACAATGTCGAGAGCACCACCGCTTGTCGGAGCTTGGACGCCGGGACCAACGCCTGCGTCTCCGCCGCCGACGCGGGAACGCGTTTGGGCATGTGCGTCGCCTGCGTCTCGAACAAGGACTGCAGCGGCGACAAGCCGGTCTGCGACTCGACGTCCAACAGCTGCGTCGGTTGCCTCGCGAACTCCGATTGCGCCGGCACAGCGTCGCCGCCGTCGGCGACACCGATCTGCGAGCTCACCGGCACCTCCACTGTCCCGCTCGACACCTGTCGGAGCTGTTCGAAAGACGCGGAGTGCGGTGGCCCCGGCATCTGCATGGCCGACGGCCACTGCGCGAAGGATACGGAGGTCATCTTCGTCGATGAGGCCGCGACCAACTGCTCCTCAGCCAATGGCTTGTCGTCGAACCCGTACTGTTCCCTTCCCGTCGGCGCAGCGGCGTTGACGCAGGGTCAGAACGTCTTGATCATTCTTGGAACGACCGGGGAGCGCCTGACACTGGCGACCCCGGGAATCAATCCTGTGATCGTCGGCCGGGGGGCAGTCATCCCCGCCGCGAACGGTGCTGCGATCTCGGTCTCGTCGGACACGGTTCTCATTCGTGACCTCACCGTGAGCGGTGGCACCTCGAACAACACAAAGGGGTTTCTGGTCACCGGGTCGGCGAAGGTGACGCTCTTGCGGGTGACCTCGAACCTCACCACCGGGCTCGGAATCGACGCCGAGACTGGGACGACACTGATGATGGACGAGTGCTACCTCCTGAACAACTCCCTCGGCGGCGTCGTCGTGAACGGAGCGATCGCGAAGATCCAAAACACCGTCATCGCCGGCGCCTCAACGGCGGGGACTGGAATCCAGTTCAACGCGCCCGGAGCAGGGACTCAGTTCTTGTTCAACACGGTGGTCGGCTATCCGATTGCGGCGACCTCAGATCCGAGTGACAGCGTGCCGCTGGTTGATTCGATCGTCGTCGGCCCGGTCCAGAACTGCACCGTCGACACCTCGATCACGACGCAGCCGACCTTCAGCACGAGCGATCCCAAGCCGTATCATCTGACCACTCACTTGGCTTGCCCCAAGGCCGTAACCAGTTACCCCGACCATGACGTCGATGGGCAGCCACGTACGCCGCCCATCGACTGTGGGGCCGACGAATACGTGCCGATGACGGACGGCGGGCAGTGACTGAAACCCGCGAGCACACGCAGTTCGGGCCGTATCTGATCGTCCGCGTCTCGGGCGCGGGGGGGATGGGCCGGGTCGAGCTGGCGTTGCGGGCGGGGTCGATCGATCCGGACGTCTGTGTGCTCAAGCGGCTCCATGGGGCGCTGCACGACGAGGAGGTGGAGGCGCGGTTCCGGCGCGGGGCGCAGATCGCGGCGCACCTCGAGCACGAGAACATCGCGCGCACCTTGCGGATCGAGAAGATCGACGGCGAGCTGTGTGTGGCGCAGGAGCTCGTCGAGGGGGTGAACCTGGGGAAGGTGATGCGGCAGCTCGGCGCGCGACCGTTGCCGCTCGGCGTGGCGGTTCACGTGGTGCGCGAGGTGGCACGCGCGCTCGGCTATGCGCACGGGTTCGGTCGCCTCGGGATCGTCCATCGCGACGTGACGCCGGAGAACGTCATGCTCTCGTTCGCGGGCGAGGTGAAGTTGATCGACTTCGGGATCGCGCGCTCGGCGGTCGACGAGGCGGTGACCAACATGGGGGTCGTCGTCGGCCGGCGGAGCTACGTTCCGCCCGAGGCGTGGGAAGGCACCAAGGTCGATTGCCGCGCCGACGTGTTCGCGCTCGGCGTGGTGCTGTGGGAGGTCTTGACCGGTCGGCGCGCCGAGGAGACGCCCGAGCCGGTGCTCCCCGAGCCGCGCGAGCTGAACCCGGATGTGCCGCCGCTGCTCAGCCAGATTGTCGAGCGCGCCATGGCGGCAGCGCCCGAGGACCGCTTTCAATCGGCCGACGAGCTCGGCGCGGCGCTCGGCTCGTTCGTGCCGGCGGGCGCCGATCCGCGGCAAGAGCTGGCCGACCTGCTCGGTCTCTGCTTCAACGTCGAGCTTCAACGGAAGCTGGTGGCCGACGACGTCACCGAGGCGAAGCAGTTTCTTCGCCACCGGAACACCCTGCCCGCCACCTCCTCGCTGCCCGATCTGGCGGCGCTGTCGCCCGCGCCGCCGACGGTGGCCATGATCGCCCCGGCCCCCACCAGCAGACGGGGGTCGAGCAGCGGTCCTTGGGTGGCGGCGACGATCGCCGCGATCGTCGCGACCTCCGGGATCGGCCTGCTTCGGACCCACGGCCGCACGGCGCGCTCGCGCGCGTCGGCGGAACCGCTTGGCGCCCCCCTTCCGACGCCTGCTTTGCCCTCGCCTGCCCTGCCGCTGCCCGCCGCGCAGCCCCCCGTCGCGCCCCCGGTGAGCGCATCGTCGACAGCGGACCTGCCCGCGCCCGAGGAGGCACCGACCCCGCCGGCGGT
Source organism: Polyangia bacterium (assembly GCA_036267635.1). GTDB lineage: Bacteria > Myxococcota_A > Polyangia > Fen-1088 > Fen-1088 > JADGRB01. The sequence goes on along the minus strand of DATAVR010000070.1, from coordinate 25,254 downwards.
GCCCGCGCCGATCGTCGCACGCGCGCCGCGGATCGAATCGCCTCGCCGGGTCGTGGGCCGCGTGCCCGACGCCATCGCTCGCAGCCCGCACAACGCCCAAGCCGACGATCTGCTCCGACGGGCCAACGATTTGTGGGAGCGCGGGGAGACCACCTCGGCCTACGCGCTGGCGCGCCAGGCGCTCGCCGCCGGCGCCGGCGCGCCTGCGCACGTCCTCTTGGGGACGTTGCTGATCGGCATGCGGAACTACGGCGCCGCGGAGCCCGAGCTGGAAGCCGCCACGCGGCTCGACCCCCGCAACGCCGAGGCCCGCCGGTTGCTGGCGCTGCTCCACAAAACGGCCGCCGAGCGCAGCAGCCGGTAGCGCGCATCCCCAAATGCGGTCACGGACCGCGTCGCGACTCGAGCCAGCTGTGGACCTGCTTGAGGTTCCGCGCCTCCGAGGGGGCCTTGCCAAAGGCGGACTCGGCCGCCGTCGCCAGCGCGAGCGCGCGCCGGTGATCGCGGGGCTGGGACCAGAGCGCCCGCGCGAGCTCGAACTTCGCTTCGGCGCCGGCGTCCGTGTCACCCAGCATCGTGACCGCCCGATCCAGATCGGCGACGGCCTCCTTGGCGCGCTCTTCCGCGACCTCCAGCCGACCCTGATCGAGCAGGCCATACCCGACGTAGAACGGTACGCCGTTGCCCTTCCAGATCTCGATCGCGCGCGCGACGGCGGCCTGCGCCTGGTCGAAGCGGCGGAGCGCGATCAGCGACTCGGAGAGATCGAGCATCGCCAGCGCCATCTGACCGCTGTCGTCGCCGGCCAGCTTGGCGTAGAGGTCGCGGGCCCGCTCGCCGACGGAGACGGCTTCGGCGTCCCGTCCGAGCGTGTGGAGCCGAACCATGATGTTGAGCAGCGTGTCGGCCGTTTCGATGTTGGTGGGGCCCTTGGCGTGCTCCCGCAGGTCGAGCGCACGGCGCTCTTCGGAGAGCGCCTCTTCGTCGTGTCCCTCCGCGCCCAACCAGATCGACCGCGCCGAGGCGACGTCGGCCGCCAATAGCGGGTGGGAGGGGAAGCGCGCCAGCAGGGCGTCGGCGTGGCGCACCCAGTAGCGCCCGAGAGAGGGATTTCCGAGTCGATCGCTCTCGAGCACCGAGAGAAAGCTGGAGGCGCGGATCGCCACCTCGTCGTCGTCCGACGCCTCCGCCGACAGGACTGCCTCCTCGAGGTACTCCGTCGCCACCGCCGGCTCGACGCAGCTGTCGGCCAGGCGGCCGAGCCCCAGCGCCGCCTCGGCCTCGAGCGGGCGGTAGCCGAGCCCCCTGGCCCGGTCGAGCAACGGGCCCCCGATCGTCTTGGCGTCGTTGCAACGTCCGGCCGAAGAGAGCGCCGTGAGCTTGGCGGTCTGCTCCCCGAGCTTCGTCACCTCGGCCCGCTTGGCCGGATCGTCCGGGGGCTTGATGACCGCCCGCAACATCGCCACGTCGGCGCAGCGATCGAGCGTCGGCAACGCGCTCGCCGCCCCCACCGCGTTGTCGACGATGCTCTTGTCGGCGGTCGCCAGCACGTCGCCGAGCGCGCGCAGGTTCGCCAGCCGCTCGCCGAGGCAGCTCATGCGCAGATCGAGCACCTCGGTCGACTGCTCGCCGCGCACCTGCGTCGCCTCGCAGGTCTCCTTGTACATCCCGATCCAACGCGCGACGTATTGATCGAAGAGGCCGCCCACCGAAGCGAAGACCGCCCCCGCACGCCGGTTTCCGCTCGCCTTGAAGGCCCCTTCGATCGCGCCCCGCTGGGGGGGCCCCCACACCGCCTCCGCGCGCCCAGGGCCTCCCGCGCAAAGGGCGCGCGCTCCCGAGGTGAGGTGGACCGCGCCAGCAGCGAGCGCCGCGATGGCCAGCGCGCCGCCGGCCGTCGCCAGCAGGCGTCGACGCCGGGCCGCCGGATCGTGCCCGAGCGCCGCCAGCAGCTCGGTCATGGAGGGGAAGCGATCGGCGGGCTTGGTCGCCAGCCCCGTCAGCAGCACCCGGCGAATCCAGGCTGGCACCCGCGTCTCCGGCGGCGGGTCGGTGATCGTGCCAGTCACGACGTTGGCCATCAGCGCGACCGCGTTGTCGCCGGCGAACGGACGGCGGCCGTAGAGCCCCTCGTAGAGCGCCACGCAGAACGCGAACTGATCGCTGCGGGCGTCCCCCCCCACGCCGGCGAACTGCTCGGGCGCCATGTAAGCCGGCGTTCCCAGGATCGCGCCCGTCTGCGTCAGCTTCAAGCCCAGGTACTGGCCCGCGCCCCCGTTCGTCTTGGCATCGGTGCGGCCGCCGCCACCGATCTTGAGCGTCCGATCGTCGGAAATGTCGGCCAGGGTGGTGGCCAGAGCGACCGCGCGCGCTGCCCTTTCGGCCGGGTCTTCCCGGGCGGGCTCTCCGGCGGCGCCGCTCTGCACGCGCGCCAGACCGAAGTCCATCACCCGCACCTGCCCGCCCTTCGTGAGCATCACGTTCTCGGGCTTGAAGTCGCGGTGAACCAGCCCAGCGGCGTGCGCGGCGGCGAGCCCCCGCCCAGCGGCCAGGTAGACCTCCAGCACCTCCCGCCAGCCGCGCGCCGCGGCCGTCAACCAGTAGCCGAGGGTGTTCCCCTCGACGAACTCCATGGCGATGAACACCGACTCCTGAAACGTCCCGACGTCGTAGACGACGACCACGTTCGGGTGGGAGAGCCGGGCGATCGCCTGCGCCTCCCGCAAGAGGCGCGTGCCCCCGTCCGCGCCGCCGGTTCGCCCGCGCAGGAGCTTGACCGCGATCTTTCGATCCAGCTCCGGATCGTAGGCCGCATAGACCTCTCCCATCCCGCCCCGCCCGAGCAGCCCCAGCACCACGTAACGGCCGAGGCTGGCTCCCTTCGCCAGCGCGAGCTCGTCGACGGAGGATTCGGACCCCGGGCTCATGCCAGGCAGGTCATCGTCACACGAAATCGTCGTCGGTGGAATGGCGCGCGCGCGACGGGCTATGCCGCGGGGCCAATCCGCGCTATGACCGAGGAAATCCGGCCGAGGTGGAACCGATGGTCGAGATTCCCGACTCCCTGGTCGACAGGCTCAAGGCGCGTCAGGTCGTTCTGGTCGCAGGTCTTGGTTGCAGCGAGCTCAGCGGCGCGCCGAGCTGGAAAACATTCATTGAATCGCTCGCCGATCGTCCGGTGTTCTCCGACCTGCGCGCGCAGATCGCCGAGCTCATCGCGGGAGGCCGGCTCGGCGACGCGCTGGTCCTGATCCGCGATCTGCTTCCGCCGGCGCAGATCGAAGAGGCGATCGAGCAGGCGTTCGCCGACGGGGCGCCGCTCCCCGACAGCGTCCAGCAGGCGGCCAACTTCCCCTGGCGCGCGGTGGTGACGACGGCCTTCGACGACCAGTGGGCGCGCGCGCTGGCGGCCGCGCCGGGGCGGCACGATCCGCTCCGCGTGCTGGTCGGGATCGACGCCTCCGCGCAGGCCCGGTTCGGCGGACCGGACACGCCGCTCATCCATCTGTGCGGCCGGCGGACCCTCCCCAAGAGCCTCTGCGTCGGAGCGGCCGACGCGCGCAAGCGCCTCCTGCCGTCGGCCGGAATGGCCTGGCTCGATCAGCTGCGCCGCCGGCGCTCGCTGGTCCTGATCGGCTTTCGCCCCAGCGATCCTGACCTGGCATGGCTGGCGTCCTGGCTGGCCGCGCACCCGGCCGCCGGCGGACCGCACTATCTCTTCCTCGACCTCGCGGAGGAGAGCGATCCCGACCGCGAGGCCCAGCTCTGGGAGCTGCGCACCGGTCTCGTGATCCTCCCCTGTCTCGAAGGGACCACCGAGGCGATGGTCCGGCTGGCGAAGATCGCCGGATCGATCGGGACCCAGCTGCCGAGCTCGGACGCGGACGTCGACCTCGCCGCCCTGCTCGACCGCTGGGCGCGCCATCCCGCCGATCCTGAGCCGCGGGCGATCCTGGCGCGCGCCGAGGCGGCGCTGCGCGACGAAGAGCGCTGGGATCGGCTGGTCGAGCTTCTGCTGCGACGGCTCGACCTGCAGGAGGATCCGCGCCAGCAGATCGCGGCGCTCGGCGAGGTGGCGCGGCTGTTTCGCGACCGGCTCGACGCGCCCGAGCGCGCGCTCAAGGCCGAGGTGGTCATGTTGCGCCTGCTCCCCACCGACGACGATCTGTGGGAGCGGATGCGGGCCGACGCGCGGGCGGGCGGCGCCTGGGGCGCTTTGGCCAGTGAGGCGCGCTGGGTGGCGGAGATGGCCGGCGCCACGCCCGCCGCCACGCGCATCTGGCGGGAGATCGCCCGCGTCGAGCGCGAGGAGCTCGCGCGTCCCGACGACGCGCTGGCCTCGCTCGATCAGGCGCTGCTGGCGACACCCGGCCACCGCCAGGCGCGCGCCGAGCAGATCGCCCTTTTGCGCGCGCTCGGCCGCTGGAGCGATCTGGTGAGCGCGCTCAAGGCGGCCGCCGCCGAGACGGACGAGCCCGATCAAGCGATCGCCGGGCTGCTCGAAGCGGCGGAGATCCTCGAGGGTCCGGCCCACGATCCGATCGCCGCCGCCGCCGCCTACGAGGCGACGCTGACGATCGCGCCCGATCGCGCGCCCGCTGTCGCGGCGCTGGAGCGGCTCTACGCCCGCGAAAAGCGCTGGGGCGATCTGGCGGCCCTGCTCGAGCGATGCGCCGATCGAGCGCCCGCCGCCGAGGCCGCGGCGCTCCGTCACCGGCGGGCCGACCTGCTCGTCGAGCACCTCGACGCCTTGGGGATGGCCGCCGAGCAGCTGGAGGCGCTGGCGGCCGACGGCGATCGGCCGGCGCTGCTCAAGCTGGAGCAGATCTACCGGCGCGCGGAGCGCCACGACGACTACCTGGCCACGCTCGGGCGGATGGCGGACGTCGCGGGGAACCAGGCCGAGCGAATCACGGCGCTGCGCCGGCTGGCCACCGAGGCGGAGGCGCTGCCCGACGGCGAGGAGCGGGCCACGCGCGCGCTCGACGAGATCCTCAGGCTCGATCCGCGCGACGCGGACGCGTTCGAGGCGCAGAGGCGGCTCTCCAGCGCGAGCGGCCGTTTCGCAGCGCTGGCCGAGGCGCTGTCGCGGCGGTTGGAGGTGACGGAGACGGCCGAGGCCAAACGCGCGCTGCTGGTGTCGTTGGCCAAGATCCAGGAGACCGAGCTCGAGGATCCGGAGGCCGCGCTCGACAGCTACGTGGCGGCCAAGAACGCCGGTGACCGACGGGAAGCGACCGAGGAGGCGATCGCGCGCCTGGCCGAGCGGCTCCGGCGTTGGCCGCTCTGCGCCGAGGCGCTGCTCGGGTGGGCCGAGGCGGCCTCGGAGCCGGAGCTGCGCGCCGAGGTGCTGGTCGAGGCGGCGCGCGTCTTCGTCGAGCAGCTCTCCGACGGCGCGGCCGCCGAGGCGGCGCTGGAGCGGGTCGCGGCGCTGGCCCCCGAGCACCCGCGCGCGCTGGCCATTTTGGGGCGCGTCCGCGAGGAGAGCGGCGGCTACGACCAGGCAGTGGCCCTCTACGAGCGGGCGGCCGCCAAGGAGCCTGACCGCAGCGAGCAGTCGGCGCTCCTCACCCGGGCGGCCGTCGTGTTGATGGAGCACGGCAAGGACGAGGATCGCGCGGGCGATCTGCTGGTGCGGGCGCTGGCCGCCGATCCCGGCCACCGCGACGCCAACGAGCGACTGGTCGACGTCTACACCCGCCGCGAGCAGTGGGCCGACGTGGAGGCGCTGCTCGATCGCGAGCTCGGCGGCGCGCAGGCCGACGACAAGACGAGCGACGGCACAACGAACGATGGCAAGACGGGCGACGCCGATCGGATCGCCGCCCTGCAGACGCAGCTGGCGCGCGCCGCGCTGGCGCTGGGAAAGCCGGACAAGGCGCTCGGCTGCCTGGAGAGCGCGCACCGCCTGCGTCCCGAGCTCCTGCCGATGCTGCGCACCTTCGCCGACTTCCGTTACGGACGCGGCGAATGGAAGGAGGCGGTCGCGCTCTACGAATCGTTGCTGGCGCTCCACCGCGCGTCGCTGCCGGCGGCCGAGATCCCGGACATCTTCCTGCGCGTCGGCCAGGGGAAGAGCGAGCTCGGTGACCGTGAAGGCGCCATCGCCGCCGTCCGTGAGGCCAAGTCGCTGGCGGCGAACCCACGGGCGGCCATCGAGGCGCTCTCCGCGCTGCTGGCGGCCAAGGAGGATTGGCCCGCCTGGATCGCCGAGCGCGAGGCGCTGGCCGCCGTCGCCGAGGCGCCCGAAAAGAGCAAGGTCTGGGAGGAGATCGGCGACGCCGCCCTGGCGCGGCTCGAAGATCGCGCGCGCGCCGAGGCCGCCTATCGGGCGGCGTTCGAGGCGGAGCCCGATCGCCGCTCGGCGATCGAGAAGCTGCTGGCCCTCTACCGCGAGGACGATCGCGTCGAGCCGGCCGTCGAGATGCTGGCCGCGCTGGCGAAGCTGGAGAAGGTGCCGGCGACACGGGCCGGGCTGCGCCGCGAGGCCGCCCGTCTCCTGCTCGACCGGGCGAACCGCCCGATGGAGGCGGCCGAGCTGCTCGAGCTCTCGCTCGACGACGCGCCCGACGTCATCGAGGCGTTCGACGAGCTGGCGCGCCTGCGCGAGGACGCGATGGACTGGGCGGGCCTGGTCGCCAGCCACCGGGCGATGCTCGAGCGGCTGCCGCCGGACGCGCCGCGGCCGCTGCAGCTGCGGCTCTGGACCCGGATCGGCAACGTGGCGATGCGCCAGCTCCGCGATCGCAAGCTGGCGATGACGGCGTTCGAGGCGGCGGTGGCGCTCGATCCGGCCGACCACGCCAAGCAGGAGACGTTGGCGCACGTCTACCAGCTGGTAGGACCCGACGCGCGCGAGCGGGCCATCGCCGCGCACCAGCGCCTCATCGCCCACGATCCGCACCGCACCGACTCCTACCTGGCGCTGGCCAAGCTCTACGGCGAGACCGGCGAGACCGACAAGCGCTGGTGCGTCGCCGCCACCCTCTGGTACCTGAAGAAGAACACCCCCGCGCTCGACGAGCTGTTCCACCGCCTCCGCCCCCCGAAGGTGCGCGCAGCCGGGCGGCCGTTCACCGACGAGACCTGGAGCCGCGTGCGTCACCCCGACGAGGATCGGCGGATCGACGAGATGTTCGCCATCGCCTCGCCCTTCCTGGCCGCTTCGGCCGCCTACGATCCCGCTGCCGTGGGGCTGCGCAAGCGAACGCAGGTCGATCTCGCGCACGACGACAGCCTCTGGGCGCGCACGCTGATCCAGCTCGGCGGCACGCTGGCGCTCCCGCTGCCGGACGTCTATCGGATGGAGGGGGAGGCCGGGCAGACGACGTTGGTCAACGTCCGTCAACGGAGCGGTCCGCGCCCGACGCTGCTGCTCGGCCCGCCGACCATGCGCCGCAACAGCTTCGATCTGGTGTTCGACCTGGCCCCGCACTTCTCGTTCTTGCGGCCGGAGCGGTTCCCCAAGGTCGCGCTGCGCACGCCGGCCATCCTGCAGGGCGTCCTCGGGATATTGCGCGCGCTCGGCGCCCCGAACGGCGGTCCACCGCTCGACGGCGAGGCCGGCCAGCTCAAGGCCCACCTCGCGCGGACGATGCCGCCCGCCACCCTCGGCAGGCTGACCGAGGCCGGTCGCAGGCTCACCGACGACGGCGCGTCGATCGACGTCGAGAGATGGATCGCGGCGGCCGATCTGACGGCCGCGCGCCTGGCGCTGGCGTTGACCGGCGAGCTGGCGGCGGCGTTCCGCGTGATCTCCAGCGAGCCGATTCCGCTGTCGACCATCCCGGCCCACCGCCGGATGGCCGATCTGGTGGCGTTCTCGGTGAGCGACGACTACTTCGCCGTCCGCCGCGAGCTCGGCCTGGCGATCGCCTGAGTCATCAACCTGCCGAGGTTGGCTCGGCGCGGGTCTCGAAAGACCTGAGCGTCATTCCGTTCCGCGCCAGCAGCGCCAGACCAGCGACAGTCACCGGGACGATCTGGACCAGGTGGTAGAGCACGGCGAAGGCGACCGCCGCAGGCTTGGGCACCCCGGCCAGGACCAGGACCACGGCCGCCGCCCCCTCGAACGCGCCAGCGTTGGCCGGCAACGACGGCAGCAGCATCGCCAGGTTGATTCCCAAAAGCACGACGACCGCCAGCGCCGGCCCGATCGCAAGACCGATCGCGCGCGCGCAGAGCATGATCATGGCCAGTTCGCAGCACCAGGCGGCCAGTGAGGCGCCGAGCGCCGCGGCGAGCGCACGGGGGTTGCGCAAGGCGTGGGTTCCGGGCGCCATCCGCTCGGCCAGCTTTCGCGTGAACGCCGGCAGTCGGACGACCGGCCCCTCGGTGACCCAATTGAGCAGGCAGAGCGACGCGAGCGCCAGACCCAGCCCGGCCGCCCCAGCGCCCCTGGCCCAGGCCTGTCCGGGAGCGTCGCAGGCGGCGGCGAGCGCAAGCGCGGCGAGAACGACGACCTCCAGCAGCTTCTCCACCAGCGCCACCGCCGTGGCGACCGTCTTGCTGATTCGGGCGACGTTCTCCAGCATGAAGAGGCGCGCCAGGTCGCCCGCGCGCAGTGGCAGGACGTTGTTGATGGCCGAGGAGGTCAGCACGGCCAGGAAGAGCCGGGGCAACGTCGCCCGGGTCGGCTGCAGCAACACCCGCAGGCGCACCGCTCGGACCCACAACATCCCAGCGTTGATGACGACGACGGCCGCCAGCAGGTCGGTCCGGGCGTGGCGGAGCGTCCCCCAGACCGCCCCCCAGCTCAGGTGATGCGCGACGTAGGCGACGGCCGCGGCCCCGCAGAGGCCGCGCAGCGCGATCGCCGCCGCCCGGCGCCCGCGCGGGCGCACCGGTCACCCGACCCGGTGGGGCTGACCGCGCAGCGCGCCCGCCGCTGGCGCTTCGACGGGGACCAGACGCTCGACCCGCGCGGGCTCGGCCGGCCGGGGCCGCACGGGCGTCAGCGCCGGATCCCCGAGGCGCTGCATCGTCCAGACGATGCGGGAGACGGCGGTCACCGTGTTGAGCAGCGCCATCAGGAAGAGCGCCACCGCCGTGACCGCGTAGAGGGGGTGCGGGACGAAGCCCTCCACCCGATGCGCCACAAGCGGTGAAAAGGCGAGCGCGATCGACAGCAGGGTGATCCGGTCGGCTCGCTGCATGAGCCCTTCTGCTCCTGGCAAGCCGAGCGCTTCGGCGCGTGACCGCGCGTAGCTGATGACGAACGACATGATGAGCGCCACCAGGGCCGCGTACATCACCACGGTCCCCGCGTAGTAGACGACGCAGCCGCCAAACATCAGGCCGTCGGCCACTCGATCGATGGTCGAATCGAAGAACGCGCCGCGCGGGCTCGACAGGTGCAGCGCGCGCGCCACCTCGCCGTCCATCACGTCGAGGGCGCCGGTCGCGATCAACAACATCGAGCCGAGCGCGAAGTGGCCCGTCGCGACCGCGATCGCCGTCAGCAACGCGCCCACCAGGCCAAGGGCGGTGAAGAAGCTGGCCGACTGTCCGCTCCGGACGGCGAGCCGGCAGACCGGCTTGGTGAGCCAGTAGAAGTAGCCGACCAGGAGAGGCGCCAGCAGGCGTCGCCCGGCGCCGCCCGCGCGCATCGGCGGCAGCGTCGAAAGACCGAGCCGGACGCGCACCGCGTAGGTCAGCAGGGCCAGCAGGAAGAACAGGACGAATCCCGCGAGAAATGCGATATCCGACACCTCGGGCGACATGAGAGGACTCACCGTGAGATCTCCTTTCGCGCCGGGATGTCGTCGACCGGCCTGGTGCCCCGCCGCACGTGCGGCGGGATCGCCCACAGCCGTTCCGCGAGCACGACGCGCAGCAATTTCAGGTAAGCCACGAGGGTCAATTGACCGAGACGCCCGACGAGCACCAGCTGGCTTTGCAATGTCGTCGCCCTACTGTTTGAGTTAACCATTTGAACCACTCTTGCCAGATGCAACATCGACACCGTGAAGGCTGTCGAGGACCACCACCGCGACAGTCGCCACGTTAGATGCCGTGACTCGACCGCCGTCACGCCGCGCCCGTCAGGATTTGGACGCCTCGTCCAATGGCTGACGTCCGAGCCGCGTAACGGCACCCCCGATCGAGGGGACGAAGAGCAGCGCCGCCAGCAAGCAACCGAGCTCGCCGAGATCGGCCAACTTGCCGAATGACCGCAGCGCGCCATTCGAGGCCATGAACAGCGAGCTGTAGCCGATGATGGTGGTCGTCGAGCAGAGCGCCACCGCGCTCCCCGTTTCGGCCAAAGCCCGCGCCCGGTTCGCGGTGGGCTCCGCGCCGAGGCGGGCGACGATGTTCACCGCGTAGTCGACCCCGATTCCCAGGGTGATCGGCAGTGCGACGAAATTGAGAAAATTGAGCTTCAATCCCAGGGCCGCACCGGCGCCCCCCATCCAGAGCATCCCGGCCAGCAGCGAGGCGAGCACCAGCCCGGCGCTGCGGAGGTTCCTGAAAAGCATCGCGACGAGGAGGACGACGCCACAGAACGCGACCTCGGTGGCCAGCGGTCCGTCGTGCGTGATCGACCGCAACATCGCCGCGAACATCGAGGAATTGCCGGCCGCGCTGACCAGGTCCCCGTTCGGAAGCCGAACATCCTTGAAGGTGTCCGACATCTGAATCAGCGCGTGGCCATCCCAGTTTGCCCAGGCGCGAATCGGATAGATGAGCGCCACCCGTCCCAGCGTCCCGTCCACCTCGCGCAGGCGCCGGACAATCGGCTCCGGAAGGTCGTGGATCGAAAGGCGCTTCAGATCGGCCGGCGGCGCCCAGGCGTCGATCTCCTTCTTCTGATCCGGATCGAGCAGCTCGAACGCCGGGTCGGCGAGCCGGCGGCGCAGGTCGTCGATCACGACCAGCTTGGCCTCCTGGTCCTTGGGGAGATAGCTGTGCGCCGTGGAGACCGCCGAGAGCAGCCCGCCCGTCGGCTGCCCCGCCGCCACCCGCGCCTTGCACAGCGCGCGCAGCTTTTCGGGATCGGCCGCTCGCGGATCGCGCGCGGCCCGCAGCCCCGTCTGACAGTCCTTGACGAGGAGCGCGTCCTGGAACGGCTGCGCGTCGTCGGCCGTGGGGAGCAGAGCGATCCCCACCGGCGCCAGATCCTGCGGAAAGATCCGGCCGACCCGCACGTAGAGATCGCCGGCGCCGTGCTTCCGGCTCTGCTGATTGCGCAGCTTGGAGAAGTCGTATTCGAACGGATGCCGAACGACCGGCGCGAGAGACCAGATCGCCAGCAAGCTGAGCACGCCGATCGCCAGCAGCAGCGCGCGCTGGTTGGCGATGATCGCGGTGGCCAACCGAACCCGCCGCCTCGGCACCCTCGCGGCGCGCGGCTTGCGCTGGTGGATGCGCTCCCAGAGGCAGATGAGCGCCGGCCCGTAGCTGTAGGTGAAGAGCCAGCAGAGGATCATCCCCACCCCGCCGACCTGGCCGAACTGCTGGAACCCACGAAAGCGCGTGAGCGCCAGGCTGCCGTAGGCGATGGCCGCCGCCAGCGCCGCGGTCAGCGTCGGCCTGGCGGTCGTCCGCAGGGCGATGGCCAGCGCCTCCTCCACCGTCTCCTCCGGCTGGCGCGTCCGCTGCTCGCGGTAGCGGGCGAGGAGGATGATCCCGAAGTTGATCCCGTTGCCCAAAATGATCGAGCCGAGGAAGGCGGTGTTGGTGTTCAGGTAGCCGATCGTCAGCGCCGCCAGCGCGAACGCCGCCGCCACCCCCAACAGAGTCGGGAAGAAGATGTAAGTCAGCGAGATGGCGCTCCGGTAGTAGAGCGCGATGACCAGCAGGACGGCGACCGCGCAGACCAGGGAGACCCATTCGATGTCGGACTTGAGCGCGTCGTGCTCCGCGATGGCGCTCACGACGTCGCCGGTGATCTCCGCCTTCACCGGCCCGAAGCGGGCGGGGTCAGTCCGGGCGATGATGCGCCGGACGTCGTCACGAATCTGGAACCCCGACACGTCCCCGGTGCCCGACGAGCTCGTCCAGGTGACGATGGCCAGCAACGAGCGGTCCTGGTTCTCGTAGTAGCCGTTCGGGAACCGCGGGGGGCCCCGGCGATGCTCGATGTCTCGCTTGAGCCGCTTCAGATCGGCCGCCGGATCGTCCTTCTCCTCGCCGAGGTCGGGATCGGCGAAGGCGACGAAGGCGGGATTTTTCTTGGAGACGAGCAGCTTCTTCAGATCGTCGTCGGCCCGGCGGAGATCGCCCAGCTCCGCGTAGAGGATCTTGTTGTGATCGAAAAACGAGCGGGTAGCGTCGGGGCGATAGTCGATCGCGCGCAGCTCGCGGCCCACCAGTGGCTGCAAGTTGGCGACCAGCGCCTCCGCGAACCGCTCGTTGGCGCCCGGGTCGGGTCCCTCGACCGCCACCACCAGCGTCGCGCGCCCGCCGATCCGGTCGCCGATCTGCTGCAACGCCTTGAGCTCGGGGTCCTCCTGCGGCAGAAGCTCCCGAAAGTCCGAACGGAGGTGCAGCCGGGTGGCGGTGAGCAGCGCCACCGCGAACAGCACCAGCGCCGCCGCGCAGATCGCCAGCGCGTGACGACTCAGAAAGCGCACGTAGTGATTCATGAGGGTGGGGGGCTCTCCGGGCTTCCCTCGGTCACCCGCGGCGCCGCGCCCGGCGGCTGGTAGAGACCGAGGGACCCTTGGACATGGAGCAGGCGATATCCCCGCGCGGCCATCAGCGCCGTGAAATCGGGAGGGGCCGCCCAGGTGAGAAGGTAATCATACGACGTCCCGAGGGTGGCGATTCGCGCCTCCGCCAGCGCGCGCACCTCGTCGCAGGAGAGCGAGGCGGAGAAGCGGCGCACCGACGCGCAGAGCCGCCCCTCGACCAGCGCGGACGGCTCGTCCTCTCCGTCCGACGGGAACGGGGAGCCGGGCGGATGCAGCGGGAGCTGGCGGTAGCGGTAGGGAAAGCGCGTCTCGTGCCAGGCGAAGGCGTAGGGGGTGACGACGTCGCGGGCGAGCCCGTAGTAGCCCCAGGCATGCAAGAACGGTTTGACCAGGATCGACGGTGAGCGAGGGTCGAAGATGACCGGATAGAGACGGCTCCCGCGGCGGACGTAGGGGATGCCCGACGCGAAGTCGTCGAGCTGGCGGCCGAGGGTGCGAAAGCTCGCGCCCAGGAGCGCCGCGCCGACGAGGCCCGAGACGAGAGCCAGCGACGTCACCCGGCGGCGGGCACGCGGCGAAAGCGCGACGCCGCCATAACAGAGGAGGCAGAAGACCAGCAGCGGCCGCAGGCGCGGCGAGAGATCGGACCCGAGCACGATGTGCGGAAGCATGAAATAGAGCACCGCTAGGATCAGCGCGGCGTGCAGCGGCCACCGCGGCGCCGCCTGGCGGCCGGCCGCGTGGCGCGCAGCCAGCGGCAGCGCGATGAGCGCCACCAGCGGCGGCCCCAGCACTGCCAGGTCGACGAGGTGGTAGCGCACCGCGAACTCGACGAAGAACGCGCCGAGCGCCGACGGAAAATCGTACATCTCCCAGTGCGACACGGTCGGCTCCTGCGGAACGACTGAGCCGAAGGTCGTCCGGCAAGAGGCGGCCCACAGCCCCAGCGCGGGGAGCAGCGCCAGCGCGGCGGGACCGGCGCGGGCGAGCCGTCTCCACCTCGGCCCCCGCGAGCCGTCCGCCGGGAAGGCGATGCGCAGCGCGGTCACGAAGAGAAGAACCGCGAAGGTCACCGTGTGCGCGAAAAACACCAGCAGGGCCGCGCCGGCGAGCGCGATCGCCGCGGCGGGGCGGGGCCGCCCGCCGTCGCGGCCCACGATCCCCAGCCAGACCAACGCCGGGGGGAGCGACAGGACGTAGTTGTAGAGCCCCTGGACGGCGAACCAGCTCCAGACGAGGGGGAGCAGGAGCAGTGCCAGCGGGGCGCTCGCCGGAGCGGTGGCCCGCACGCAGAAGAGGCCCGCCAGGGGAAGCGCCAGCGCGTAGCCCGAGAGCACGAGCCGATGCGCCAACGCGATGGAAAGCCCGCGCCGCACCAGCCCCAGCATCAGCGCGTGGAAGAGCACGTTCGTCTTGAGACCGAGCGCCGGCGCGAAGGCCGCCGCCACCGCGGGGGGAGCGCTGCCGTTCGCGAGCGCGCGCAACACCTCGACCGCGTAGAGATGGTCTCCGGTGTCTTGCCCCGGGAAGTAGCGAAACGCCCAGATCGGAACCAGATTGGCGGCGGCCACCGCCAGGAAAACGCCCCACTCGGCCGGGGTCAGCGTCCCCGGCTTCGGCGTCCCGTCGGGAGAAGTCCCCACCTGCCTGCTCACCGCGCCGTCAACCGATCCTCCGTTCGTCGGATGAACACCCGCGTCCCGGCGACCTCGCCGATCGGCGAGTAGTTGCGGTCGACGATCGCCTGGAGCCGCGGGTAGCGAGAGAGCGGGAACTTTCCGTAGGCGCCGAGATCTCCGGGCGAGGTGTCGACGAAGAGCCGCGGGTGGCGCGCCAGCAGATCGGCGACGAACATCTCCCAGCTCTCGGCGACGACGTTGGCCGAGCTGTCGGCGCGCGGATCGGACTGGGTGCGCGTCGCCGGGGAGAGCCCGGTCAGGTAGTTGGAAAACACGAAGCGACTTCCGAGCGGACGGTCGGCCTCGAAATAGACGACCGGCACGTTCCCCCAGACGACCAGCTCGTCGGTGGGGAGACTTCGCGCGCGAACGAACCTGGCGATGGCGCGATAGTCGGGCTCGCCCGCCCCGACCGCCTTCGCGGCCGGCACCCGGACCAGGCCGACCAGGAAAAAGATTCCCGCCGGCAGCCCGACCGCCGCGAGACCAAGCCTGCGGCGTGAGCGCCAGACGCGCGCCGCGGCCGGCGCGGCCAGGACCGCCAACGGCGCCGTGACCTGGTGAAAGTAGTGGCCGAAAAAGCGGCCGCCGGCGGTGGTCGCCAGCGCGCTCACGACGCACCAGCCAAAGAGGAGCAGACCGGCGGGATCGTCGGCGCGGCGCCGCCAGCCAGAGAGCGCCGACCGCACGCCGAGCACCCAGAGGAAGAGCGCCGGCAGGACGCCATAAGAGACACGGCGGGCCGCCCGCGCGGCGACCTCCGTGAGCTGCAGGCCCTGGCGGATGTAGGCGGCGTTGAAAGAAAACCAGAACAGCGCCGCGTCGAACGCCCCGGCCCGCTTCGTTATCCACAGGCAGACGAAAAGCGGAGCCGCGAACCCCAGCCCGACGGCCAGCCAGCCGCCCAGCAACTTCGCCGGCCGACGGCGATGGACGGCAGCCAGGTGGAGGGCGTAGAGCGGCAACTGGACCGCCGCCTGGTACTTGTAGAGGAGCGCGACGCCGACCAGCAGGCCTGCGCAGGCGAGCTCGCCCCGCCGCGCCTCGGCGAACCCGCGCAGATAGAACAGGACCGACGCCGACAGCGGAAGCAGCATGTAGAGCTCGCAGTTCGCTGCCAGCGCGTCGAAATCGAGCAGCGTCGTGGTGAAGATGATGAAGAGCAGCGCCGCGAAGAACGCCGCGTTCTCCTCGGGCGCGTCGCTCCTCACCCGCGCCGCTATCCGCCCCAGGACCAAGGCAGTCGTCCAGACCACGAGGATGGTGAGGAGGTGGAGCAGCAACATGCCGCCCTCCCGTCCGCCGAGCGCCTCGGTGGCGGCGTAGGTGAGGTAGATGAGCGGCGGTTTGTGATCGACGACGTCGCGGTAGAGGACGCGCCCATGCAACATCTCCCGCGCCACCACGCAGTAGGTCGCCTCGTCGTCCGAGAGGCAGGGGCGCACCAGCGAGACGATCCGCAGCCCGGCGCAGAGCGCGAGCAAGAGCAGCGCCCGTCGTCCGCGGGCGCTCATGCGCTCCGAGCCGTTGCGTGAGGCTCGACCGTGTCGCCGCGGAGGCGCGCGTAGAGCGCCAGCACCTGCCCGCTCACCTCCGACCAGTCGAAGCGAGCCGCCGTCCGCCGCCCGGCCTCCGCGCAGCGCCGCCGCGTGGACGCGTCGACCAGCAGCAGGTTCGCGCGGCGCGCGAGCTCCTGGGACGCCGGGTCGGCCGCGACGTCGACCAAAAACCCTTCCACCCCGTCGCGCATGACGTGGCGGAAGCCAGGCGTGTCGGCCGCGACCACCGCACACCCGGCCGCCATCGCCTCGAGCACGATGATTCCGAAGGTGCCGCCCACCGCCGGGCAGAGCAGCACGTCCCCCGAGGCGTAATAATCGCTCCGCTCGCTGCTCGGCACGAACCCCACGAAGTGGGCGTCAGCGCGGAGGTCCGCCGGGACCATCGCTTCATAACGCGGCCGCAACGGACCGTCCCCCACCAGGATCAGGCGGGCGTCGGTCCCCATGCGACGAACGGCGACGAAGGCGCGGATCACCCGGTCGACGCCGTTGCGCGGATCGAACCGCCCCAGATGAAGCAGGTTCAGCCGGCCGTCGTCGAATTCGGGACGGCGGCGCCCCGACGAGAACGCCGCGACGTCGACCCCGTTCGGGACGACGTGCCAGGGCGCCCGGAAGTAGCGGCGGACCCCTACCAGCGCGGTCTCGGAGACCCCGATCGCCGCGTGCAGCCGATCGACGTAACGCTGCCAGCGCTTGCGCAAGAGGGCGAACAGCAAGCTGCGATCGAAGGCGCTGTGAAACGTGCCGACGTTGAGGGCCTCCGAGCTGCGGAGCGCCAGCAACGGCAGCGTCGGCATGAGCGGCGAGTGCGCGTGCACGACGTCGAGCTTCTCCCCCCGGATGATCTCGCGGACCCGGGCCGACAGGTGCGGGCCGCCCGACATTCGCGCGATCGATCCGCCCGACAGCAACGGGATCGAGACGCCGACGCGGATGACGCCATCCTCCTCGTCCGCGCGGGATGACGCCGCGTCGCGCTTCACCGAGGCGAGTCCATCCTTCACCTCGGGCGTCAGGATTCGAACATCGTGACCGGCCCGACGCGCATGTCGCGCGAAGTGGTGGACGTGCTCCTGAATCCCGCCAAGAGTCGGGTAGTAGTACTCGGTGACGATCCCGATCCGCATGGTCCCTCGCTGGGCGCCCAGAGGAAATGATGCCGACCCAGGATCATTGCAAGGCAAAGACCACGCGGCCGTGCGCCTTCCAACATCTGACAAGCTGGAAGCTGGTCAGCCTGCGCCCGATTAAAGGCGCGCCGTCAAGGTGAGCATCGCGCCGCCGCCCGCCACCGGGACCAGCGCCAGCCCACCGACGCGGCGATGGAACCCGTAAGGGACCGTGAACCCGATCGCCGCCCCCGCGGCCGCTCCGGTCAAGACGTCGGTGAAGTAGTGCTGGTCGGCGGCGATCCGCAGATAGCCGACCACGGCGGCGCCCGCCAGGCCCGCGGCCCAGACGGCCGCCGCCCAGCGGTAGCGCCGGATCGACGCCACGGTGCCGCTCGACACGGCGAGCGCGAAGGCGAAGCTCGTGTGGCTCGAATAGAAAGAGAGGTTGTTGTCGGCCGGGTTCGCGGTGAGCGCCTTCTGATCGGGCGGCAGCGCATGAACGAACGGCCGCTCCCGCCCGACGGTGAGCTTCACGATCTGGCTCACGCTGCCGGCCAGCGCGACCGACTCGGCGATCACCAGGCCGTTGCCCGCCATCTGGGCAAAGCGATCCTCTTCGTGCGCCTCGAGCGCCAGCAGGCCCAGGCTGGCCACCGGCACGAAGGCGTAGGCCCCGACGTTGCTCGCCAGGTTGGCGGCGGAGGTGTCGTTCCAGCGCAGCGCGCCGCGCACCGAAACGTCGAGGCTGTCGGGGTTGCACCAGCGGCAGGCCGACGCCGCCAGCGTGCTCTCGAGGAGCTGCGAGCCGCCCCAGAACGCGGACGCCGCCACCGTCACGGCACCGTCGACCTTCCAGTCGTAGCTGAGCTGACCCTCCCCGGCTCCCGCCGCCGATCCCGAAGCGGAGCCGACCAGCCCGGCGGCGACGAGCGCGGCCAGGCACCCGCGGCGTCGGCGTGCGGTCCGCGGGGGACTGGAAACGAGAAGCCGCGGCACGCGCTAGCGGGACGGTACGGTGGCGCGACGCGGGCCCGGCGGCTCGGCCGCTGTCCCGCGTGCACGCATGGGGATGGCGATGGTGAACGTCGATCCGCTTCCCGGTTGGCTCTGAACGCGAATCCGCCCCCCGTGAGCCTCCACGTACTCCTTGGAGATCACCAGGCCGAGACCTACGCTGGCCCGCCGACGCCCGTCGTTTCCCCAACGCGTCCGATCGAACATCCGCTCGACTTCGCCGGGGGCGATCCCCGGACCCGTGTCGGAGATGGCGAGCTCGACGTCGTCCCCCACCTGCTTCGCGGCCAGGTCGACCTGGCCCCCCTCCTCGCTGATCTCGACCGCGTTGGCCACCACGTTGCTCAGCGCCTGCACCATCCGGTGGCGATCCACGAACGCGGTCAAGCCCTTCCTCTCGGTGACGGCCCGCAGCCTGATCGCGCGGGCGTCGGCCAGGGGGCGAAAGAGATCGGCGACCTCGTTCATGATCGAATCGACCGACTCGGTGAACCGTCCGAGGACCAGCGACCCCGACTCGATCGCGAACATCGCGCCGAGATCGGCGAGGAGTCGGTCGGCCAGGGTGGCGGCGCTGCGAATCTGGGTCGCCAGCGGGCTGCCTCCCTGCCGGGCCAGCTCGGTGGCGATGAAGCCGATCGCGTTCAGCGAGTTGCGAAGATCGTGCGAGACCATGGCCAGCAGGTCGCCCCGGACGCGCTTGGCGCCGGCGGCGATCTCGTAGAGGCGCGCATTTTCGAGGGCCAACGCTGCGCGGTCGGCCAGCGCTTCGATCACCGGCAGGTTTTCGCCCGCGAAGCAGCGGCTGTCGTCGTCGACGTCGTCGTCGATGTCGTCGTCGACGATGAACAGCGACACGATGCCCGTCACCTTCCCCGCCACCCGCAGCGGGACCCGCAGCGCCGATCGGACGCCCAGCGTCTGCAGCCCCTCACCGTCGTCGGTGACCGACGCGATCAGCTCCGACGCCCCCGACTGCATGACGCGCCCGGCCCCCGCCAGACCCTCGGCTGACCATCGGGAGAGCTTCTCCGGGTCGCGGTGCTGGATCGCCTTGCGACGGAGGCGCTCGCCATCCCACAGCTCGACGATGCAGACGTCGGCGACGCGGGGGACGATGAGCGACGTCACCCGGCGCAGAATCTCGTCCCGCTCGAGAGACTGGGAGAGCTCTGCGCTCCCGTCGGCGAGGAGCTTCATCGCCTGCTCGGATCGCTTGCGCTCGCTGAGATCGACGATCGACAGCGCCGACGAGACGGCGACCGGCAGCTTGCTGCCATCGCTCGACGTCCCCCGCTCCGCGGAGACGTCGCGGAAGTAGATCGTCGCGCCCGAACCGGAGGGATAGATTCTGTGGGCGACCCAATTGTTCTTGACCGGCGACAGCACCTCGAACTCGACGGGCGCCGTCCCGGCGACCGCACGCAGATACTCCTGCGCGACGGTGGGACCGACCCCTTCGGGAAAGAGATCCCAGGCGACCTTCCCCAGCAGCTGATCCCGCGGGGCGCCGAAGTACTGCTCCGCCGCCCGATTGATGTAAGTGAAGCGCCAGTCCAGATCGAGCGCAACGAAGCCGTCACTGACGCGGTCGAGAATCTCCGCCAGATGCTCGTTGCCGCCAAACGCGAAGGTGGGCGCTCCCATTTGATCCTGAGTCTATTTCGCTCAGGCGGTGGGGATTGTTAGCGCATTGTTAATTGTTCGCAAGCGATCGCTGCAGTGTTTCGAAAGCGACCGGTTTGACCAGATAACTTTCAAAACCCGCCTCGTCGCCCAGACGCCGGTGATCGTCTTGGCCGTAACCGGTCAGCGCGATGAGCCGCAGGTGGGGGGCGCTCGATTTGAGCCGCCGCGCCAGCTCGAAGCCGTTCATCCCCGGCAGTCCAATATCCACGATCGCCACGTCCGGGCGGAGGCGCGACGCCGACTCCAGCCCGCTCGGACCGTCGCCCGCCTGAGTGACCTGGTGGCCGGCCATCTCCAGCAGCCGGGCCAGAGCTTCGCGCGCGTCGAGGTTGTCGTCGACGATCAGAATGCGCCGCCGCGGGGAAGGCTCGCCCTGATGATCGCCCGCGGCGAGCGTGGCCGCCAACGGGAGGCGCACGATGAACTCCGTCCCGCGGTCTTGACCCGCGCTGTGCACCTCGATCCGCCCACCGTGCGCCTCCACCAGATTGCGCGCGATGGAGAGCCCTACCCCCAATCCCCCGTCCCGTCGTTCGAGCCCCCGCTCGCTCTGCACGAACAGGTCGAAGACGCGGGGCAACAGCTCCGCTGAGATGCCGACGCCGGTGTCCCTCACGCGCATGACGGCGTCGTCCCCCTCCGGTTCGACCTCGATGGAGATCGTCCCCCCGGGCGGCGTGTACTTGATGGCGTTCATCAACAAGTTGGAAACGATCTGCTCCAGGCGCGGCCCGTCGCCGTTGACGCGGGTGACGGCGAACCTGAGCTCGTGGCGATGGCGGTCGAGCAACCGACGGTCGATGAAGTCGTGCACGCAACGGTGGACCAGCGCCACCAGATCGACGTTCGTCCGCCGCAGCGTCATCTTGCCGGCGGAGAGCCGCGACACATCCATCAGATCGTCGACGATGCGCACCAGCTGCTCGGTCTGGCGCCGAATGGCCCCGCAGGCCTTCGACGAATCGGGATCGTTCTTGGTCAGCTGGTGGATGATCGTCGAGGCGTTGATGATGACGCCGAGCGGGTTTCGAAGCTCATGCGAGACCATGGCCAGGAACTCGTCCTTCCGACTATTGGCCTCCCAGGCGGCCTCTTCGGTCCGTTTGCGCTTGGTGATGTCCATGCACACGCCGACCATCCGAGGCGACTGCCCCCCCTGCCCCGCCAGCACCCTCCCCCGGCCGAACACCCAGCGCGGGCCGCGCGTGGTGTCGGCGGTTCGGAACTCGACCTCGTAGCTGGTGCGACCTTCGATGCAGCCGCGGATGGCGGCCAGAACCCGCTCTCGGTCGTCCGGGTGGATGAGCGCCTTATACCCCTCGAACGTTCGATCGAAGCTCCCGGACGCAAGCCCGTGAATCTCCTCCAGGTTTTCCGACCAGTGGACCTCGCCGGAGCCGATGTCCCATTCCCAGGCGCCCATCTCGCCCGCCTCGAGAGCCAGGCGCAAGGTCGTGTCGGTTGGGCGCACCGATGCTTCAGACGGCCGACTCTCGATCGACGCAGCAGACGGCGGAGGTGGGGATGGTCGGTCGCCGGACTCCTTGGCGACGCTCTGGTCGGCCGGAGGTCCGTGGCTCATGAGCCGACGTTATACGCGCTCGGCTTTGGGCAAAACTTTATTTCGAAAGGTAATCCGGACGAGAAGACCGCGTGTGTCATCTAGCGGTCGCCACGCGAGAAGCTTGCCGTGCGCCGCGCTCCTTCCTATCGTCTCTCTCCATGTCCCCGAGACTGAAGAAGGTTCTCAAACGCGGCGCGGTCGCCGGGTTGGTTGGATTCGGCCTGCTGCAGATCGCGCCCGTGAAGCTGCTCGGCATTCCCACGGAAGAGATCGGAACGAATCCGCCCGAGCGGTTCCCCTTCGATGGACCGCCGGAGGTCGAACGGATCATGCGGCGCGCCTGCTTCGACTGCCACACCAACGAGACCCGCTGGCCCGCCTACGCGCGCCTGGCGCCCGGCTCGTGGCTGATGGCGCGCGATGTCCACAAGGGGCGCAACCACGTGAACTTCTCCAAGTGGGCGGACGTCGACGAGGACGAGCGCCAGACCGATCGCGAAAACGCCTGGGATCAGATCGCCGCGGGCGCCATGCCGCCCTGGTTCTACATCCTGCCGATGCACCCCGACGCGAAGCTCTCGGAGGCCGACAAGACGGTGTTGAAGGATTACCTTCTGCGGAAGGCCGACAAGCCGAAGTGATGCGAGCGATGATCTTCGATGGCCCGGGGAGACCACTCGGCCCCGGCAATCTGGCGCAGCCGGAGCCGATGGACGGTCAGATCCTCATCCGGATCGCCGCCTGCGCGGTCTGCCGGACCGACCTTCACATCGTGGACGGCGACCTACCGGATCCCAAGCGCCCGCTCGTGCCGGGGCATGAAATCATCGGGCGGGTGGTCGGCAAAGGGCCGCGGGCCGACCGCTTCGCGATCGGGGATCGGGTCGGCGTCCCCTGGCTCGGGTGGACCTGCGGCAGCTGTGAATTCTGCCGTTCGGGCCGAGAGAACCTCTGTGACCGGGCGCGCTTCACCGGTTACCAGATCGACGGGGGCTTCGCCGAGTACGCCGTCGCCGATCACCGCTTCTGCTTTCCGATTCCGGGTCGGTACTCCGACGTCGAGGCGGCGCCGCTGATGTGCGCGGGCCTCATCGGTTACCGCGCGCTGCGCGCCGCCGGCAACGCCCGGCGCCTGGGCCTCTACGGCTTCGGCGCCGCCGCGCACATCATCGCCCAGGTGGCCGCGCACCAGGGACGCGAGGTCTACGCCTTCACCCGTCCCGGCGACAGCGCCGGCCAAGCGTTCGCGCGAACCCTGGGCGCCGTCTGGGCCGGCGGATCCGACGTCGCCCCGCCCCTGCCCCTCGACGCCGCGCTGATCTTCGCGCCGGTCGGCGCGCTGGTCCCAACGGCGCTGCGGGCCGTCGCCAAGGCGGGCACGGTGGTCTGCGCCGGCATTCACATGAGCGACATCCCGGGCTTCCCGTACCGAGATCTCTGGGGCGAGCGTTCGATCCGCTCGGTGGCCAACCTCACCCGCGAGGACGCGGAGGAGTTTCTGGCGCTGGCGCCCAACGTCCCGGTCAAGACGACCGTCCGCCCGTATCCGCTGGCGCGCGCCAACGATGCCCTCGCCGACGTCCGTGGTGGCCGCGTCGAAGGCGCAGCCGTCCTCGAGCCCTAGTCGCTCACCCCAGTCGCTCAGAGGATCGGGCGGCCGCGCGAAAGCCGGATGCTGCTCGCGGCGACGGCGGTCCGAACCGTCAACGCCACCGACAAGGCCACGGCGTGGCTCGGTTCGCCCCAAGCCTCGAGCGAAGCAATCATGTTCCGGATCTCCTCGATGGTCAGCAGATCGATGCAATCGATGGCGACCTCGACGGCCCGCTGCAGATCGTCGGCCTCGGCGTGCATTTCCACGAGCAAGCGAGCGGCCGCCGCTCCGAA
Source organism: Polyangia bacterium (assembly GCA_036267635.1). GTDB lineage: Bacteria > Myxococcota_A > Polyangia > Fen-1088 > Fen-1088 > JADGRB01. Next base: position 2,109 of record DATAVR010000070.1, on the reverse strand, counting down.
CGCCGGCCGGCTCCGCCCCTGCTCGAGGGCCTGCCTGGCGCGGTCGGGGTGACCGTCGGCCTTTTCGATCGTTGCCTCGAGCAGCGGATCGACGATCCCGCGCGGGCTCATTCGGGCGAGAACCTGCCGCGCCGTCTGGTAGTTCTTCTCCTCGATCGACACCTGCACCATGACCGCGAGGGCGGCGTTGCGCAGCCGTTGGTCGGCCGCCCTGTTCGCCGCCGCGCAGGCCGTGTTCCAGGCCGCCGTGCTCCGCCCTTCCGTCAGCAGCGCTTTCGCCGCCGCGATCTCTGCGCCGACGACGAGGTCGACCCGTCGGCGATGCCTGCGAACCCACTCGAGAGCGAGGGCGATCCCGGCCGCCACGAACAACATCCCCAGCCCCGGTCTCTTTTGAAGGCCCACCAACAGACTGGCGGTGACCTCGCACCCGAAGAGGCCGCCGAGCAGAACGGCGGAGCCGACCACCTCGGAGCTGCGCCGGCCGGTGATCCGTGACTCATCAACGGTTGCCGTGACCACTGGGCTCTCCATCCGAACCTTCGCCATCATCGTGCCGGCATCGCATTTCGCAACCATTTCCTGTCGCACATAACCATGTAACTACATAGACTTGCAGGCATGTGGCCTGGCTTTCTCGCGCATGTCGTGCCATTTGCACGATGCCCTATGCTCGCACGAGCGGGGCCATGCAAGCATGTGCGCGATCACTTGACCCGTCACGGGGAGGCAAACGAGTATTGCCATGATGCGCCCGCTGCTGGTTCTGCCCTTGCTGGCCCTGCTCGTGGCATCCGTCGGCTGCGGCGGCTCCCCCGCACGGGAGGACACCGGGTACGGCGCCAATCAGCCGGTCCCGGCCACCGAAACCTGCGTCGACCTGTGCCAGCGCGCCGCCGACTGCGCCGGCGACCTGTGCGACGAGGACAGCCAATCTGACCGCTACCTGGACCTCGAACCCGGACTTGCGTCCTCGTGCGAGTCGACCTGCACCGACAGTGAGATCCAGTCATCCGTCCCGGCCGCCGAGTGGCAGTGCATCTTTCAAGACACCTGCCGGCAAGTCTTCGGCGAGGACAGCTGCCACGGAATGGCGCGCTACACCTGCAACTGACCCCACTGCTTCCTTCGCGACACGCCAAAAAAAAGGAAAGCCCTGCGACTTCCAGGGCTTTCCTAGTGCGAGGACGGGGACTTGAACCCCGATGGCTGTTAACCGCTAGCACCTCAAGCTAGTGCGTCTACCAGTTCCGCCATCCTCGCGAGAGCACGTCATATAGACGTGCCCCGCCCACCCTGTCAACGGCGTCTCTACAGCGACCAAGAACAGGAGATGATCGCGTCGGGCCGCAGGCGGGCTCCGCCCGTCGAAGCCCCATCGCGGGGGGTTTGCGGGGACCCTCTCAGGGTCCCTCCGTTAGGACAGTCGGTGGATGCCGTCGACGACGTGCCAGGTGGCGACGACGGTCAGCTCGACGAGCTTCTCGGTGCGGCGGCTGTCGGGGACGACCATGTGCTCGGCGGTGCAGAGCGCCTGGAGCTGCCTGAGGTAACGCAGGATCACCCGCTTGTCGGAGTCGCCGATCCAGCGGCTGATCCGATCGACCAGGATGGTCTGGTGCTGCTGGATGAAGCGCGCGGCCGACTGGGCGCTCGCCGTGCGCGAGGTCAGCCCGCGCATGGCGATCGCGCGCGCGCGCGGCGGCCGGCGTCCGAAGATCTCGATGACGTCCTTGCGATACTCCAGCAGATCCTGATCGAGCGTGTCGCCGATGTCGAAGTACTCGGCGACCGTCTCCCTGATCTCCGTGTAAGGGACACGCATCCCCAGGCGAACGTTGCTGGGGTTGCCGCGGCAGGCGCGCTCGATGCTGACGACGCGATCGACGTACTCGAGCTTGGCCAGCGCGACCTGCCAGTTGCGGTGGCGGCGACGCCACGGTCCCCCCTCCAGCCAGACGGCGAACGTCTCGGCCCAATCCTCGTCGGGATGCTTCTGCGCGTAGTGGTACATCCCCGCGCGGTGCAGATAGCGGACGTAGTCGCGGCTCCAGGGATTCGGGTTGTAGACGTCGCGGTAAGGTCGGCGGAAGTCGCCAAAGGTCTGCG
>DATAVR010000069.1:0-1552 GCA_036267635.1 Polyangia bacterium | reverse complement strand
CTCGTAGGCCTCCGAGAGATACTCGAAGCCGTTGATCGGATCGCCGGTAGCACCCGGGGCCTCGCGAAATGCCCAGCCCTTGGTATCGCGGATCGGATCGACGACGGAGAGCCCGACAACCTCCTCGAGCCCCTTCAGCGCGCGGACCGTGGCGGTGCGGCTCGCCCACGGGCAACCGAGTGAGACATAGAGGTGATAGCGGCCGGGCTCGGCCGGGAACTCGGCGGCGGCGTCGTTTGACACCCAGCGTCGAAAGATGCTGTCGCGTCGGACGAACCGCCCCGAAACGTCGCTGTCGACGCCGCCCGGGACACCCTTCCAAAAATCGGTCCTGACACTCACCGGTGCACCTCCGTTCGGATGCCGAGGGCAAAGCGATCGCGTATGTGAGCCAGCCAGTCTAAGCCTGGAGGACTACGTGACGAACAGTAACTACGCGCCGACCGCGACTCCCGTGAGCGCAAGGAGCCCTACCGCGACGCCGGCACGCCAGATCTGCTGACCGCCCGGCCGGGCGTGAAACCAGGAACGCACGCGGCGCGCCCGTCGGCTGACGCGGTGCAATACGCCTGCGGTTTGGTCTCCCTCTTCACGCTCGGGCGCCACAGGGTGCGCGGTCGGCTGATCCTGGCCCGGCTCGTCGGGGAGCATGACCACACCGTAGGGCTCACGCCCGGACCGTTGCCCGCTCGTGCGGGGACTGCGCTCGAATATGCTTGTCGCGGATGAGCATGCCCGACGGTCCGATCCTTATCGCTTTCGACGGCTCGGCCGCCGCACGTCAAGCGGTGACTGACACCGCCTGGTTCGCGAAGCCTCGCCGAGTGCTCGTGCTCACGGTATGGGAGGGGGCGATGGCATCCGCGATGGCGTCCCCTTCGCCTGATGTCTCGATCGCGCCCGCCGTGGATCCCGCCACCCTGGTCGATATCGATCAAGAGTTGGGTCGCCGCGCGGAGCGCATCGCCGGCGACGGAGCCGAACTGGCGCGGTCGCTGGGCCTGGACGCCCAACCCCTTGCGTTGGCGGACGGACGCAATGTCGCCTCCACGATTCTCGACGTCGCCCGCGAACACGGCGCTTCAGCGATCGTCGTCGGCTCTCGCGGTCTCAACGGGCTCCGCGCACGGCTCGAAGGCAGCACGTCGAAGAACGTTCTGAAGCACGCTCCGTGCCCCGTGCTCATCGTGCACCAGCACCGTGAGCACGACTGAGCTCGAACGCCGACGTCGCAATACCCAGCCCCGAGCGTCGCGACACCCCGGCGCCCCCTGATCTCGACTAGCGTTGGCGAATGCCGCCGGAGACGCGCTATGCGAAGAAGGGTGAGACGAGCATCGCGTACCAGGTGGTGGGCGATGGACCAATCGACATCGTCTTCGTCAACGGGATCGTTTCGCACATGGCTCTGTTCTGGAGCGACGCTGCGGCGAACGCGATGTTCCGTCGGCTCACTTCGTTCTCGCGTTTGATCCTGTTCGACAAGCCGGGAACGGGGCTATCGGACCCGGTCGCCGGGCCTCCGTCGCTCGAGCAGCGGCTGGAGGACGTG
>DATAVR010000068.1:0-59114 GCA_036267635.1 Polyangia bacterium | reverse complement strand
TCGCGTGCGCCCTGACGGCAGACAGTCAGGTATGGTGCTGGGGAGGGACCTACGGCGACCCGAATCTCGGCCCCAACGGGCCGACGTCCGCGCAGCTGACCTCGTGCGACAGCGCGCCGCTGGATGCGCGCGTGTGCGGGTGCTCCTGCACCCTCAATCCGGTCCAGATCCCGGGGCTACCGAGCACTCTGGCGCAGATCGTCAATACGGCCACCGCCGTGACGAGCGACGGGCACCTGTGGGACTGGAGCACTACGACCGTCGCGGCCAGCGCGTCAGCGCCGGTCACGGACCCGACCAGTCCCTTCGTGAGCGACGATACTGCGTTCAGATCGTCAGGCGCGACCGACACGCTGTGCGACTACACGCAGCTGCTCATGACCACGTGCCTGGCACCGCCCTGCGAAGCAGGGCTGGGGCTGACGTGTGGCATCACCGTCGGCAAGGAGGTCCTCTGCGTCGACTACAACACTGACGCCGCAGGCGAACTCGGACGCGGTACGACCGACCCGACGCCGGCAGCCGAGTCGGTCGTGGTCCCAACTGGTAACTCAGTCAAGGAGCTGAATGTCCTGCCCATCCAGCCGGTGCTGGCCCCCATCCGGGCTCCGATACCCGATGGCGGCGTCGACAGTAGTACCGACTAAGAGCGGGCCGAAAGAGGATTGGTAGACAAGCGGGCTGTTGACGCAAAGCGATCAACCCCGGGAGTCATAGCCCAGAAACGAAACGCGCGTGCCTTCGGCTGACAAACCAGGGTTATGTGCTGAGGGCGGTTTCGATCTGCCGCTGACGCTTGCGCTCGTTGATGACGTCGTTCTTCTGCTTCTGTTTGAGCCTCTGTTCCCCTGCGAATCGAGCGAGGTAGTCGGCCACCGGGCGACTGACGCTCATCCCAGGCAACAGCTTTCGTGGGTCAGCCGCAGCGAGACGCCCTGCCGCCGCGCGGGCCCCTTGGATGCGCTCCTTGCCCCGCAGCGAGATCTTCTTCGATGCCAGTCGAGCAAGGTCCCGATCGTCTTGAATCGCCCGAATCACGCTAAGAGCGGCTCCGAGGCGCTTGTTTTCGACGATCTCTCCCTGCGCGATGATCGGCTGCTGGTCGTAGACAGAGTAGGGTAAGGAGCGACCCTCGTACTGGATGTCGACGCGGCCGCCGGCGTTCTTGAGGACGTCGACCTGACGTTTGGCCACGGTGAATCCTCTGGTCTCATCTGTGGGGCGAATCAGATACGTCGCCCGCTTGTAGTGCACGACGAGATCGCGCGACATCGTTCGGACCTCCCGCCAGGTGAAGATGCGATCGAGATCGTTCTGGGGACGAAGGGGCCGGTGGGCGTCGTGGGGATTTCGAGGAGGCCGGGCGAACCGTGTGTTGAATTCCGCTACGAACTTCGGCAAGAAGGCATTCCCAGCTTCCATCGTCGAGACGCCCTGCAACCGCAGTTCCTTGACCAGCCGGTCCTGCAGTGTCTTGTTCATGCGCTCGACACGACCCTTCGCCTGCGGTGTGTTGGCGCAGATGATCTCGATGGACAGCTCGGCGAGAGCGCGCCCGAACTGGGTGATTCCCTTGTCTCGGCCATGGGAACCCTCCCGCGCCACCCGGAAGATGCTGTGCTTGTCGCTGTAGAACGCCACCGGCCGCCCATGCTTCCGCAAGTAGCTCTTCGTCGCGTCGAAGTAATCAAACGCCGACTCGGTCCTGACGAATCGCAGCTCCATCAGCGTGCCGGTGGCGTCGTCCACATAGACGAGCAGGGAACACCGCTCGCCGCGCCCCTCGAACCAGTCGTGGTCGCACCCGTCGATCTGTACGAGCTCGCCGAAGCACTCGCGCCTCAACCGCGGCTGATGGACCTGGGTGGCCCGGTCCCGCCGGGTCATCCAGAACCGGCTGGCAATCATCCAATTTCGCAAGGTCTCGCGAGACACGCGAAGCCCGTGGAGCTCCGCCAGCTTCTCGGTCGCCAGCGTCGGACCGAAATCGGAGTAGCGCTCGGCCACGAGCGCTATCACACGCTGGCGAAACTCCGATTCCATGGCGTTGTTTGCCCTACGACCCCGGCGTTTCGAGACCAGCCCTCGGGCGCCGTCTTGGCCGTAGGACTTGGCCAGCCTCCGCATCTGGCGCGTCGACACGCCCAGCATGTCCGCCGCCTTCTTCTGCGACAGACATCGCTCCTGAACCCGCTGAATGACCGTCAGGCGGTCGATCTCTTTGGCGCTCATGGTGACCAGCTCGCTGGGGATCGTCGGCATCGCCGGCACCCTGGCTCGGGCAGCCACGAAGCGGACATCTCAGCTTTGCAGAAAGCGGACACTACTGCTTTGCGCCAATACCCAAATGTCCGATAAGAAATATTCCGTCAACTAAACGTCTTCGACGGCCAGGCCTGGACGGGGACAGGGAAAAGCCCCCCACGCGGTCGCCGCATGGAGGGCTTCTCTCGGAGGCCTGTGAGGCAGCCCGGCCCTACTTGGCGTCGATGCCCGCGTACACCAGCGTGGCGTGGAAAAAGTCGGCGGCAGAGTTGTTCCCCGTCGTCATCAGGACGTCCTCGAGCGGGATCCCGACGTAGACCACGGTCGACGTTCCTTTGGCGCCGACGTTCTTCCGTCCGACGACCGCCGGCACGGCGGCTGCGGCCGTCAGTGCTTGGTCGGGGTTCTCTGTCACGGTAACCAGCGCGGCTGTCCCGGAGGCTGGATTGACGACGTCAGCGGTGCTGGCTATCGCGGCATCCTTGATGACCTGGAACGATTCGCCCGCGAACGCCGTCCCCGCCACGCCGGCCGCCGTATAGGTGAAGTCGTTGAGATCGCCGTCGACCGCGTCGCCGGCCGCACCGATGTCATCCGCCAAGAAAGCATCCGTCTCCGGCGTGACCCAGTCTCCGATTCCGTTGTCGTAGAACAGGTCCTCCGAGAAGATCAGCAGCGTGTGGCCGCCTGCGTCGAGCCAGCTCGAAAGGATCGCCTCCTGCGACGGCGACATCGTCTGATGGACCCCATAGAGGGATCCCGTGTACCAGACGATCGTCGTGTAGTTGGCGATGGTCGCGGTCGACGGATCCGCGGACGGGGTCTGGGCTGTGGTACCCGCAATGCTCTCGTCGGCGACGAAGGTGTTGAAGCCGAGGCCCTCACCTTGAAGCAGGGTCGCGAACAGCGTGTCGGAGGTCGACTGATCGTTGGTGGTGGCGGTGGGATCGTCGTTGTTCGCGCTGCCGTCGTTGTCGACCAGCAGCGTGTTCGTCGCGCCGGTCACGGTGAGCGGAAGCGAAACGGTGTAGGTATCGGCGCCCGCCGTTCCGACCACGTCGAGGGTGTAGCTCCCGGCCACGATCCCGGTCGTCCCGACGTTGACGGTGAGGGTCGTCGACGCGGCGGTAGCCGGGTTCGGCGCGAACGTCTGCGTGACGCCCGATCCGGTGATCGAGTCGGGGATCTCCAGCGTGAAGGTGATCGCGCCGGCGAAGGCCGAGGCGGTCGGGCCCCGGTCGATGTTGATCGTCACGTCCTGCATTCCGCCGGGCGGAAGGGAAAGAGCCGTGGGGGTCACCGTGAACGAGTAGTCGCTGGTCTGGTTCGCGCCGCCGGTCCCGGTCGCGCCGCCGGTGCCCGACGTGCCGCCGGTCCCGGTGGCGCCGCTGCCGCCGGTCCCGGTCTTGCCACCGCTGCCGCCGCTTCCGCAACCGACAGCGGCGAGCAGCAAGGCAATGGATCCCAAGGAAGTCAGTCGCTGGGTGTTCACGTGCGGATCTTCTTTCGGTGGTGGGTTGGTGTGGGTTGGTGAGGCCCGTCCGGATATTGACGATACACCTCAGCCGTGGGAGCTGTCATTGGCCACCGAAGATCGATGGTGGGCGGTGATTGAGCGGTCGTCCCCGCGCCTCCCCGCGCCTCATCTGTTTCGAAACAACGTTCGCCCGCGGACCAAATTTCGAAGAAAGAGGTGCGTGCTTCGCGGCGGGAGCCTGTGCTACCCTAGAGTCGGAGCCCGATGGACTTCGACGAGTTTGAGCAGCTGGTGTTGAAGGTGCTGTTCGAGACCGATGTCCCGGTGACGGCGGCGCACGTCGCCTACCTCGGCCGGACCTCCGTGCGGACGGCCGACAAGCACCTCGCGCGCATGGTCGAGCACGGGACGCTCAACGTGCGAACGAACGCCGCCGGCGTCGTCGAGTACGTCTACCCGGGGCGCAAGCCGATCGCCGCGCGCGTCGGCGGTGATACCTCGCTCGGACCTCCGCCGATCTCCACCGGCGATTCGTTCTTCCTGACGTTGCGACCGCGCCCGAGCCCGGTCACCGCCGTGCTGCTCTCCACCCTCATCCCGGGCGCCGGCCACATCTACGCGGGCCGCGCCGGCGCGGGCGTCGCCTGGATGGCGACGACGTTGATGGGCTACGCCTGCTGCTTCCTGCCCGGCCTCTTCCTGCACGGCCTCTGTCTGGTCAGCGCCGCGCAGACTCGGCGCAGCAGCAGCTAGCCGCAGCAACAACCAAACGTCCGTCGGGCTCAGACCGTAATCGGGCCGCTCAGACCGGGCGCGGCTCGCCGGTCGCGGGAGCTTCCAGGCTCTCTTCCTTGCGCTTTTTCAGCTGGCGAAGCTCGTCGAGCGCACGCTGCACGGCGGGCGTGCTCGCCGCCGGGCTGCTCTCGATCGCCGAGACCGCGGCGCCGACGACCTTGACGTCCTCGATCACCCGCTCGCGCACCGCCTCGTGCATCTCCCGGAAGGAGGTGTAGAAATCCTGCAGCTCGTCCCCTTTTCGCAGCCCGGACGGCGCCGGGTTCATCCGGTTGTCGCGCACGCGGCCGAACAGGCTGGAGATCTTATAGAGCGGCCCCACCACCTTGTGGGTGATCAGGATGCCGACCGCGCTGATCGACAGCACCAGCACGATCCCGAACCCGATGATCCCCCACATGACGATCCGATCGCTGTTGGCGAACTGACCCTGGAGCACCTCCGCCGTCGCTGGATCGGCGAGGCCGGTGAACAGAATGATGCGCGAGATCTCGCGCGTCGCCTGGTACATCTTGAACCCCAGGCCGGCGGTCAGGAAGATCGCGACGACGACAATGGTGGCTGTGTAGCGGAGCTGCAGCCCGACGTCGAGCAGGTAGTTCCGCATCTTGCGCTTGTACGCAGGTGGCCGCGCCCCTGCTGCTTCGCTCGTGGTCATGACACCCTCCCGATCCACATAGACGTCTCTTGCTTCATTCTATCTATCCGCCTTGCGACTTGAAAAAATGTCCCAGGTCGTCGGCCAGCTGGCCGGCCGAGGCCTCCAGGCAGTCGCGCCGCGCGCTGTCCTTGTCGCGTGGCCGTGACCCCGACTGCAGGCTGGCGCCCGCGTTGGTCCAGCTGATGATGCTCTTGGTCGGCCAGCGCGCCACCATGACCTTCACGTCGCAGTTGGTCTCCGACGCCCCGCCGCCGACCACGTCCTCGAGCCGGGTGATGTTGCCGTCGATGAAGAACCCCTGCATCCCCGTCTTGGCGAAGTTGTGCTGATCGCCGGCGCTCAGCGACAGCGTCACCGACGGAAGCTTGCCCAGCTCCTGGGCCAGCGCATCGGCGATGATCTTGGCGGCCTCGGGCCCGGCCGATTTGACGCCGCCCGTGAAGGGCCCGAACACCAGATAGATCTTCGCGTGCTTGTTGCCCCCTGCCGACAGCGCCGCCAGCGCCATGGTCGCCTGCGACTTCACGAACCCGTCCGCCTCGCGGCGCAAAAGATCGCGCAACGGCTCGCTGGCCGAGCTGTCTCCGATCTTGCCCAGCGACTGCGCGGCGATGCCCCGCACGCTGTTGTTCTGGTCCGAGAGCGCCTTGATGAGCGACGGTACCGCCGCCGAACCGCCCACCTTTCCGAGCGTCAAGGCCGCGCTCACGCGCACCTTGTAGCTCGGGTCCTCGACGACCGCCCGGCAGAGATCCTCGACGCTGACCCCTGCCCTCGCCCGTCCGGCGCAGAGCACCAGCAGAGTGAGCGCCGCGGCGCTCGCCAGGCCACGCGCCGCGCGCGGAAGCTTCATCTCGTCGGCTCCAGGGGGAACGCGCCCGGACGCCCCCCGGCCGACCCGCGCTTGGGTCTCGGCCCGCTCCGCTGCCAGCCGATCTCGAACACGAAGGCGCAACCCTTTCCGTCGTCGACGTCCTCCGCCCAGATCCTTCCGTCGTGCAACCCGATCACCGCGTGCGCCAACGCCAACCCCAGCCCATACGTCGCCGACCCGTTGCCGCGGCGGCCGTAGGGCTCGAAGATCCGCATCCGCTCCGCGACGGCCAGCGCGGGACCGGGGGCCACGGCGCGAAACCGAACGCCGCTGTCGGTCGCCCCCACCTCGATCGAAAGCGTCCCGCGCGAGGGGATGCGCCGGAGCGCCCCCATGCCGAGGTTCAGCATCGCCGCCGCCAGCAGCTCGCGATCGCCGTAGAGCGCCCGCTCGTTCTCGGGGCGGGTGAGCGCGAGCCCCTTGTCGGCGATCGTGGCGTGACGCCGCAGCTCCTCGACCACCTCGGCCGCCGTCTCGCCGAGGTAGAGCCGCGTCTCCCGCGGAACGAGCTGGCCGGTCTCGAAGCGATCGTAGTCGATCACCGTACGCATCGTCCCCTTGAGCCGTTCGAAGACCCCTTGTGCGTCCGAGACGCTCTCGTCGAAGTCTTGCCGCCGGGCGTCCGCCTCGGGTGGCGCGAACTTGGCCAGGTAGTCGACGTTCGCCGCCAACGCCGCCACCTGCCCCGTCAGATCGTGCAGGAAGTGCGACAGCCAGTGGCGCCGCTCGACGATCGCCGACTGCTGCGTCCGGTGGCTCCGCTCGGCGCGCTTCTGGAGCGCCCGGGTCCGCAGGAGCGCCCAGAGCCGCGCCCGCCGCTCCTGGGCGTCGGTCGCCGGCACGAACACGGCGTCGGCACCGGCCGCGAGCGCGCGCACGCGAAAGCTGCGCAGGTCGTTGAGCGCGCAGACGATCACCGGCACGAAATGCGTGCGCACGTTGTCCTTCAAGCGCGCGCAGAGATCGACGCTGCCGGTCGGGCGCACGCGATCGTCAATCACCACCACGTCGGGCGGGTGCAGCAGCGCCTCTTCGAACGCCGAGTCGGCGTCTTCGGCCGTCCGCACCGTCAGCCCCTGGCCGCGCAAAAAGGTAATCAGGGGTCGCGCGATCGCCCGATCCGGCGCGACGATCAACCCTTCGGCCTCGCTCGGCAGCGGGAGCTCGTTGCGGTGGGTGGTCCTCTCGTCGGGGAGCATCTCGGGTGGAGCCCGCGACCATCATAGAGCAGCGTCGGATTTTGAGCTATCGCGACGGCGGGCGAGGACCAGCGTCAGGATCCAGGCACCGATGAGACCACCGATGGCATCGGCCAAGAGGTCGTGCCAGTCGGGCGTTCGCCTGGGCGTGAACGCCTGATGAAACTCGTCGCTGATTCCGAACAGCGCCGACAGGATCGCCGCTATCAGGACCGCACGCGCCCGGCCCCAGCACGGCCAGGTCAGACGCAGCCCGCGCAGCCAGAGCGCGCCGAGAACGGCGTACACGGCGGCGTGAAGGAGCTTGTCCGACTGTCCCGGCAGCGGCGGAAGATCAGTCCCAGGTACGGACGAAAGTAGAACGAGAACGGCCGCCCAGAGCGCGACCGGGCCCCACTTCAGCAAGTGGTCGTGCGCGCCGTTCGCCGGCCCGTCGCCGTGCCGTGTCATTTATCCTACATGTAAGTTTTTTGACTTCATTTAACGACAATGTACGATGCCTGTATGTCGATCATCCTCGATTCCCCTTCCGATGAGTCGCTTCGGGATCAGCGGGCGCACCTTCGGTTCGACAAGATGTTCACTGTCCGGGTCGAGTCACTGCTGTTCGGCGAGCTCTACTGCGTCGCTCGCAATGTCTCGGCGGGCGGGATCTTCCTCGAGCTGCCGGACCCACTGCCCCTCGGCGCCGCCGTCCGCGTCTGCTTCCTCACCCCCGACAGCTCGGGCGAGGTGGTCGCGACCGGCGAGGTGAAGAACCACTACTTCATCAACTTCACGCAAGGTGGCAGCAGCCGCGCCGTCTCGGGAATGGCGGTCCGCTTCACCTCGTTCGAGAACGAGAGCCACCACGTGCTGGCTGACTGCCTCAGCCGCATGCGCATCTTGCATTGAGCTCGGGGGGCGTCGGGCGCTGCGCGCCGTTGGGCCCCCCACGCCCCCGGCTCGCTTCGCGGTTCTGAGCGTCACTCCTCGGCTTGCGGGCGGACGACGATGGTGTCTGAGAGATCGACCGTGGCCCCGGGCTCGATCGGGATCTCCACCTCGCGGGGGCCGCTCAGAATCGGGAGAATCCGGGTGCCGACCCGCACCGAGATCTCGTAGCGCCCCGGCAAGAGCGCGCCGACCGCGAACGCGCCGTCGTGGTCGATCTCTCCCACCGCCTTGCGCGGGAGCGCCAGCGGGGACTGCCCGAAGAGCACCGCCCGGGTGTCGGGATCGAACGCGGTCCCTCCGCGGGTGATCACCCGACCGCGGACGCGCGCCCCGCGGTGTGAGAGGCGCAGCTCGATCCGCGCGTCGAGGCTCGTGTCGCTGATCTCGATCTTCTCCGGCGGGAAGACCAGCATCTCGCCCCGCCGGGCCCAAAGATAGTAGGTGCCCGGCTCGAACCGGTCTTGCGCGAACTTGCCGTCGCTGTCGACCGCCCAGATGATCGGCGAGCCAGCGTTCCCCAGGCCGACCGAAGGGAGCGCCACGACGGTGGCGTTGGCCTGCCCTTCCCCGTCGGCATCGAGCACCCGCCCCTCGATGACGCCGGTGCGGACCATCTTGAACCCCACCCGCGTCGCGGGGGCCATGACGCCCCACTTGAGCATCTGCGGCAGCCACCCGAACTTCGAGGCGCGCAGGAAGTAGCGCTTCACGTCCAGCCCGGAGATCGCATAGCTGCCGTCGTCGAGGCTCTGCGTCTCGCCGGCATCGACCAGATCGTCGGGGCTGCGCACGGCGTGAATGGCGACGCCGCCGATCGGGTCGCCGGTGCTGCCGGTGACGCGGCCTCGGATCGTCGACTCCGGCGCCAGACGAAAGTTGCGCAGCGTGCTCCCGGCGCGATCGATGCGCAGGTCGGCGATCTCGGTGGCCAGGCCCGCGTGGCTCACGCGGACGGAGTAGGTCCAGGGCCCCGCGCGCAGCCGCACCCGGTAGCCGCCGTCCTTGCCCGATACGTCGTCGAGGATGTCGGTCCCCTGGAACCAGACACGGATCTTGGCCCCCTCGATCCGCCGCCCCGCCTCGTCGGTGACGCGCCCCTGCACGATCGCCTCGGGCCGATCGGCGGTGTCGCGGCGAAAGACCTCGCGCCGGAACTCCTGCTCCGTCGGAAGCAGGCAGCTCGGCGTCGTCCGCCAGGAAACGGCGCACTCGGGCGCCAGCCGCGAGCAGAAGTCGACGCAATCACCCGGGTCCTTGGGGTCGCACAGCGACGGCGGAATGGCGTCGGGCTCGACCAGCGGCGGGGTCGGCCCCCGCCCCTCGCACCAGATGCATCCTTCGGGACGCTCGACGCAGAGGACGTCGCGCGCGTCGATCAACGACGCCGAGGTGTTGGGCGCGGCGGATCGCCCCCTCGATCGGCGGCAACCGGGAGAGGCGGCCAGCGCCAGCACCAAGCCGAGCGCCATCCGTTGCGCGATTCGTCTTTTCGCCACCGCGTTCTCCGTGTAGATCGACGAGGCGTTTTACTCAAGAGTCGTCAATGGCCCCCCCACCCCTCTTCATCGTGCTCGAAGGGATCGACGGATCCGGAACGACCACCCAGCTCGGGCTGCTCGAGCATCACCTGCGACAGCGCGGGCGGCAGGTTCAGGGCACGCGCGAGCCGAGCCAGGGGCCGGTCGGCCGGCTGCTGCGCGAGATCCTGCTCGGCGGCCACAAGCTGCCCGACGGCGCACCCGCCGACGGACTGGCGATGGCGCTTCTCTTCGCCGCCGATCGACGCGATCACCTGACCCGCGAGATCAATCCCGCGCTGGCCGCCGGGATGGACGTCATCTCCGACCGTTACCTGCTCTCCTCGCTCGCCTACCAAGCCCAGGAGGCGGAGCGCGATTGGGTGTCCGGCCTCGCGCGCGATCTGCGGGCGCCCGATCTGACCCTGCTTCTCGACGTCCCGGTGCCGGTGGCGGCCGCCCGCCGCCGCGCCGCCGGCCGCCCCGACGAGCGCTACGACGCCGACGATGTCCAAGCCCGCGTCGCCACCCGCTACCGCGAGCTCTGCGCCGCCGATCCGCGCGCCGTGATCCTCGACGCTGGCGGCAGCGTCGCCGCGGTCGCCGCGGCGGTCGCGGCGGCTGTCGATCGATTGCTTGCTTTAGCGCACCAGCTCTAGCGGCGCTTCTTGCCCTTGGATTTTTTCGCGGCGTGCTTCTTGGCCGCGGCCGGGTGCGACTTGGTCGCGGCGGCCTGATCGTCGTCGTTGCCCGCAGCGGCCGCAGCCGTCGGAGCGGCGGGCGCAGGAGCGGCGGGCGCTGCCGCGGCGGCGGGCGGCGCGGGCGGCGGTGATGGCGGGGGCGTCGTCGGTTGCGTCGGCACGGCGACCGGGGTCAGGGCGGCGGCGCTCTGCGCGACGTGCTTGCCGCGGAACGTGAGGTACATCCCGACCACCACGGCCAACACGACAGCGATCGCGGCGATGATGATGACGGTGCGCTTGCCGCCGCCGATCTCGCCCATCATTTCTTCGGCGCTCATCCGATCGCCCGGGACCACGCCGCCCACGGCCGGCAGCCCTGCGCTGGTAGCGCCCGAGCGCAGCGAGTACTTCTTGCGATCGTCCACCGAGACCGTGCCGTCGTCGCGGTACCGATCTTCGAGCGGCTTCGTCTCGGCCGGCAAGACCTCCGGCTCGGGCGCGGGCGCCGCGACCTTCCCGCGCGAGGCGTCGAGCTTGGCGCGGGCGTCGGCGACCATCTGATCGACGTCACCCTGCTTGAACCAGAGCGTCTCCCGAAACGCGGCGGCGCCGGTCGGCTTGGGCCCGGCCGCCGCACCGGTGGCGAGCGGCGCGGCGCCCACCGGCGGCGGCGTCGCCGGCATCGCGCCGTCGAGCTCACCCGGTCGCGCGGCTCCGCCAGGGATCCTGGCCGCCGGCAGAGCGACCATCGTGGCGGCGATGGCCGCGCCGTGCGTTCGTCGGGGACCGGGCGCTTCGGTGCCCTGGGGGCGTGCCACCGGAGGCGGCGTCGCCTGCGAATCACCTGGCCCCGGCGCCTCGGAGGCGATCATCGCGATGGGGGCGGTCGCGTTCGGTCCAGCGGCCGCCGCTTGTGCCTGTGCCGCGGCGCCGTTGGCCTCGGCCCGCGCGGCCAACGCCTGGTTGACCAGCTTTTGCGCCTCGGGCGAGCCGCCCGCGAACATCATCGTCTTGGCGAATCCCACGCCGCGGGTGGGATCGGCGGTGGCGGTGGCGACCGCCATCATCCCCGCCACGTCGGTCAGAAACTGGCGTAGGGTCAGCGGGCGGCGGTTTGGACTCTTGTCCATCGCCTTCATCACCACCCGGTCGATCTCGGCGTTGAGCCCCAGGCTCCCCTGGACGCGCAGACTGGGCGGGACCACCGCGCCTTTGAGCACCTGTTCCAGGACCGCGGCCGCGTTGTCCCCTTCGACGGGCGGCTCGCCCGTCAGCATGAAGAGCAGGATTCCGGCGAGGCTATAGGTGTTCGAGCGCTGGTCGACCAGCTTTCCCTCGGCCTGCTCGGGCGACAGGTATTCGGGAACGCCAAAGACGGTCTCCGTGACCGGCACCGGCGCCACGAAGTTGATGACCTTCACCTGGTCGTCGGCGCCGACGAGGACGTTCTTGGGGGCGAGATCGTGGTGAACGACGCCCACCTTCTGGCCTTCCAGCAACGCCTCGCCGATCTGGGCGGCGATCTTCTTGGCGCGATCGAGCTTGAAGGGACCGGAGGTCGCCACCACTTGGCCGAGCGGTGGGCCCTCGCAGAGCTCGCTGACGACGAACAGCTGCCCGTCAGGCTCCTTGCCGAAGTCGAGGACCCGCGCGAGCCGCGGGCTCTGCGCCCGTTGCAACTGCTTGAGCTCGCGCTGCGAGCGCTCGACCACGGCCGGCGAGGTCAGGACAGCGCGGTTCACCCGCTTATAGACGACGTTCGCGCTGGTCTGCAGATCGCGCGCACGGAACACCTCGCCGCTGCGGCTGCCGCCGATCTGTCCCTCCATCTCGTACCGCACGGCAGGTGCCTCGGAGATGACGTCCAGCCGGCGCGGGCCGGTCGGCGTCGCGCAGGTCTCTTGCGGACAAAAATTGGCGTCGTCGGGATACTTGGTCTGGCAGTTCGGGCAGACTTTCATCCGGCTCCTGGCCTCACGACCTGGGGACGAGCAGGCGAGGTCGCCGGTCGTCGCGAGACGTTAAACCATAGTTAACGCACACTTCGGCACCAAGATCAATAATTGCCCAATAATTGCGTCACCAATGACTCGGCCCCTGCCCCTTTCTTCGGGCCTCTTTGGGGCGCATTGGGCGCGCGGACGCTAGTTTTTTCCGGGCGTGCCGAGCTCCGCAAACAGCGCCTCGGCAGAAGGGGTCGAGCGCTTCGACTCCACCGCCTTACGCTTCTTGCCCATGTTGACGTGCTTGCGCACCCGCCGCTTCCAAGTTTTTCGCGTGTTCGAAGCCATCGCCGCGGCCTTCTATCACAGCCGGGTGGCCGAAACCACCCCTTGGATCGTTTCCAGGTTCCGGAGCACCGTCTTCAGCTGGTCGAGATGCCCGACCGTCACCTGGAAGGTGTTCACCGCGCGGCCGTCCTCGGAGGTCCGGCACCTCGCCTGCGAGATGTTGACCCCGTGCTCGGTAAACGACTTGGAGATGGCGGCCAGCAGGCCCGGCCGGTCTGAGCAGGTAACCTGGACCGCGACCGGGCGGACCGTCTTCGATTCGTCGTCCCAGCTGACGTCGACCTTGCGCATCGGATCGAGATCGAGCGCCTTCGGGCATTCGCGCTGGTGGATGACGACGCCGTGGCCTCGGCTGATGAACCCGACGATCGAGTCGCCCGGGACCGGCGTGCAGCACTTGGCGAACTTGACCAGGATGTCGGCCTCGCCCTGCACCTTGATGCCACCGATCGAGCGCTTGACGATCGGGCGGCGCGCGGCGGCTGGGAGCTCGGCGGCCGGCGCGGCAGGCGCTGCTCCGTTGACGACGCGATCGATGAGGACCGCGTCGGCGGCGTGACCCGGGCTGACCCTGCCGTAACCGATGGCCACCAGCAGCTCGTCGGCGGTGCCGAGCCGCAAACGCTGCGCCGCCGCGTCGAGGAGGCCATCGCGCTCCGCCGAAGCAAGCGAGGCGTCCTGCTTGCGCAGCTCTCGCCCCAGGAGATCGCGGCCCATCTGGCCGCTGCGCTCGCGCTGCTCCATCCGGATGAAGTGGCGGATCTTGGTGCGGGCCCGGCTGGTGATGACGAACTTGAGCCAGTCCTTGGACGGCTTCTGGTTGGCCGAGGCGAGGATCTCCACCGTGTCGCCGTTGCGGAGCGCGTAGCGCAACGGCACGATGAGCCCGTTCACCCGGGCGCCCGAGCAGTGCTCGCCGACCTGCGAGTGGATGGCGTAGGCGAGATCGATCGGCGTCGACCCCTTGGGCAATGCCTTGACGTCCCCCTTGGGGGTGAAGACGAAGACCTCGTCCTGGAAGAGATCGATCTTCACCGTCTCGATGAACTCGGTCGGGTCCTTCAGATCGCGCTGCCACTCCATCAGCTGGCGCAACCAGGCGAAGGCCTTGCCGTCGTCGGCGCCGGGGGTCTTCTGTTCCTTGTACTTCCAGTGCGCCGCGATCCCCTGCTCGGCGATCCGGTGCATCTCCTGCGTCCGGATCTGCACCTCCATCCGCTCGGCCCGCGGCCCGATCACCGTGGTGTGCAGCGACTGGTAGAGGTTCGGCTTGGGGAGCGCGATGAAGTCCTTGAAGCGCCCCGGCACCGGCGTCCAGTTGGAGTGGACGACGCCGAGGACCGCGTAGCAGTCGCGCACCGACTCGGTGATCACCCGGAAGGCGAGGACGTCGTAGATCTGCTCCACGTCGCGGCCGGTCTTCTTCATCTTCTGGTAGATCGACCAGAGGTGCTTGGCGCGCCCCCAGACCTGCGCCTTGATCTCCCCCTCCGCCAGCACCGTCTTCAGCCGCTCGACCACCTCGGTGATGTACGACTCGCGCGAGCCGGCCGTCTCGGCGAGCCGCGCCACCAGGGTGTCGTGCTCGGCCGGATCGAGGTACTGGAACGCCAGGTCCTCGAGCTCGACCTTCATCCACTGGATCCCGAGCCGGTTGGCGAGCGGCGCGTAGATCTCCATCGTCTCGCGCGAGATCCGCTCCTGCTTGTCGCGCGGCATGTGCCCGAGCGTCCGCATGTTGTCGACGCGATCGGCGAGCTTGATGAGGATGACCCGGATGTCGCGGGCCATCGCCAGCAGCATCTTGCGGAAGTTCTCCGCCTGACGTTCCTCGCGGGTCGTCCAGGGGATCTGCCCGAGCTTGGTGACCCCTTCGACCAGGAACTGAATCTCGGTCCCGAACAGCCGCCCGATGTCCTCGGCCGTGGCGCTGGTGTCCTCCACACAGTCGTGCAAGAGGCCCGCGCAGACCGACGGGACATCGAGCCGCAGCTCCGAAATGATCCGCGCCACGCCGACCGGGTGAACCACGTACGGCTCGCCGGAGCGGCGCTTCTGGCCGGCGTGGCGCTCGGCGGCGAAGGCGAAGCTGCGTTCGATGAGCCCGGTGTCCGCCGCCGCGTCGTAGCCGCGGACCTGCGCGCAGATCTCTTGAACCTCGGTCATTGGGTGGGAGGCTGCCCCCTCGTTCGCCCCTCGCCCAAGAGCGCGTGGCCGTAATGACCGCGCCGCGCCCGCGAGCAGCGAGCCGCCACATATATAGATGACAGCTCCTTGAGCGCGGTTTCGAGGTTGTCGTTCACCACCAGGAAGTCGTACTCCCCGAAGTGCTCGAGCTCGCGCGTGGCGGTGAGGAGCCGGCGCTCGATCGCCGCCGGCGCGTCGGTGGCGCGGCGCCGCAGCCGCCGCTCGAGCTCCGCCATCGAGGGCGGCAGGATGAAGACCAGCACGCTCTCCTCCGGCCATTGCCGCCGGATCTGCGCCCCGCCCTGCCAGTCGACGTCGAACAGGTAGTCCTTGCCGTCCTCGAGCGCCCGATTGACGGTGTGGATCGCCGTGCCGTAGCGGGCCCCGTGGACGACCGCCCATTCGGCGAACTCGTTCCGGTCGACCATCCGCGTGAACTCGTCCTCGGTGATGAATTTGTAGTCGACACCGTCACGCTCGCCGGGCCTCGGCGCGCGCGTGGTGTACGAAACCGAGAACTCGAGCCGCTCCTGCTCGGCGAGGAGGTGCGCCAGCGTCGTCTTGCCCGCCCCCGAGGGGGACGAAATCACCAGCAAGATGCCCTTCCGCGCGCCCAGCTCCTCGTCTGTCATCGGCGTCGATTCTATCAGGAACCCTGGAAGGGTTCCTGCAACCTCCCGCGACGGGCTGCGCTCGGCGGAGCCTCGCTTCGCCCACGCGATCGTCATCGCCGTCGACAGCGGTCGAAGGCTCAACGGGCTACTCGACGTTCTGGGCCTGCTCGCGCAGCTTCTCGAGCTCGGCCTTGGCGTCGATGACCAGCGCCGCCATCTCGGCGTCCTGCGCCTTCGAGCCGACGGTGTTCAGCTCGCGCCCGATCTCCTGGATGACGAAATCGAGCTTGCGACCGACCGCGCCGTGGGCCTTCAGGATCTCGGCCAGGTGGCCGAGGTGCGTGTCCAGCCGGACCAGCTCCTCGGTGACGTCGAGCCGCTCGGCCATGAGGGCGACCTCCTGCGCCAGCCGCGCCGGGTCGATCCCCAGCTGCCCGAGCTGCCTGTCTTGTCCCCCGAGGCGCTCCTGCAGCCGGTGGGCGAACTTCTCCGGCAGCACTGCCGCCCGCGCTCGCAGGGTCGCCGCCAGCACACCGAGGTGCGCCCGCCGCGCGCCCAGATCCACGGCCAGGGCGGCCCCCTCGCGCGCCCGCATCGCCCCGAGCTCCCCGAGCGCCGCCGCCACGGCCGGACGCAGGAGCTCCCACAGCGCCTCGCCCGCGAGCTCGGATCCGTGGCTCGCGTCGAGGTAGGTGCCGACCGTCGCCAGCGTCACCGGCTCCTCGATCTCCAGCTCCTGCCGCAGGCGTTCGAGCACGCCGTAGAGCGCCCGCACGCGCCCCTCGTCGATCCCCGCCGAGGCCGCCGCTGACTCGTCACGGATCTGCACCGTGATCGCTCCCCGCTCGACGGCCGCCCGGACCGCGCGCCCGATCTCGGCGTCGCAGAAGGCGTCCGGATCGCTGCTGCGGATCTTGAGATCGAGGCCGCGGTGATTGACCGAACGGATCTCGACGCGCAGCCGGCGCTCGCCGACGTCCGCCGACCCGCGCCCGAACCCGGTCATCGAAAGGAGGCTCACGCTTTGGATCTATACCAGTCGATGGTCCGGCCGAGCCCGTCGGCGAACGAGACGCCCGCCGTGTAGCCGAGGCGCGCCCGCGCCGACCCGATGTCGGCGAAGGAGTGCTTGATGTCGCCGACCCGCTCGTCCTCGTAGATCGCCGCCACCTTCTTGCCGAGGAAGTCGCCGATGAGCGCCACCACGCGATTGAGGTCGGTGGCCTGACCGCAGCCGATGTTGAAGACGCCGCCCGAGACCGCGCGCGCGTCGGCGATGGAGGCTTTGAAGTTCGCCTCCACCACGTTGTCGATGTAACAAAAATCGCGCGACTGTGCCCCGTCGCCGAAGATGCGCGGCTGCTTCCCTGCCAGCGCCGAGGTGATGAACTTGGGGATCACCGCCGCGTACTCCGAGGCCGGATCCTGCCGTGGCCCGAACACGTTGAAGTAGCGCAGGCAGACGGTCTCCACGCCGTAGGCGCGCGCGTAGATCTGCGCGTATTGCTCGCCGGCCAGCTTCGAGCCGCCGTAGGGCGAGATCGGCGCTGGAGGCATCGTCTCGATCTTGGGGAGCACCGGATCGTCGCCGTAGGCGGCCGACGAGGCCGCGTAGACCAGGCGCCGGATCCCGGCGCGCCGCGCCGCTT
The DNA here is from genome assembly GCA_036267635.1 of Polyangia bacterium. GTDB lineage: Bacteria > Myxococcota_A > Polyangia > Fen-1088 > Fen-1088 > JADGRB01. The sequence continues at coordinate 41,966 of DATAVR010000068.1, read as the reverse complement.
CGAGGACGCGCAGCGTGCCGGTGGCGTTGGCGGCGTGGTTCTCGAGCGGCTCGGCCATCGACTTCGGCACCGAGGGGATGGCCGCGTGGTGAAACACCAGCTCGACCCCCTCGATCGCCCGACCGAGAGCGCGATCGTCCAGGATGTCCCCGTCGACCAACTCGATCCGGTCGGCGATGTCGGCGAGATTTTCGCGCTTGCCGGACGAGAAGTTGTCGATGACGCGCACGCGGTCGCCGCGCGCGATGAGGGCGCGGGCCAGCGACGAGCCGATGAAACCCGCCCCGCCCGTGACCAGACAGAGGGTCATGGCCGGCCTCCGGCGGAGACTAATTGCGGTGGGCGCGCGCTTCGACGGCGAAGCGAGAGATCATCTCGGCCAACACCGGGTCCGGGATCTCGGAGGAGGAGAGCGCCAACGGGGGGTCGTCCAAGAGGTCGTAGGCGGGAAGCGCCGCCAGCGAGCGAACCGCCAGCCAGGACGCGACCACGAACGCAGGAACAATCCAGATGAAACGATTTTTCGCCGACATAGTCGTACATTATCCTACCTTCGATCCAGCGCAATTTTTTGCCTCCTCCTGGGTGAAAGATGCGGCGGGGTCATGGCAGTGGAAGTCCGGCCAAGCCCGCACCGAACGCTCCGCCGATCGTCCGCGGCGGATACCCACGCGCCGATAGTACGACGACGCGTCCGCCGCCGGCCGATTTCGTGTCGCGGGCCTTGACCGGACACCCTCCACCCGGCACCGCGACCGCCGACGCGGGCAGCGCACCGTCGGCGGTCAGCACCGCGAGCGGCGCCCCCGGCGGCCTGGCGCCGGTCAGGGGGACCAGCGTGTGGTCAGAACCGACCACGAAGCGCCCGTCCGTGCGGGGACCGTCGATCCGGTAGGCGAACCCGTGCGGCGTTCCGGCGATCTCGATCCTGCGAACGCCGCCGGGGATCGCGATCGGCGGATCGTTCGTCATGGTGGCGAGGGTGAGCTCGCCGAGCGCGACGCCGTCCAAGGTCGCGGCATCGGGCCTGGCGCCGCGGACCAGCTTCTCGGCCGTGACGTAGACGATCCGGCGGCGATCGGGGGCGAGCGCCACCGCCACCACGTGTCCGTCCTCGGCGGTCAGCTGGCGGAATCGGCCCGTCGCCGGGGTGAAAGCGAACACCTCCTGGTGCGGGTTCAAGATGAACTCGCCGGCGACCTCCGGCGGGACGCGCAGCGGCACTCGCAACCGCCCGACGAAGATGACGCTCTGGTCGAGCCCGGCGCCCCAGGCGCGCGCAGCCTCGCCGAGCGCGCGCTTCACGTCGACCATCTGCGGCTGCGCCTGGAGCGCCCCCAGATCGGCCGCCTCGCGCACCTCGCGCGACCAGGGGACGTAGGCGCGCTCGACGAGCGCGCGCACCTCGGCCACCGCTTCGCCGAACCGCTCCTGCCGCACGAACGAGCAGGCGACGTTGAGGCGCGGCGCCAGGAAGGTCGGATCGGCCGCCTCGGCGGCCCGGTATTGCGCGCGCGCCTCCTCCCACTTCCCCTGGCGATAGAGAACCTTCGCCGCGGCGTTCAGCTCGGTCGCCTGGGGATCGGGCGCGCGAAAAGGATCGGCGAGACCGGGCCCCGGCGCCGGCTGCGCCGGCAAGCAGCCGCTCGCCGCAGGCACCGGATCGAGCGATAGCACGAACGCCAGCGCGAGCGCGATCATGGATCGAGCCAGACGCGCCGGAGGTCGAACCGATCACCGATGGCGGCCAGCCCGTGCACGCGCGTCGAGACCAACGCCGGGACGTCGTAGCGGTAGAGAAAAATAACCGGCTGGTCGTCGGCCAGGAGCCGCGCAATGCGGGTCAGGATCGGCGCGCGCGCCGCCGGGCCGGCCGCGCCGCGCGCCTCGTCGATCAGCGCCTCGAGCGCGCTCGAACGATAGCCGCCGTAGTTGAAGGCACCTGCGCCGCCGTAGAGCGGCTCGGGATCCTCGTCGGGCGTCCCCTCCCAGATGAGGGGCGCCAGATCGAACTCGCCGCGCTTGAGCCGCTGGAGGATCGTCGCCGCGTCCGCGGGCAACAGATCGATCAGGACCCCGACCTTCCGTGCCTCCAGTGCGAAGGCGTGCGCCTCGACGTGAAACTGGCGATTGCCCGCCGGCTCGAGCAGCGTGAGGCGAATCGGGTGGCCGAGGTGATCGCGCACGCCGTCGGCGTCGCTGTCGCGGTAACCGGCGTCGTCGAGCGCGCTGGCCGCACGTGGCCGATCGAGCGCCGGCGCCGGGAGATCGCCGGTGAGCGGCGGGCCACCGATGGGAACCGCCAGATCGTTGTGCAGCTCGCCGGCGAAGCGGGCGCGATCCCAGAGCAGCGCCAGCGCCCTGCGAAAGCGGGGATCGGCCAGCGGGTAGTGCAGGTGATTGACGGAGAGGAACGAATAGCGGCGCGAGCGCATCCGGAGCAGCGTGGTGTCCCCGTGCAACGTGGTCGGCTCGACCTGATCCGGATAGTGCGCGTCGATCACCCGCGACAGCAGGTCGATGTCGCCGCGGCGGGTGCGGTTGAGCGCGCGGATGGCGTCGGGATCGACGTCGAACACGATCTCGTCGACGCCGGGCGCCTCTCCCCAATATTCGGGGTTGCGCTCGAGGCGGATCCGTTTGCCGTGGTCCCATCCGCCGAAACGAAACGGGCCGGTCCCGACCGGCTGGCGGGCGATCGGCGACGCCTCGGGGCGGATGCCGTGGACCAGGTGATCGGGGAGCATCGGCACGTCACAGAGCGCCCGCAGCGCGAGGTCGGAGGGGCGCTTGAGCACGAAGCGAATGGTCCGCTCGGTGACGAGCTCGATCGACGCCACGTCGGCCAGCTCGGCGCGCAGGACCGGAGCGTCAGCGCCGGTTCGCAACAGCGGCTCGACGGTCCCCTGCACGTCGAGCACGCCGAACGCGCGGCGGTCGTGCCAGTGCACGCCGCTGCGCACCCGCACCGCCAGGCGCATGCCGTCGTTCGAGACGTCCCAGCTCTCGGCGAGGCCAGGCCGGTAGGTTCCGTCGCGGCAGTCGAGCAGCGTCTCGTAGACGAGACCGTTCGTCACTTGTGCCGCCGCGGCATCCCCTTCGGCGAGCGGCAACAGACTCTGCGGCTCGGCGTCGAGATGAACGCGCAGCGAGCCGCCACGACGAGCCGGCGCAGGGACGGCGGCCGGCTCCGGAACCGCCTCGGCGGGAGGAGGCGGCGGCCGCAGCGGCCCGAGATCGGGAGCCGCCGCCGTGTGCCCACCGACGGGCGGCCCCTTCTTCGAACGACAGCCTGCCGCCGAAAAAAAGGCGAGCACAAGCATGAGCGCGACCAGTGACGGCCGCGCTTGCCGGACGAAAACTGCTGTGTTATTCAGGGTCACCCGCATCGCGCGGTGGAGGGCTCGTCCATGAAGCGACTGCCGACCGTATATCACCGGACCATTCCTTTGGCATTGGCGCTGCTCGCGCCGAGCAGTGTTCGGCTAGCTTACGGTCAGGGGCAAGAGCTGCCACCTATCAAGGTGGATCTGCCGCCGCCCCCGAATTTCAACATCCAGACCGCGCCGGAAAAATACCCCAGCGGCGAGATGTCGATCTACGGCCTGCGCAAGCACATGAACCAGTACCTGGACAAGGACGTCCAGGTGCGGGCCTACCTGCTGACCATCTACGAGTGCCCCGCCGAGCAGCGGAAGTGCAACGACGATCTCGCTGCCAAGACCAAGAAGGAAAAAAAGAAGGAGATGAAGTCGGGCGGCCTGCCGGGCAAGGGACCGCCCGCGCCGGATCCGAAGGCGATGGCCGGCGGCTGCCGCCCCTGCGATCAGCCCCACTTCTTCCTCGGTGACACGGCGACGACCAAGGTCGATCACGGCCTCTTGGTCGCCGACTACCCGGTCAAGGACTGGAACACCGGCAAGCCGAAGCCGCTGGTGGCCAAGGCCGGCGAGCAGTACGTGGTGACCGGAACGTTCTCGATCAACTCGATGGGCGGCTTCGCCGCCTCGGACGGCCTCATCATCCACAAGAAGATGCAGGACGCGACGGGCAACGTCGTCGCCGAGGGGAACGCCGTGCTCCCGCCCGACGCGCAGACCATCAACCTCGAGGGGAAGCCGGCCGAGAAGGTCGGCGGCGCCCGCATCGACGCCGAGAAGTCGGCCAAAGGTAAGAAGTAGAAGGTAAGTAGCTACTTCACCAGCCCCAGGCGGAGCTCATCGCAGACCGCCGGGGCGACGCTGAAAGTGGCGTCCCGATCGAGGCGTCCGGTACAACCGGGCGCCTCTTTCTTTTTGTAGAGCTCGACGGTGTGGCGGATCGGCGCCGGCTCGCCCGGTGGCTGCACGGCGATCTCGAGCGTCACCTCCGGCGCACCCGCGGGCGCCTCCGCCTGAAACGCCTCGGCCCGCAGATTGCCGAGCGCCCCGACGACCCGGGCGGCGTCGGTGCGATCGACGGCCGCATCGGCCGGGGCGACCGCGCGCCAGTCGTCGCCATCGCGGCTGGCGATCTCGATCGTGCGCCCCTCGGCGCTGCGCCGGAGCTCGCGGGCGTCGAAGTGGGCGAAGTCGAGCACGGCGCGATCGCGAAAGCGGAGCGGATCGGGATCGACCAGCGGATAGCCGGGATCGCCCGGCGATACCTCGGCCTGCTCGCGATAGCGCCCCTCGACGATCAGGTGACGGACGTGGGGCTGGGAGACCGCCGGGGGCGGTTGGGCGTCGACGCGCCCGAGCGCCAGCAGCCAGTCGTCGACCGCGCGCTGGTCGATGAGGTAGCTCGCCTTCGGCGCCTCCAGACGCCAGCTCCCGGCCGAGGCGCGCGCCAGCACCAGCCGGGTGGTCCCCTCGGTGATCTCGATCCGCTGGACCGCGCTCGGCGGCGCCGAGACGAGCCGCCGATCGGGCGCCCGCGCCGCCTCCAGCGCGCGAAAGAGCCCGTCCAACTGTTCGCTCGAGACGCAGGTCCCTTCCTCAGCATCGCGTTCGACGAAGGTCTGCGTCCGGCTGTCGCACGGGCCGCCGCCCGCACTCAGGATCAGCTTTCGCGGACCGGCCACGGTGATCTCCAGCCGGGAGATCGCGCCGATAGGTGCCGCCGCCGGGAGGTACCGCTCGGCGCGCAGCGCGAGGAGGCGCCGCAGCGACTCTTCCACCCGCCCGTTCGCCACCCAGTTGCCGGCGTCGTTCTTCCAGCGGCCGTCGTCGCGACTCAGAAGGCGCGCCTCGGTGCCTCCGGCCTGGTGCCACTCGACCCTCGCGACGTCGGCGGCCGCGACTGGAACGAGCCGCCGATCGCGGAAGGCCTCCGGGCCGCGATCGGCGAGATCGAGCAAATGCCGCGGGGCGACCCGGACGCTCGGAGAGCGGCCGGCGCGCGCGAAGACCCCCTGCCCGACGTCGGCGCGTCCGAGCGCCAGCGTGATCGGAGCCCGCGGCTGGTCGAGCACGACCGTCACCTTCGGCGGCGCCAACCCGGCTGCCGCGTCGGTGAGATCCGCTGTTCGCGTCGTCTCCGCCAGATCGATCGCGCCCAGGAGATCCTCCACTGCGGCGGCGTCGGCTGGGGCGTCGCCTGGCATCTCCTTCCAACTCGGCTCGTGGCCGGGCGGCTGGCGTTCCAGCGAGAAGGCCGCGGCACCGGCGCGGGCAATGGTGATCCGCCGGACGGCCGCGCGATCGAACGCGTCGACGAGGCGAGCCCGCCCACTGGTGCCGTCGCGGTCGCCATCGCCGGTGGGGCGGCGATCGACGAACAGCAGGAACCCGGCCAGCAGCGCCGCCACCACCGCGAGAACGGCCACGGTGCGCATCAGACCCGCCGCCGGGACCAGACCCATCCGCCGGCCGCCAGCGCCAGGAACGGCAGTCCCAGCGCGAACAGCCGGAACGCCCAGCTCACCTGCCCCGCCGTCAGCGACAGCACGACCCGCTCGGCGATCTTGGGCCCGATCCCCATCCGGGCCTCACGATCGGTGAGCCAGGCGAGCGCGCCGAGGACGAAGTCGGCGTCGTAGTCGCGCAAGGTGACGCCGGAGAGACGGTAGTTCATCACCAGCCGGCCGGTCCCCAGGAACACCAGGCGCGTCGCCGGCGCAGCGCCGGTCGCCGCGCGCTCGACAGCCACCGCGACGGGGACGGGCCCTTTGCGATCGCGGGCGGCGTCGAACACCAGATCGGCGTCACCGCGAATCGTCGCCAGATCGGTCTCTCCCCAGCCGTCGGCGCTGGTGTGGACGAGCGGCGTGACGGTCAGGCCCGGCGGCGCCGGCACGAGCGCCGCGACCTCCCGCGTGCGCGGCCAGAAGGTGAGCCTGCCGCCGAGACGCGCGCTGATCGGGTGCCGGCCGTAGCTGTCGGGCCCGGCGGCCCAGACCGACGGTCCCTCCACGTCGCTGGCGCGCGACGGATCGACGACCAGATCGTCGCCGAGCCGCACGCCGTAGCGCTCGGCCAGCGCCTCCAGCCCGACGTGCGCGAACGCGGTGCCGCCCGGCCCGAACACCGGACCGAGCATCACCAGCAGACGCCCGCCCCCGTCTGTAAAAGCTTCGACCGCGGCGAGCTCGGGCGCCGAAAAGGCGCGCGTCGGTTCGGCCACCACGAGCACGCTGCATCCGCCGGTGTCGGAGAGGCGTTCGACGGCGCGGGTCTCGTCGCCGGCGGCGCGCACGCTCTCGGCGAAGGTCGCGTAGCCGCCGTCCTCGGCCGACGCGATGTCGGGCTCGCCGTGCCCTTTGGTGAAGCAGATGACCGGTGGATGATCGTCGGTGACGGCCAATATGGCCGAGACGAACGCCCCCTCCCCGCGCCAGGCGGCAATGGCCGGCCCGGGCTCGCCGTCGGCGTCGACCTCGGGCTCGACCAGATCGTCCTCGCTGACGACCTTCGAACGCGCTCCCGAGGTGAAGACCACCACCCCCTGCCCCATCTCGTAGGCACCGACGCCGTAGCGCTTGGCGGCCGCCTCGGCGCGCTCGGGGGCGCGATCGGGGTCGACCAGCTCGGCGTGGAACATCCCGCGCGACTCGCGCACGCAGCGCTCGGTCAGCTCGCGCACGAAGCCGGCGATGGCCCGCGCCCGCTCCGAGTCGCGCTTGGGGTAGAGGAACACCGTCGCCTCCACCGGGCGTGGCAAGCCGCGCAGAACCGCGATCGTCTCGTCGGAGAGGGCGTAGAGCGAGGCACGCGTCCAATCGCCGCGAACGTAGTGGCGCGCGGCGACGAGGTTGACGAGAAGCGCGATGGTGGCGACCAGCGAGGCCGCGATGCGCCCGGCCCAGCGCCGCGCCGGCGGTGCGTCGAGCGGCGTGGGGCCGGCGAGCGCGCCGATGCGCGCCGCCGCCGCCACCAACGCCAGCACGACCACGGTCAGCAGCAGGACCACCGGCCGCGTGTCGACGATCCCGTGGCCGAAGTCCTCCATGGCCCGGAACAGGCTGTAGCGGCGCAGCGCGGCGGCCGCGGCGGGCGAGCGCACCTCCGCCTCCAGCGCGCCGGTCAGCAGCGCGGCGAGAAAAGCGACGAACGACAGCGTGGCGGCCACCAGCTGGTTGCGGGTCAGCGACGAGGCGAGCAGGCCGACCGCCAGCGCCGCCGCGCCGAGCAGGAGCGTGCCGAGATAGCCGGCGGCGATGGGCCCCGGATCGAGCGTCGCGCCGACCCGGCGGAGGTAAAAAAGATAGAGCACCGTGGGCGCCCAGGCCGCCAGATAGAACCCGAAGGCGGCCAGCCATTTCCCCCCCACCACCTCGGCCGGCGACACCGGCGCGGTCAAGAGCGGCTCGATCGTGCCGGAGCGCAGCTCCTCGGCGACGAGCCGCATCGGCACCACCGTCGCCAGGAGACCGAGCGCGATCCAGTAGAGGATCGTCCCGCCGAAGAAGAACTCCATCACGCCCCCCGCGGGCGCGTCCGGCCGGCCGAGGAACTGCACGAACATCCAGAACACGACCCCCTGCAGGAAAAGAAAAAGCGCCAGCACCGCCCACCCGGCCGGCGTGCGGAAATAGGCGGCCCACTCTCGGCGGGCGATCTCGAGCAGGCGATTCACGCGGGTCGATCCCCGTTCCCGGATGTGGCGCGCGCGAAGATCTCCTCCAGCGAGGGGGCCTCCACCCGCAGCTCACGCAAGGTAAGACCTGCCGCGGCCGCCGCGCGAAAGACTGCCGCGCGGATCTCGCCGTCGTCGGAGACGCCCGCGGCGAGCGTCAGCGCGAGCTGTGTCTCCCCGAGCGGCGCCACCGCGCCGACGCCCGCAACGGCGCGCAAGATCTCCGGGCCGCGCACCCGATCCGCCGCGGCGAGCTCGACGATCACCCGCCGGGCGCCCGAGACCCGCGCCTGCAGCGCCTCCATCGTCTCGGCGGCCACGACCCTGCCTCGGTGAAGGATGATCACCCGGGTGGCGATCGCCTCTACCTCCGAGAGCACGTGCGTCGACAGGAGAACCGTCCGCTCGCGCCCGAGCTCGCGGATGAGCGCGCGCGTCTCGCGAATCTGGTTGGGGTCGAGGCCGACGGTCGGCTCATCGAGGATCAGGATGGGCGGACGTCCGAGGAGCGCGTCGGCCAGCCCGACCCGCTGCCGGTAGCCGCGCGACAGCGTCCCCACGATCTGCCCGCGCCGCTCCCCCAAGCCGACCTGATCGATCGCCTCGGCGACCGCCGCCGGCCGCGCACGCCTCGCCACCCCCTTGAGCGCGGCGCGAAAGCCGAGGTACTCGCCAACCCGCATCTCGGGCGGCAGCGGAACCGCCTCGGGGAGATATCCGACCGCGCGCCGCACGCCCCGCGGATCGTCGGCGATCGCGCACCCGCCCAGCGTGGCCGCGCCGCGGGTGGGCGCCAGGAAGCAGGTCAGGATCCGCATCATGGTCGTCTTGCCGGCGCCGTTCGGGCCGAGCAAGCCGACGATCTCGCCCCGCCCCACCTCGAACGAGACGCCGTCGAGCGCGGGCGGCCCCGCGCGCCCGTACCTCTTCGACAGCCCCTCGACGCGAATCACGCGTCTTAATCTATTACTCGAGGCCGCGATCGCGCAGCGATCCGTCGTCTTCGCCCCGCAGGTGGCCGACCTCGTGCAGGAGCGTGCGGGTAATGGCCTGGTCCAGCTCCGGTCCATCCTTCACGGTGCGGAGCAGATTTCGACGATAAAGGACGATGGCGCGATCCCCCGACTCACACTGCACGGGTCCGCTCTCCGACGGCGGCGCCGCGTGCCCCTTGCGGGATCGCCCCGCCGGCGTCGGCGCAGCGGCCTGCTCGTCGTAGTCGAGCGGCAGCCCGCGGAAGAGGCCGAGGATGGTCGGCGAGAGCGGCGGCTTCTCGGCTGTCAGATCCTCCAGGTCGGGAAGATCGGCGGCCTGCACGTCGACGCCCGAGAGATCGCGCCGGAAGTCGGCGGGGAGCGCGGCCACCGCGCGCTCCACCCGGGCCGTGAAGTCGCTCTGGGTGATCTGCGGCGCCGGAGGGAACGACTTGGAATCGGCCGCGGTGGCGGCCGCCAGGTGGCGCGCGGCCGTCGCCTCGTCACCCGCCCGCTCCTCGATGAGCCCGAGGTGGTAGAGGGCGTGCGCGTGATCGGGCGTCTCGGTGAGCACCTTGGTGAACGTCGCGCGCGCCTCCTCGAAGCGACAGAGCTCGAACAGCGCCACCCCCCGCTCGTAGACCGCCGCCGAAAAGCGCGGCTGGGCCGCCAGCGCGGCGTCGATCCGGCGCAGCGCCTCGCCCGCTCGCCCAATGTCGATGAGCGCCTGCCCCTCGAGCAGCGCCAGCCGCGCCACCTCTTCCCCGTCGCGGCGCGAGACGTGCCGGCTGCCGCGCCGCGCGTACTCCAGCCCCAGCGCCGAGCGATCGCTCGACGGTGGCAGCTGGTTGATCTCCAGATCGGCGGCCGCCTCCAGCGTCTCCGGATCGTCGGGCGAGAGCGCCAGCGCCAGCTCCAACGCGTCGCGCGCCTCGTCCAGGCGATCGAGGCGCATCAGCGCGATCGCCCGGTTGTGGTGCGCCTCGACCGAGCGGGGCGCCGCGCGCGCGGCCTCCTCGGCGCAGGCCAGGGTCCCGATGTAGTCCCCCTTGTCGAAGAGCTCCGCCGCCTTGTCGAGCAGATCGGCGACCGGCGCGTCGACCCAGGCCGGCTGCTCGGGGAAGCAGCGACGCAGCGCGCGCGGCGGCGGTTCGGGCGGGTCGCGATCCCCGGCCGGCGCGGCGGCGGTTGGCGGACACGCTGGCGCCTGGCCAGACGGCGACGAAGACGGCGACGAAGACGGCGGTGACGACGGCGCCAACGAAGAACGGCGGCATCCGCCCATTGCCACTGCCGCGCCGATGAGGCCCCCAATGAGACCAACACCCACCACACGCCGCCCCCAGCCGATTGAAGTCGTTCCCCGCATCAGATGGATCCTGATAATACCCGACCGGCCGCGATTCGCGCGCCTTCGGACAGCCGTCAGTGGGCGGCGCCCCAGGTGTGACCGGCGCCGACGTCGACCACCAGCGGAACCGCCAGGGCGTAAACCGCTTCCATCTCGTTCTTAATCCATTGCTTGAAGGTTGAAACGCCCCCTTCCGGAACCTCGAACACCAGCTCGTCGTGGACGGTGAGCAGCAGCGCCGCATCGGGCACCGGCGCCGTCCTGGTGGCGAGCGCGCCCTCGACCCGGATCATCGCCAGCTTGAGCAGGTCGGCGGCCGAGCCCTGGATCGGCGTGTTGCGCGCGATCCGCTCGGCGTAGGCCCGATCCTGGGCGCGGGTGGCGCGGATCTCCGGCAGCGGCCGGCGCCGCCCCAACAGCGTCGAGACCGCCCCCGCCGCCCGCGCGTCGGCGATGGCCCGCTCCATGTACGTCCGCACGCCGGCGTAACGGGCGAAGTAGCTCTCGATGTAGGCACGGGCCTGCGCGCGCGGGATGCGCAGCACCTGACCGAGGCCGAAGTCGGTCTGCCCGAACACGAGCCCGAAGTTGATCGCCTTGGCGATCCGCCGTTGCTCGCCGCTGACCCCCTCGAGCGGCACGCCGAACACCTCGGCGGCCGTGCGCAGGTGAATGTCCTGGCCCGAGCGGAACGCCTCCAAAAAGGCGGGGTCCTGGGAGAAATGCGCCAGGATCCGCAGCTCGATCTGCGAGTAGTCGGCGGAGACCAAGAGATGGCCGGGCTTGGCGATGAAGGCCTCGCGAATGCGACGGCCGAGCTCCGTGCGGATCGGGATGTTCTGGAGGTTCGGGTTGCTCGACGACAAACGCCCCGTCGCCGCCACCGCCTGGTTGAACGAGGTGTGCAACCGCCCGGTGGCCGGATTGACCAGCGCCGGCAGCGCGTCGATGTAGGTCCCGCGCAGCTTGGCCAGCGCGCGGAACTCGACGATCTTGGCCGGCACCGGGTGGAGCGCCGCCAGCTCCTCCAGCGTGTCGGCGTCGGTCGAGGGGCCAGTCTTGGTGCGCCGCCCGACCGGCAGCGACAGCTTGCCGAAGAGAACGTCTGCCAGCTGCTTGTTGGAGGCGATGTTGAACGGCCCGCCGGCAGCGGCGTGGATCTCCGCCTCCAGCGCGACCAGCGAGGTGCTGACCTCGTGGCCGATCTCGCGGAGCTTGTCGACGTCGAGCGCGATGCCGCGGCACTCGACCTTGGCGAGGACGTCGGCGAGCGGCAGCTCCATGTCACGATAGAGCGACTCGAACCCCCCGCTGACGATCTGGGGGGCCTGCCGCTCAGCCAGCGCCAGCGCCGCCGCCGCCTCGGCGCCGAGCCGCGGCCCTACCTCCTCGACGGAGATGTCCGACCCGGGGCGCGCCGAGGCGCCCGTCCCCAGCCAGCTCCCGCGCGGCGCGGGCGGGGCCAGCCCCTCGGAGGCGGCGACGACGTCGAGATCGTAGTGCGTTCGCGCGGCGTCGAGCAGGTAGGCGGCCAACATCGGATCCGACGCCACGCCGCCGAGCGCGAGGCCGCGCTGGCCGAGCAACACCTCCAACGTCTTGACGTCGTGCGCGTGCTTGGCGATCTCGGACGAGGCCAGCACCGCCGCCAGCTCGCCGAGCGCCGACTCGGGCAGGCAGGCGGGCGCGCCGAGATAGCGGTGGTGAAGCGGCAGGTAGGCGCGCCGGCCGCCGGGGAGCGCGAACCCGAAGCCGACCAGATCGCCCCGCACGGCCGACACACCGTCGTAGAGCGCGGCGAGGCCGACCGCGCCCGCTTCGGCGATCTGCCGCCCGAGCTCGCCGAGCGCCTGGTGATCGAGGATCGTGTCGACCGCCACCAGCGGCTCGGGGACGGGGGCCGGAGCGACCGGCGCCGGCGCGGCGACGAGGCCCGTCCCTGCGGCCTTGCTGGCGTTCTCCCGGTCGAAGGCGACCAGCTGCTCGGCCAGACGCGAAAACTCCAGCTCCCGGAAGAGCCCACCCAGGCGCTGCTGATCGGGATCGATCCGGTGCAGCTCGGCCAGGGTCTTCGGCAGCGGCACGTCCTCGCGCAGCCGGACCAGCTCGCGCGAGAGGAGGATCGACGCGCGTGCGTTGACGATGGCCGCGCCCCGCTTCCCCTTGATCTCCGTTGCCCGGGCCAGGAGCGCCTCGAGCGAGCCGAACTTGTTGATGAGCTCGGCCGCGGTCTTGGGGCCGATCCCCTCGACGCCGGGGACGTTGTCGACGCTGTCGCCCATGAGCGCCAGCACGTCTCCCACCAGCTCGGGCGGGACGCCGAACTTCTCCTGCACCTCGGCCACACCGATGCGCCGGTTCTTCATGGTGTCGAGCACCGTGATGGCGCCGCCGCAGAGCTGCATGAGGTCCTTGTCGGACGAGCAGATGACCACCTCCATCCCCGCTTCGGTCGCCACCCTGGCCAGCGTGGCGATGATGTCGTCGGCCTCGAACCCCGCGACCTCGAGCTGCGCCAGGCCGAACGCCTCGACCACCTGCCGCACCATCGCCAGCTGGGCCGCCAGCTCGGGTGGCATCGGCGGGCGGTGGGCCTTGTACTCGGCGAAAATCTCGTTGCGGAAGTTGTCGCCGGGCGCGTCGTAGACCACGCAGAGGTGCGTCGGCCGCTCCTCGCGCTCGATGCGCAGGATCATCGTCGCCAGACCGTAGATGGCGCCGGTCTGCAGCCCCTTGGTGGTCGTGAGCGGCGGCAGCGCGTGGAACGCGCGAAACAGGAAGTTCAACGCGTCGACGATGAACAGGCTGGGCTTCCCCACGGACGCGGCGGCGGCGGACGCGGCGGCGGCGGACGTGGCGTGAGATGTGGCGTCAGACATAGGCACGGCCCGGGGCGTTTATGACACAATGGTTCCCCCTTGCCGAGGGCTCGTCTCGTCCGCCTGGCCCGCCTCGCCCGCCTCATCGCGCTGGGCCTCGGCGGCACGATCGTTTTTGCTGTGCTGGCGGCCTCGATCGTGCTGCAGGGCCCGCGCCTCGGGCGGCTCATCGAGGGGGCGCTTCCGGCGAACGCCGGCAAGATGCACATCGGCGGTGTCACCTGGCACCTGCGGGCGCTCGTCGACCTCGCCACCGACGCGCCGAGCCCGCTGGCCGTCGAGGGGCTGCAGATCGTCGATCCGGAGGGGACGGTGGTCCTCGACGTCCCGTACCTGGAGGCGAAGATCCGGCTGCGGAGCCTGATCGGCGGCAGTTTTTCAATCCATGAGCTGCGCGTCCCCAAGGCGCTCTGGCGGTTCTCCCAGCTCAAACATGGCGACGGAATCGGCTTTCTGGCGGCGCTCGGGCCCAAGACGCCGCCGCCCCCACCGCCGCCGGGCACGCCGCCCGGCCCCGGCTCCAAGTTCGAGATCGCCGACGCCGAGCTGGGCGATCTGACCGCGGTGTTCGACTTCCCGGGCGCCTGGGGGCTCGAGCTGCGGCACACGCACGGGACGGTCTCGCTCATTCAGTCGACGCTCGATCCGAAACATCCGATCTTCGGATTCGACGGACGCCAGGTGGTGGCGGAGGGGGGCGGTTTTCTGCGCATCCTGGACGACAACGTCCTGCCGCTCGATCGGGTGGTGATCAACCGGATCGCGACCACCCAAGATCACCCCGACGACATCCAGCTCGATCTCGGCGAGGCCGACACCGGTCGCAGCCAGCTGACCGGCCGCGGATCGTTCACCGGCATCTACGGCGCGACCAGCGTTCCGGGGATCGATCTCCATGTGGCCTTCGCGCGCGCGGGCGACGCGCTGACGGCGGTCGCCGCCGGCAAGGGACTGGCCGCGATCGCGGTGACCGGTGAGCACGCGGCCATCACGGCCGATCTGACGCAGCCATTCGCCAAGATCAAGGTGGCGGCGGCGATCCGCGGCCTCGACGTCCGCTATGGCGACGACCGCGCGCAGGCTCTGGGCCTCGACCTGGCGTTCGACGGCGGCGCAGGCCGCGTCGAGGTGACGCACTTCGCGCTCGACGCGCCGGGCGGCGGCAAGCTGAGCCTCGAGGCGCAGCTCGACATCAACAAGCTGGCGCTCGACGCGGCCGTCGGCCTGACGGCATTCCACACCGAGAGCTATCTGCCGCGCGGGCTGCGGCCGCTGGCGGCCGGGCGAATCGACGGCAAGATTGCCGCTCACGCCGACCTCGGCAAGAAGGCTGCACGGCTCCAGAAGATCGATCTCCGATTCGCGCGGTCGGGAGGTCCCGGCCTGCCGCGGGAGGTGCGGGTGCACGGCGGTGCCGAGCTGGCGGCCGGCAAGGTGAAGACCGACGGCCTGACGGTCTCGGTGGCCGGCGCCGACGCGACCGCACGCGGCTCGGTCGATCTCGACCGGCAGCTCCTCGACCTGGCGCTCGGCGTGGTGGCCTCCGATCTCGGTCGGCTCTGCGGCGAGCTCGGCCTTCCGCCGCTCGGCAAAGACGCGCGGATCGACCTCCAGACCAACGGAAGCTTCGACGATCCGAGCGCGACCGGTGAGGCCACGGTGCACGGTCTCGGCGCGGGGAGCCGCACCGTCCGCGAGCTCGCCGTCCGCTTCGGGCTCGAGCACGGGACGGCGCGCCTCGACCGGCTCTCGGGAGCGGCCTTCGGGGGGCAGATCGACGCGCATGGATCGCTGCGGCTCTGGGAGAGGCGCGCCAGCAAGCCGCTCAAGTCGCCGGTCGTCGATCTGAAGCTCGACGCGCGCGACATCGAGCTCGGGGCGCTGGCCCCCGAGGCGGGCGTGACCGGCCGGCTCACGCTCTCCGCCGACGCGCACGGCCCGCTCGACGCCGTCAGGGCGCACGTCGCGATCCCTGCCGGCACGCCGGTCGCCGCGCTCGGTGACAAGTTCTCCGTCGGTCCCGTGAACCTGGAGACCGACGGCAAGACGCTGGCCATAGAGGCGCTGCGGATCGCCCGCCACGGCGGCGGCGAGGTCAACGTGCGCGGCAAGATGGGGTTGGAGCATCGGGATCTCGATCTCGACGTCGCGCTGGCCAAGTTTCCGCTGTCGGCCATTCCGGGCGTCGCCGCCTCCAGCGTCCCGGTGAGCGGTTTCGTCAGCGCGAAGCTGCACGTCGCCGGGCGCCCCGAGCGGCCTGAGCTGGCGGGCGACATCGACCTCACCGATGTCGTCGTCCGTGGCGTGCGGCTCGGCCAGGGGCACCTGGCGCTGGCGCCGGCCGCCGTCGGGCCGAAGCGCGCACCGGGCGTCTCCGTCCACGGCCAGCTCTTCGATCGCTTCGACGTCGACGTCGAAGCCGCGCTCCTGCCCAAGGGGCCCAGCGTCCACGGCCGCGTGGCCTTCCGGCGGCTGGAGATTCACGCGCTGGCGCCCGAGCTGGTCGCGCTCGGCGACGGCCGCAGCGTCGCCAGCGGCCGCGTCGCCATCGACCTCGATCCCGGGCAGCCGCTGGCGCTCGACGTGCTGCTCCCAGAGCTCTGGCTGTCGATCGCGCGGGCGGTCGACGGGCCCAACGGCGAGACGACGCTCCAGCGCGTCCGGATCGAGGCCGCCCGCCCGGTCCACCTCCACGTCGCGGGCGACCACATCGCGCTCGACGAGGCGCACTTCGCCACCGACGGCGGCGACCTGCGCGTCGAAGGCCGGCTCGACGGACGCGCCATCTCGGGGGCGCTCTCCGGCCACCTCGATCTCGAGCTTCTGCAGCCGTTTTTGGGCGCCCTGGCCATCGATCGGCTGGGCGGCGACCTGCGCGCCGAGCTGACGGCCGGCGGCACGCTCGATCGCCCCGATCTGCGGGGCGAGGTGGCGATCGTCAATCCGATCCACGTCCGCCCGCACGAGCTCAATCGCGACATCGTGGTCGACTCGGGACGATTCGCGCTCACCACCGGCGGCGGCGTGTCGATCGAGAACCTGGCGATCACCGTCGACGGCGCGACGATGAAGCTGGGTGGGCACGCCACGCTCGGCGCGGGCTTCGTCCCCGAGAATCTCCAGGCCGACGTCGACGGCGACGTGAGCGCGCGTCTCCTCGCCTTCGCCGCCCCCGACGCCGTCTCCGACGCCCAGGGGAAGGCCCACGTGCGGGCTCACCTCCGCGGCACGCTGCTTCACCCCGACGTCCGCGGGCGCCTGGATCTGGACAACATCGACTTTCGCCTGCGGGACCTCGGCAGCGAGGTGCAGGTTCAAAGTGGCATCGTCGAGATCAGCAACGAGGGGGTCCTCCTCCACAACGTCAAGGTGCTGTTCGACGATCAGGGGATGCTGGTCATCGGCGCTTCGGGCGTGCGGGCCGGCCGCGTCGAGTTCACCAACCTGTTTCCGTTCCAGGCGGGTGCTTTCGATCTGCCGCTGCACGGCGAGCGGCTCACCTACCGCAGCCCGGGTGTGTTCGAGGTCGACGATCTCGCCTTCGACCTCGACCTCAAGGGGAGCCTGGACCAGGGCTTCGGCCTGGGGGGTGAGGTGCGCCTCGTCTCGGGCCGCTACCTGCAGGCGTTCCAGGTGCAGAACCTGGCGTTGCGGCCCCGCGTCGACGAATCGACGGTACTTCCGTTCTACGACGGCAAGCCGCTGCTCGAGCACCTGCGGCTCGATCTCTCGGTGCGCACCGTCGGCGACGGGTTCGTCGTGCAGAACAACCTGGCGCCCGAGATCCACGCCGACATCATCCTGCACGTGGGGGGGACGCTGGCGGTGCCGCAGCTGGCCGGCGACATCCGCCCCACCGACGGCCGGTTCAACATCCCCTTCATGCGCGGCGACTTCGACCTGGTCCCCAACGTCAATCACGTCACCTTCATCGCCACCAAGTCGATCGCCGACGGCGACACGCCCGACATCCAGATCGAAGCGACCAACCTGGTGACCGACGCCAACGGCGCCGATCACAACGTGCACATGCGGATCAACGGCCCCTTGCGGGAGGCGCAGATCGACCTGTCGAGCGACGACGGCCTCGATCGGAACCAGACCGCGTTCCTGCTGCTGACCGGGCGAACCTCCGCCTCCAACACCACCCCCTTCGGCACGCAGAACGCTACCGTCGGCGCCAACCTGTCGACGGGCGCCGACATCGCCGGACAGGCGACGCGGGACACGGTGGCGAACCTGATGGAGCCCTACATCGACGACACCTTCCAGCGGCTGACGGGCCTCAATCTGCGGCTCACCGTGGGGTCGGACGGCTTCGAGGGGCGCATCCGCAAGCGGGTCAGCCGCTATGGCGATCTGCAGTTCGACTACCTGCAGGGGTTCCAGAACCAGAGCCACTGGAATGGCTCGGGAAATCTGTGGTTGCTCGACTACTTCAGCCTCGGTGGCGGCATCGAGCAGATCCGCCTCTCCTCCGAGCAGGGGGTTCCCGAGACGCTCCCGCTCAATTACAACTTCGAATTGCGGCTCGACTACGCGATAAGACGATGAGGTTGGAACGGACGACCCACGTCTCGTGAGAGGCTCGCTCTCGCTCGCGGCCTTCGCCTTCGCGCTGGCTCTGTCGGCGCCGAGCGCCCGCGGTCAAATCGCACCGGTGGCGCCCGCGCCGGACGCGCGCATCCCGATCGTGAGCTACGAGATCGGCGGCTCGCGCATCGATCCCGAGGAGAAGCTGCGGGGGCTGATGCTCTCGGTCTCCGCCCTCGGCGACCCCTTCATCGAATCGGGGCCCAGCGACAAGATCGGGCGGCCGTTTGGGACGATCCCGCGGCTCACTCAGGCGCTGGACGCGATCGGCTACCGGGCGGCGATCACCACCCGCCCGGCGCCCGGCGGCGTGACCGTGGTGGTGACGCTGCTCCCCTACGAGCGGCTGCGTTACGTGTTCGTCACCGGCAACCGGCGTATCCAGCAGGACGAGATCCAGCGCCGCATCACCATCCGCCCGGGCCAACCGCTGCCGCCGGCCGGACCCGAGCGCGCCATCGTGCTCGAACGCGAGCGCGAGCTGGTGATCGACTTTCTCCGCAGCCGCGGCTACTTCGAGGCGAACGTCGGGCTCGAGGCGCGACCGGGCTCCGATCCCGGTTCGCTCGATCTCTACGTGCGGGTCCGCCTGGGGCCCGCCTACCCGCTCGGTCCCATCGCCTTCACCGGCAACCACGCGCTCGGCACCGACGAGCTCGACCCGATGTTCCGCCACAGCGACTGGATCACGCTCTGGAACACGCCGGTCCCCTTCACCCAGAAACAGCTCCGCGAGGATATGGATGCCCTGACCAAGCGCTATCGCGAGCTCGGGTTCGCCGGCGTCCGGGTGACCACCGATTTCAGCGTCCAGAAGAGCATCGATCGCGCCGCCAAGAACGTGCACATCAGCGTCGCCATCAACGAGCGCAAGCGGATCACCGTCGCCTTCGAGGGGAACGTCAGTC
The DNA here is from genome assembly GCA_036267635.1 of Polyangia bacterium. Taxonomy (GTDB): domain Bacteria; phylum Myxococcota_A; class Polyangia; order Fen-1088; family Fen-1088; genus JADGRB01. Next base: position 23,206 of record DATAVR010000068.1, on the reverse strand, counting down.
AGTCGGCGTCGTCGCTGCACGACGAGCTGACGCTGTTTGCGCGGGGGTCCTACGACGACTACGAGGTGGGCGCCAGCGCCGACGCGCTCCAGCGCCATTATCAGCAACAGGGCAAGCTGTTCGCGCGCGTCGACTGGCGGCGCGAGCGCCTCTCGGCCGACGAGGAGCGGATCGTCTTCTCCATCGACGAGGGGCCAACGCTGCGGGTGCGCGCGGTGGAGTTCGCCGGCGCTCACGCCATCTCGCTGGGCGAGCTGGCCGAGGTGGTCTCCGTGCGCCCCTACCCGTTCCTGGGGATCGGCTCGGGTGGCTACGCGACCGGCAGGCAGCTCGAACAGGATGTCGAGCGCCTGCTGGCCCACTACCACGGCCACGGCTTCATCGAAGCGAAGGCGCGGGTCGACGCCGCCACGACGCCCGCCGCCCTCGGTGCGCTCGGCGCCACGGTGGCGGGAGCGGAGACCGCCTCGGGCGATCTCGGCGCGCTCTATGTCCGCTTCAGCGTCGACGAGGGGCCGCGCCTCACGCTGGCGGCCGAGACGTTCCGCAGCAGCGACGCCACCCCCCTCCCCTACGACCCGCACTTTCTCCTCGAGAGCCTGGCGCTGCGTCCGGGCGCCCCCTACGCGCCCCCCACGGTCGCCGCCGACGCCAAGCGCCTGGTGCGCCTGCTCGGCGACGCGGGGTTTCCCTCGGCCACCGCCACCCCCGACGTCGATCGCCAGGGGGAGAACGTGACGTTGACCTGGACGATCATGCTCGGCCCGCGGGTGCGGGTGGGCCCCATCTTCGTGCGCGGCAACTTCACCACCCGGCCGCGGACGATCCTGCAACAGATCCGGCTCACCACCGGCGACTACCTGGGGACCACGCCGGTCGAACGGAGCCAGCGCGACATCGGATTTCTGCAGCTGTTCAACAACGCCACGCCGATCTCGTTCCCGGGGAAGGACGACCCGCCTGCGAACGGGGCCGCCGAAAAGGTGGTCCCCATGCTGGTCAACGTCGAGGAGCGCTATGACCAATACAGCGTCGTCCACGTCGGCGCGGGCGCCTCCACCGATCAGAAAGCGCCCGACTCGTCGTTCCCCTTCGGAGTCTACGCCCGCGTCGGGTACGACAACCGCGATCTCGACGGCCGCGGCTGGACGCTCACCAGCGGCATCACCTACGGCACCGCGATCCTGCGGGGCAACATCGGTTTCCTCGACCGCCGGTTCCTGGGGACGCTGTTCCGCCTCGACGCCTCGTTCACCTACCTGAAGCAGGAGACGGTGCGGCTGGGGGACATTCACTCGGGCGGCGGCTCGATCGGCTTTTCGCGCGAGATGTACCCGGGCGTCGACGCCGGCCTGCACTACAACCTGCGCAACACGACACACACCGAGCCGCTCCTGCGCGAGGCCGGCCCCGACGAGAACACCCAGAACGTCACCCTGGGGACGACGGTCGGCAGCCTGTCGGCCAACGTCGAGTGGCTGCGGATGGACAACCGCCTCCTGCCGACGCGCGGCTTCCGGATCGACGCCATCGCCGAGATGGCGCTGCCGGCGCTCTCGGTGCCGCTGCGCCCGTTCCCGTTCGCCATCGGGGATGACACCTTCCTCAAGGTGGGCGTCCACTCGCTCGCCGTGATCCCGCTCGGCAAGCACCTCTACCTGCGCCACGGCTTCCGCTTCGACCAGGGATTCCCCTTCGGCGGCGCGGCCCTGCTCCCCAAGGTCGAGCGCTACTTTGCCGGCGGCGACACCACCATCCGCGGCTATCAGCTCGATCGCGCGCGCGTCCAGGTGGTCGAGTTCCCGCTGATTCCCGTCGATCCGCGCAACCCGAGCGCGGGCGGCCTCTACGCCGTCGAGTACCGGCCGCTCGGCGGCAACCTGCGGATCCTGCAGAACATCGATCTGCAATTTCCGATCGCCCCACCCTGGTACGGCTCCGTTTTCATGGACAACGGCGTGGTGGCCGACTCGCTCTCCGGCCTCGGCCTCTCGCAATTTCGCCACGGCATCGGCATCTCGCCGCTGCTCATCCGCCTGCCGATCGGCGACGTCAGCCTGGCCTGGGGCTGGCCGCTCGATCCCGGCCCGGGCGACACGCGCATCGGCGTCCTGCACGTCAACGTCGGCCTGATGTTCTGAGCGCGCAAGCCTGGCCAGAGGTCACTTGACATACGTACCAATTAAGATGACATATATATGATGGCGAAGTCCAAGACGCTGATATACCTCGAGCGCGAGCAGCTGGTCGCGCTGCGACGGCGGGCTCATCGCTCGGGCCGCAGCATGGCTGCCGAGGTGCGCGAGGCGGTCGCTCGTTATCTCGAGACCCCAAACACGTCGTTGGAGGGGTTCGTCGGCTGCGCCGAAGGCCCTGCCGGAGACGACGCTTCCGCCCGCGCCGACGAGATCCTCAAGGGACTGCTCGGGTGATTCTGGTCGACACGGGAGCCTTCTACGCGCTAGCCGACCGCGCTGATCGCCACCACGCGGTTGCCTCGGCCTGCTTGCGTGAGCTCGACGATCGGCTGGCGACTCACCCGCTCGTCGCCGCCGAAGCCTGGTACCTGCTCGAGAGCCGCCTCGGGCGCCATGCAGCTCGCCGCTTCACCGAACAGCTCGCCGGCGGACGTATCGATCTGCTGCCGGTCGAGGCCTCCGACTATGCCGCTGCGCTGGTCATCGAACAGCGTTACGAGAACCTCTCCTTGGGGCTCACGGATGCGGTCTCCTTCGCTCTGTGCGACCGGGAGCGAATCACGACCGTGTTCACTTTCGACCGCAAGGACTTTGGCGCCTTCCGCCCAGCCCGGGGCCGCGCCCTGCGGCTCGTCCCGCCTACGTTGTAAGCCAGCCGCTGAGAACGCTCCCGGTGGGTTGTCGGGCGCACCTCCCGACGCAGCTTGATGTCCGGGACGACGAACGATGGATTCCGATCCGCTCGCCTCATGGAACGACGGTCCGGCCAAACGGGCGATCGTCGAGCTCGTCGAACGGGTGACCCACATCGGCGGGAGCGATCACCTCCCCGCCGCGGAGCGCGTCGCGGTGTTCGACAACGACGGCACGCTCTGGTGCGAAAAGCCGCTGCCCGTGCAGGCCGACTTCCTGTTTCGGCGCATCGGCGAGATGGCGGCGCGCGATCCGACGCTCAGCGCGCGCCAGCCCTGGAAGGCCGTCGTCGAGAAGGACTATGCCTGGCTGGGCGGCGTCATCGCCAAGCACTACCGCGGCGACGACAGCGATCTCGAGGAGATGGCCGGCGGCATCCTGGCCGCCTACGCGGACACGACGATTGAAGACTTCGCGACGGCGGCGAAGGCGTTCCTCACCACCGCCGAGAACCCGACGCTCGAACGCCGCTATGTCGAATGCATCTACGCGCCCATGCGCGATCTGCTGCGCTACCTCGCGGCGAACGGCTTTACGAGCTACCTCGTCTCAGGCGGCGGGCGCGACTTCGTGCGGGCGGCCGCCGGACCCTGTTACGGCATTCCGCCCGATCACGTCATCGGCAGCTCGGCCGCGCTCAAATACCGTGACGACGGCCCGTTCGCCACGCTGGTTCAGGTCTCCAAGATCGGCATCTTCGACGACGGGACAGAGAAGCCGGTCGCCATTTGGGAGGCCATCGGGCGCCGCCCGATCCTGGCCGGCGGAAACGCGAACGGCGACATCCCGATGCTGCACTTCTGCGCCCACCCGTCCCGCCCGTCGCTCGCGTTACTGGTCGACCACGACGACGAACAACGGGAGTTCGCCTACCAAGCGGGCGCCGAGGAGGCGCTGGCGATCGCCCGCAAGAGCGCCTGGACGGTGGTCAGCGTCAAGAACGACTGGAAGACCGTCTTCGCCGACTGAGGGCCGCCGTAGCTACCGCGCGGCGACGAGCGCGATCGTGCCGTGCTGCTTCTCGAAGCCGTCCTTCGCCGCCGCCGCGTCCTTGTACGAGCCGTAGTTGCCGAAGCGGACTCGGTAGACCATCCCCTTGCCGGGGACGTCGGCCGCGATGACGAACGCCCCAGGGAGCTTCTGTACGAAGGCGTCGGCGTCGGCCGAGGTCGTGAAGGTGCTGATCTGCAGCGTGTACTTCCCCTTGGTCTTGGTCGCCTCGACCGGCGGCGCGATAGCGGGCGTGGGCTTGGCGAGAGCGATCGGCTTCGGCGCGGCGGCCTTCGGGGGCAGGACCCTGGGCGGCAGGGCCTTGGGCGGCAGGGCCTTGGGCGGCAGGGCCCTGGGCGGCAACACCTTCGGCAACGACGCCAGCGACCCATGCGCGCTGGCGCTCTTCAGCCTGGGTGCCCCACCGCCGAGCGTGCTCGGGAAGGTCAGCTGCGGATCGGGCGCCGCCACGCCGGGCGGCGGCTGGTGCGCGCGATCGAGCGCCGACAGCGGATCTTGCAACACCGGCGCGTCGGCCTGGCCGCGGGATTCGATCCGCTTGCCGACCATCACGCCGAGGACGAACAACATGCAGGCGACCACGGCGCTGCCGAAGAACAGAAAGAACACCTGTCGGTTGTCGAGCTTGACCTCGATCTTCTCGCGCCACCGCTCGACGTTTCGATCGGCGTCTTCGAGCGCGGGTCCATCCATGCTTGTCACAGCAGTGTAACGCACGCTCATGAATCGTCCTCTTTCGTGGTGGTTTCGGACTTGGCCATGGCCTCGGGGGCGGAGACGCCCAGCAAACCCAAGCCGGTGCGAATGACCTCCGCCACCGCGTCGACCCAGTAGAGCCGGGCCGCCGTCTTGCGCCAGTTCCAGCTCGTCCGCCAGTCACCCGTGCGCTGGCGCTCCTGCGGCAGGATCGTGTCGCCGTGGACCTTCTGCAGCTGCGTGTAGTAGCTCTGGAACTCGCTCGCCAGCTCCATCAGATAGGTGGTCAGCCGGTTCGGCTCGCGCGCCGCGGCGGCATCGGCCACGAAGTCGGGGAACTCGCCGAGGCGCCGCAGAATGCCGAGCTCCTCGGGGAGCGTCAGCTCCGCCGCCAGCTCGGCAGAGAACGCCGGCCGCTCCGCTCCCAGCTCGGCCGCGCGCCGGATGATGGCCGCGCAGCGCGCGTGCCCGTACTGGACGTAGTAGACGGGGTTGTCCATCGACTGCTTCTTGGCCAGGTCGAGGTCGAACTCCAGCGCCGTGTCGTGGCGGCGCATCAGGTAAAAGAATCGGGTCGCGTCGCGGCCGACCTCGGTGATCACCTCGTCGAGGGTCACGAACTCCCCTTCCCGCTTCCCCATCGCCACCGGCTGCCCGTCCCGGAGCAGGCTGACGATCTGGATCAGGATCACCCGCAGCACCGCCGGATCGTGGCCGAAGGCCTTCAGCGCCGCTTGCATGCGCGGGATGTAGCCGTGGTGGTCGGCGCCCCAGATGTCGCACAGCTCGTCGTAGCCCCGGGCCAGCTTCTTCAGGTGGTAGGCGATGTCGGCGAGCAGATAGGTCGGCAGCCCGTCCGACTTCATCACCACGCGATCCTTGTCGTCGCCCCAGAGCGCGGTCGTCTTCAGCCAGACGGCGCCGTCGTGCCGGTCGATGAACCCGGCCGCCTCGAGGCCGGCGAGCGTGGCGGTCACCTCGCCCGAGCGGTGTAGCTCGCGCTCGCTCTGCCACACGTCGAAGGTCACGCCAAAACGGTCCATCGTCGCCCGGATGATGCTGAGCGACGAGGTGATGGCGAAGCTCTGGATCGCCTCCATGTCGGCGCCCGACGGCGGCGTCGCGCTGACCCAGCGCGACCCGTCGCGTTCGTAGAGCGCGCGGCCGAAGTCGCGGATATAGGCTCCCTTGTAGCCGTTCTCGGGGAAGACGACCTCGGGCACGCTCGGATCGGCGGCGCGCGCGCTGTCCATGTACCGGACCCAGGTCGACAGCGCCAGGGTCTGCACCTGGTTGCCGGCGTCGTTGATGTAGAACTCGGGGGTCACCGCGTAGCCCGCGAAGCGCATCAGCCGCGTCAGCGCGTCCCCCACGGCGGCGACGCGTCCGTGCGCCACCGTGATCGGTCCCGTCGGATTCGACGACAGGTACTCGAGCAGCACCTTCGGCGACGGGCGCGGCGCCCCTCGCCCCCAGTCGGCGCCGGCCGTCAGCATCTCGCCGAGCGCCGCCTGCCAAAATGCAGGGGCCAGGCGGACGTTGATGAACCCTGGTCCGGCGACAGTCGCCTCCACCAGCGGCGACTGTCCGCCGAGCGGCAATCGGGCCACGATCGCCTCGGCGACTGCGCGTGGTTGCTTCCCCGCGGGCTTGGCCAGGGTCAGGGCGACGTTCGATGCAAAGTCACCATGCTCCGGACGTTTGGTCCGGTCGACCGAGATCGCGCCGGCCTGGACGCTCGCAACGAAGCCTTCGCGCGCGAGCCCGTCGACTGCCTGGGCCAGAATTTCCCGAACAGTTTCGCGTGCACTGAAGGGCCGCACGTTGTTCACCTACATGTAGTCTCTATGCATACCCAGGCCCCGTCAAGTTCCCGTCAAGGACGCGGCGAGATCGCCGGCGAGATCACTGAATCGGGAAGAGGCCACCGCTGGTGTTGTAGTCCTCGAAGATCGGCTGATAGCCGGTCGCCGTTCCGACGGACGACGTGTAGCCGTAGGGGTTGATGCGCAGGAGCTGACCGCGGGTCGGCCCCCCGCCCTGCTCCAGCCCCAGCCGCCGCTGATCGACGACGAAAAGATAGGGCGCCTCGTACGCGGGCGCCGGCGGCGTTCCGCTGGTGATCTGCGCCAGCGAATCGATCGGGCCAAGGATGATCCGCGCCGGCATCGACACCTCGACGGTGGTCGGATCTTGAACCAGCTGTGGACTGAACCCGCCGTGGACGTCGAAGCTGGTGAAGAACTCGAAGGTCGGCGCGCGATCGAGGTTGGCGAGGACGAAGCTCAACTGCGAGTTTTGAAACAGCGCGCGGACGTGGGTCGGCGGCGGCGTCGTCGGTGGCATGCTCGGGTCGGTGGGCGGATCGCCCGTAATCGGCCCACCCAGATAGAAGCAGGGATCGGTAGGCGCGGGCGTCGAGCGGACCAGGTCGACCAGCGTCTGGGCGTTGTCGACCGCCGTCACGTTGGCCGCACCGCTGACAAAGTCGGGATTGATGCGGCTGTCGATCGTGGCGACGTTGCTGGGGACGTTGGTGCAGGTCGGGGCGTCCATCGGGATGCGGAAGCTGAACCGCGAGTCAGGCGTCGGATTGGCGGCGCAGATCCCGCTCGGAGGGAGCGTCGCGGTGATGTCGAACCCCGCCTGTGACCCGGCGACGACGAACGATCGCCCGGCGTTGACCTGATAGGCGACCAGCTGATCGAAACAGCTCTTCCCCGTGTCGTCGAACGGCGGCGCATCGGCGCAGAAGCACTCGTTGCTGCTGCAGCGAGGCGGAGGCGGCTTTCCGGACTCCGGCTGCGCTGGCTGGAAGTCCACGCAAACGCGGCCTGCTCGGCACTCGCTGTCGGAGCCTGTGCAGGGCATGAGACAGCGCGGCGCCGCGCCGGTGACTGGATCACTCGAGACGCACCTGAACTTGGCCGTGGTCGGATCCTCGGTGGTGTCGGGGCAGCTGTCGGTCATGGCGGGCGCCGTCGCGGTGGCCGGGACATCCGGGGTACAGGCCGGGGTGATGATCGCGGGGATGACAATCTCGTCGAGGCGTGGGCGGACCATGAGGGAGTTCGGCGAGGCGGCCAGCACCTCATAGCGGCGCAAGCTGTTGAGGAACTGGGCGCACGATGCCTCCTGCGCGGACTCGCGGTTGGGATCGACGCAGATTCCGGTGACCGAGAGCCCAGCGGCGGCCGCGGAGACGGCATCACCGGCCACGCAGGCCTCTCCCAACCCGCACTGTGTATCGTCCGTGCAGCCGGTCAGCGTCACCAGGTCGCCCGGAACCACGCCGAGCGCGCAATAATTGACGCCCCCGTCATTGAACAGCGAATCGACTGTCGTCGGGTCACCCACGGGGAGCGGGTTACCGGTGTTGCGCACGCCGGACAGCGCCCCTTCCCAGGAGACGGTCCAGGTCTGCGGCGTTATCGCTCGCCGATCGATCGGATCGTTCGTGTTGGCCGGGGTGGGCGGCTCCTGCGGGAAGAAGGCGATGGTCTCGACGTAGTTCCCGGTGAGCGCGGTGGCGTTCAACACAGACCCCTGGGTATAGAATTGCTCGATGTAGGGACCGGTCGCGGGAACCGCCGGCAAAACGTCGACGCGGGGCGGACCGGAGGTGGGATCGAGGGTCAGCGAGTAGCTGATCTCGTTGCGATCGCGCAGCGTGTTCACGAACGGCGGCGGCTCGGTGACGTTCGGGACCGTCGGCGTCACATAGCCCGGCGGGACGACCGCCTCGTAGTTGCGGAGGATCGGGTTGAGGTTCACCAGGTAGACGATCCCCGAGTCGGTGATCACCCAGGCGTGGGCGCCGTTGACGCTCTGTTCGCTCAAGAAGTACGGCGAGGTGGGGTTCTGAATGTCGGCGGCGGCGACGTCGATCGGCAGCGACGGGAAGCGAATGCCCGGACCGACGCTGAACGGACGGCGGTAGGCCGGATTGACGGGGATGCAGGCCGTCGAGGCCGACAGGCCCGGCGGCAGGTGGAGCGGATCGGCGTTCGCCTCGCACTCGGTCTCCGCGCCTGGCGTAACGACGCTCATCACACGGAGCGTTCCATCGCGGGCGATGGCGTAGAGATATTCGCGATTCGAGTCGAGCCCGGCAAAGTTCGGCGGTCCCTCCATCGATTCATTGACGAAGGAAGGATCGGCGCCGACGAACACGCCAGCGACGCCCGATTTGCTGCCAGTGCTGCGGGTCGGGTCGACGTTCAGACGAACGCGGCTCGAGCCGCGCGCCCCCTCATGCAGGTAGATGCCGTTCCCCGGTAACGCCAGCCCGCCGCTCGACAGGCCGACAGATACCACGAACGAAGCGTTGGCCAGCGAGACGTACGCGCGGCTGCCATCGGGGACGATGGCGATCCCACTCGGGCTGAGCGGTCCAGGGCCGAGGTACGGAACGTCGGGATACTGGTTACCCAGCAGCGCACCACCGGGTGTTCCGCCGGTCACGCCGCCGTCGGTGCCCCCCCCGGTTCCGCCGGCGCCCGCACCCGCCTCACCGCTGCCAGTCCCTGCGTCGGGGAGACCCGTGTCGGACGCGGCGTCCGTGGGCGGCGCGGCGTGAGTTGGCCCGCCGTCGCCAACCGCGGCGCCGGAGCTAACGGCGGCCGTCCCAGGCGGGAGCGCCTGTCCCGCGCAATCCGAGATCGGACAGACGGGTGAGGTTCCAGCGTCGACCAGGGTGATGTTCTGTCCGTCGGCGGTCGGACGCACGTAGGCCGAGCTCACGATATTTCCGCTCGGCAGCGCGACCATGGTGATCAGATCGCACGACGGGTAGGTCACCAGCGCGTACCAGGACCGGGGGGCGGCCGGCCAACCCACGGGATTGACGGCGGCGTTGTCGCCGCAGAGCGGTCCTGGCGCCGGCAATATCGGCAAGGTCGAGGATGTCGGCTCCACCACCAGGCTGGTGGTGTCCTGGGGGAGAAACACCGCCTCGTACGGGGAGGACGTCAGCAGCGTCCCGTCTCCCTTGATCGGGCGAATCGTCAGAGACGCCGTGCGCGGCGACGGGGGGACGACGTTGCCGCCGTTTTCCGTGCTGAACGTCGGCGCCACCAGGACAGAGGGATCGACCAGCGTCAGGTCGCAAGAGCCGCGGTTGGCCGAGATGAGCCGGCAACCATCGTCGCTGACGGAGATCTGCTCGGGAAGCTGCCCGAGCGGCGCTGTCCCGTAACCGCCGGTGTCGGGATCGAGGTCGACCAACTTCCAGTGATCGGCGTCGACCGCCGACAGCGTGCCGGCCGCGCTGTTGGGCAGGAAGGCGAACGTGCGCGTGGTGGTCGTCGCTCCCGGGTCGTACTGGCCCTGCGGGTGGCAAGCGCGCATCGGCCGCCCGGAGACCGTCAAAGGCCCCGCGCCGCCGTCGGGCACGCCGCCGTCGATCCCCGTCCCTGCAGGGAAGGCACCGAAGCACATGAAGGCAACGTCGGTGGGACGATTGAGATCGTTGACCGGTAAGAGGTTGGGCGCCGGCCCGCAGGCGAGCCCGGCCGTCACGAGCACGAGCACGACGGCGCGCTTCATCGCGGCGTCACCGTGGGGAACCCCAGCCGCTGGATGACATGGTACTGCGTGGCGCTCCCCGGCGTCAGATCGACGACCGAAACGATGTTCTGGGTGAAGTCGAGCACGTAGCCGACGGGACGGGTGGCGTCGAACACCATCCCTGCCGGGCCGCGCCCCACCTGCAAGGTGCTCAGCAGCGTCGGGCCGTTCGGGTCGAAGATGTAGACCTCGCCGGTGTCGAAACAGTTGACGAAGAGGCGCGACGGATTCTGCGTGGTCGCCAGGGCGGCCGGCGGATATTGATAGAGGAACGTGGGGCTCGAGCAGGTTTCGCTCACGTCGGTCGGCGTGGCGGCGGTGGCGCCCGCTTCGTTCTTGGCGATGTCGAAGCCGACCAGATCGGGCGGCATTCTCTGGAGCGCGTAGGCCCGCTGCGCGTAGTCGAGCGGGTCATTGGCGCTCGAAACGCTCGGCGACGGGTCGATGAACTCCACGCCCCGCATCTCCGATCCGACCAGCGCCGAATTCAGGCTGTCGCCGGCCGGGAGGACGACGTCGTCGTTGTCGTCGCCGCCGCACACCGACGGTCCAAGCGGTATCATCGACGTCACCAGCGGCACGTAGCGCGAGCTGACGAAGATCTCCCGGTCCGACCCGGGGCTGGCGCCGAGCGGCTCGTGCATCTCGAGCGCGGTGACCCCGAACAGGCCCGAGTTGTTCGGGCCGAACGGGCTCGGGAACGGCGCGATGAGCTTCGGCCCGAGCGGAAAGCTGGGCGGCGCGACGGCGCCCGTCCCCGAGGCGTCGAACAGCGACACGCCACCCGTGTCCTGGACCGAGGTGCTCCCCACCAGGTGCCCGACATAGAGGAAGCCGCGCGGATCGTCGAGCGCCAGCGCGTAGGGCTCGTCGGGCAGATCGATCTCCGGCACCTCGTTGTCGCCGTTGAAGACATCGAGCACCGAGGCGGTGTCGGTGATCTTCAGGGTGCACTCGGTCAGGGAGGTGGCCAGGCCGTCACCTTCGGTGCAGTGAAACTCCGGATGGGCCGTCGGGTTCTGATAGGCCGGTCCGACCGGCGCGACGTCGACGTAGGTCAGCGAGGTATCGCCGCGCACGCCGATGAGGAGGCGGCCCGCGTCGGCGGTGGCCTGGCAGTTCGGGTTGCAAGGATCGTCGCAATATCGCTGCCAGACCATCAGGGCGGCGAAGCTGCCGATGCGGACCGTCGCGTCGGAGGCGACGTAGCGGCGCTCGTCGCAGTTGATGACGTTGGAGTCGAGCAGATCGCGGCAGCAGATCGGTGCGTCGCCGCGGGGGAGCGGGTTGACGTAGTCCGCCTGCGGGCACTGTCCCCAAGCCTGCGTGCGATCGAACGCGGCGCCCGACTGGGTCCCCACGTCGGTGTGCATCCCGACGTTGACCATCACCAGCGTCCCGTCGTTGAAGCGGAGATCCGCGTTGGAGTTGGCCACGTAGAGCCACTGGCCGTCCGTGTCGTCCGGGCTCATCACGGCGCTGGTCGGGTAGAAAAACGTATCCGCCGGCGGATCGACGCCGTTCTGACTGAGCGAACAGGCCGAGACGGCCAGCGCCGCCAGCGCCAGCGCACGCGCCGCGCCGGCCCGCGGTCGGGTCGACGCAGGCGGAAACACCGACGCGCGGTCCATTTTCGTTTTTCGACCCGAGCTGCGGCCGCTAGGTTGTCTTGAGCGCCGCCTGCGCCGCGGCCAGCCGCGCGATCGGGAGGCGGTACGGGGAGCACGACACGTAATCGAGCCCGATCTGGTGGCAGAACTCCACCGACGAGGGATCGCCGCCGTGCTCGCCGCAGATGCCGATCTTCAGCTTCGGCTTCTTGGCGCGCCCCGAGGCGACCGCCATCTTCATGAGCGCGCCGACGCCGGCCCGATCGACGCTGACGAACGGGTCGACGTTGTAGACGTCGTGCTTGAGGTAGGCGGCGAGAACGCGCGGAACATCGTCGCGCGAAAGCCCGAAGGTGGTCTGGGTGAGATCGTTGGTGCCGAAGGAGAAGAACTCCGCGGTCTCCGCGATCTCGCCGGCCGTGAGCGCGGCGCGCGGCACCTCGATCATGGTGCCGATCGAATAGCCGACCTTCTTGCCCCGCTCCTTGAATACGGCGTCGGCCGCCTGGCGGACGACGTCGGCCTGCAGGTCGAGCTCTTTCTTGGTGCCGACCAGCGGGATCATGATCTCCGGGAAGACGTTGTGTCCCTCCGCGGCGAGATCACAGGCGGCTTCGAAGACAGCGCGCGCCTGCATCTCGGTGATCTCCGGATAGGTGATCCCCAGACGGCAGCCGCGGTGGCCGAGCATCGGGTTCGACTCCTTGAGCTCCGCGATGCGCGCGTGGATCTCCTCGACCGTCTTGCCGGTGGAGCGGGCCAGATCGGCCACGCCCGCCTCGTCGTGCGGCAGGAACTCGTGCAGCGGGGGATCGAGCGTCCGGATGGTGACCGGTCGCCCCTGCATCGCCTCGAAGAGACCGCGGAAGTCCTCCCGCTGGAGCGGCAGGAGCTTGTCGAGCGCCTTCCTGCGGTCGGCCTCGTTCTCGGCGACGATCATCTCGCGCATGGGGCCGATCTTCCCCTCGCCGAAGAACATGTGCTCCGTGCGGCAGAGGCCGATCCCTTCGGCGCCGAAGGCGACCGAGGCGACCGCCTGATCGGGCTGGTCGGCGTTGGCGCGCACCTTGAGCTTGCGCGCCGAGTCGGCCCAGCTCATCAGCTTGGCGTAGGTCTGGTAGATGGGCGCCTCTTTGGCGTCGAGGTTCTTCTCGATCAGCACCCGGATGACCTCCGAGGGGGTCGTCTCGATCCGCCCCTGGATCACCTCGCCGGCGAAGCCGTCGATCGAGATCCAGTCGCCCTCTTTGACGACGACCTCGCCCTTGGCGGTCTCCACCTTCATTGTCCGAGCGTGGTAGTCGAACGAGAGCGCGTCGCAGCCGACGATGCAAACCTTCCCCATCTGACGGGCGACGAGCGCAGCGTGGCTGGTCATGCCGCCGAAGGCGGTCATGAAGCCGAGCGAGGCGTTCATGCCGCGGATGTCCTCGGGGCTGGTCTCGTGGCGGCAGAGGATGAGACTGGTCTCACCCTTGGCGGCCAGCGCCTCCGCCTCGTCGGCGAAGAAGACGACCTTGCCGGTGGCGGCACCCGGGCCGGCCGGGAGCCCCTTGGCCAGCAGGCGTCCCTCGCTGACGGCGGCCTTCTTGGCCGACGGCAGGAAGACCGGACGCAAGAGCTGGTTGAGCGCCTCGGGCTCGACGCGACGAAGCGCCTCTTCCTTGGGGATCAGCTTCTCGTCGACCATCTCGACGGCGATGCGCACGCCGGCGAAGCCGGTGCGCTTCCCGTTGCGACACTGCAGCATGTAGAGCTTCTTGTTCTCGATGGTGAACTCGATGTCCTGCATGTCCTTGTAGTGCTTCTCGAGCTTCTTGCGGATGTCGAGCAGCTCTTTGTAGGCCTGCGGGAGCACCTTGCCGAGCTCTTCGATCTTCTGCGGCGTGCGAATGCCGGCGACCACGTCCTCGCCCTGCGCGTTCACCAGGAACTCGCCGTAGAACATGTTCTCGCCGCTGGCGGGATCGCGCGTGAAGCAGACGCCGGTGGCCGAGTCGCCACCCTTGTTGCCGAACACCATGGCCTGGATGTTGACGGCCGTCCCCCACTCCACCGGAATGTTGTTCAGGCGGCGGTAGAGATCGGCGCGGTCGTTGCGCCAGGACTGGAAGACCGCCTTGATGGCGCCGGCGAGCTGCACGTACGGATCGGTGGGGAACTCGATCCCCAGACGCTCCTTGATCACGCCCTTGAACTCGACGACCAGCTCCTTGAGCGCCTCGGCCGAGAGCTCCGAGTCGAGCTTCACGCCGTTGGCTTTCTTCTTGTGGTCGAGGATCTCGTCGAACGGATCGTGATCCTCTTTGTTCTCCGGCTTGAGGCCGAGCACGACGTCGCCGTACATGGCGATGAAGCGGCGATAGCTGTCGTAAGCGAAGCGCTCGTTGCCCGACTTGGCGGCCAGACCGGCGGCCGTCTTGTCGTTGAGCCCGAGATTGAGGATCGTGTCCATCATGCCCGGCATCGAGGCGCGTGCGCCCGAGCGGACCGAGACCAGGAGCGGGTTCGCCGGGTCGCCGAACTTGGCGCCCACCAGCTTCTCCATCCGAGCGACGGCGCTGCGGATGTCGGCGTCGAGCTGCTTGGGGAGCTTCTTGCCGTTGGCGTAGAACTCCGTGCAGACCTCGGTGGTGATGGTGAATCCCGGGGGGACCGGCAGGCCGATGTTGGCCATCTCGGCCAGGTTCGCGCCCTTGCCGCCGAGGAGATTCTTCATCTCCTTGTTCCCTTCGGCCTTCGCGCCGCCGAAGAAGTAAACGCGCTTGCCGACCCTGCCGGCCTTGGCCACAGTCTCTTTGGTCGACAGCTTGGCAGCCGCGCCCTTGATCAAGGTCTTCGCGCCGAGGCGGACGCCGTTGCCGTGGCCGTTCTTACCGTTGGTCTTGCCGTTGGTCTTGCCGTTGGTCTTGCCGTTGGTTTTGGCCAGCAGGTCCTTCCCGACCTTCTTCAGCTTGGCGACCTTCGACTTAAGCGTGGATTTAAGGGACGACTTCTGGGGGCGGTTCTTGGCGACGCTTGGCATGGGCGCCTATTTACCCTGAGCAGCGCCGCGAGGGAAGGTCCTTTCGTGGGCGGATCTTGGCGAAATCTCTACCGCGATCGTCGATCTCCCACGCCCCTTGGCCCGGCCCCCGGCAGCGTCGGACTTGATTCGGGAGGCTGTCTGTAATACATGTAAGACATGAAGTCGTTGCAGGCGACTCTGACGGTCCGGCTTCCGACACCCGCGCTGCGCAGGCTGAAGGCCCGGGCGCGTGCGATCGGCGTCACGCCGTCCGAGCTCGTCCGCACCGCGCTCGAGCGCGAGGTCGGCCCGCTGGCCGAAGAACCGACGGCTTCCGAGATGACCCGCGAATGGATCGGTGTTCTTCGGGGCCCAGGTCCGGACGCACGCGACGACAGGAGCGTGCTCGAGGACTGGAACCCTGACCGCCGTGGCTGAGGCCCGCGGAACCTTCCTCCTCGATACGGGATTCGTCGTCGCCCTCCTTCGTGCGGATGATTCCGATCACGAGCGCTGTGTCGAGGTCTGGAAGGAGCTTCGAGCCCCACGCATCACCTCCGTCGAGGGCGTCTTGGTAGAGAGCGCTCACTTTCTCCGGCGCTTCCGAGGCGGCACGGCGGCGATCGCGGGGCTCGTGTACGGGGCCGCGACCGAGCTCGTGCCGACGACACGCGAGCGCGCACAACGGGCCGTCGGCCTGATGGACAAATACCACGACGTCCCCATGGATTTCGTCGACGCGCTCCTCGTGACGGTCGCGGAGGAGCGCAACGTGCGCGACGTCCTCACGCTCGATCGGCGCGGCTTCGAGACCTACAGGGCCAACGGTCGCGAGCGGTTTCGGATTCTTCCCTGACCCGGACCCGCGCGACAGCGCCCTATCCGTTTACCTTCGACCGCAGCGCGGACCCGAGCTCCGTGATCCCCACCCGCTCCTGTTCCATGGTGTCCCGATCACGGACGGTCACCGTCTGGTCGTCCAGGCTCTGGAAGTCGACGGTGATGCAGAACGGCGTCCCGACTTCGTCCTGGCGCCGGTAGAGCTTTCCGATGGCGCCCGTGTCGTCGTAGACCGTCCGCAGCCCGGCGCGCTGAAGGTCACGCTTGATTCCGCGCGCCGTCTCCACCAGCCGGGGCTCGTTCTTCTTCAGCGGGAAGACGGCCACCGTGATCGGCGACAGCTTCGGGTTGAGGCGCAGGACCGTGCGGGTGTGCTCGTCGCCCAGCTTCTCGGCCGCGCCGCGCACCTTCTTCCAGACCTCGATCCGGTTGGCGTCGGCGTCGTCGGCGAGCCCGAGCAGCTCCGGGAGCGATCCGGGCAGCGCCGCCGCGATTTTCTCAGCAGCCGCGACCAACCGCTCCTTGATCGGCGTCTCCATCTGTTTGGGATCGCGCTTGTCGACCGACTTGGCGAAGCTCAGCACCAGCTCGCGCAGCTTGGCGGTCTCCTCGGCGGGCGGCTCCTTGACCAGCGACTCGTCGTAGGCGTCGCAGAGAAAGGCCAGCGTCGCCCGATCGGCGCCCGCCGACGGCTCGATCACGTAGGGGACGATGTGTTTCTTCTGCTCCTGATCGAAGTAGCGCAGCTCGCCGACCGCGTCGGGGTTCTCCGGGCTGCGGCTGTGCGCCTTCAGATCGTAGTCGGTCCGGTTGGCGATCCCCTCGAGCTCGCTCCACCCCATCGGGAAGCGGTACTCGAGATCGACGCAGCGCTTGGCGTAATGGGCCAGCTCGTCCTTGGTCTGCTCGCGCTGGCGCAGGTTCTCGCGCCGCATCCCGAGGTCGACGTACCACTGCGTGCGCGCGTCGATCCAGGCCTGGTGCGCCGCCTCGTCCTCGCCGGGCCTCACGAAGTACTCGATCTCCATCTGCTCGAACTCGCGCGTCCGGAAGGTGAAGTTGCCCGGCGTGATCTCGTTGCGGAAGGCCTTGCCGATCTGCGCGTCGCCGAAGGGGAGCTTCCGGCGCATGGTGTCCAGGATGTTGCCGAAGTTGACGAAGATCCCCTGCGCCGTCTCCGGCCGCAGGTAGGCGAGCCCCGTGTCGTCACCGGTGTCGACCGGCCCGACGGTGGTCTTGAACATCAGGTTGAACGGCCGCGCCGGCGTCAGGTCGGTGGCGCCGCACTTCGGGCACTTGAGCTCCTTGGCCTCGATGGCGGCGTTGATCTCGCCGACGCCGACAGGGTCGCGCCCCTTCTGCGCCACGAAGACATGGTCGGCGCGCGGGCGCGCCTTGCAGCTGCGGCAGTCGGTCATCGGATCCGAGAAGGTGGCCTCGTGGCCGGAATACTTCCAGACCAGCCGATTCATAAGGATCGCGGCGTCGAGCCCCTCCATGTCGTCGCGGTCGTAGACGACCGAGCGCCACCAGGCGCGCTTGACGTTGTTCTTCAGCTCGACGCCCAGGGGGCCGTAGTCCCAGGTGCTGCCGAGGCCGCCGTAGACGGCCGACGACGGGAAGACGAACCCTCGGCGCTTGGCGAGGCTGACGATCTGTTCGAGCGATGACGCGGGCATGAGGCGGAAACTCTAATCGAAGAGCTTCGCTACGTCATGGGCACGTGGTGGATGATCTGAATCAGCAGCGCCTGTGGCCCGTGAAAGTAGAGCGAACGGGAACCGTCGCGGTGGGTCTTGGGCTGCGCCTTCAGCGACACGCCGTGCGCCGTCAGATGGGCCGCCCAGGCGTCGACGTCGGCCGCTGTCGGCACGGCGATCCCGATGTGGTCCAACTGCCCTGCGCCCGGTTGGCCGGCGTCGCCTCGGTGCAGCGCCAGGTTGTCCCGCCCGCCGTGCAGGTAGACGTTGTCGGCATCGGGGCGCCACTCGACCTCGTAGCCCATCACACCGACCCAGAACGTCTCGACCGCCTCCAGATCGCGCACGGTGAGCGCGACGTGACGGATGCCGAGCGCGGGCGGTCGATCGGTCACCCGTGCCCTCCTGGACCGGCGCTCAGCTTGGCAATGAATTCGACCGACTTGAGCGGACCGCTGATGTGGTGGTTGATGATCTCGAGCAGCGCCTCGCGGCAGTCACGGTTGACGTCGACGGGCAGGCGCTCACCGCCCGCATCGCGCAGCGAAACGTGCGCCAGGCGCGCCAACGCCGCCCGTGCGAGGGCGCTGATCGGGCGTCCGCCGCGCGCGCAGCCGGTGCAGATCGTGCCGCCCCGATCGGGGTCCCAGCGATAGGCGGTCTCGAGACCGGCCTCGCCGCAGACGACGCAGCGGTCGACGACGGGGCCAAAGCCGAGACCGCCCAGCAACCCCAGCTCGAACACGCGCAGCCGCTCGGCGCTGGCCCCCTCGGCGTCGAGGCAGCCGAGAAACTCCGCCAGACGATCGTAGACGGCCCCTTCGACCTGGCGCGGGGCGCAGAGCTTGGTCACCAGCTCTGCGGTGTAGGCAGCGTGCGCCATCCGCGCCACGTCAGCGCCGAGCGCCGGGTAGGCCACGGTCGTGTCGAAGCTCTCGAGCGTCAGAAGATCGGCACCGGCGCGCTCACGCAAGGAGGCGACGCCGACCGCGCAGAGGCCCAGGCCCCCGGCGAAGCGGCGCTGGCTCTTCCGCGCGCCCCGCGCCAGCGCCGACAGCCGCCCGGTGTCGCGCCCGAACAGGGTGACGATCCGATCGGCTTCGCCGTAGTTGATCGCCCGAAGGACGATCGCGGGCGTCGAGAGAGAGGCCATCGGCCTCGATTGTAGATCGGGTCAGGTCAACATGTCGGACGACGACGGCGCCTCGGCGGGCGTGTCGGCACCGACCACTTGCGCCGGTGTAGGCGCCACCTGCGCCGGCGTGGGCCCGCGCAGCGAGAGACCCTCACCCGACTGCGGCGGGCGGCGCAGCAACAACGACAACGTGATCGTCGCGATGAGCACGAGGATGATCACGAACACCGCCAGACCGAGCCCGCGGCGGCGTCCGGCGTCGTCCTCGTCGACGGCTCCACCGGCCAGGCTGGGGTCGACCACCGGGCTCACCGACTTCACGTGTGCCGCCTCGCTCTCGCGATTGACGGCACGATCGAAGAGCCCGAGCGGCTGCGCGTCCGCGATCCCCACGGCTCTGGCATACGAACGGATGAACCCCCGCACGAACACATGCGCGGGCAGACCGCTCAGCGATCCCGATTCCAACAGCTCGATCGCCGAACGTGGAACCTTTGTCGATGCTGAAACGTCACCGACCGTGAGAGATCTTTCTTCTCTCGCGCGCCGGAGGCAGTTTCCAAAGTGCTCGTCGTCCATGGAGTCGGGACTCTCCAAAGCTCGTCTCCTCGACGAGTTTTCTTTAACGTTTTTGGACAGTTACTGCCTAAATTTCGTTCGGAAGCTAACAGGCCGCGGCGCGCCCTGTCAATCGAAATATCTTATCCGGGATCTTGGCGCTCCGCCAGCAAGTGCCGGTTTTCATACGCTATACGCCGCGCGCTTCCGGATCCCAGACATACTTGTGCAGCTGCAGATTGAGCCTCGCCGGAAGTCTGTCGCGGAGCATCCAGCCGACCAGATCTTTCGGGCTCAACCGGCCGTGGACGGGTGAGAGCAGCACCTCCGTCCTACCCCCGAGCGCGTGCTCGCGGATGACGCCGCGGGCCCAGTCGTAGTCGGGCTCGTCCGCGAGCACGAACTTGACGGCGTCGCGCGGTCGGAGGCTGGCCAGCAGCTCCCAGCGCATCCGGTGCGACTCCCCCGACGCCGGCGTCTTCACGTCGACGATCCGCACCACCTCATCCGGAAGCGCGTCCAGCGGATGCGCGCCCGAGGTTTCGATCATCACCTTGTATCCCGCCGCCAGCAGACGCGCCGCCAGAGCCGGGAGCTCGCGCTGAAGCATCGGCTCCCCACCGGTGAGCAGCACGAGCGGCGCGCCGAGACGGTCGACCTCCTGCGCGATGTCGTCCAAGGTCAGGTCTCGACCGCCCTGGAAGGCGAAGGCGCTGTCGCAGTACCCGCAGCGCAGGTCGCACCCGGTCGTGCGGACCAGCGTACAGGGCAGCCCGGCGTACTGGGTTTCACCCTGGATGCTGCTGTAGATCTCCGTGATTTTCATGGAAGCGACCGTATACTTCTAATTGCGTCGTGAGGCACCTCGTCGCGTATTTTGGAAACGAGCCCGAGAACCTCGCCTGTGCGTTGTTCTCGGCGCGCGCAGCGCTCTACACGCGTGGCGACGCGCGCACGCCTGAAGGGTACGGTCTCGGTTTCGTGCAAGGCGGCGATGTCTTGTTGCAGAAACGCCCGCGGGCCGAAACCGTCGAGGTCGATCTTTACAATCTGGTGAAGGACACCCGCGCCGAGGCGCTCGTCGGCCGCGTCGGCCTTGGGCGCGACGGCAGCACGCCGGCCGACGATGCCGATCCGTTCCGCTTCCGCTCCTGGCTGTTCGGCTCGATCACCGAGGTCGAGGAGGCAGCCTGGGGCGCGATCCGAGAGCGCGTCCTCGAGAGCACGCCGGCCTTCCTGCGCCGGAACATCCGCGGGCGCTCGCCGAGCGAGCACCTGTTTCATCTCTTTCTGGCCTTTTTGCACGACGCAGGGATCCTCGACCAGCCGTCGCCGTCGCCGGTGGCGGTTCACGCGGCGCTGCGCAACAGCTTGACCTTCGTCGATCGGCTGCTGGCCGAGACGGGGGCCCTGCCGCTGCAGATCGCCCTCACCGCGACCAACGGCCGCGCCTTCGCAGCCACCGGCTGCGCGTATCCCATCCGCTATCTCGGCATCGAGGGGATCACCGACTGCCCCGTCTGCCAGGCCAAGCACGACGCCGGCCGCAACGGGCGCCGCCTCCCGCATGACGCCTTGCGCGCGCTCGTCGTCGAAGCTGATCGCGACGTGGCCAAGCGGGCGGGCTGGCACGAGGTCCCCGATCGCTCGGCGCTGGTCGCCGGCCCGGACCGCGCGCCGCAGGTTCTGCCGCTCTAGCGCTCTCAAGCCATGGGGAGCGCCCCGGTCGGCGCCACCAGCGACCGGGGCCGCTTGCGGTAGTACATGAAGATCGTCTGGATGATCGAGGCGACCGGCACGGCGAACAGCGCGCCCACGATGCCGTAGCTGTGCTCGCCGGCGATGAGCGCGAACACCACCAGGACGGGATGAATCTTGGCGGCGTCGCCCATGATCTTGGGGTTGAGGAAGTTGGCCTCGACCAGGTGGATGACGATGATCCAGGCCAGGACCTTGATCCCCTGGGACAAATCGAACGTCCCCGAGGAGATGAGCGCGATCGCCACGATCGGCACCGACGAGAGAATCGAACCGAAGATGGGAACGAGGCTCATCGTCGCCGCGATCCCCGCCAGCAGCAGCCGGTACTTCACGTGAAAGACCCACAGGCCGAGGTAGGTGGCCGCGCCGTTGATGCAACAGATCACCAGCTGGCCGCGGATGACGCCTGACAGGCCCCGATCGATCCCGGTCGCGATCCGCTCGTAGTCGACCTGGTACTGCTCGGGGACGAGCGAGCGCAGGAAGTCCTGGATCCGCACCAGATCGACCAGGATGAACGCCGCCACCATTAGCACCAGGAAGAGGCGGCCGATCCCGGCCACCACCGCGCCGATGAACTTCTGGCCGTACTCGAGCGCGCGCTGGCTCTCCCCCTCGGTCGACTTGAGCCGCTCCGACAGCCACTGCTTGATCGAGCGCTCCCATTTGCCGCCGGCGCCGGGGGCCAACTCCTCGGAGTGCGGAGGCGCGATGACGTAGCGGCCGTCGTTGGTCGGCCGCACCTCCAAGGCCAGCGCGTCGACGTCGATCCGGTAGCGCCCGCCGCTCATCGGCTCGAGGACGATGGCGCGCGGCAACGGCGGCGCGGCCGGCCCGGTGATGACGTCCTCCGTCCCCTCCCCCTGCTCGGCGCCGAAATGCTGGTCGACCCAGGCGCCCGCCCGCGGCAGCCACTCCCGGTTCACCTTGGCGAACAGCTGGGGTGACTCACGAAACAGCCGCGCGAAGTCGCCCGACAGCTTCGGAACGAAGTAGCCGATGAACAGGCTCAGGACCGCGATGATGTTGACGTAGAGGATGATCACCGCGGCCGCGCGCGGGAACGGCTTGCCGCCCACGCGCAGCCGCCCGAATCGCTCGACCAGCGGCGCCAGGATGTACGCCACCAGGATGGCGAACAGGAACGGGAGGACGACCTCCCGAAAGATGAAGACGACGAGGATGCAGAAGAGGGCGAAGCCCCAGAGCTTCGCGAACTGCCGCAGCCACGCCAGCGTGCGGGTCGCCGGCGTCACCATCGCTTTTCGTTACTTCGACGCGTCGTCGTCGTCGCCGTCGTCGCTCTTGGCCTCGGCCTCGGCTTCCTTCTTCTTACCGGGGACCTGGGCCGACAGCGCCGCCAGCTTGTCGCGCATGACGTCGCCCAGCGTCGCCGTGGGGGCGCCGCCGGAGAAGCCCTGCGCGTCGGCCAGCTCCTCGGCGCGGGTGGCGCCGCGGAACGACAGGCCGATCTTTCGCTCGGCCGTGTCGACGCCGATGATCTCGGCCTTGAGGGTCTGGCCCGGCTTGACGAACTGCTTGGCGTCCTCGATCCGCTCCTCCGCGAACTCGGAGACGTGAATGAGGCCTTCGACCCCCTTCTCGATCTCCACGAAGGCGCCGAAGTCGAGAACCTTGATCACCTTGGCCTCGACGATCTTGCCGACCGGGTAGTCGTAGGGGATGCGATCCCATGGATCGGGGACCAGCTGCTTGATGCCGAGCGAGACCTTGGGCTTCTCGCCGTCGAAGTCGATGTTGAGAACGACCGCCTCGACCTCGTCCCCCTTCTGATAGAGCTCCGACGGGTGCTTGACCCGCTGGGTCCACGAGAGATCGGAGACGTGCACCAGGCCGTCGATGCCCTCTTCGATCTCCACGAAGATCCCGAAGTCGGCGATGTTGCGGATGATGCCCTTGACGACCGTGCCCGGCGGATACTTCTCCTTCAGCGAGGCGAACGGGTTTGGCTCCAATTGCTTGATGCCGAGGCTGATTCGATTTTGGCGCGGGTCGATGTCGAGCACGACCGCCTCGACGGTGTCACCGACGGCCACCACCTTGGACGGATGCTTGACCCGACGGGTCCAGGACATCTCGGAGATGTGGACCAGACCTTCGATCCCCTCCTCGAGCTCGATGAACGCGCCGTAGTCCTTGAGCGAGACGACCTTGCCGCGCACCACGGTGCCCGGTGGGTACTTCTCCTGCGCGTGGGTCCAGGGATCCTCGCTGATCTGCTTGAGGCCCAGCGAAACCCGCTCGGTCTCGACGTTGAACTTGAGGACCTTCACCCGCACGTGATCGCCGACCTGAAAAAGCTCCGAGGGGTGGGTGACCCGCCCCCAGGACATGTCGGTGATGTGCAGGAGGCCGTCGATGCCGCCGAGGTCGATGAACGCACCGTACTCGGTGAGGTTCTTGACGAT
>DATAVR010000067.1:0-1805 GCA_036267635.1 Polyangia bacterium | reverse complement strand
GAGCGACCCGGCGAGAAGTCGCCGCGCCAACGGGCCGCGCCCGACCGGCGCCGCCCCCGGCCCGCGCAGCTGCGCCGCGTCGCGCAGCCGACCCGCGTCCGCCGCGGCCACCGGGACAAGCCGCGAGACCAGGCTGGCGGTCAGCGCCGAGCGCGCCGCCACCGGCCGCAGCGCCCGCAGCACCCGGTCGGGATCGACGCAGGCCGAGTAGACCGCGAAGGCGACCATCGTCACCGCCGCCCGTAGCCCGATCGAGACACCGGCGACGATCGCCTCCAGCGTGATGTCGACCTGGCCGAGCAGCGGCCAGTGGCCGAGCCGCGCCAGCACCGTCTCACCGCGGTCGACGACCAGCGCGTTGACGATGACGATCAAGAGCGCCAGCCCGAGGCCCATCCGCAGCGCCGCCCGCACCGCCGAGCGCGCCCCGGCCAGCCACCCCGCCATGCACGCGGCGAGCCCCGCGGCGACCAGCACCAGCGGGTTCGAGTAGAGGAAGGCGACGACGACCAGCGCGCCCAGGTAGGAGACCGCGGCGCCGACCCGGGCCTGCTGCAGCGGCCCACGACGGGGGATGTAGGCGAAGGCAGATCTCATCTCGACCCCGAGCTGAGGGGCAGCGGCGTCACCGTGCCCGCTTCACTCGCCACCGCGAAATGGTCGCGCAGGTCGGCGGTGTCGAGGGCCGCGGCAGCAGCCTGCACGCCCGCATCCGTCCCTCCGGTGACGAGCCACACCGGCGGCCCTTCGAAGTGGCGCGTCGCCGCGACCAGCCCCGCATTCGCGCCGAACGTGCGCGCCTTGTCGCCGTCTTCGTCAAGGCCGATCAGCCGTTCACTGCCCTGGGACGATTCGAATTCGGCGTAGATGCCGCTTTCGCCGGGACCCTTGTCGACCAGCCCCGCCGCCGCATCGGACCGCACCTGGGACCACGGCCCGACCAGGATCCGGATCGCCGACTTCGGGCTTCCCGACGCGACCTTCACCCCTTCGCCTTCGAGCGCCTTCGTCACCATCGCGCACGCCGCCCCGCCGCCGTCGCATTCGACGACGACCACCGGCGCGTGACCTTCCCAGCCGGTCGTGAACGGCGCCGGCCAGGAGCCGACGACTGCGGGCGCGCCCTCGCTCGCCGACCAGTTGTGGATGTCCCACCAGATCTTCTCGCCGCCTTCGAGCGGCACTTCGGCCGCGCCGGTCGGCGAGATCACTCCGTTGACCCAGAAGAACCAGTCGTACGGATGCCCGCCGCGATTGCTTTCTTCGAGGCCGTCGATCGACTTTACGTAGCCGCCGCCGTAGCGCGTCTCGATTTCGACTTCCTTTTCGAGAAAGCGCATGACCGTGTCGGATTCGTTCGCTTCGCCCAACGCTTCGACGAGCTTCGTCGCGCCGAAGTCACGGGTCACGGTCAGGTCGACCGACCCCACCGTGGAACCCGGGCCGAGCCCGCAGCCGGCGGCCGCGAGCGCCACTCCCAGGAGGAGCAACGCACCCGCGACCGCCGCACCGCGGCGAGGCATCAGCTACCGACGGGGCACTGCGACCCGAGGCAGACCGGAGCGGCCGCCGACGGGATGTCATCGCCGAGCCCGGCGATCAGCGCCGTCGGTTCGGTCAGCGTGATCATGACCTTGCCGTTCTTGTCGGTCGGGCCGATCGCCCCGGTCACCGCCGCGCCCTGCACCGGCCGGTGCTTGCCCTTTTCGTTGTAGGCGTAGACGTGGACCGCGAACGGCACGCCGGCGGTCGCCTGCTGCGGCGCGCTGACGACCAGCTCTTCCGGATACGGGTAGCTCGGCGCG
>DATAVR010000066.1:0-6953 GCA_036267635.1 Polyangia bacterium | reverse complement strand
GAGAATTGCAATAAGTATCTGGCCAAGGGACGTTCGGTTTACGTCGAGGGCCGGCTGCAGACCCGCACCTACGACAAGGACGGCCAGAAGCACTACGCGACCGACATCGTGGCCGACCGGGTCGTCTTCCTCGGCAGCGGGGGAGGTGGCGGCGAGGGTCGTGGCGAAGGTCGTGGCGAAGGTCGTGGAAAGACAGGGGGTTTCTCGGGCCGGGGCGATTCCGGACCCGACGAGCCGGGCGACAACGTCGGCAGCGGCGGTCCTGGCCCCTCCGACGACGACATTCCTTTTTGAATCGGGCCCCTGGGAGGGTTCCGAGGCCTCCGCAGGGCAGTGGGCTCGAATCAGCAAAGCCGGTCTTCAAAGCCGGCCTTCGCCCGACGCTGTCGAGGCGTGTCCGCCAGGTGTTCGCTCCAGCCGAGCTATCGAAGTGCCGATAACTCCGATAAAATCGCATGCTGGTGGTTCATCGGCTCGTTTCGCTGGCGGCCTTCATGGGTCCGCTTTTGGTTCCGGCGCTGGTCGGCGGGAGTGATCAGCCCCGGGCCGGACGCGCCAGATCCTTGGCGCTGGTCGCCGCGCCGTTCGGGACCTATGGCTCCGATTTTCCGACCGAGGTCGCCCCGCCGTTCGAGTCGCCCGGTCACGGTCCGCACGTGGCGTTTCACGCCGCCACCGAGTCGCGCAAGCTGCTGCTGTCGTTCGACGACGGGCCGGACCTGCGCGGCACGCCGCTCATCCTGGACGAGCTCGACCGCCGCGGGCTGAAGGCGATCTTCTTCGTCACCGGCTGGCGGCTCAAGGGGGAGCGGCCCGAGGACATCGCGCGCCGCGATCTGGTGCGCAAGATCGCCGCGCACGGCCACCTGGTCGCCAACCACACGATGAGCCACCACGACCTCTGCCAGAACCCGACCGAGCAGGACGAGGAGATCGACGCCAACTCCGAGCTCATCACGGAGACCACGGGCGTGCGGCCGTTTCTCTTCCGCTCGCCGTACGGCGCCTTCTGCCACAGCTTGGAGACGGCGCTCAACGCCCGCGGGCTGGTCGACATCGGCTGGAACCTCGACCCGCAAGACTGGAAAGCCGAGCGCGACGAGGAGGCGGTGTTCAGTTACCTCACCGACAAGCTTGCCGGCCTCAAGGGGCGCGGCATCCTGCTCATGCACGACACGCACCTCGCCTCGGTGCACGCGTTGCCCCGCGTGCTCGACTGGTTGGCGCGGCAAAACGCCCACGACGTGCGCGACGGACGGCAGCCCATCCAGATCGTCGACTACCGCGAGATTGTCCCGCCACGCGCCGTCGCGGCCGGCGGGCTGCCCGAGCTGGTTGGCGCCCTGGTCGCCGACGCGGCAGGATCCGTCGAACACCACCTGCGCTGACTGTTCGGCGCGGGCACTTTCCCCCGAGCCCCCATGTTCCTGTTTCGCGACATCGCGCCCGCCGACCTCGACGGCCTACAGAAGGCGGCGGTTCACCTCGACTCGGTGAACCTGCCCGACGATCGGGCCGCGCTGGCCGAGATCATCGAGCGATCGCGCGCCTCGTTCGCCGGCGAGCTGCCGATCGCCGACCGCTGCTTCGTGTTCGTCGCCGACCAGATGGACGGCGCCGGCAGCGGGCGGGGCGAGGTGGTCGGGACGTCGATGATCTTCGCCCAGCACGGGAGCCGGCGCGCGCCGCACGTCTTCTTCGACGTGCTCGAAGAGGAGCGCTACAGCGAGACGCTCGACCGGCACTTCGCGCACCGGGTGCTCCGCATCGGCTACGCCTACAAGGGGTTGACCGAGATAGGCGGGTTGGTGCTGCAGCCGCAGTTCCGCCGCCACCCCGAGCGGCTGGGGCGCTCGCTGGCATTCGTGCGGTTTCTCTACCTGGCGCGCCACCGGAGCCTGTTTCGGGACGAGGTGCTCTCCGAGCTGATGCCGCCGCTCGAGCCCGACGGGACGAGTCTCCTTTGGGAATCGCTGGGGCGGCGGTTCACCGGGCTCAGCTACCAGGAGGCCGACCGGCTGTCGCAGACGAACAAGGAGTTCATCCGCGCTCTCTTCCCCCAGGATCCGATCTACGCCTCGTTGTTGCCGCCCCACGTACAGACGCTGATCGGCGAGGTCGGTCCCGACACCAAGGGGGTCGAGAAGATGTTGCGAGAGGTGGGGTTCGTCTACGCGGAGCGGATCGATCCGTTCGACGGCGGGCCACACTTTCACGCGCGGACCGACGACATCACGCTGGTCAGGGCGGCGCGTGTGGCGCGGGTGGCCGACGCCACGCACGCGCCGATCGACGCCGGCGGTCGCCGCCAGATCTTCTTGATCGCGCACGAGCGGCCGGTGCCGCCCCGCTTCGTCGTGGCGCGCGTCGAGCTGCCGTCGCTCCCCGAAGGCGAACGCGTCTGGCTGCCCGATGACGTGCGGCGCGCGCTCGAGGTCGTGGCCGGCGACGAGGTCGCCCTGCTCCAGATCGGGTAACTCGCCGCCGGTCTTCGCCCCGCGGACGGCGATTGTCTGTTAGTTTCAAGAGCGCCCATGCCCTCCACGATTTTCATCGTCGACGACGAGAAGAACATCCGGCGCACGGTGCGGATGGTGCTGGAGGGGGAGGGGTTCAACGTCGAAGAGGCGTCGAGCGGCGAGGAGGCGCTGGCGCGGCTGCCGGAGGTCGCGGCGGACGTGCTGCTGCTCGACGTGCAACTCCCCGGGATCTCGGGGCTCGACACGATCGAACGGATCGCCAAGCTCAAGAACCAGGAGGCGCAGCCGACCATCATCATGATCTCGGGTCACGCGACGCTGGCCGACGCCGTGCGCGCCACCAAGGCGGGCGCCTACGACCTGATTGAAAAGCCGCTCGATCGCGAGCGGCTGATGGTGGCGCTGCGCAACGCGCTCGAGCGGCGGGCGATGGCGCGCGAGGTCCAGGGGCTGCGGGCGCTGGCCGACGAGCGCTCCGAAATGGTCGGGCGGAGCCAGGCGATGATGGCGCTGCAGGCGCAGATCGCCAAGGTGGCGCCGACGCGGACGCGGGTGCTCATCACCGGCGAATCGGGGACCGGCAAGGAGCTGGTCGCGCGCGCCATCCACCGGTCGAGCGCGCTGGCCGAAAAGCCGCTGGTCAAGGTGAACTGCGCCGCCATCCCCAAGGAGCTGATCGAGTCCGAGCTGTTCGGGCACGAGCGCGGCGCCTTCACCGGCGCCACCGCGCGCAAGCGGGGCCTGTTCGAGATGGCGGACGGCGGGACGATCTTCCTCGACGAGATCGGCGACATGGTCATGTCGGCGCAGGCCAAGGTGCTGCGCGTCCTGCAGTCGGGGGAGTTCACGCGCGTCGGCGGCGAGCAGACGCTGAAGGTCGAGGTGCGGGTCTTGGCCGCCACCAACCGCGACTTGCAGGCGGCGGTCGCCGGCGGAGAATTTCGGGAGGATCTCTACTTTCGCCTCAACGTCGTGCCGCTGCGGGCGCCGCCGCTGCGCGAGCGCGCCGACGACGTGCCGTTGCTCTCGTCCGCCTTCATCGAGCTCGCCTGCCGCGAGAACGGGATGAAGGTGAAGGTCATCGCCGACGAGGCGGTGGCGCTGCTCGCGGCCTACCCCTGGCCGGGCAACGTGCGCGAGCTGCGCAACGTGATCGAGCGGTTGGTGATTCTCTCGGAGGAGAGCATCGGCGTCGAGGATCTCCCGGAGGAGATCCTGGCCGAGGTGGCGCGCACCCGCCGCGAGTCGAACGCCGGGCCGACCGAGCTGCCGCGGGTAGAGCTGCCGGCTGAGGCGCGCGCGCTGCCGCTGCGCGAGTTCCGCGATCACATGGAGCGCGAGTACATCCGGATCAAGCTCGACGAGAACGGCTGGAACATCTCCCGGACCGCGGCGCTGCTCGGCATCGAGCGGACCAACCTGCACAAGAAGATGCGCGCGCTCGGCCTGTCGCGCGACAACCAGGGACAGCCGCCGGCGTGAAGCGCGGCGGGCTGGGCGTTGCAGGCGCGCTCGGGTTCACGGCCGTCGCGCTGGGCGCGTTCGGCGCGCACGGCCTGCGCGGGCGGCTGTCACCGGCGATGCTGGAGATCTTCCGCACCGGCGCGCTCTATCACCTGGTCCACGCCGTCGCCGCGCTGGCCGTGGCGCTGGCGGGTGAGAGACTGCGCCGCGGCCGGCTGATTCTGGCGTTGTTCACCGCCGGCATCATCGTCTTCGCCGGCAGCCTCTACGCGCTGGCGATCACCGGCGTCACCGCCCTCGGCGCCGTCACGCCGCTCGGCGGCCTGCTGCTCCTCGCCGCCTGGGCCCTCGTCGCGCTCGAAGCAGCGGCGATCTCCAACCCCTGACCGTCCGCTGGGCTACCGGAGCACGGCCCACAGCGCCGCCGCCGTCGCGATGAGCACGCTGGTCAAGAGGCCCACGCCGGTCAGCAGCTTCCGCTGGTCGTAGTGGGCCTGCATCTGCTCGATGGCGGCGATCTGCGCGCCGCGGTCAGCGATGGTGTCGGTCAGGCGATCGATGTTCTGGTACGCCGACAGCAGCGCGCTGTGCGGCGGGCGGATCTCGGCCGCGGCTCGGCCGAGCTGCTCGGTCAGCTCCGCCGCTTCCTTCTCGGCCGCTATCCGATCGCGCTGCCGCCCGCCGATGCTGGCGGTCATCGCCGAGGCGGCGTCCCGGCGCGCCGCGGTGGCCGCCTCCAGCTTGGCCTTGGCCGCCGCCGCCGCCGACCGCAGCGCGGCCGAGTTGTCGCGCAGGTCGGCCAGCTGGCGATCCAGCTTCTCGGTCAGCTCCTCGAGCGCCCGCTGCTCGTCGGCCAGGCCGACGGCGTCGTGCGCGAGCTGCGCTGCGCGGGCGTCGGTGT
Organism: Polyangia bacterium; assembly: GCA_036267635.1. GTDB lineage: Bacteria > Myxococcota_A > Polyangia > Fen-1088 > Fen-1088 > JADGRB01. The sequence continues at coordinate 2,108 of DATAVR010000066.1, read as the reverse complement.
CGTTGTCGCCCATCTCTCGCGCGAGGCGCCCCCGCTCGTCTTTGACGCGGGCGAGGCGCGCCCCGGCGGTGTCGCGGTCGGCCGAGGCGCCGCGCAGGATCTCGTCGGCGTCGCGGCTGGTGCGATCGCTTGCGGTCCACTCGGCCTCGGCCGCCTCGACCAGGGCGCCGAGGCGGGTCGCCTCGTTCTGCTGGAGCGTGTCTGCCGCCTCGATGTCGGCGGCCGCGGCCTCGCGGCGGGCGTGCGCGCGGCCGATCGCCTCGAGGAGGCCGGTAAAGTCGGCGTGCTGGACCCCGTCGCGCAGCACGGTTGTCGCCAGATCGTTGATGGCGCCCGAAAGCAAGGCCTCGGCGCCGGCGCGCTCCTCGGTCAGGTGGCGGCGGCGGGCCCCGGCGTCGACCTTGTCGCGCAGGTAGACGTAGATGTAGCCGATGGCGTCGCCGGCCCAGTGGAGCCCTTTCTTCGGTCTCTCCGCCAGCGTCCGCTCGGTGGTGGTCGCCGCGCCGCGGAGCGCCACGGTCGCCGGTCCGGTGGCGGCCCCGCGCGGCGCCGCCACCAGCGTGCGCGAGAAGGCCGCCGTGCCACGGACCCGGTCGCCCCCGTTGCCGTTCATGCCGAACGCCGACATCCCGGAGGTCGGAGCCCCCAGCCAGTGCCCGCAGGCCGAGCAAAAGGCGAGGTGGTCTGCGCTATCGTGCGCGCAGTGCTTGCAGGTGCGCATCGCGGTGGTGAGTTTACTTTATCCGTGGTACCGATTTGATATGAACGCCGCCGCCAAGACGAGCTGCCAGCTCATCGAAAAGACCTTGCGCAAGAGCCCCGCGTTCAAGAAGGTCGACGAGGGCCTCTACGTCGTCAAGCAGGGATCGTCGATCGTGATGATCAACGTGATCGCCTGGAACCCCGACCGGGCCGTGGTCCGCTGCGTCGCGCAGCTGGTCAAGGGGGTGACGATGGAGGTGCCGCTGGCGCTGCAGCTCCTGGAGATGAACGCGCTCTTGCGGTTCGGCGCCTTCGCCTATGTTCCCGCGGGGGACGTGATCATCTTCTCGCACACGCTGCTGGGCGGCGACACGCTCGACGAAGAAGAGCTGACCACCACCATTCGTGACGTGGCGATCATCGCCGACGAGTACGACGACCGCATCGCGGCGCGCTACGGCGGCGCGACGATGCAGGAGCTGCTCGAAGAGAGCGTGGTCGAGCACTTCCGCTCGGCGCACGGGCGCGATCACTTCAAGGCGTAAGCGCGGCGCAGAGCTGGCAAGGATCGTCGCGTCGTGACGGGCGCCAAGAACAATATCCTGGAGGCGGTCGGCGGCACGCCGATCGTCAAGCTGCAGAAGCTGGCCCGCCACGTGGCGGCCGACATCTACGTCAAGTGCGAGTACCTGAACCCGGGTGGCTCGATGAAGGACCGGGTGGCGCGCAACATCGTCACCGACGCCGAGCGGCGCGGCCTTCTCGGCCCGGGCGGCACCATCGTCGAGGCGACCAGCGGCAACACCGGCATGGGCCTGGCGCTGGTGGCGGCGCTGCGCGGCTACGCCTGCGTCTTCGTCATGCCCGACAAGATGTCGCAGGAGAAGGTCGCCGGACTGCGCGCGTTCGGCGCGCGCGTGGTCATCTGCCCGACCGCCGTCGAGCCCGAAGACCCGCGCAGCTACTACCAGACCGCCAAGCGGATCGTCGCCGAGACGCCGGGCGCCTTCTACGCCAACCAGTACCACAACCCGGCCAACCCCGACGCGCACTACAGCTCGACGGCGCCCGAGATCTGGGAGCAGACGGCGGGCGAGGTCGACGTCTTCGTGGCCGGAATGGGGACCGGCGGGACCATCTCGGGCTGTGGGCGCTTCTTCAAGGAGAAGAAGCCCGGCTTCCGGCTGGTCGGCGTCGATCCGATCGGCTCGCTCTACTACGAGTTCGTGAAGACGGGGCGCATGACCCGCCCGTTCGCCTACTACGTCGAGGGGATCGGCGAGGACTTTTTGCCCTCCACGATGAACCTCAAGCTGGTCGACGAGATCGTGCGCGTCGACGACAAGGAGTGCTTCCTGCTCACGCGCGAGCTGGTGCGCCAGGAGGGGCTCTTCTGCGGCGGCTCG
>DATAVR010000065.1:0-25081 GCA_036267635.1 Polyangia bacterium | reverse complement strand
AACACCGCCTCGATGATGTAGCCCGCGTCGACCTTGATCGGGATCGACTTCGTGACCGACGTGTTGATGGGGACGGTGCCGAAGTCGACGGTGGGCGGTCCCCCGAACGTGGCGTCCACCCCGTTCGCGTAGATGGTGCCGGAGATGTTGATGCAGCTGCTGTTGTCGGTGAGGAGGCACTCCTGCATCACCAAGGTGGGCGTCAACGCGCCGGCCACCGTCGGTGCGAACGTCTCGTTGATCTGGCAGGTGCCTGGGCCCGTACCGGCGGACGACGCGCAGGTCGCGAAGTCGAAGGTGAACGGCGGATTGAAGGCGTCGTTGACGAAGACCGCCTCGATGATGTAGCCCGCGTCGACGGTGATCGTGACCTGCTTGGTGACCGAGGTGTTGATCGGGACGTCGCCGAAGTTGATGTCGACGCAGCTCCCGCCGCCGCAGCTGGTGCCGCTGCCGCAGACGACACCGCAACCCCCGCAGTTGAGGTTGTCGGAGCCGAGATCGACGCAGCTGTCGTTGCAGACCGACTGGCCCGCCTGGCAGGTGACCGCGGTGCAAGCGCCCGCGGTGCAGACCGAGCCGCTGCTGCAGACCGTGCCGCAGGTGCCGCAGTTGGTCGGGTCCGAGGAGGGGTTCACGCAGGAGGCACCGCAGGCCTCGAGCCCCATTCCGCATCCGCTGCCGCCGTTGCAGACGTAGGCGGTCTGCTGGATCTCGGACGAGGCGAGCACGCCGTCGTTGTTCGCGTCGACGCCGACGTCGATCCGCTCGCCGCCGTTCGCGCAGTTGGCGCCCGAGGGCTCAGGGGTCACGAGGACCAGCGACTTGGCGCCGGCCGCACCGGTGGCCCCGGTTGCGCCCGTGGCGCCGGTTGCACCGGTCGCGCCTGTTGCACCGGTCGCGCCGGTTGCTCCGGTTGCGCCCGTCGGCCCAGCAGGGCCAGTCGCGCCCGTCGCGCCTGGCACGCCCATCAGGCCCGTCGCGCCTGGCACGCCCATCAGGCCCGTTGCGCCTGGCACGCCCATCAGGCCCGTCGCGCCCGTTGCGCCCGTCGCACCCGTCGCGCCCGTCGCACCAGTCGCACCCTTCGCGCCGGCTGGACCAGCAGGGCCCGTGGCGCCCGTCGCGCCGGCTGGACCGGTCGCGCCCGTCGCGCCCGTCGCGCCCGTCGCACCCTTGGCGCCGGGCAGCCCCTGCTGGCCGGTCTGGCCCGCCGGACCTTGCTGTCCCTGTGGACCGGGCTGGCCAGGTTGACCCGCCGGACCTTGCTGTCCCGGCTGGCCCTGCACGCCCTGCTGACCTTGCGGACCTGCCGGACCTTGTTGTCCCGGCTGGCCTTGCGGACCCTGCGGGCCCTGCGGACCTTGCTGCCCCGCCAGCGTCACCTGCGACCAGGCGCCGCCGATGCAGGCGAACAACGCCTGCGGGTTGACGGCGTAGGCGACCTGCCCGGAATTCGCTGTGCTGCAGGCGATCTGATGCCACGCGAGCGGAGATCCGGAACAGGAAAACAGACTGGCGGTCGACGTCACGAACGCGACCTGCCCCGAAAGCGAGCTGTTGCAGGTGGGCAGGGTCGTCGTCACGGTGATGGCGATCGAGAATGGCTCGCTCGAAGTCGCGCCCGTGCCGGCAGCGCCGCCGCCCGGCGCGGACGCCTGATCACCGCAACCGATCGCGCCGACCGATGCGATCGCGCCGACCGTCAGGATCGCAAACAGATGGATCCAACCCCTCACACCGTGCTTCTGGCTCGCGTTCATTTTTGACTCTCCCTTTTAAGACCGTGGGCGTCGTACCACGACGCGATCGATCTGCGGGGGTCAAAATGTGCCGATTTGACGGCAATAAAACGGCGGGAACAAACGGCGTGTGCGGCGTTGCCGCGATCGGGGGAGCGAACGAATCGAATTTAGGGACGCAGCAACCGATCCAGGTTCTGCTTCTCCCAGGCGCAGGCCCGCGCGTACTCGGAGAACTGGCGCTCCTCCTCGAGGAACTCCGGCGTGTGGAAGCGGCGGCGGCCGTTCTCGCGCTTGACCTCGTGCTTGCCGTGCAGCATTTCGTGGAAGACGATCCAGGAAACGAAGTAGTCAGGGACGCAGGCTTGGTCGAGCGCCGGGTGGATGCGGATGACGCGATCCTCGACGGCGAAGCTCCCCATCTTGATCGAACGCCGCCGGTGGCGTTGCGAGGTGACCGGCCCCCAGGTGATGCGCGCCTCCAGCACGCCGCCGAAGCACTCGCCGTTGAGGCGGTCGAAGATCGCTTGCAGATCGTGGTAGCGGCCCGCCGTGCGGACGGTCAGGTTGCGCGGCCGCCGCTCCTGCTGGCGGATGATGTGCTGGTGCTGCTCGATGAACTCGCCGAGCAGCGTCGACGCGCGCCGGTCGTTGTGGACGACGTAGCGGGCGAGCGCGCGCACCACCCGCGGCTCGGCGCCCACGAACATCTGGTGCAGCCGCAGCCGGTAGCCGTCCGCCTTTCGGCGCACGGAGATCATGCTGTAGTGGTTGTTGGTGAGCCGCAGCTCCAGCGTCTTACCGGGCGGCAGATAGAGCGCCAGCGCGGCGGCCATCTGGTCGGTGGTCTGTTCGAGCGTCGGCTGGAGGCGCACCTCGCGCGCGGCGGCCTCGCGCCGGACCGCGCGCCGCGAACGGCTGCCGACCTCGACGGCCGGCGCGGCGGCATCCGCTCCGAACAACGAGAGCTGGCGATGGGAAAAGGGGGATCGAGCGCCGGATGGGGGGGACGTCGGGGGACGCTTCAAGTGGGCCTCTCTATCAGCATGCTCCCTCGGTTCGAGCGGTAAAAGCCTATCAACGGATGCGTGCAGGCGCAAAATAGCTACGTGTCCGCCGTTATTTGACTTTACCTGTGAATAACTGATATCGGCGACGCCAAAATACGGCATTTTCGGCCGGTTTGATGCGGCGCAAGCGTCCGCATACTCTAGGCGCGAATGAAGGTCGACATGCTCTATTTCGCGGTGCTGCGCGAGCGAACCCGGCTCGACCATGAAACGGTCGAGCTGTCGGCGGGCGCCTCGGTCGGCGACGCGCGGGCGGCGATCGCGGCGCGCCACCCGTCGGTGGCGCCGCTCCTGGCGCAGGTGCAGATCGCCGTCAATCGCACGGTCGCCCCCGATGCGCAGCCGCTCGCCGAGGGGGACGAGCTGGCCTTCTTGCCGCCCGTCGCGGGCGGAGCAGGGCCGGAGGCGATCCGGATCTCTGCCGAGCCGGTCAGCGTCGACGGGGCGGTCGCGGCCATCCCCCCGGGGGACCACGGCGCCATCGTCACGTTCGCCGGGATCGTCCGCCGGCGCGGCCACCACCTCCCCGACGTCGTCCGGCTGGAGTACGAGGCCTACCGGGAGATGGCGGAGGCCGTTCTCGGGGAGATCGTTTTCGAGATCGAGCGCGAGTGGCCCGGCGTCCGCGTCGCCATCCACCACCGGACGGGGTCGCTCGGCGTCGGTGAGACCGCGGTCGCTGTCGCCGCAGCGGCGGCCCACCGCGCGCCGGCCTTCGAAGCCTGCCGCGCGGCCATCGATCGCCTCAAGCAACGGGCGCCCATCTGGAAGAAGGAGATCGGCGAGAGCGGCGAGGCCTGGGTCGGGCTCGGCGCCTGAACGGCCGCGCTCCACCCGCGCAACCGCGGTCGATGCGGCGCCGACAAGTGCGCATGGCGAGCGGTGAGCGACGAACGGCGCTGGGCGGGATCATCGGGGACGATCCGGCGTTGCGCGCGGCGCTGGGCCGCGCGGTGCTGGTCGCGCCGACGACGACGCCGGTGCTGGTCACCGGCGAGAGCGGCACCGGGAAGGAGCTGCTGGCGCGCGCGCTGCACGAGCTCGGCCCCAACCCGGGCGGCCCTTTCGTGGCGGTGAACTGCGGCGCGCTCCCGCGCGAGCTGGCGGAGAGCGAGCTGTTTGGGCACGAGCGCGGGGCCTTCACCGGAGCGACCGGGCGGCGCGCCGGCTGGTTCGAGGAGGCGTCGGGCGGCACGCTGGTGCTCGACGAGATCGGCGAGCTGCCGATCGATCTACAGCCCAAGCTGCTGCGCGTGCTCGAATCGGGGCGGCTGCGGCGGATCGGCGGCTCCGGCGAGATCGCCTCGCGCGTGCGCGTCGTCGCCATGACGCTTCGGGATCTCGAAGGCGAGGTGCAGCGGCGCAGCTTCCGCGCCGATCTCTACTACCGGCTGGCGGGAATCTGCGTGCGTCTGCCGCCGCTGCGCGAGCGGCGGTCCGACATCCCGCTCCTGGCGGCGCACTTTCTAGGGGAGATCGCCGGCGAGGTCGGCGCCCGCCAGCTCGAGGCGTCGGCGCTGTCGGCGCTCACCGCAGCGGATTGGCCCGGCAACGTGCGCGAGCTGCGCAACGTCATCCGGCGGGCCGCGATCTTGACCCGCGAGCGGGCGGACGAGCGGATCACCGCCGAGCTGCTGGAGCTCCCCGCGCCGGCGCCATTCCGCCTGGCCGACGGCGCGGCGGCCGCCCCGGCGGCATTGCCCGACGACGCCATCCGGATCGGCGGGCGGACCTTCGACGAGATCGAGCGCGAGGTCTTCTCCTGGGCCCTGCGCCGAAACGATGGGAGCCGAAGGCGGGCCGCGCGCGCCCTGGCGATCGCCCGCTCCACGTTTTGCGACAAGGTCCGCCGCTACAGCCTGTAGCCGGCGCGAGCGGTAATTGCCGAAAGCTATTGCGGCGGTTGCGGCGGCTGCTCTTCGGGCGACGGAGGCGGTGGCGGTGGTCCCGGCGGCGGGGGCGCCGCGGCCGGCGCCTCGGCGGGTGGTGGCGGCGGGCCGTCGGCGACCGCCGTTCCGGCGGGCAAAGGGACGGGGCTGTGCCAGCCGCCAGAGGGGGTGGACGGCGGGGGCGACGCTGGCGCTGCGGGGGCGGGCGGCGAAGGCGGGGGCGGCGGCGGTGGCTCGGGTGGCGGGGCCGGAGACGCCCCGACCGCCATCATCGCGGGCGGGGACGGTGGCGGCGGCGCCGACGGCGCCGGAACCAGCGGCCTGAAGGTCGGCGTAATCGCCGCGCGGGTCCCGGCCCGGCCCGGAGGTGGAGCGGCGATCGGCGAGGTCGGCGACAGCAGCGGCGCGTTGAGCTGCCCGAGCCGGCCGGACAGGCGCATCCCGAAAAATCCGTCCGGCCGCTTTCCCTGCGCGCCCGCCATCTGCAGGATGGTCTGCACGCTCGGCGCCTGCCTGAGGAACGCGTCGGAGAGCTTGAAGCGCAGGTAGGCGTTGACCGTCGAGGTCGGCAAGGGATCGCGCAGCGTCACCTCCCCTTCCAGCGCGACCTCGCCGTCGCGTGACTTGCCGCCGATCTCCTGCAGCTTGGCCAGCCCCTTGTCGATCGCCACGTGTCCGCCGAAGTCATCGAGGCGGACGCGCGGCAGGGTCAGGCCGCCACTCAAGAACGGATTCCCCGCCACCTTGAGCGGCGTCTTGCCGTCGCCGATCACCACGTTGTCGCAGTTGAGGGTGATTTCGCCGGTCGACTCGGCCAGCTTGCCCGAGGTCGACGCGATCCGGAGGTCGAGCTTGGCCGTTCCGGCGAGCGGCAGGTTGATGGCGTCGCGCACCCCCGGCAGCTCGCCCAGGTTGACGTCGCGGGCGCGGACCTGCAGCTCGAACGGCCCCTTCTTGCCTGGCGTGCCGCTCTGGGTGATGTCGATCCGTCCACCGAACGCCTCCAGCGAGATGCCGTACGTCTTCGACGACGACAGGATCGACCAGGGGGAGACGGAGAGGCGGGCCGTCTGGATCGTGAAGCGGGTCGGCTTTCCGGTCGCCGGTTTGGTGCGCACCAGGATGTCGTGAAAGACGACGCCGAAGCCGAAGGCCGGGCTGGCCGAGCCGATCTCGACGTCGAGATCCCGCGCGGCCGCGGTCCGGATCGCGACCTCCTTGGCGCGCTCCGAGGGGAACGACAAATACAGCGCCACGACGAAGACGCAGAGGCCGAACAGGCTGAAGAGCACGGAGCGGCGCAGCCGGCGCAGCGTCTCCGGGGTGATGGTGACCATGGGCGGCTACTCCTTCTTGTCCGGTTTGTCCTGCTTGTCCTGCTGCCCGTCCGTCTTCTTCTTGGTCTTGTCTTCGTGCACCTTCTCGAACGCGGTCGCGGTCGCCTCGACGTCCAGCTTGCCGGCCTCCGCACCGTAGGGATGCTTGAGCGCGAGCCGGGTGAAGAAGATGAGGCGCGGGCCGGTCTCCACCTGCTTGAGGAAGGTGGTGAGGCTCTGCAGATCGGTCTCGCGAATCTTGAGATCGGTGTCGTGCTCGACGTAGCGGCGCCCGGCGGGGATGGTGGGCCGCTCGCTCGACTCGGCGATCTGGATGTTCGCGGCGCGCGCGGCGGCCTCGAGGTCGCCCGCCAACTGCGGCGGTGCCTCGCCGATGCGGGCCTCTTGAACCGAGTTGCGCGCCTTGGCATCGAGGTACTCGTCGCGGTGCCTGGCGATGGCGGTGAGCGCGTCGCGAATGGCGGCGTTGCCGTCCTCGAGCTCGCCGATGTCGCTGAGCTTGATCACCACCGCCCAGCCGACGCTGAGGATCACCACCGCGGCGATTCCGACCGTGACCCAGCGTTTCGTGCGGGGCGCCATCCGCTCCCACTCGCTCACGAAGCGGGCGGCCGGGCGGCGCGCCAGCCGCGCCACCGATTCTTGAAGGTTACCGAGCAGGCTCATGGTCGTCTTTCGCTCACGGACACTTGGAGGTGACGTTGAGGGTGAACTGCTTGCCGCCGTCGGAGACCTCGGTGATGGCCCCCTTGGTCACCTCCTCGAAGCAGTCGATCTCCTTGAGCTTGGCGGCGATCTCGTCCACGGCGGCGGCCGTGTCGGCCGTTCCCTTGATGAAGGTCTTCTTGGGGCGGATCTCCAGCTCGGCGACGTCCAGCTTGACCTTGTCGGCCGGCGGCACCTTGCGCGAAATCTGATCGAGGAGATCGAAGGCTGTCGCCTTGGGGAGCGGCGCCAGATCCTCCCGGAAGCCCCGGCGCAGAAGGTCGGTCACGTTCGCGGCGTCGTCGCGCGGTTTGCCGAACAGCTCCTGCGTGGCGGCCGCGAGCTCCTTGTCGAGCGCCTTTCGTTCGGCGCCGAGACTGGAGGACTTGGCGCCGAGATCGATCCCCACCGCGATCAGCAGCGACGCCCCCAGCATGGCCAGGTGCGCCGCCTTCTGGCGCAGGATCGAAAAATTCGCCCGGTAGACGAAGGGGCCGCGTCGAAAGTCGATCTCCCGCGACCCACGGGCCGCCGCCACCGCGATCGCCCCCGCCAGCGCCTGGACGTCCGAGTCGGGCGACGCCTCCTCCACGCCGCCGGGATCGCGTCCGAGGTGCCGGCCGCCGCTCTCGAGAACGCCGCGCACCGACGGGTGACGGGACGGGATCCCCAGCTCGGCCTCCAGAAACGACAGCAGCCCCCCCAGGCGGCCACCGCCGCCGACGACCAGCAGTGCGTCGATCGCCAGCTTGGAGCTGGCCGCGAAGCTGGCCAGGGTCTGCCGCAGCTCGCGGATGGTAGGGGCCAGCGCCTCGCGCAAGACGGCGTCCAGCTTCACGAGCAGCGGCGTGTTCGGCACCCGCCCCGGACCCGCCAGGAACGCCTCGCTCCGCTTGGCCTGCTCCGCGCGCGCCGGATCGGCGTTGAACGCCTTGGCGATGGCGGCGGTGAGCTGCGCACCGCCGCGCCGGATGGTGCGCGCGTAGATCGCGCTGCCGCGGTGGAGGACGCAGATGTTGGTGCGCTCGTGGCCAAAGTCGAGCAGCACCTGGCAGGCGACCGGCGCCTCCTCGCCCGAGGGCGCCGTCTCCGGGAACAACGTCCGGTAGATGACCGGCGCCGCGAACAGCGAGCGGGGGTGAATCGCCTGCGTCTCGGCAGCGGCGATGAACGCCGCCAGATCCTCGCGCTTGGCCGCCGCCGCCAAGATGGTAGTCCCCTCCGGCTTCTCGGCGGCGACCAGGTGATCGAACACCACGTCCTCGATGGCGTTCACGATCTGCCCTTCGAGCTCGTACCCGACCACCTGATCGATCTTGCGCGGATCGGAGAAGGGGAGCTCGAGCACCCGCACCGAGAGCTGATCGCCGGCGATCGCCAGATAGGGGGTCACCTCGCTCGGCATGCTGGCGAGGCCCTCGCGCACGGCGGCCATCTGCCGGTCGAGGAGCGGCGCCTCGCCGGCTGGGACCGGGATCTCCTCCAGCCCACGCAGCTTGGTGGCGCGGAAACCGGCCTCCAGAAACACCAGCTTGACGGAGTAGGCGCCGAGATCGATGCCGCAGACGATGTGAGCCATGATCGCTTTCTTATTCCTCGCGCCAGTACTGGAGAACGCCGGCGTCCTTCTCGGCGCCGGGGAACTTGGTCTGTTGGTTTTCGAGGACCCGGCCGGTGTCGAGGATGGCGGTGATCTTCTTCTTCACCCGCCCCGACTCCCCTGAGGCCGACACGCGGTAGACGCGCGGCGATCCGACGTAGGCGATGTTCCCCAGCGCGCCGGCGTCGATGTTGATCGGCTTCATCCCCTGGAACAGGCGATAGCGCGGGTCGTCGGGGAGGACGGCGGTCTGCGGGCTCTGCAGCACGCTGGTGATCGTGTTCAGGCTGTCGAAGCCGGCGGTGGAGGCCCGATCGCAGAGGATGCTGGCCAGCGGGTAGAGGATGGCGTCGTCGAAGATCGTGGGATCGGCCGGGGGCTTGGTGGGATCGGGCGTGGCGGCGGCGCGGATGACCGCCATGACCAGCGGCGTGCAGTCGCCGCTCTCCTTGTTGCTGATCGCGCCGAGGTTCACCTTGCAGTTGGGATCGGAGGCGTAGACGGTGAGGAAGGGCTGGAACGCCTCCATGAACCCGTCGGAGACGCCGCGCACCATCTTCACCTCTTCGATCGAATCGTAGTTGTTGTCGTGCGCGCGGTAGTGATCGGCGTGGGCGTCGTACCGGTAGTCCTCCGAGGCCGAGCCCCCTTCGGGGGAGAACATCTGCTCGTCGGCGTCGGCCCAGTCGATGATGGCGCGCGCCACGTCGGTGCGCAGCGCGAAGTTTCCGGTGGAGTCGGCCTCGGCGAAGAGATTGTCGAACCGCCGCGAGTACATCAACCCCATCAACAGCCGGTAGACGATCAGCTGCTTGCCGCGATCGGGCGTGAGGCCCCCGCCGCAGTTGATGTCGATCTTGCCGTCCTCGGCGGTGATCTGCGCGTCGAAGGTCCCCGACTTGAGCCCCAGCCCCTTGATGTTGGTGGTGTCGAGCCCGATGAGGCTCCCGAGCCCCGCCACCTCGTCCTTCGAGCCGCTGAAGAACCCCATCAGCGAGCTGGCGTAGTCGGTCACCCGCAGGGAGAAGCCGAGGCCGGGCGGGGCGCTCGCGCTGCCGCTCGTGCCTCCCGTCCCGCTCGACCCGCTCGACATCGCCGAGGAGAGCATCTTGGTGAGCTGCGCCGACACCGGATCGATGAACTCCTGCTGAATCTTGATCAGCAGCCGCGACAGGCTCACCGCCGAGACGGCCAGGTAGTGCGCGCGCAGCTCGTCGCGGGCGTTGGCCGCCTGCGCGCTGTCGACGCTGGTCCCGTAGGTGAACTCGCCGATGACCGAGATCATGAGCGCCAGCCAGGTCAGCACGATCAGCATCGCGACCCCGCGCTGTTTGATCCGCCGCTTCCGCGGCTCACGATCCCCCCCCCGCCTCCGTGCGGCGAAGCCGCATTGCGCTCGGAGTCTGCGGAGAATCGTCACCAGGGCCGTCACTGCCTCACCGGCTTGTAGGCGACCTTTTCGGACATCCGCAGCCGCGCGTCGGTCGAGTACGACACCTCTTGGCCGCGCTCGTCGAGGACGGTGAGCGTGATCCGCACGTGCGCCGGCAGGAACTGCTGGCCACTGGCGTTCAGCGTGCTCCAGTCGTTGACCCACTCCTTGAGCGTCTGGTCGTAGTAGGCGAACTTCACCCGGCTGACGTCGGGACAGAGGATGTACGACTCGCCGGCCAGCGTGGAGGGGCTCTCCGCCTGCAGCCGGCGGGTCTCGCGGCGCATGAGGTTGAGGACGCGCCGGTCGTCCGGATCGCGCTCGCCGAAGTACGAGATGAGCGCGGTGTCCCCTTCGGCCAGGCCTGCCCGCAGCCGCTGGTGGGCGAAGTTGGAGAACTGCACCTCGTCGACGTCCCCGCGGGACGCACCGACGAAGAACGACCGCCGGTCGGCGATGGCGGTGTTCTCGGACCCCGACAGGTAAGCCATCTCGAGCTCGCGCGCCATCCGCATGAGCGCCACCCGCACGCTGTGCGTGCGCTCCTGTGCCGATTCGATCGCCCGCTTATTGGCCACCGTCTGGCTGAACGACCCCCACATGATGGTCGTGACGAAGCCGAGGATCGCCAGCGCCAGCATCACCTCGATGAGCGTGAAGCCCGAGGGCGATCGACGCGCCCGCCGCATCATGGGTGTATGCCCCCGATGAGCCCCTGGAGGCTGTTCAAGGACGCACCGCCGAGCGGGTTCGGCACGGCGCTGCCGCTCGATCCGCTGGTGCCGCCGGTGCCGGTGCCGGCACCGCCCGGACCGATCGCCAACTTCGACGGATCGGTCAGATACTGGACCACCTCGAAGCTCTGGTTGGGGCGCCCGTGCTCGTCCCAGATCACCCGGACGGTCACCTTGCGGACCGACTCCTGGAGGCCGAGGCGAATCGGATCGATGAAGCTCGACATCATCCCGCCCATCATCCCGGTCAGCATCGACATCGGGTCCTTCGCGTTCAGCGAGGTGTCGGAGGCCTGATCGCGCGCCTTGGTCGCCAGGTCCGAGGGGAGATCGATCCGTTCGATGATGCTCTCCCAGCGGAACTGCGGGTAACCGACCTCCTTGAACGATCCGGCGGCGCTCTCGTCGTTGTCGGTGAACCCGTTGTCGAGGATCTCGTCCTCGATCTCGACCATCCGGTTGCGCACCAGGAACGTCGCGGCGGTGGTCATCTTGGCGTGGTTGGTCGAGCGCACGTTGTTGGTGACGATCGAGAGCAGCACCACCAGCGTCGAGGCGAGGATGGCGATCGCCACCATGATCTCGAGCAGCGTGAAACCAGACGATTGTCGTCGGGACCCTGGGAGGGTCCCGCGCCCCCCGCGAAGAGCTCGCGCGAGCTCACGCGTTCGCGCTTTCATTGCACCACCTGGTTCCCGTCGTCGTCGTAGCGAACGCCGAGGTTCGGCTTCACCTCGGTGTTGTAGATACGGACCTTGCCGGTGATGGGGTGGACCACCAGCGAGTAGACGCTCTCGCCGGTGGCGTCGGTGAGCGTGATGACGGCCGGCTCGGTCTGGCCGAGCGGATAGAAGTAGAGGTAGGCGCGCCCAGTGGTGACCGGGTCGGTCATGCGCGGCGTGTAGAAGCTCTTGATGCGCAGCTTGTTGAGCTTGACCGGCTTGAGCGCCGTCTCCTTGAAGGCCGCGAAGCGGGCACGTTTGGGGCGAAACTCCCCGACCTCCAGCTTCGACATGTCGAAGCTGGTCGCCGCCGCGCTGCTCGAGCTGCTGCCTCCGCCGTACAGCAGCTCCTGCTTCTCTTTCCGCTTGCGCTCCTCCTCGTCAGCGGTCGCCTCTTTCTCCTCCCGCTTCTGGCGATCGGCTTCGCTCTCGGCCTGGTTCGGAGCGTAGAAGCGATCGTCCGAGACCTCCGCCCAGTACTTCCCGTCGCTGAGATCGATCACCAGCCGGTGGTACTTGCCGGTGACCGACGCCCGGTCGAACAGGTACCGGATCGCGCCCGACATGTGCGCGGCCCCCTCGCGCAGGTTGCTCTTGGTGACGGTGCGGAACCCCTTGACGCCGATGGTGGCGATGAGCGCGACCACCATGAGCGCGACCATGATCTCGATCAACGTGAAGCCCTGGGATGGGCGTCGCGCCGATCCCAAGCAGCCACGCTGTTGCGTCGAGGTCATTGCGCGTCCGTCAGTCGGTGCCGGCGCCTACATGTCCCAGGACTTGATGTCGTCCGGGGTCCCTTCCTGCTTGTCGGGGCCGGCCGACGAGATGTCGGCGCTGTCGGTGTCGTTCGTTCCCGGGCAGTGAAAGACGAAGTCCTTCCCCCAGGGGTCCTTGGCGTTGCTGCGATCGAGGTACTTCTGCGCCACCAGATCGTCGATCCCGCGCGGACAGTTGCTGGTGTTGTCGATCATGTACTGCGACGTCGCGTCGCGCACCGCCTTCACCCGCAGCCGCGCCGATGAGACCTGCGCCCGCCTGAAGTTCTTGAACACCGCCGCGCCGACGCCGCCAGCCAACAGCGCGATGATGGCCAACACGACCATGATTTCGAGCAGCGTGAAGCCCGCTTCGACAGCGCGCGCCGCTCGTCCGACGAGACTCTTGCTGTTTTCTTCTGATGCGCTCATTTGGATTCTCCTCACTGCACGAAGTTCTGCATGTCCATGATGGGTTGAAGAACCGAGAACACGATGAACACCACGGCCAGCGCCATACAAACGATCAGCATCGGCGACAAGATGGTGGTGAGGCGGGAGACCTTCGCTTCGACGTCGCGCTCGTAAGCGGTGGCGACGTTCTCCAGCATGGCCTCCAACTGCCCCGAACGCTCGCCGACGGCCACCATGTGGACCATCAGCGACGGGAACTGGCCCGAGCGCTTGAGCGGCGTGGCGATCGACTCGCCCTCGCGGATGGCGTCGCGCGCCTCTTCCACCACCTTTTCCAGCACCGTGTTGTTGAGGACCTTCTTGGTGATCTCCAGCGCCGCCAGCACCGGGACGCCCGCCGCCAGCATGGTGGCCAGGGTGCGGGCAAACCGCGCCACGCCGACAAAGCGCACCATCGGTCCGATGAGCGGCAGCTTCAGCCGGATCCGGTCGACGACCGCCCGCCCCTTGGGCTTCCGGGACCAGCGACGGTAGAGCCAGTAGGAGAGGCCGAACAGAATGATCAGCGCCCACCAGTAGCTGCCGATGAGGTCGGACATGAAGATCAGAAGCTGGGTGTTCCAGGGGAGCGTCTTGCCCATGTCCTGGAAGATGGAAGTGATCTTGGGGACGACCACCACCATGAGCACGCCCATGATGATCGTCCCCAACACCACCATGATGATCGGATAGGTGAGCGCGCCCGAGACCTTGGATCGCAAGCTGTGCTCGGCGTCCAGGAAGTCGGCCAGGCGCGCCAGGACGGTGTCGAGGTTCCCGGCCGCCTCGCCCGAACGAACCATGTTGGTGTAGAGCTCCGGAAAGATCGACGGGTGCGCGGTCAGCGTGTCGGCGAGCGAGCTCCCCTCGTTCACCTTCTGCCGGATCTCGGCCAGCACGCGCTGCAGCTTCTTGTTGTCCCCCTGCTCGGCCAGCGCCCCCAGCGACTCGGCCAGCGGGATCCCCGCCTTGATCAGCGTCGCCAACTGACGGGTGAACGCCGCCACCTCCTGTGGCTGCACCCGTTCGAGCATCGACGTCAGATCGATCTCGCGTCTGAGGACGGAGACGTTCGAGCCGCCCGGGCGCGCCGCGGCCTGCTTGCCGCCGGCCAGCACCTCGCGGTGCTCGGTGATGAAGACGCCGTCCTTGCGCAGCGTCTGGCGCAACGCCTTGGGCCCGTCGGCGTCTCGCGTTCCGGTCACCGACTTGCCGGCGGTGTTGAGCCCCTTCCAGCTGTAGACCGGCACCGCGCGCTACTCCACGTCCTGGGTGGTGATCATCAAGACCTCGGCCGCGGTGGTCATCCCGGCCAGCACCTTTTGCGCGCCGTCCTCCCGCAAGGTCCGCATCCCCGACCGCATGCCCTGGGCCTTCACCGCCTGCGCGTCGGAGCTCTTGATGGTGAGCTGCCGGATCTTCTCGTCGATCGGGAGCAGCTCGTAGATCGCGGTTCGCCCCTTGTACCCGGCGCCGAGACAGACCGGACAGCCCCCCGCGCGCGCGCGGAACAGCGACCCGGCCGGCGGAGCCCAGGCCTCGTCCCCCTTGAAGTGCACCCGCCGCGCCTTGCCCTGCGCGAACAGCGCCGGATCGATCCCGATGCTGGCGAGATCCTCGGCAGCCGGTTGGTACGGCTCACGGCATTCCCGGCAGAGGCGCCGGACCAGCCGCTGGGCCAGGAGCGCCATCAGAGACGAGGCCACCAAGAACGGCTGCACGCCGAGATCGACCAGCCGGTTGATGGCGCCGGCCGCGTCGTTGGTGTGGATCGTCGACAGCACCAGGTGGCCGGTGAGCGAGGCCTGGATGGCGATCTCCGCCGTCTCGCGATCGCGGATCTCGCCGACCATGATGACGTCGGGGTCGTGACGCAGAAACGACCTCAACCCTGCGGCGAAGGTCAGATCGATCTTCTCGTTGACGGCGGTCTGTGAGATCCCGTCGAGCTGGTACTCGACCGGGTCCTCGATGGTCAGGATGTTGAGATCGGGCGAGTTGATCTTGGCCAGACAGGCGTAGAGCGTGGTCGTCTTGCCAGAACCGGTCGGCCCGGTGACCAGCATGATCCCGTGCGGCTTGTGAATGAGCTCGTCGATCTGCCGCAGGTGATCGTCGCCGAACCCGATGTCGGCCAGATCGTGCAACACCGATTCGCGATCGAGCAGACGGATGGTGACCCGCTCGCCCGCCTTGACGGTGGGGACGGTGGCGACGCGCATGTCGATGTCCTTGCCGGCGATCTTGCGGCGGATGCGGCCGTCTTGCGGCAGTCGCTTTTCGGCGATGTTGAGCCCGGCCATGATCTTCACGCGCGAGATGATTGAGGGCATGAACTGCCGCGGCGCCTGGCGCGACTCATAGAGCACGCCGTCGATCCGGTAACGGACCTGCACCTCTTTTTCGCCTGGCTCGATGTGGATGTCGCTGGCCCGCTCCTTCACCGCGTTGAACATCAGCGAGTTGACCCAGCGGATGATCGGCGCCTCGTCGGTGATCTCCAGGATGTCGACCAGCTCCTCGCTCCCCCCCTCGTCTTCCTCTTCCCCCTTCTCTCCGAGATCTCCGCCCTTGTCGTGCTTGCGGCCGTAGACGTCGTTGATGACTTCTAGAATCCGCTGCGCCGGCACCAGCACCGGCTGGACCTCGGCGCCGAGCTGCATGCGCAGGTCGTCGAGCGCGCCCATGTCGAGCGGATCGGCCATCGCCACCATCACCACCTCCCCCTCGCGCCTCACGGCCAGGAGGCGGTGCTGCTTGGCGAAGCCGATCGGGATCCCCGTCGCCAGATCGGTGTCGATCGCGTCGACCTTCAGCTCGGCGCTGTAGGCGATCCCCATCTGCTGGCCGAGCGCCTGCAGCACCTCTTCTTCGGTGACGGCGCGCGCCTTGACCAGAATCTCGCCGAGGCGCCCCCCTTCCGCCTGCTGGGTGACGAGCGCCTGCTCGATGACCGCGGGGGTGAAGCTGGCGTCACCCCCGCGTTTGAGCTCGAGCAACAGCTCGCCGATCCGTTTTCTTGCCACCGCTGGTCTCCTCAGGGGACCCGCGACGGGCCGGGCGCGGAGGGCGCCGAGGCGGCGGGCGCGCCGCCAGCGCCGGGCGGCGGGGCCGGCGGCAGAACGCCGCCCGTGCCCGGGCCGACCGGTAGGTCGACCGGGCCGTTCTCGTCCATCTCGTCCTGGCGCCGGATCTTGTCCATCTCCGCCTCTTCCTTCTCGATCTCGCTGGCTGCCCTGTTGATCTCCTCTAGCATCCCGCGCTTGCGGCGGTAGTCGATGTTCGCCTCCAAGCTGGGCCGCTCCTCACCGCCGAAGCGCTCCACGAACTCGCGCCGCTCCTTCATCTTCTTCTCCAGCACCCGGCGCAGATCCGACTGGTCGTTGATGACGTAGGGGGTGAGCGCGATGATGAGGTTCGTCTTCACGATGTGCTTGGTGGTGCTGCGGAAGAAGAACCCCAAGATCGGGATGTCGCCCAAAAGTGGGATCTTGGTGACGCTGTTGATGACCTTGTCCGACATCAGGCCGCCGATCAGGATGGTCTGCTGATCCTTCGCCACCACGATCGACTTGGCCGAGCGTTCGGAGGTCGACGGCCCGAGCGTGGGGCTGCCGCCCGCCGCCAGCTCCGAGTCCTTGACGTCGACCTCCAGCCGAATGATGTCGTGCTCGTTGACGTGCGGCGTGAGCTTGATTTCGAGCGCGACGTTCTCGCGCTGCACCTGCGGGAACAGATTGCCGAGGCCCAGCGTGCCCGGCGTGCCGGTCCCGGTCCCGAGCCCGAGCGTGCTCACCGGAAACGGGATCTTCTGGCCGACCGAGATCTCCCCATCCTCGTTGTTCATGATGAGCAGGTGCGGGTTCGACAGCACGTCGACGTCGCTGTTGGTCTGCAGCGCCTTGATGAGCACGCCGAACGACGGGATGTCGACCGTCGACGTGGCGGCGGTGCCGAGGCCCTGCGCCTCGGCCGAGGTGAGCACCGGCCCGAGGATGCCGGCCAGCATCGTGTCGCCGAGCGCGTTGGTCGGCTGCAGCGTGTTGGCCGGATTGAGGCCGCCGACGATCAGGCTGGGGCTGCTCATCCCGAACATCTCCGGCAGGATGCCGTGCCAGGAGGCGCCGAGGTCGCGCTCCTTGTCGAGCGTGACCTCCAGGATCATCCCCTCGACGAACACCTGCTTGCGCGGCGAATCGAGCAGCTCGATCACCCGTCGCAGCGCCTGATAGTCCTTGAGCGACGACACGATGATGAGCGAGTTGGTCGGTCGATCGAAGTTGAGGCGCACCTCTCCTTCGAACAGGAGGTTGGGCCCGGTCAGGGGCTGGCCGTTGCCGCCGCTCGGCGTCGGCGTCGGCGTCGGCGTCGAGTTGCGCGACGAGCTCCGCGAGCGCGAGCTGCCGGCGCCGGTGACCACCACCCCGGTGACCGCGCCGATCGTCTGGGCCAGCTCGTCGCAGTTGGCGTTCTCGCAGTAGTAGACGTGGATGCGCCCGTCGCCGCCTTCGATCGGGACGTCCAGCTTCTTCACCAGCGTCAGCACGCGCGCGTAGGCGCGCTCACTGGCGATCACGATCAGCTGGTTTGACCGTTCGTCCGGGATGATCTTGGAGATCATCATCTCGGCCGTCAGATCGCCGGGCTTAGGGCGCGTCGGCGTCCCGGCCGGCGGCGGCGTTCCCGTGGTCGCCCCGCCCTTGCCGCCCAGCTTCGCCACCTGGAAGATCTCCCCGAGCTTCTGGGCCATGTCGATGGCCGAGGTGTTCTTGATTCCGATGATCCAGACCTTCTCCCCGCTCCCCGGCTGATCGATCTGCTTCAGGATCGCCATCATCCGCGCGATGTTCGAGGAGAGATCGGTGACGATCAGCGCCCCCTGGGGCGCGTAGACGATGACGTCGCCCTGCTCCCCCTTGAGACGGCCGAGCACCTGCGCCACCTCGTTGGGATCGGCGTTCTCCACCCGGATGAGCCGGGTCACATAGCTCTCGTTCATCGGAACGTCCGAGTCCTCGCCGTAAAGCGGGATGGGCGCCGACTTGGCCTTGACCGTCTCGATGATGCGCAGGACCTTCCCCGACGGCTGCACCGTGAGCCCGACGGAGTCGAGCGCCCCCAGAAAGAGCCGGTACGCCTCCTCCGGCGTGATCAGCTCGGGCGCGACGATGGTGACCTTCTTGCTGTTGGCGGGGATGGTCCCCGGCAACAGGAACTGCTTGCAAGTGATCGACGAGATCCAAGAGATGAGATCCCCGAGCTCCGTGTCGGGCTTGAGGTTCAGCTTCACGATCCGCTTCCCCGAAGGGAACTTTTTGCAGGAGTTGAAATCCTTCTCTCCGATCACCGCTCCGCCCGAGGCGCTGCCGGGGGCGCCTCCGACGCTGGGCACCGCCGCCCCGGACGGCGGCGCCGCCGTCGCGTCGTGGCGGTGCCGTCCGCCGGGCGCCCCCACCTGCGTCAGACCGCCCACGGCGGGGACGTGGACCGTTTTCTGATCCGCGCCCTCGGCCAGGGCGGCGCGCGCCAAGGAAGCCCCCCACACCAGCGTCAGCACGCCCACCGTCAGTCCCACTGTTCTCGTTTTGGTTGTCATCGGATGTTGTAGTCCTCGGTGATCTTCTGGCCGTTGCGATCGAGCCCGACCGAGAGGTGGTTGGCCGTCCTGAGCTTGGTGTAGACCTCGAGCGCCTTGTCGGGGCTGGTCATCTCCAGACCGTTGATCGCTGAAATGACGTCTCCGTTCTGCAGGCCGATCTTTCCGAACGGCCCATCGGGCTTGATGCTGAGCAGACGGAAGCCAGCCGATTTTCCGTCCTTCATCTCGGGGACGATGCGCGCCGCCTTCGCCAACGCCCCCATGTTGCCGAGCAGCGCGTCCAGCGTGGAGTGCTGGACCTCGTAGCTGTTGGGGCCGGTCTTCTTGATCCCTCTGTCGAGCGCCTCGGCCAGCGGATCCTTGGCAGCCGCCGGCGCGGCGGCGACGGGCGCGGCGGGCGCACCGGCCGGCAGATCGAGCAGCTCCAGGTACTCGCGCCGTCCGCCGCCGAAGTCCAGGTAGGCGCGCGTCTCGTCGATCTCGTCGATGGTCGCCTCACGGATCTTCGAGCCGACCCCGTAGGGGCCGACCGACTTGTCGTCGTTGTCGCGAATGATCGCCATCGACCAGCGCGTGTCAGTGGGGGCATACATCACCGCCAGGAGCTTGAGCGGCAGGCTGGTCCGCTGCAGCGGCGGCACCACCACCACGCCCGGCGCTTCAGGCTGGCCCAGGATCGGAGGACAGGCCGAGCAGAACATGTTCCGCTTCAAGATCTCCTCGACCTGCTTCGAGTAGACAGGGCCCGCGGCGGCCGTGATCGGGGGCTTGAGGGCGTGCTTCACGCTCGGGATGCCGCTGACGAACCCGGCCTCGATGGCCGTGGCCGTCGCCCGGGCGGCGAAGATCGCGCACAGCGCGACGACCGCCAGATCGACGAGCGCGAAATACTTGCGGAGGAGGGTCTCCATGAAGGTCCGACGTCACAACCAAAGCAACGCCGAGACCACCCGACGAGCTCGGTAAATTCGTTATGAATCCAGGCCTTAGCGCGGCCCGCCGGTCTGGGAGCCCTGCCAATTTGGCACGTCTCGCAGCGGTGCTTCGGCCGAGCTGGCCGGCTCGGGATCGATCCGCTCCTCTTCGAGCCGCCGGTAGATCGTCCGGGTGGCGATTCCGAGGAGCTGCGCGCAAAGCCGCTTGTCGCCGCCCGCGTGCGCCAGCGTGGCGTGAATGACCCGTCGCTCGATCTCCTCGAGCGGCGTCCCGACGACGAACGACAGCGTCCGGCCGTCACCGGCGACGCCCCCCCCGCTGCGCACCTCGGGCGGCAGGTCGTCAATCTCGATCGCGCTGCCGCGCGACAGGACGACGGCGCGCTCGACGGTGTTCTCCAGCTCACGCACGTTGCCGGGCCATTCGTGGCGGCCGAGCGCCTCCGCGGCGGCGCGCGAAAATCCCGACAGGTGCCGGTTGTTGCGCGCCGCGTACCGCTGCAAGAAGTGCTCGGCGAGAAGCGGGATGTCGTCGCGCCGGTCACGTAAAGGCGGGATCGGCACCGCGATGACGTTGAGCCGATAGTAGAGGTCCTCGCGGAAACGCCCCTCGCGCACGGCGGCGCGCAGGTCCTGGTTGGTCGCGGCCACCAACCGCAGGTCGACCTTCAGCGTCCGCCCGCCCAGCCGCTCGACCTCACCCTCCTGCAGCACGCGCAGCAGCTTCACCTGGACGTGCGTCGGAATCTCGCCGATCTCGTCGAGGAACAGCGTGCCGCCGTCGGCCTGGACGAAGCGTCCGTCGTGGCGCTGGGCGGCGCCGGTGAAGGCCCCTTTTTCGTACCCGAACAGCTCCGCCTCGAGGATCGACTCCGGGAGCGCGGCGCAGTTGACTGGCACGAAGGGGCCGCCGGCGCGCGGCGAGCTGTCGTGAATCGCGCGCGCCAGGAGCTCCTTGCCGGTGCCCGACTCGCCGAGCAGCAGCACGGTCGCCTGCGACGGCGCCGCCTGCATGACGATCTCCATGGTCCGCCGCCAGGCCAGCGACTGGCCGATGAGCGCGCGCCGCTGCTCGGCCGCCAGCTGGGCGCGCAGCGAGCGGTTCTCCTGCACCAGCGAGCGCTTCTCGATCGCCTTGCCGACCACACGGACCAGGTGCGCGCGCTTGATCGGCTTGGTGACGAAGTCGTAGGCCCCCTGCTTCATCGCCTCGACCGCGTTCTCCACCGTCCCGTAGGCGGTCATCAGCACGGTCTCGGTCTCGGGGGCGATGCTCTTGCTCGCGCGCAGCAGATCCATCCCCGACATCCCCGGCATCATCAGATCGGTGAGCAACACCGAGACCGGCTCGCGCCGGAGGATCTCCAGCGCCTCCCCCCCCGACCCCGCCGTGAGGACCCGCAGCGACTCCCGCTCGAAGATCTTGTGGAGCGAATCGACGATGGGGGCCTCGTCGTCCACCACCAGAACCGTTGGCGCCCCAGGTTGGACCGGCATCAAATCCATCCCTTCCGGACCTTCAACTCGGATGCCATCTTCGGTCGAGCATCGCAACACCTTGAATACATTGACGTCGATGTTACGCCAAATTGGCCAACGCGGCCAATCTCATGTCAACCTGACATCTTGCCTCGGTCGAGCGCGGCCGAGCTGCCAGTTTGTCAAACCAGGCGCTCGCCTTCGGTGACGGCCCGCTGCCCCGACGGCAGCGTGATTCGGAAGGTCGTCCCCTGGCCAAGCTGGCTCTCGACCTCGATGCGGCCGCCGTGGCGATCGACGATCCCGTGGACGATCGAGAGCCCGAGCCCCGAGCCCTCGCCGACGTCCTTGGTCGTGAAGAACGGATCGAAGATGCGGGGGAGGACCTCGGCGGCGATCCCGGGCCCGTCGTCGGAGACGGTGATCTCGACGTCGGCGGCGCGCGCGGCGGCCCTCACCCGGACCGTCCCGCCCCCCTCGCGCCCCCCGACCGCCTGCGCGGCGTTGGTGATGAGGTTCATGAACACCTGATCGATCTGCCCCGGGAATCCGGTGATGCGGAGATCGGGATCGATCTGCTTTTCGATCTGCACGTGGCGCAGGTGGTGGCGCAGCAGATCGAGCGTGTCGTCGACGCTGCGGGCGACGCTGAGCTCGCGCGGCCGCTGCTCGTCGCCGCGCGAGTAGTTGTGCAGCGCTTGGACGATAGCCTTGGTGCGCGCGGCACCGCGCCGCACGACGCGCAGCATTTCATCGGCCTCCGCCGCCGCGTGCGCCGACGCCTCGCCGTCCGGCGCGGCGGCCAGCGTCTGCAGCGCCTCGCCGAGCGGCCCCAGCGTGTTGATGACGGCGTTCACCGGGTTGTTGATCTCGTGCGCGATCCCGGCGACGAGGCGTCCCATCGAGGCCAGCTTCTCCGAGCGGATCAGATCGTCCTGCGCGCGCCGCAGCTTCTCGAGCGCGTCGTGCAACTCGCGGTTGCGTTGCTCGAGCACCTCGGTCCGCCGGCGCACCTCGCGCTCGAGGTCGATGTTGAGCGACTCCGTCGAGCGCAGCTTGTCGCGCAGCGCGCGCCGCATCTCCTCGAAGGCGAACGAGAGCCGCCCGATCTCGTCGGCCTCGCCCGCAGGCGGCACCGGCCGCGCCAGCTCGCCGCGCGCCATCTCCTCGGACCGCTCCTCGAGCGCGACCACCGGCGTCACCATGTCGCGGACGATGAAGACCACCAACCCCAGCGCCAGCCCCAGCGCCAGCACGATCGAGGCGAGCATCTTGGAGAGCGGGTGGCTGGGCGACAGCGCGAACAACAGCACCAGTCCCGAGGTGAAAATGGTGACGCTGGAGAAGAACAGAATCAGCTTGGCCCGCAGCGTGATGGGCGCGCGGATCTCGTTGACGGGCAGGCGATGCCGCGCGCCAAGCTGACCGAGCAAAGGGCGGAGCACGTCGCGCAGGAGCAGCGTCTCGTAGAGAGCCATCGCCAGCACCATGAGGCCGCTGGCGCCGAGCAGCCGCCCCGCGGTCGACGGGTCGAAGCCGCAGAGACGGCGGCCCACCACCACCACGGCGACGACCGCGAAGGCGGAGCCGAGCGCTTGATAGCCGGCCAGGCGGTAGGGGAGCCCCTGCGCCGCGCGGAACGCCGCCACCGCATCCGGATCCTCACGCGCGGGGCCGCGCGACGGGGGGCGGCGCACGGAGGCGTCGAGGTAGCGCTCGATCGGACCGGTCCGGCGCAGCAGCGAGCGGTACCAGACCAGCATCGGCAAGACCAGCGCCGGTACGGTGAGCGCCAGCAACGTTCCCGACTGGGCCGACCTCATGTCGGTGAACACGGCGATGAGCGCGGCGTTGAAGGCGTGCGCCGCCGCCAGCAGCGCCCAGGCGGTCTGGCAGAGCCGGCGGCGGTAGCCGGCGGCGAAGCCGCGGAGCGCGTCGAAGTTGGAGAGGATGAGACGCCGCGCCCCCTCGAGGTTGCGTTCCCAGAGCGCGCCGCGCGCGGCCGCGGCGCCGCCGGCGTGCAAGACGCCGATGCAGGCGAGGCCGACCGTCGAGGGCCAGGCGAGAAATCCGCGCGGGCCGAGCCGCAGCGCGAGATAGCCGACGGCCAGCGTCCAGATCAGCCAGCGGGTCGCCGCCACCTCGATCGGCGCCCGCCGGATGGCCCGATCGCAGGCCGCGATCTCGGCGTCGCCGAGCGCCAGCCCCGCCCGCTTGGCGGCGCGCGCAGCCAGCAGCGGGCGCAGCAGATCGGCCGCGCGGACCCAGCCGACGATCATCAGCGCGCCGAGCAGCGCGCCGACCCGGAACGACTCGCCGCTCGCCTGCAACGACTTCGCGGCCAGCGCCAGCGTCGGTCCGATAACCAGGATCGCCTCTGCGGCGGTCAACGCCGCTTCGACCATGACCAGACGACCGACGAAGCCCAGCCGTGGTGTGGCCGCGGCCACACGCGGAGCTTGTGCCTCGGCCGTCGTCATCGGCCCAGTATAAGAGGAGACGGCGGCCGCCCGCAGGGGCGCGCGTCGAGTTTCCAAGCTATGCTTTCGGGCTCATGTCCTGGGAAACCATCCGCAACCTCGTTCGCGACGAGTGGCTCATTCTATCGTTGCTGCTGGCCTGGTCGCTCGCCGGGCTGGCCGTCATCTGCGAGCGCTTCTATGCGCTCTGGAACCTGATCCCCAAGTCGGAGGCGTTCAAGGATCGGGTCGTCGACGCCATCGAGAAGGGGGACCTCGGCAAGGCCGCGGCGCTCTCCGAGATGTCGCAGGTGCCGCTGGCCGACGTCTTCGAGCGCGGCCTGCAGGTGTTCCAGAAGATGCCGCACAAGACGACCGAAGCCGTGACCTCGCAGCGCAGCGCCACGGTCCTGTCGCTCAAACGCTATCTGTGGGCGCTGGGGACGGTCGGCTCGTCGGCGCCGTTCGTCGGTCTGTTCGGCACGGTGGTCGGCATCCTGAAGGCGTTCCAGTCGATGTCGGTGGCGGGGACTGGCGGATTCAAGGTGGTCTCGCAGGGGATCGCCGCCGCGCTGGTCGCCACCGCGGCCGGCCTGTTGGTCGCCATCTACGCGGTCATCGCCTACAACTACTTCGTCGCGCGCATCAACGGCATCTCGATGCAGTATCGGCTCTACTGCGAGGAGTTCCTGGCCACGCTCGCCGAGTCGACCTCCAAACCGCGCGTCACCTCCCCCGCCCCCACCGCCGACGCCGGCGGCACAGTGGTGTGAAGGGCCTGAAGGTTCTCACATGGGAATGACTGTTCAGCTCGATGACGGCGGCAACGGTGGTGACGACGCCGACGTCGGCAATGAGGCCGTCGTCGCCGAAATCAACATCACGCCGCTGACCGACGTCTTCCTGGTCTTGCTCATCATCTTCATGGTCACCTCGACGGCGATGGTCGAATCGGCCCGCGAAGCGACCTCCGGGATGAAGGTGGTGCTGCCGAAGGCCAACGCCGCCGGCCCGGTCTCGAAGCGGCACACCGATCCGGTGCTGACGGTGACGAAAGCGAACGAGCTCTATCTCGGGGCGCGCAAGGTCGACCCCGCCAACTTGGAAGCCGAGATTCACAAGGCGCTCACCGAGGTGGGCTCCGAGACGCTGCTCATTCGGGGCGACAAGAACGTCTATCTCGGCGCTGCTGTCGACATCATGTCGACAGCCAAGAAGGCGGGTGCCAGCCACATCGCCATCCTGACCGCCCCGAGCAAGTAATCAGGCACTTCAGCACCCGCAATAAGATGCGTCGGTGTGCGGGGTGAGGCGGTTCGCACCACGAAACGCCGCCTCGACCGCAGGATCGCCCCACAATCAGAGCGGCGGATTCGGCCTAAGTCGTTAAATGTATGGAATTGTTTCGACTTCGTGGAGACCTGTCGTGGCATGTGCGGTGCATTCGTATGGCGGCGCGGCAACGTTGTTACCAAGGTGCCGCGTCAACCCCAAATCAGGAGTCCCCATGAAGCTCGTTCGCACCGTTTTCGTTGCCCTCGCCGTTCTCCTCCCGACCTCTTGGACGATCGCCAAGGCCGCTGACGCCCCCGCCGGCGACTCGGCTGACTCGGGCAAGAAGGAGAAGAAGGCCAAGAAGTCCAAGAAGGACGACAAGGGCGACAAGGCCGACGACAAGGCCGCCAAGTAACACCGCTTCAACCGGTGAGGCCTCGGCCTCGCTGGCTCAAGATTGAAAAACCCCGATCGCGCGAGCGGTCGGGTTTTTTTTGTGCCTCCGGTCCTGATCATGTTCCTGACCGACGGGCAACCCCGTTACGCGCGGTGCAAACGTGGCGCTTCGATCGG
Source organism: Polyangia bacterium (assembly GCA_036267635.1). Classification (GTDB taxonomy): domain Bacteria; phylum Myxococcota_A; class Polyangia; order Fen-1088; family Fen-1088; genus JADGRB01. The sequence goes on along the minus strand of DATAVR010000065.1, from coordinate 319 downwards.
GCGCTGCTGGCCAGCGATCGATCGTGACGCGACCTTCTTGCCGCGCGCGAGCACGGTTCTCGTTCGCCCGAGGTCAGCTCAGCTTCGGCCTTAGGCGGTGGTGGGGATGGCGGTGAGGGCGCCGGCGACGGTCTTGCCGCCGGCGGAGGCGATCCAGTCGGGCATTTGAACGCTGTCCGGAATGCCCAGCCCCGAGCCGAGCGTCTTGGCCGCCGCCACCATCGTCTGGGCGGCCGGAATGTCGCCCGAGGCGTTCGAGGCGCCCGTCGCCGAGTCGATCCCGCTCGCCGCGTAGCCGCCGTCGTTGCTCGAGTCGGCC
>DATAVR010000064.1:0-52054 GCA_036267635.1 Polyangia bacterium | reverse complement strand
GATCGCGCGCCAGACCGAGGCCGACGTCAACGTCATTGCCCTGGTCGGCGAGCGCGGCCGCGAGGTGGTCGACTTCCTCGAGGAGTCACTGGGCGAAGCCGGGCGCGCGCGTTCCGTCGTCGTCTGCGCCACCAGTGACACGCCCAGCCTGGTGCGCCTCAAGTCGGCCTTCGTCGCCACCGCCATCGCCGAGTACTTCCGCGAGCAGGGCCGCCGCGTGCTGTTCATGCTCGACTCGGTCACGCGTGTGGCGCGCGCCCAGCGTGAGGTCGGCCTGGCCGCCGGCGAGCCGCCCGCGCGCCAGGGCTATCCGCCCAGCGTGTTCGCCCTCTTGCCGCGCCTCTTGGAACGGACCGGCAACGACGCGCGCGGCTCGATCACCGCGCTTTACACCGTGCTCGTCGCTGGCGGTGACATGGAAGAACCGATCGCCGACGAGGTGCGCGGCATCCTCGACGGCCACGTGATCCTCTCGCGCGAGATCGCCGCCCGCAACCAGTGGCCGGCGGTGGACGTGCTGCCGTCGCTGTCGCGCCTGATGAGCGCGGTCGCCGATCCGGCCCATCGCGCGGCCGCCGGGCGCCTGCGCGAGCTCATGGCCGCTTACGAGCGGCAACGCGATCTGATCCTGCTCGGCGCCTACCAGCGCGGGGCCGACCCGGTGACCGACGAAGCGGTGGCGCGCATCGACGCCATCAACACCTTCCTGCGCCAGCGCACCGACGAGGCCGCGCCTTTCGAGGAGACGCGCGCCCGGCTGCTGAAGCTCGTCTCTTGAGGAGAAGAACATGACCACGTCCGACGATTGCCTCTTCTGCAAGATTGCCCGCGGCGACATCAAGGCCGCCGAGACCTACCGCGACGACCGCACCGTCGCGTTCAAGGACATCGGCCCGAAGGCGCCGCTGCACGAGCTGGTCATCCCGGTGAAGCACATCGCGTCGCTGGCGGAGGCCACGCCCGACGACGTCGAGCTGTTCGGCCATCTGATGGTGGTGGCCGCCCAGCGCGCCAAGGAGAGCGGCCAGGCCGGCAACGGATTTCGCGTCGTGATGAACGCCGGCGCCGACGCCGGCCAGTCGGTCCACCACGTCCACCTCCACGTCCTCGCTGGGCGCGCGCTCGCCTGGCCGCCGGGGTGAGTCGTCATCTCACTCGTCGTCGCCGCGACGTTCGCGGGCTGCGGGTCCGGAGGCGGCTCTGGAGCGGGAGGCGCGGGCGGTGCGGCGGGCGCAGCCGGTGGAGCAGGCGCCTGCGGCGCCGCGGGCACCACCGGTGCGGCAGGCACCACCGGCGCCGCAGGCGTGGCCGGTAGCGCCCCCGTGGTCTGCCCTGGCGGGGTCTCCTGGACGCCCAACACCTCCTCCGCTTGCGCCGACTGTCTCTCAATCAGAACTGCTGCTCCGAAAGCGACGCCTGCGGCGTAGATCCCACCGACCTTTGCGGTTACTGCGTGTCGGGGATAGACGCCGCCTGCGCCACGGACACGCCCTTTGGAAATCTCGAGTCGTGCATCTCCGCTCATTGCGTGGGCTGCGGCGTTTTCTCCTAGCTCCCGTGTTACTTTCCCGCTCGTCGTGCCCGGGTATCTGAACGGCGCAACGTGCGGCACGCTGATCCTGGCGATCGCAGCGGTGGCGGCGGGATGCGGTTCCAGCTCCCGCCCCACGTCAGAAGACGGCTCGGCTGATCGAGGCAGCTCGACCGGCGCGGGTGGTCGCGGCGACGCGAGCGCCGCCGATCGTGCCACCGACCTCGGCGGAGCGGCCGACCCCGACGCGACCACCCCTGCCTCGAGACCGCTGGCCGATGCCGCGGCGCCGCTGGGCGGAACGCCGCTCGACACCTTCGACACCGGCGTCGACTTCGGATTCGAGCCGTATCACGACACCGCGCAGACGAACCTCGCCGATCCTGCGCTGGTCGACGGCGGCGGAACGGCGCCGCTGCTGCAGTTCGATGCCGAGGAAGGGAGCCCCAGCCCCGGCTCCATGAAGATCACAGTCCCCTACTCGGGGGCCAACCAGTACGTCGAGGTTCAGTCCTACGTCTTCGCCGTCCCGCAGGATTGGTCTGGCCAGACCCTCCACGCGCGCCTCAAGGTCGACGCCGGTTCGACGTTCCACGGCTTCGCTCAGCTCTACGTCGACACGGGGGTCAGCTACGTGGCCGCCGCGACCGCGGTGAGCGTCGCGCCCGGCTCTGACTGGCAGGAGATCGCGATGGACCTCGACCACCCCCTCACGGTGGCGGCGGCCGATCGCTACAGCGCCAAGCAGGTGGTGCTCTATGGCCTCCAGCTCAACACGGGGAGCGCGGGCGCCGGGGCCGGACCGGTCACCTTCCACGTCGACAGCTTCACGCTCGATTGAGTTCGGGACCCTCAAAGGGTCCCGCGCCCCCGCGACGAGCTCGAGCCGGCGAAGCCGTCTCTCCCTCACGCGCCCTAGTCCTAGACTAGTAGCGGATGTCGACCAGCGTCTTCTTGCGCAGCTCGCCGATGTAGATCTTGGTCTGCCGCTCCATGTCCTTCTGGCGGAGCTGCATCCGGATGTCGTCCTTCACCTCGTCGAACGACTTCGGGTCCTTGAGCTTGCGGTCGATGAGCTTGATGACGTGGAAGCCGCGATCGACGCGAATCGGGCCGCGCACGTCGCCGACCTTCATCGAGAAGACCAGCTCCTCGATCGCCTTCGGCAGCATGTCCTTGCCGAAGTAGCCGAGGTCGCCGCCATCGGCCCGCGTCGCCGCGTCGTCGGAGGTCTCGCGCGCCAGCTTGGCGAAGTCCTCGCCCGCCTGCGCCCGCTCGAGGATCTTCTGCGCCTGGGCCTGCTTGTCGGCGACGGTGGCGGCGTCGGCCCCCTCGGGGATCGCCACGAAGACGTGGCTGGCCCGCACCTGGAGGTTGGTGCCGTCCTTCATGTGGCGCTCGTAGTAGGCGCGCACCTCGTCGTCGGAGATGTTGACGCGCGAGCCGACCGCGATGTTGAGCACCCGAAACCGCAGCAGCTGCCGCCGCAGGTCGGAGCGATAGGCGGCCATGGTCATCCCCTGCGACCGCAGCGCCTCCCGCAGCTGGTCGTCGGTGAGGCTGTTCTGCTTCTTGATCTCCTCGATCGAGGCGTCGACCTGCTCGCTGCTGATGCTGAGCTTCAGCTCCGCAGCCTGCTGATAGATGAGCTCGTCGTCGATCAGCCGCTCGAGCACCTCGCGCCGCAACGCCGCCGCGCGGGCCGCCCGCTTGTCCGGATCGGTGATCCGATTGACGTCGCCGAGGAGGGGCCCGACCCGGTCCTCCACCTCGCTGGCCAGCACCAGCGAGTCACCGACCACCGCGGCCACACGCTCAACCACCCGCGCGCGCGCCGCGGCCGGCGCCCAGACGAGCGCCGCCAGGGCCACAGACAGGCCGACGAAGACAGGTGCGCGACGCTTCACGGGTGTGTTGGAGCCGGCGGAGCGCCAACGGGTTGCATCCCCACCGGGCGCGGCGCCGGCGTCCCGGGCGGCGGCGCGCCGGCCGGCGAGAGGGGACCGCCCGGCAGGTCCATCCCCGAGGGACGGCTAGTCCCCGCCTCGACCACGACCTTGGCCAGGTTTTCCTCGTTGATCGAGATGTTGCTCTTCTTCTTGAGGTCGTCGACGAAGGTGTCCATCGCCTTCGTTCGCAGATCCCGGAACAGGCGCTGCTGGATCTGCCGCTTGACCTCCGGCAGCGGGCGGCTGAACCCCGGGCGCTTCTGGGTCAGCCGCACGATCGCGAACCCCTTGTCGGTCTTGGTCACCGGGCCGAGGTCGCCCACGTCCTTGAGCTTGAACGCCGCCTCGACGATCGGCTTGGGCACCGTCGTCGAGTCGGCCGCGAAGAACGAGAGATCGCCGCCGCGCGGCTTCGAATCGTCGTCCTCCGAGTACTTGGCCACCAGATCCCGGAAACCCTTCTGGTCCATGGCGTTGGCCGGACCCTTCGGCAGGGCGCGCGCCTCGGCGTAGGCGCGGTCGGCCTTGGCCTTGTCCTTGACCAGGATCGCGCTCACCCGCACCTCGTCCTTCTGGTGAAACTCGGCCGGGTGCTCGTTGTAGTACTTCTCGACGTCGGCGTCGGGGACGTCCTCGACCTTCAGCTTGGACTCGAAGTCCTTCTGCATCAGCTTGGAGATCATCTGCTGCTTCATGACCCGTTGCACGTCTGGGTCCTTGTCATAGCCGCGCCGGGCGGCCTCGGCGGCCATCACCTCGAACTTCACCAGGGTATCGACGAACTCTTTCTTCTTGTCGGCGTTGGTGTAGCGGGCGCGCACGAAGGGAGACTGCTTGTTGATCCGCTCCTGAACGTCGGAGACGGTGATGACCGAGTCGTCGACCTTGGCGACCACCTGCGAGGGATCGACGTTGCGAGCCTCTCCCGCCGGGCCTCCGCCGTGCTTGCAGGCGGGCAGCGCGAAAGTCAGCGCGCCGAGCGCGCAGGTGAGCGGTAGTGAGCGGAGGGTCGTCGTTGCCATCCGCGAGAGATTACACGGCCCGGCCGCTAGATCCAGCGGGTTGGACCGGGGCCCGTCAGCCCCATCTGGTGGGCGTGGTGCGTGAAGTGAAAGAGACCGTTGACCAGCGTGATGATGGCGGCCGAGGCGAAAAGCGCGCCCGTGGTCTCGATCTCGAACGAGCCGATCAGCTTGTCGGTCAGCCAGAGCAGCACCGAGTTGACCAGGAACGGGATCAAGATGAACAGAAGCCCCAGCGTCAGGATGGCAGGCACCAGGATGAGCGCGCCCACCACCAAGGTGATCAACCAGCCGACGAGCACGTTCAGGACCGAGAAGACGACCGCCACGGTGACGGCCGCCCCGACGCTCTTGATCTTGACCGTCGAGAAGATGCGGGAGAGCCCCAGCACGGTCACCGTGAGCACCGCGAGATGCAAGAGGATGGACATGGGCGAAGCCTACCTCGAAAAAGGGCGAGCGGGGGACGGCGGGCCGATCACGTGTCCTTGGAAGCGGTCATGAGCGCCACCAGCTGCAGCAGGCGATCCCGCGCCGCCGCCATCCGATCGCGCTTTTCGGCGTCGTCGAAGGTGTAGGAGAGGCGCATGTCGGGCGTCAGCTTGAAGCGGCTCGCCTTCTGCTGCACCAACTTCAGCACCTTGCCGGGATCGAGCGAGGTGTCGCTGCGCAACGACAGCACCAGCCGCGCCTGCGACAGCTCGTAGCCGAGCGCCCCCAGCGCGCGCACCAACGTCTTGTCGACCATCACCTCGCCGAGCAGCTGCACCTCCTCGGGCAGCGGGCCGTAACGGTCCTCGAGCTCGGCCAGGGTGCTGCGCACGTCATCCTCGTCGCGGGCCTGCGCCAGCCGGCGGTAGAAGTCGAGCCGCTGTCCGGCGTCCGGGACGTAGTCGTCAGGTAGAAACGCCGGGACGTCGACGGAGATCTCCGGATCGTGCTCCGGCTTGATCGGCTCGCCGCGCAGCTCGGCGACGGCCTCTTCGAGGATGCGCGCGTAGGTCTCGAAGCCGACCGCCGCCACCGCGCCATGTTGCCGCTCGCCGAGCAGCTCGCCGGCGCCGCGGATCTCCAGGTCGTGGGTGGCGACCTGGAAACCGGCGCCGAGCTCGGTGAAGCGCTGCAGGACCGCCAGCCGCTGCTTGGCCTCCGGGGTCATCTTGGTCTCCTCGGGGACGACCAGGTAGCAGAACGCCCGCTCGCGCGAGCGGCCGATGCGCCCGCGCAGCTGATAGAGCTGCGCCAGCCCGAACCGGTCGGCGTGGTTGACGATCATGGTGTTGGCGCGCGGGATATCGAGCCCCGATTCGATGATCGTCGTGCAGGCGAGGATGTCGTAGCGCCCGTCGACGAAGTCGACCATCACCTTCTCCAGCTCGCCGTCGGCCATCTGACCGTGCGCGATGGCGATGCGCGTCCCCTCCGGTGAGATCTCGCCGATCTTGCCCGCCTGCTCGGCGAGATCCTCGATCCGGTTGTGGACGAAGAAGATCTGCCCGCCGCGCCCGAGCTCGCGCCGGATCGCCTCGCCCAGGAGCTCGCGATCGAAGCGGCAGACGAAGGTGCGGATGGCCAGCCGATCGGCGGGCGGCGTGGCGATGATCGAGATCTCTCGGAGCCCGCCCATCGCCATCTGCAACGTCCGCGGGATCGGCGTGGCGGTCAGCGTCAGCACGTCGACCTGCGTGCGCAGCTCTTTCAGACGCTCCTTGTGGGTGACGCCGAACCGCTGCTCCTCGTCGACCACCAGCAGGCCGAGGTCCTTGAAGCGGACGTCGCGCGACAAGAGGCGGTGCGTCCCGACCACCACGTCGATCTTTCCCGCGGCCAGCGCCGCCAGCGTCGCCTGCTGCTCGGCCTTGGTCCGGAAGCGCGACATCACCGCCACCCGCACCGGAAAATCGCTGAAGCGGTCGGAGAAGGTCACGAAGTGCTGCTCGGCGAGGACGGTCGTCGGTGCCAGCACCGCCGCCTGCTTGCCGCCCAAGACCGCCATCAGCGTCGCGCGCAGCGCTACCTCTGTCTTGCCGTAGCCGACGTCGCCGCAGATGAGGCGGTCCATCGGGACGCCGTTCTGCATGTCGGCCAGGACTGTTGCGATGGCCTTCTCTTGATCCGGCGTCTCGTCGAAGGGGAAGGTCTCTTCGAACGCTCGAAAAACGGCGTCGGGCGCCGGAAAGGCGTGCCCCGCCAGCGCCGCCCGCTGCGCATAGAGCTGCATCAGCTCCTCGGCGATCTTGCGCGCCTCGGCCGAGACGCGCCGACGCTTCTCCTGCCAGGTCTTGGCGATGCCGAGCTTGTCGAGCCGCACGGCGTCCGTCTCGCCGCCCGTGTAGCGGTGGACGAGACCGATCCGGTAGACCGGCAGGTAGATCGCCCCGCCGTCGTACTCGAGCTGCAGAAAATCCTGCGGCACGCCGCGCACGGTCAGCTTCTTGAGCCCGAGGTAGCGGCCGATGCCGTGCTCGTCGTGGACGATGAAGTCCCCCTCGGCGATCTCGCCCAGATCGCCGAGGCCCGGGCTCTTCCCCGCCGGGCGCGCCTCCCGCTGCGAGCGCGGGCCGAAGATCTCCTCCTCGGCGACCACGATCAGGTGATCGGCCGGCAGCACGAAGCCTCGCCGCAACGGCCCGACCAGGACCGACAACGGCGGACCGCCTGTCCAGAGAGAGCCGACGTCGGGAGCGACGATCGCGTGGGCGGAGCCGGGCTCCGCCCGACGGAGTCCTTCGCGGGGGGGCACGGGGACCCTCTCAGGGTCCCCGCCCAATGACGTCGCGAGGCCGAACGCCCGCAGCAGCGCCGCCAGGCGGTCGGCGTGCATGCGGCTCGAGGCGACGATCCGGATGCGGTACCCCCGGTCGAGCCAGCTGCGCAGGCGATCGCGCAGCGGCTTGCCGACGTCGATCTCGTCCTTGTGCTCGGTGACCTGGGCGCGCGCCTCCCGCAGCTCGGCCCGCAGCGTGGTGTGCGGCGAGGATTCGATCCGCACCCGCGGCGGGGCATCCGGCGCCTCGTTGAAGCGGGCGATCTCGACGGGGCGAACCTCCAGCCGGCGGCGCGCGCCGAGCGCCGCGGCCGCCTCGTCCTCGCCGAGCACGAACTCCTGCGCCGGGAGCGCCAGGCGATGCTCGACGTGCCGCGCGGCGGCCGCTTCACGCAGCCGGCTCGCTTGGCGGCGCGCCTCCTCGACCACCGCTTCGGGATCCTCCACCACGCAGAGCGCGCCCGGCGGCAGATAGTCGAAGAGAGGGACCATCCGCGCGTGGAAGGCCGGCGCCAGCGCCTCGATGCCGAAGAACAGCTCCCCCTCCTCGATCTGCTCGAGAAGGCGGCGCGTCTTCGACGAGGGATAGACCGCGGCGTCGGCGGCGGCCAGGATCTTGGCGCGCGGCTCGGCGCCCGCGGTGGCGATCGTCTCGCGCACCGGATGCACGTAGACCGCGTCGAGCGGGCGCAGCGTCCGCTGCGTCGCCGCGTCGTAGAGACGAATCGACTCGATCTCGTCGCCGAAGAGCTCGATCCGCACCGGGTGCCGGTAGACGGGCGGGAAGAGATCGATGACCGCGCCGCGCACCGCGAACGTCCCCGCGTCCTCGACCACCGGCGCGCGCGAAAATCCGGCCCGGACCAGCGCCGCGATCGTCGCCTCGCGGTCGAGCGACGTCTTGGCGGCGATCACCTGGCAGAGCGCATCGAAAGGAGCCCGCGGCACGACGCGCCGAAACAGCGCCGAGGCCGAGGCCACCAGGATGCGCGGCGCGAATCCTTGCGACAGCCGGAACAGCGCGGCCATCCGCCGCAGCACCGTGCGCCGGTCGGCCTGCATCTCGGCGTAGGGCGAGGCGTCGGGCGCCGGCAGCTCGAGCACCGCAGGCGGCGCCAGCGGATCGTCGCTGTGCGCGGGCGGGGGGAGAAAGAACCCCAGATCGTGCGCGCGCGCCTCGGCGGTCTCCTCGTCGGGCACGACGTAGAGCAGCGGGCCGAGCCCGGCTTCGCCCAGGCGACTGACGAGGTTCGCCGCCAGCGCGGCGCCCAGCGAGCCCGCGGCGCCGTAGAGCTCGACCGCGCGCGCGCCCTCGAACAGCTGGCGGATCTCACGCAGCGCCTGCGCGAACCCGCGCCGCGCGGGCGCGGTCAAAACGCCGAGATCGGGACCGGAGACGCTCATTGAACGGTCCGCCTATTTACCTCAAACTCCGCCCCGTGGCCGGCGTGAGCAAGCTCGTGGCGGCCTTCGCCCTGGCGCTCGGCATCGCGCCGCTCACCGACGATTCGCTGCGCCCCGAGGTCGACCGGCTGGTCGCCGCGGTCAGCGCGGCGCGCCACCTCACCTTCCGCGGCACCCTGCCGGCGCACGCGCTCACGCGCGAGGAGGCCACGCGCACGGCCGAGCTCGCCGCCAGCGAAGGGACCGAGAGCGTCCGGGCCCGCACCGAGGGGGAGATCCTGAAGCGGTTGGGGCTCATCCCCGCGGCCGCCGACTATGGCGGAGAGGCCGCGCGGGCCTACGGGGACAACGCCTCGCCAGGCGCGCGCTACGACGCCTCCACGGGACGCCTGTTGGTCCCCGATTTCATCCCGCTCGAAGCCCAGCGCACCGTGATGGCCCACGAGGTCGCTCACGCCATCGCCGATCAGCACTTCGGCCTCAGGAAGATCCTGGAGATCGCGCCCGACGGAACGCCCCGGCTCGACGGCGACGCCGAGCGGGCGCGGCTCGCGCTCGTCGAGGGCGACGCCCTGCTGACCGGGCTCGAGCTGGTCGATCCGCGGGAGAGCTTCCTCGGCGCCCACGAGCTCGGCTTGCTGGCGGGGCGCTTGCGGGCAGCGGCGGCGTCCGAGGCCCCGAGCTGGTTCAGCGAGCTGGGGCAGTTCACGCACGTCGACGGCCTCCTCTTCGTGGCGCGGGTGCGGGCGCATCACCCTTTTGGCGCCGTCGACGCGCTCTGGAACGACCCGCCTGCCTCCAGCGAGCAGATCCTGCATCCGGAGAAGTACGACGCCTGTGAAGCGCCCATCGCGGTCGACGAGGCGGCGCTGCCGACGCTGGCCGGGTTCGGGCGCCCGACCGCCAGCGACGTGCTGGGTGAGCTCGGCGTGTGGGCCTGGCTCGCCTCCGCGCTACCGGCCGAGGTCGCGGCGCGCGCCGCGGCCGGTTGGGGCGGCGATCGCGCCGGGCTCTACACCGCGACGCCCGAGCGCGCGCCCGCCGACGGCGGCGCCGCAACCTCGGGCGCGCCGCTCGCCTGGATGACCGTCTGGGACGACGCCGCCGAGGCGGACGACTTCGCGCGCGCGGCCCGGCAACTGCTCGCCCGGGCCAGCCGCTCGCTCACGCCGGGCGGCATCGCCCTGCCCGACCGATCCTCTGACGACGACCGGACCATCTTCTCGACGCCCGAGGGTGCGTTCGCGCTCGCCCGGCGCGGAGATGCGGTCGCGATGCTGTTCGCGGCGCCAGAGCCGGCCGGCCCGGCGCTCGACCTCATGCTGGAGGCGGTGCGCCCGCGCGCTAACCGGCGAGCAGCGCCTCGCCCACGACGCGCAGCTCAGCCAGGTTGTCCACGTCGTGCTCGAGCAGCGGGACTTCCCTGATCGGCGTCCCCGGCGCTCGCGCCGCCAGCCGGGCGATCTCCCGCCGCTCCCCCTCGTGCAGTGCGCTGAACGTGCGCGCGAGCGGGGCCAGGCGCGCCACCGCCTCGGCGATCGCGGCGTCGGGGAGATCGGAGAAGGTGGACGAGGCGCGCAAAGCGGCCGCCAGCGCCGCGCCGTCGGTGAGACCGGGTGCCGGCTGCACGCGGTTGGCGATGAACGCGCCCAGCGGCACCCCGGCGTCGCGCAAGCGACCGTGGAAGTAGAGCGCCTCGTCGACCGCCGCCACCGCCGGCACCAGCACCAGCAGAAAGGCGGTATCCGGGCCGCGCAGCAGCTCGTCGACCGCCTTGGCCCGCGCCAAGAACCCGCCCAGCACGCCCTGAAAGTCGGTGAGGAACGCGGCGACGTCGTCGAGGAAGCGGCTGCCGACGAGCTTGGCCAGCCGGCGCAGCACCAGCGCCCCGCCCGCGCGCAGCCGCTGGAACGAGAAGCGCTTGCCCTCCACCTCGGGCGAACGGGCGAACCAGCTGAGCGCCGGGCTGGAGACCGCCGCCGCCAGCCGCTGAGGCGCGTCGAGGAAATCGAGCGCGTTCGCCGTCGGCGGCGTGTCGAGCACGATGAGGTCGTACGCCCCGGTGCGTGCCAGCTCGTAGAGCGCCAGCGTGGCGGCGTACTCCTGCGACCCGGTCAGTGAGGTGGTGATCTGGTGATAGATCCCATTGTCGAAGATCCGCCGACGCATTTCGGGGTCGGCCACCTGCTCCTCGACCAGCCGCGCGAACGCGCGCGCCGTGTCGAGGCGGACGGCGTGCAGGCGCGACGCTCCTTCCGGGGGGATCCCCAGCGCCCGGCAGGCCTCGACCGGCACCGGGAGCGGCTCCGGACCGAGCCCACCGACGCCGAGCGCGTCCGCCAGCCGCGGCGCAGGATCGATGGTGCAGACCAGCGTCCTGCGGCCGAGCCGCGCCCCCAGCGCCCCCAGCGCGGCCGCGGTGGTCGTCTTGCCGACGCCTCCAGGCCCGACGCACACGACGATCCGTTTCTTCTCGACGAGCGCGCGGATCATTGGTGGCTTGGGTGGCTTGGCGACGGTCTCAGCCGGCCCGGACCAGCAGCACGGAGACGTTGTCCGGGCCGCCCGCGCCGTTCGCCGCGTCGACGAGCATCTGACAGGCCGACTCGAGATCGGGCGCCTGACGCAGGACGGTCGCCATCTTTCCGTCGGAGACCACTCCCCACAGGCCGTCGCTGCAGAGCAGGAAGATGTCGCCGAGCTGAACGCGCCCGACGTAGACGGCCGGCTCGAGATCCTCCTTGCTGCCGAGGCTGCGGGTGACGACGTTGCGATGGGCGAACGTCGCCAGCTCCTCGTCGGTCATCTCGGGGCGCGCCGCGCGCATCTCCTCGGCGACCGAGTGATCGCGCGTGAGGCGGGTGACGCTGCCGGCGCGAAAGCGGTAGGCGCGGCTGTCGCCCGCGTGAGCGATCGCCAGCTGCTCCTCACCGATCGCCATCGCCACCGCGGTGGTCCCCATGCGGGCGCGGGCGCGGTCGGCGGCCGCGGCGGTGCGGATCTGATCGTTGGCCACCTTGATGCCGACCCTCAACAAGTTCGCGGCCAGCGACAGCGAGCGGTCGACCGGATAGGGCCAGGTCTGATGCGGCTCGGCGTGGTACGAGCGGAAGAAGGTCTCGATCGCCTCGACCGCCATCGCGCTGGCCACCGCACCCGCGTTGTGGCCGCCCATCCCGTCGGCGATCACGAACAGCCGCCCCTCGACGAAGTTGCCGAAGGCGTCCTCATTGTCGGGCCGCTGGCGCCCTGCGTGCGACAGCGCGAACGCGGCCAGCGGCAGCGCCGTCGGATCGCCGGTGAGTGGAGGCGCAGACATCGAAACAATCAGGTTCGCAAATAGCCCGCCCCTCGATCAAGCCCTATCGTCCATGCCCTATCGCCGGCTAGGCGCGGCCGACGGCGCTGGCCCAGCGCGCCAGGTGAGCGGCGCGCGCGTCGGCCGGCATGCTGGGCGTAAACACCCGGATCCGGGCGGTTTCGCCCCCCTTGTCCGCCGCCGGCAGCCCGACGCCCAGCGCGGCCAGCTTGGCGGCGCCGAGGGCGGTCGATTCGACCATCTCCGGGCGGAAAATTTGCACGCCCAGCAGATCGGCCTGGATCTGCATCAGGAGGTCGTTGGCCGCGGCGCCGCCATCGACGCGCAAGTTGTTGATTGACCGCCCCGCGTCGGCCTGCATCGCGGAAACGAGATCCACGTTCTGGAGCGCGATCGCCTCCAGGGCCGCGCGGGCCAGGTGCGCGCGGGTCGTCCCGCGCGTCACGCCGGTGATGAGGCCGCGCGCCTCCGCCCGCCAGTGCGGCGCGCCGAGCCCGGTCAGCGCCGGCACGATCGTGACACCGCCCGAATCGGGGACCGAGCGCGCCAGCGGCTCGATCTCCGGCGCGCTGGCGATGAGGCCGAGGCCGTCGCGCAGCCACTGGACCAGCGCGCCGGCCACGAAGGCGCTCCCTTCGAGCGCGTAGGCGGTCGACGCGCCGCCCGCGACGTCCAACGTCCAGGCGACCGTGGTCAAGAGGCCGTGGGTCGAAGGGCGCGGCTCGACGCCCACGTTCATCAGCAGAAACGCCCCTGTCCCGAAGGTGCACTTGGCGTCGCCCGTCTCGGTGCAGTCCTGGCCGTAGAGCGCGGCCTGCTGATCGCCCGCCACGCCGGTGATCGGAATGCCGTCCGGCAGCCCCGGGACGCCGCGCGTCTCGCCTATTTTGCCAGCCGAGGGGCGGATCTCCGGCAGCAGCGCCGGCGGCACGCCGAAGAGAGCGCAGAGCTCGTCGGAGAATTGCCGCGTGCGCAGATCGCAGAGCAGCGTGCGCGAGGCGTTGGTGACGTCGGTGGCGTGCGTCCGGCCGCCCGTGAGCCGCCAGATGAGGAAGCTGTCGACGGTGCCGAACGCGATCTGGCCCGCCTCGGCGCGCGCGCGAAGGCCGCTCACGGCGTCGAGCAGCCATCTCAACTTGGTCGCCGAGAAATACGGGTCGAGCACCAGGCCGGTCCGCTCGCGCACCGCGCGCTCGTGCCCCGCCGCCTTGAGCGCCGCGCAGAAGGGCGCCGTCCGCCGGTCCTGCCAGACGATGGCGTTCGCCACCGGCCGCCCGCCGTCGCGCTCCCACAGGAGCGTCGTCTCTCGCTGGTTGGTGATTCCCAAGGCCGCGATCCGCCCGACGTCGACCCCCGCGAGCGCGTCGCCGAGCGCACCCAAGACCGACGCCCAGATCGCCTCCGGATCGTGCTCCACCTCGCCGGGGCGCGGGTAGATCTGGGCGAACTCCCGGTAGCCGCGCCCGCGCACCGTGCGGGCGGCGTCGACCAGCAGCACGGTCGTCCCGGTGGTCCCCTGATCGATGGCGATGATCAGATCTTTCATGCCGCCTCGGCGCCGCTACGCTACCACCGACCAGCCGGCCTGCTTGGCGAGAAAGCGCGTCGCCCCCTCGAGCAGCGCCGCGCGCTCCACGTCGAGCGCCACGAGATGAAACGAACGGTCGAGCCACAACCGCTCGATGATCTCGCTCCCCAGGCTCCCGGTCAGCTCCAGCGAGTCCTCCATGGGGACGGTGTGATCCTTGCGCCCGTGCACCACCATCGTCGGCGTCTGGATCGCCGGAAGGTCGGGCCGCACCACGTCCATGAGGTCGAGCAACCCCTCGAGGGCGGCGATGGGGAAGGCGCGCAGGCCCGGGTTGGTGTAACGGATGGCGGGGTCGGAGACGTCCGATCCATTGAGCTTGGGGACCGCGGCGCGCGGGTGGGCGCGAAAGTCGACCGGCAGACGCGCGACGGTCCGAATCCCCAGCACCTCCATCGGGCGGAGTCGCAGCGGCGTCGACATCACCACCAGCGCCGAGACGCGCGCCGGGTAGAGCCGCGCCAGCCGCAGCGACAGCAGGCCGCCCATCGAGAAGCCACAGATGGCGGTCGGCCCGCCGCCGGTGCGGGACTCCAGGCGCGCCAGCGCCGACTCGGCCGAGGCGAGCCAGTCGGGCCAGCCCGTCGCCGTCAGATCGGCGAGCGTCCCGCCGTGGCCTGCCAGCATCGGCGCCTCGACCGAGCAGCCGAGCCGCCCGAAGTGCTCGGCCAGCGGCCGCACCTCGAACGGCGTCCCGGTGATGCCGTGCAGGCAAAGCACGCCCCGCCCGTCCCCGGCGATCGCGAGCGGCGACTTGTCCCCGGTCCCCGCCCGGAAACGTTCGAACATGGGGAGACCCTACCAGGGTCCGGGGCCGTCCGCGCCCGTCGCGCGAGGGTGAAAATGTGCGCGATCGCTTGCGGCGAATCAGCAACCGGCCGCGGTCGAGCCGCGGGCAATGGAATTGGCGCCGGCGCCAACTCTGTCAACGCGTGCGTGAGACTTCCCACGGTCGCGCCGTGGGTCGCTCCCGCGATGAGCTCGGTCGCTGGCGCGCGCTATCGCGCGCCGGACTCTATACGCAACCCGCTTCGGTCGAGCCGGGGAGGCAGAGGGAGCAGTTGATGGTGCTGCTCTCGCTGTTGGCGTTGGCCCCCGCGACGTCCATCACGGTGAGCTGCTGGCCGTTGCAGTTCGCCGTGCCCGCCGTCAGGTTCCAGCAGGGGGGCATGTTTCCGTTCTCGGCGCAGTTCTGAATCGCCGAGTCGTGCTTCACGCCCGCGCCGTCGGTCAGGTGCTCGATGACCGAGCACTCGGGATTGCCCGCCGGGTCGGTCTGGACCTTCCCCGTGATGCAGGGCGGGGTGATGAGCTGGCCGAGCTTGGTGGCGATGGCCTGCATCGAGCTCGCGTAGCTGGTGTCACAGATGGACGCGAGCACGAAGTTCGGGAAGGCGCTCACGAACTGCGCGATGCGGACACCCGGATCGCCGAAGCTGCCGTCGGTCGGCGACATCGTCGACTCGGGGTTCACGTCGTCGGTGCCGGAGGCCCCGCAGGAGTGCTCGACCTGAGGCCAGAGCTCGCCAGCCTGGGTGTTCTGGCCGCCCATCTCGGGCACCCAGGCGACCGTGTAGGGCGCCGCCGGCGCCGAGATGGCCGCCACCAGGATCTGGTTGTCCGGATCGGCCTTGAGGGATCTGATGTCGCTGATGAACTGCGAGACGGGCGTCAGCAGACCGTTGGTGTCGTTCGATGTGCAGTCGGTCATGTCGAGCGTCGGCGCGGCGGCCGACCCCATCGCGTTGCCCGGGACGTTGAGCGGCGGCTCGATGACATTCCCGCTCGGGTCCTTGCAGAGGTGACCGAACTGGTTGCAGCGGTAGTTGGCGACCGGGCCGAGCGCGTTGGCGATGTTCTGCTGGTTGGAGCCGCCCACGTTCAGCGAGTAGAGCTGCGTGTTGGGCGGCGCCGAGCAGTCGTCCTCGTTGGTCAGGATCACGATGCCGAGGTAGGCCTCGGGGCGCAGGAAGTTGGCGTTCGTGCCGGGGGCCCCCGACCCGTCCCCACCGAGCGCGCGATCGATCGAGGCGAGCTGGTGCTCGAATCCGCACCCCTTGTCACCGAGGGCACCGATACACTGGAACACCGTGGCGATCGGATCGGTGAAGTTCATGGTGCCGGAAGTGGGGTCGGTCTCGAGGAAGGTGTCTCCCGCGGTGAGCGTCGAGGCGGTGCACGTCCCTTGCGGCATGCTCTGAAACTGGCCCGAATCCCCGTTCGGCGTGCACCCGATCGAGCCGGTCGCGTCGCCCGGCGCGCCCATGTCCGACGACACCACGGCGACGTGCAGGCTGGGCGGGTTCATGAGGCCCGTGAGGACGTTCATGAACAGCGGCAGCTGAGCCAGAATCTTGGTCTGCATCTCGCTCATCGACGATGAGTTGTCGATCATGAACAGAATGTCGATCTCGTTGTTGACCTTCTGGGTGAAGTTGGTGGTCAGCGTCGCCGTCGGCGTGATGGTCGGCGTCTCCAGCGTGCGCGACGTGCAGGCCCACAACGCGGGGGCGGCCGCGGCCAACCCGACCCAGCGAAGGACTCGCCAACACTTAGAAGAGAGACCGGCGCGACCAATCATGGAATCCTCCTGGAGAACGTGGGCTGACGCCCGGGGGGCAAAACTGCGCGATTATAGGGAGCGAGTCTGCGGACTGCAATGCTGTCAGTGCGGGATGCGACCACAGTCGTGAGGTCAGTGAACAGCAATCACTGGACCAACGGAAGGGCCCACAAACAGTGCCTGGGGGCGGCGCCGGCGCCAACCCGGTTGGCGGCCGCGCCAACTGAAACGCGCCTCACAGGGCCCGCGCCACCCCGCACAGCATCTCGCCGGCGAAGTAGCGCGCTCCCGGAGGATCGTCGATTCGAATCGGGCGCAGGAAGCTGTTCAGGATCTCGCCCTGGGCGTCCCGCCGATCGGCGGGGCGGGCCGGGTCGACGAAGCTGTGCCGCACGCGTCCGTCCCGCGCCTCCACGAAGGTGATGCGGCCGTCGGTGGCCACGCTCTCGACGATGCCGGCCCGATCGGCGCATTCGGGGACCGGCGCCACGCCGCGCGTGTCGAAGAAGAGGATGTCACCCGGATGCGCGTCGGTGGCGTCGACCAGACGGTGCGACGTGCGCAGATAGCCCCACAGGGCGCGCGTGCTGCCGTCGGTGCCGAAGCGGAAGCCGGCGTCGTGCAGCGCCCGCTCGACGAAGGCGGCATCCTCGCTGGCGCCGTTTCCGCGGACGGCCGGCGCCGGGCGACGCGCCTCCAACCGGGCGGCCGTGAACAGCGAGGGCGCCGCGTGGGCGTGCGCCCGCGGCGTCGCGCAGCCGAGAGCGCAAAGGCTCAGCACCACGACGATCGCCAGAAAAACCTCGAGCCAGCGAAACCGCCGTTCGCCTGGGAGCAACAGGGACATGCGGCGATCGTATGACATGTAGGATATCTGTCCACATTTTGACCTTTCTTTCGACCGACTAACGTTCGGGGCGGCCATGGCGAGGCGATTTCCGATCGCGATCTTCGTGTTCGCGTTTCTCGGATGGACGTTCGACTTCTACGACCTCGTCCTGCTGGGGTTCCTCAAGGACCACGTCGCGCGCGATCTGCACCTGTCGCACACCGCGGAGTCGTGGCTGCTCGGCGCGGGGCTCGGCGCGTCGGGGATCGGCGGCCTGGCCGCCGGGGCGCTGGCCGACAAGCTCGGCAAGCGGACGATCCTCACCGTGACGGTGCTGGTTTATTCGCTTGGATCGCTCATCTGCGGCCTGGCGCCGAACGCGACGGTCTTCTTTGCCGGCCGGCTGACGCAAGGGATCGGCGTCGGCGGCGAGTGGGCGATCGGCCACGGCATGCTCGCGGAGGCCGTCGCGCCGCGGATGCGGGGCCGCGCGGCGGCCGCCCTGCAAGCCGGCGAGCCGGTCGGCGTGGCGATCGCAGCGATCGTCGGCTACCTGGTCCTGCCGCGCGTCGGGTGGCGGGCGGTGCTGCTCGGCTCGAGCGTCACGGCGTTGCTGGCCGTCGCCGCGCGCGCGTCGGTGCATCTGCCCAACCAGCCGGCGGTCGACCGTTCGTACCTCGCCGAGCTGCGCACCGCGGTGCGTGTCCCGGGGCTCGTCCGCCGCTTCGGCGCCGCCTGGCTGCTGGGCGTGTTCAAGCTCGGCACCTACTGGAGCTGCTACACCTGGCTGCCGACCTTCCTCAGCCACGGCATGAACCAGAGCGTGGGGCGCTCGCTCACCTGGATGGTGACGGCCCAGGTCGGGCAGCTCGGTGGGATGCTGAGCTTCGGCGCGATCTCGGATCGCCTGGGACGGCGGCCGGCGTTCGCGCTCTACTCGCTCCTCACCGCCGCGGCGATCGGCGCGCTGGCGATCGGCTGGCAGGCCCTGCTGCAGCGACCACCGCTGTTCTGGACGGTGATGCTCGCGCTCGGCGTCGGATCGGGCTGCACCGCCGGGTTCGGGGCGCTCCTGGCCGAGCTCTATCCGACCGAGGTCCGCGGCGCGGCGATGGGCGCGACGTACAACCTGGCGCGCGCGGCCCAGCTCTTGACCCCGCTCCTGGTCGGGCTGATGGTCGCGCGCCACGGCCTCGGCGGCGGCCTGGCCGTCCCCTCCCTGCTCGCGCTCTGTACCGCGAGCTGGGTCTGGGTGCTGCCCGAGACGCGCGGAATCGAGCTGCCGCGGCTGACGCGGTATCATTGAGACGATGAGGGATGTCGTCGTCGTGGCGGGCGCCAGGACGCCCGTCGGGTCGTTTCAAGGTTCCTTGGCGTCGCTGCCGGCGCCGCGGCTGGGCGCGATCGCCGTGCGGGCGGCGCTCGAGCGTGGGGGCGTTCCGGCGGACGCCGTCGGGGAGGTCTATCTCGGCTGTGTGTTGGCGGCGGGAATCGGCCAGGCGCCGGCGCGCCAGGCGGCGATCGCCGCTGGGATTCCGCCCGCCGTCGGCGCGGTGACGATCAACAAGGTCTGTGGCTCGGGGCTCAAGGCCGTGGTGTTCGGCGCGAACGCCATCGCCGCCGGCGAGCACGACGTGGTGGTGGCGGGCGGGATGGAGTCGATGAGCAACGCGCCTTATCTGCTGCCCAAGGCGCGCGAGGGGTACCGGCTCGGGCACGCCCAGGTCATCGACTCGCTGATCCACGACGGCCTGTGGGACGCCTACGGCAACGTGCACATGGGCGACTGCGCCGAGCTCTGCGCGAAGGAAAAAGGGATCACCCGCGCCGATCAGGACGCCTTCGCGGTCGAGTCGTACAAGCGGGCGCTGCGTGCGATCGCCGAAGGGAAGTTCAAGCCGGAGATCGTTCCGGTGGAGATCGCGCAAAAGAAAGGGGCGCCCAAGCTCGTCGCCGACGACGAGGAGCCGGGGCGCGGCGATATCGAGAAGCTGGCGGGATTGCGCCCGGCCTTCCAGAAGGAAGGGACCGTCACGGCGGGAAACGCCTCGTCGATCAACGACGGCGCGGCGGCGCTGGTGCTGGCGGCGGCCGACGTCGCGAAGGCGCGTGGCTGGAAGCCGGTGGCGCGCATCGTCGGCTCGGCGGGGCACGCCCAGGCACCCGAATGGTTCACCACCGCGCCGGCCGGCGCCATCGAACGGCTGCTCGGCAAGATCGGCTGGAAGAAGGACGACGTCGATCTGTGGGAGATCAACGAAGCCTTTGCGGTGGTCGCCATCGCCAACAACAAGATGTTGGGGCTCGATCCTTCGCGGGTGAACGTCTGGGGGGGCGCAGTGGCCCTCGGCCACCCGATCGGCGCCTCGGGCGCGCGCGTGCTGGTGACGCTGCTCTCGGCGCTGCGCGACGGCGGAAAACGGCGCGGGGTCGCCTCCCTCTGCATCGGCGGCGGCGAGGGGATCGCGCTGGCGGTCGAACGGATCTGACGTTACCTTGACCTCCGTCATGTCAGCCCTGGACGGCATCCGCCGCGTCGGAGTGATCGGCGCGGGCCAGATGGGGCGTGGGATCGCGCAGCTCGCGGCGGCCCACGGGTTCGCCGTCACGCTGGCCGACGTGGGGCGCGACATCGCGGAGCGCGGGCGGGCCATGGTCGGCAAGCAGCTCGACAAGCTGGTGGAGAAGAACAAGCTGGCGGCGGCGGAGCGCACCCAGATGCTGGCGCGGATCGAACCGTGTGACCTCTACGGCAAGGAGCTGGAGGCGGTCGACTTCGTCGTCGAGGCGGCGACCGAGGACGTGGCGGTCAAGCGCGAGATCTTCGGGACGCTCGATCGCGCCTGCCGCGGCGACGTCGTGCTGGCCACCAACACCTCGTCGATCAGCATCACCGCCATCGGCGCCGCGGTGACCCGCCCCGAGCGGGTGATCGGGATGCACTTCATGAACCCGCCGCCGCTCATGAAGCTGGTGGAGATCATCCGGGGCCTGGCGACCGCCGACGCGACCTACCAGGTGACGCGGGCGCTGGCAGAGCGGCTCGGCAAGCAGACGGTCGTCTCGCGCGACATCCCCGGCTTCATCGTCAACCGCGTGCTGATGCCGATGCTCAACGAGGCCTGCTTCGCGCTCTACGAGGGGATCGGCACGGTCGAGGACATGGACGTCGCGATCCAGCTTGGCCTCAACCACCCGATGGGTCCGTTTGCGTTGATGGATCTGATCGGGCTCGACACCTCGCTGTCGATTCTCGAAGTGTTGCACCAAAACCTCGGCGATCCGAAGTACCGCCCCTGTCCGCTCCTGCGCCAGTACGTCGCGGCGGGGTGGCTGGGGCGCAAGAGCGGGCGCGGCTTTTACCACTACCCGCCGCCGGCGCAGACCTCGGGGCCGATCCGGACGGAGGCGGCCAGTTGAGCGGCGCCGCTTCTGGCCGGGCGCTCGTCGCGCGCGACGGCGCGATCGCCGTGGTCAGCGTCAACCGCCCCGAGGCGCGCAACGCGCTCGACGGCGAGACGCTCGACGCGCTTTACGACGCGTTCGCGGCACTCGAGGGCGAGGCGGACGTTCGCTGCGCGATCCTGACCGGCGCCGGAGACAAGGCCTTCGCCGCCGGCGCTGACATCAAGGCGATGTCCGACGCCGATCCGGCCGGCGCTGACCGGCTGGTGGCGCACGCGCACCGGGTGGGCGATCTGCTGGAGGCCTCGCGGCTGCCGGTGATCGCGGCGGTCAACGGCTTCGCGCTGGGCGGCGGCTTCGAGCTGGCGCTCGCCTGCGACTTCATCTTCGCCGCCCGCGGCGCCAAGGTGGGGATGCCAGAGGTGACCCTCGGTGTCATCCCCGGCATGGGCGGCACGCAGCGGCTCGTCCAGCGGGTCGGCGTGGCGCGCGCGCGCGAGCTGGTCTACACGGGCGCGCTCATCGACGCCGACGCCGCCGCGCGAATCGGCCTGGTCAACGAGGTGACAGAGCCGGCGGAGCTCCTGCCGCGGGCGCGCGCCGTCGCCGCCGAGATCGCCACCCGCGCGCCGCTGGCCGTCGCCGCCGCCAAGCAGGCTCTCCGCCGCGGCCCCGACCTGCCGCTCGGCGAGGGGATCGCCCTCGAACGCCGGCTGTTCTGCGGCCTCTTCGCCACCCACGATCAAAAGGAGGGGATGCGCGCCTTTCTCGAAAAGCGCGCCCCCGTCTGGACCGGACGATGAACTTCGACCTCTCCCCCGAACAGAAAATGATCCGCGACAGCGCCCGTGAGCTGGCGACGCGCGAGATCGCCCCCCAGGCCGCCGAGATCGATCGCACCCACACCTTCCCGCACAAGATCTTCGCGCGGCTCGGCGAGATGGGCCTGCTCGGCATCATGCTCCCCGAAAAGTGGGGCGGCGCCGGGCTGGACGCCCTCTCCTACGCGGTGGCGCTGGAGGAGATCGCGCGCGCCTGCGCCTCGACGGCGGTCGCGATGTCGGTGCAGAGCTCGCTGGTGGCGGCCCCCATTCTCAAAGAAGGGACCGACGCGCAGCGCGCGCTCTGGCTGCCCGATCTGGCGGCCGGCAAGAAGATCGGCTGCTTCGCGCTCTCCGAGCCCGAGGCCGGCTCCGACGCGAAGGCGCAACGCACGCGCGCCACCCGCGAAGGCGCCGACCGCTGGATCCTGAACGGCACCAAGAACTTCATCACCAACGCCCCGGTCGCCGATCTGGCCATCGTGCTGGCCACGACCGATCCGGCCAAAGGGGCGCGCGGGATCACCGCCTTCATCGTCCCGATGAAGACGCCGGGGCTGACCATCGGCCCGCCCGACGACAAGCTGGGGATCTGCGGCGCGCCGAGCGCGCAGGTTTTTCTCGCCGATTGCGCGGTGGGCGACGACGCGCGGCTCGGCCCCGAGGGGGACGGGTTCAAGATCGCCATGCGCGCGCTCGACGGCGGTCGGATCGGGATCGCGGCGCAAGCGCTGGGGATCGCGCGGGCGGCGTTCGAGGACGCCGTCCGCTACGCGCGCGAGCGCAAGACCTTCGGCCAGCCGATCGCCGAGCACCAGGCGATCCAGTTCAAGCTGGCCGACATGCGCACCGAGATCGACGCGGCGCGGATGCTGCTCTGGCGCGCGGCGGTGAAGAAGGACGCCGGCGGCGCCTATGCGACCGACGCCTCGATGGCCAAGCTGTTCGCCTCCGAGGTCGCCAACCGGGCCGCCAAGGAGGCGGTGCAGATCTTCGGCGGCTACGGCTACCTGCGCGATTTCCCGGCGGAGCGGCACTTTCGCGACGCCAAGATCACCGAGATCTACGAGGGGACCAGCGAGATCCAGAGGCTGGTGATCGCTTCGGCCTTGCTCAAGGAGTGAACCTGGGGCTAAGGTCGGGCCCGTCGAGGAGGGTCGCCAATGGGTTCGATCGCCGCACTGACACGCAAGTTGTTTGGCTCGCAGGTCGCCGCACTGGCGCTCCTGTCGACGGTCGCCGTCGCCGCGTGCGCCGACACCTCCGACGGCGAGCAGAGGGTCCGCGTCGTCCCCAACAAGCAGGAGTCGGTGGAGACCGGCGGGATCTCGCCCGACAAGCAGTCCGAGGTGCAGCTGCTGCTGCAGCAGCGCGATCCGTCGACGCTGCGCTGTTACCAGGACGTGCTCGACGAGAAGCACGATCGCGCGTTCAAAGGGACGGTCATCGTGCTCCTGACGTTGACGCCAGCCGGGAAGGCGACCGCCAAGGTCACCGGCGGTACGCTCAACAACAAGGAAGTGAGCGACTGCCTGGTCGAGAAGCTCAACGACTTCGACTACCCGCAGGTCGCGCAGACCGGCACGATGCAGTACGTGTACCGGTTCGAACCGGCATATTGACCGCGGCGATCCAGCCGTGAGCCGCTTGCAGCGACACGCGTCACTGTATCGGGAGTGAAGCGGACGAACGCGGGCCGAGGGCTCGTTGCGCAACAAATGTGGCGCAACATCGCAAGCCCAGCCGCCGCCTGCATTTCAGGCGGAACAGAGATTTCTCTCGGGTGGACGGAACTTCCGTCGATGGGAATTGTCTGAAGGACGCTCGCCCGCTCGACAAGCGACCCCAAGGTGTTCATGAAGTCAGTGAAGTCAGCAGCTCTCTTCGTCTCGGCGTTCGTGGGTTTGGGGATCGGTTGCGGCGGTGACAAGGCGGCGCGCAAAGACGCGACGGGAGGCCCCGAGTACGCGCTGGCTCACCGAAAGCCGCCCGCCAAGCCCGTCGATCCCGGCGCCTCGATGACGCTCGACAACGAGATCGGGGTGCTCGACACCGACGACGTCGAGGCGACGTTGCAGGAGCACTTCGACGAAGTGCGCGACTGTTACGGGCGCGCGGGCAAGGCGCAGCGTTACGCCGGCGGCAAGGTTCTCCTTCGCTTCATGGTCGCCGGCGACGGCGCCGCGCAGGACGTCTGGGTCCTGGAGTCGACCCTCGGCAACTACGAGGTCGAGCGCTGCCTGGTCGAGGTTGGCCGCAAGATTCGCTTCCATGCGCCGAACGGCAACAAGGCCACCACCTTCGAGTACCCGGTCGAGTTCCGCTCCCAAAGCGGGATGGAGATCCTGGACGTCGACGGTCCCAAGGTCGATCACGACGTGGCGGTCTTGCTGCCGCAGCTGGCGGCCTGCGGCCAGGTCGCCTCCGAGCAGGTGAACGCCATGATCTACATCGAGTCGAACGGCGCTCTCGGCTCGGTCGGACTGGCGACGGCGGCGGCGATCGACGAGGACGCGGGCGACTGCGTGGTGCAGACGATGCGCAGCTGGCGGATGTCGGTCGGCCTCCCCGGCCACGTGGTGCGCGCGAACTTCAGCATCCCGCCCAACATCACGACCGCCGAAGCGTCGCGCCGCACCCTGGCCCACCACCGCCGCCGCTAACCGTCCGCCAACAGAGAGGGTGGTCAGATCGCGTGGACGGAGCCGGGCTTCGCGCGGCGGAGCCCTTCGCGGGGGGGGTCGGGGACCCTCTCAGGCTTCCCGAGTCGACGTCAATTTGGAATGTTTGCGGCCATAGAGGCCGTAGATGATGAGGCCGATCGCCATCCACCCGAACAGGCGCACCAGCGTGCTGATAGTCTCCTGGAGCATCAAGTACGTCGAGGTGGCGGCGCCGCACAGCGGGACCAAGTAGGTGCCGCCCGGCACCCGGAAGCCGCGCGGGATATCGGGGCGCTTGAGGCGGAGGATCATGACGCCGATGCTGACCAGCACGAAGGCGAACAGCGTTCCGACCGAGGTGAGCTGACTGAGGACACCGACCGGGAGCAGCCCACCGGCGAACGCCACCACCACGCCGGTGATGATCGTCGTGACCCAGGGGGTTCCGAAGCGCGGGTGCACGCGGGCCGCGCCCGCTGGGAACAGGCCGTCGACCGCCATCGAGAAAAAGATCCGCGGCTGTCCCATCATCATCACCAGCATCACCGACGACAGGCCGGCGATGGCGCCGACCTCGACGAACGTCACCAGCCACAACTGCCCGGTCGCCTCGACCCCGACGGCGATCGGATGCGGCACGCCGAGGTGCGAGTAGGGGACGATGCCGGTCAGGATCAGCGAGACCGCCACGTAGAGGACGGTGCAGATCGCCAGCGATCCGAGGATCCCGATCGGCAGATCGCGCTGCGGGTTCTTGGCCTCTTGCGCGGCGGTCGAGACCGCATCGAAGCCGATGTAGGCGAAGAAGACCCGGGCCGCGCCGCGCATGACGCCCGAGAACCCGAAATGGCCGCGCGCCTGCTCGGGCGGGATGAACGGGTGCCAGTTGGCGGTGTTCACGAACCGCGCGCAGAAGGCGATGAACATCAGCACCACCGCGACCTTGATGGCGACGATGACGCCGTTGAAGCGCGCCGACTCTTTGATGCCGATCACCAGAATCGCCGTCACCACGGCGGTGATCAACATCGCCGGGATGTTCAACACCGCGCCGGTGGAATGAAATTGCCCCAGCACCTCGTCGTAGACGAACGGCGCGCGGGTCCAGGTCGGCGACAACGTCACGCCCACGACGTCGTGGACGAACGCCACGGCGTAGCCCGACCAGCCGACGCTGACCGCGGCCGAGGCGACCATGTACTCGAGGATCAGATCCCAGCCGATGATCCAGGCGACCAGCTCGCCCATCGTGGCGTACGAATAGGTGTAGGCGCTGCCGGCGATGGGGATCATCGACGCCATCTCCGAATAGCAGAGGCCGGCGAAGCCCGAGGCGATCCCCGCCACGACGAAGGAGAGCACCACCGCCGGGCCCGCGTTGTCGGCGGCGGCCTGGCCGGTGAGCACGAAGATCCCGGTGCCGATGATGGCGCCGATTCCGAGCAGCATCAGATCCATCGCGCCGAGCGCGCGCTTGAGGCCGCGGTTGTCCGCAGCGTCGGCGCGCAGGGCGTCGATCGACTTGGTGGCGAACAGGCGACTAGCCATCTCGAACCGCGGAGCGCAGCATCGCCACCGCAGTGTAGACCACCACGGCGACAACCAGCCATTTCACGGTCCCGAGCGACAAAGATCCCACCAGCAACCCGGCGATGAGCACGGCCGGCAGCCCCCCGATCGTCAGGCCCAGCGCCGCCGGCAAGGCATAGCGCCCCGAGCGCACGAAGCGGACCGACGCCGCCGGCATCAAGAACGCGCACGATCCCATCATGATCGGGAAGGCGGTGGTCTCTTTCATGCCGAGCAGCGCCACCAGGATCATGCAGGGGGCGAAGAGGCCGATGCCGAGGGTCATGAACGCGCCGAGCACGAAGTTGCCGGCGATCCCGATCCAGAGCCGCGTGCCCGAAAGGCCGAGCGCCTCACCGCCCCCCGGGGTGAGCCCGGTCGCGCGCGCCACCATGACCCCTGCCGCCGCCAGCAACAAGATCCCCATGCCCAGCTGGATCCGGCGCCGCGACCAGCCCGATACGACGCCGGCGCCCAGCCAGGCCCCGGCCACCGCCGCCGCGATCATCAGCGTCAGCGTCTTCATGTCGACGCCGACCGCGATGAGCCAGATGGAGAGGACCGCCTCGGCGAAGGTGGGAATCATGTGCCCGACGTTGAGCGTGCCGGGGATGTTCTCGTCGGCGACGACGCCGCCCAGCTTGTAGAGCGAGGTGGTGGTGGCGAACGATCCGATCCCCAGCATGTCGAAGAAGTCGGTCACCGCGCCGACCGCCAGCTCGAGCAGCGTCGGCCAGCGCCGCCCGGCGGCGGCGCGCGCCTGACGAACCCAGAGCACCACGAACGCGATCCCGGCGGCGCCGAGCAGCGCGAACAAGATCGGTTTGGGGGCGAGCAACGGTTAGTTGACGGGGCCGGTGCAGATGTCCGGCGACTCGAGGACGGCGCCGCCCGAGCCCACCGGGCTGATGATGATGCCGCCCGTCCCCGTCGTGCAGAGCTTGGTGCAGCTGTTCGTGCTGGTGTTGCAAATGAACCCCGACGGACAGGTGTCGGGGCATTGGACCGTCTGATTGCAGCTGTTGGTGGTGGTCCCGCAGGCGATGGAAGCGCAGGCCTCAGCGTCGGTCTGCGAGCAAACGCAGGTCGTCGTTCCGGGCTGACAGATCTCGTTCGTGGGGCAGTTGCATCCGCCCGTGCCGCCGGTGCCGGTCGTGCTGCCGCCGGTGCCGGTCGTGCTGCCGCCGGTGCCGGTCGTGCTGCCGCCGCCGGCGCCCGTCACGCCGCCGCTTCCGGTCGTGCCGCCGCCGGTCCCAGTCGCGCCGCCGCTCCCCGATCCACCTTTGCCGCCAGTCCCCGTCACGCCGCCCGCGCCGGTCGCGCCACCCGTCCCCGTCGCACCACCGGCGCCCGTGGCGCCGCCGCTCCCCGATCCGCCCTTCCCGCCCGTGCCCGTCGCGCCGCCCGTGCCCGTCGCGCCGCCGGTCCCAGATCCGCCCTTCCCGCCGGTGCCCGTCGCGCCGCCGGTGCCCGTCGCGCCGCCCGTGCCCGTCGTGCCGCCAGCGCCCGTCGCGCCGCCGACACCCGTCACGCCGCCGACACCCGTCACGCCGCCCATGCCACCCATGCCGCCGTCCGTCACCGGCAGGCAGGGATCGAGCGAATCGAGCTGCAGGGTGGTGTGGACAGTGCCGCCAGACTCGACGCCGGTCGCCGTGCCGGTCCCTGTCGCCACCGTGCAATTGCTCTGGACGACCGTGGCCGAGAGCATGACCGTGCCGCTCATGTCCGAAGGAAGGTAAACGCCGGCCTTGTAGACGCCGTCCGTGGAGAAACTGATCTTGTCGAACGTCGTCGTCTCTTCGCTGTTCGCGTGGATGATCAACTGGACGTCGGTGTAGCCCGTCACCCCTTGAGGTGCCTGGACAGTCACCAGCACCAGCGAGCGCTGGCTGCACGAAAGAATGGGCACGATCACCGTCGCCGCCGCCAATAAGATTTTCTGCCAACGCCTCAATGACATGTGAACCCCTCCTGACACGACGGATCGCGCTTCTCCGCCGCGATGAGGATTATTCCACCCACCACCACGGCCCCCACGCCCGCCCAGAACCACCATCTAGAATAAATCGGATGCGACTCGGATTGTGAGGGGGGGGCGCCGTTTTCGACGGTTGGCGTCGTCGACACCGAGGTTGAAGTGGGTCCAAGTGAGTTGACCGTCGGGCTCAGTCCCGGGCCGGCCGACGTCGGCGACGACGGCAACGGCGCGACCGGCGGCTCCGTCGGTGCCGTGACCGGGGCGGGCGCGACCGGCGGCGTGCTCGACGACGGGGGCGGCGTCGGAGGCGGCGTTCCCCGCGGCGCCGCATCCTCGAGATCCTTGATGTGCTTCTCGGCGATCGCGCGGTTGGGCGCGTTGGGCGCGTCCTTCAGGAACCGGCGATAGAACTTGAGCGCCTCTGCCCCGTTCCCCATCAGGCGGTGGCACTGGGCGATGTTGTAGAGGAAGCTCGGGTCGGGCTTGGCCAGATAAGCCTGCTCGTACTCGGTGATCGCGTTCGCGTACTTTTCGAGCTTGTAGTACGAGTCCCCCTCTTGCGAGTGGGCGCGCGCCGAATCGAGGCGCGGATCTCCGGCGCGCGCCGGCCGCCCGCTCGCCAACATGAGCGCGACGAGCGCAACGAGCAGAACACCTGCTCCGCTTGGTCTTCGCACCAGAACGAATCCTAGGGACCCGAGGGCTCCGAAGTCAACGTCCCAACCCGCTTTCCGCCGCGCTTTCCACCGCGCGCCGGCGCCCGGGCGTTAGAATCCGGGACATGGGCGAGGGGGACCGCAGGCCGACCGACGGCGCGCGCGAGCGACAGCGGGTCCTGCTGGTCTGTGCCGCGGTCATCGTGGTCTCCGCGATGACCGACCGCTGGACGCTCGGCTATTTCACCTGGCGCCCGCTGGTGGTCCGGCTCTTGTGGGCGACCTTCGTCGTCGCGACCGCGTTCAACATGCGCGGCGCGGGACGGGCGCGCACGCGCGAGCTGATGCTGGCGCTGGCCGTCTTCTCCACCGCCTTCTACGCCGCGCTGGCCGCGCTGACCGGCGGCGTGACCAGCCAGCTCTTCCATTGGATGTTGGCCCTCCCGGTGGCGATCGCGGTCGTCATCCAGGATCACCCCGCGGCGATCATCGGCTCGGGCCTGACCATGCTGGCGGGGGGGCTCGGCATCCTGACCGCCGCCGGCACCACCCCCGCGCTCTGCTGGCAGTGGGCGGGGACGGCGACGATCATGGTCTTGCTGGCGGCGTACATCTCCGGGACCTACGGCCGCCTGCACGCGCGCGAGGCGGCGCTCCGCCGCGCGGGCGCCGAGGCCGACACCCGCGCGCGCGCCTCCGAGGCGGCGATCGTCGCGCGGGACGAGTTCCTGGCCATCGCGGCGCACGAGCTCCGCACGCCGCTCACCTCGTTGCTGCTGCAGATCGACGCCGTCGAGCGCACCGTCTCGCTCACGCCGGGCGGCGTCCTCGGCGAGGTCGAACGCCAGCGCATCGGCGCGATCGCCCGGCAGGCGAGCCGCCTGTCGGGCCTCATCGACGGGATGCTCGACATGTCACGCCTGACCGCCGGGCGGCTGGAGCTGAACTTCGACCAGGTCGATCTGGCGGCGCTGGCGCGCGAGGTGGCGCAACGGTTCGCGCCCGACGCCGCGGCCGCCTCCTGCGCGGTGAAGATCGATCTCGGCGAGGCGCTGGTCGGCCTGTGGGACGAATCGCGCCTCGATCAGATCATCACCAACTTGATCGCCAACGCGGTGAAGTACGGCGCCGGCGGCGGCATCGAGGTCGAGGGGCGGGGCGATGCGGAGGTGGTACAGCTCATCGTGCGCGACCACGGCATCGGCATCTCGGCCGAGGACCAGCAGCGGATCTTCCGCCGCTTCGAGCGGGCCAGCGGCCAGCGCCAGCACCCCGGCCTCGGGCTCGGTCTCTGGATCACCAGCGAGCTCTGCAAGGCGCTGGGGGGGAAGATCTCGGTCACCAGCGCCGTCGGCGCGGGGGCGGCCTTCACCGTCACCCTCCCGCGGCGCTCGCCCACCGCGCTCGAATCGCAGAAGCCCCGCCTGCCCGAGATCGACCCGCCGCGCGCCTGACGACCCTGCCACCTTGCAAGCGCGACGACGTTGCAACGTTGACCGCCAGGCCGCATCTGGGATAGTTCGCGGCGATGCCGTCGCTCGATCTCGCCCGCTATCCACTCGAACGCCTCGCCGATCAGGTCGGGACGCCGTTCTATCTCTACGACGGCGCCGAGCTGCGCCGCCGCCTCGAGGCGCTGGCCGCGCTGACCGCCGGCGACGCGCTGCAGGCGCGCTACGCGATGAAGGCGAACTCCAACTGGAAGGTGCTGGAGGCGGTGCGGGCGGCGGGGCTCTGGATCGACGCCGTGAGCGGCAACGAAGTCCTCCGTGCCCGGCGGGCCGGCTTCCCGACGGGGGCGAAGCCGCCGGTGGTCATGCTGACCGCCGACGTCCTGCGCGACAACGCGCTCACCGTCGTGCTCGAGCACGGCGTGCTCCCCAACGTCGGCTCACCGGGGATGATCGACGAGCTGCACGGCGCCGGCTACACGGGCCCCATCGCCGTGCGCGTGAACCCCGGCTTCGGACACGGCCACGTGCAGTCGTGCGACACCGGCGGCCCGTCGTCGAAGCACGGCATCTGGCATGAGGCGCTGGGAGACCTGCGCGCGCGCGCCGTCGCCGCGAAGCTGCCGATCACCACGCTGCACGCGCACCTCGGCACCGGGCCGCGCATCGCGGAGTTCGACGAGAACCTGCGCCGCTTCGTGGGGATGATGACCCCGCGCCTACCCGAGTTTTCCGATCTCGAGGCGATCAACCTGGGCGGCGGCATCCCGCACCCGTATCGCCCGGGCGCGCCCAGCTACGACCTCGGCGCCTTCCGGCGGACGCTAATCGAAGTGGCCGCCGCGCTCGCCAAGGCGGCCGGACGCCCGATCCGCGTCGAGATCGAACCGGGCCGCTATCCCATCGCCGCCGCGGGTCTGTTGGTTTGCCGCGTGAAGGACCTCAAACGAACCGAATCGAACCCCAAGGGCCCCGGCCACCGCTTCATCATGGTCGACGCCGGCTTCAACGATCTCGTCCGCCCCGCGATGTACGGCGCCTACCACCACATCTCGATCGTCGGCAAAGGCGCCGACCGCGCGCCCGAGCCGTTCGTGGTCGCCGGCCCGCTCTGCGAGAGCGGCGACGTCTTCACCCGCGACGACAAAGAGCTGCTCGACCCGCGCCCCCTGCCCCAGCCCGAGGTCGGCGACCTGCTGGTCCTGCACGACGCCGGCGCCTACGGCGCCTCGATGAGCTCGAACTACGTCTCCATCGGCCGCGTCCCGCAAGTCTTCTGGGACGACGGCCGCGCGACCCTGGTCGCGCGGCGCGAAACGATCGACGACGTCATGCGCGCGGAGTGCGACGAGGGGATCTGAAGCGCGGGTGCGGCGAGGCCCGAGCGAGCGGGCGCGCATCTGCGCGCACATCCATCGTGGGGCGCGCTGGTCGAGACCTGGGTGGTCGGCGAGGCGATCAAGGCGCGCCGAGCGCGGGGCCTCGCCACCGACAATCTGTTCTACTGGCACAGCCACGATGGGCTGGAGGTCGAACTCGTTGTCGAGCACGGACGGCAGCTGACCCCGATCGAGATCAAAGCCACCACCAGCCCGCGCCCCACCGACCTCGAGGCCATCGAGCGGTTCCGGACGCTCGCGGCGAGCCGCGCCGAGCCTGGAACGTTAGTTCACTTCGGCATGGAGCGCGCGACGCTGCGGGGGCATCGCTTGATCCCCTGGACCGCGGTCGACGCCATCCCCACGCTGTCGGGGTGAGGATGAGCGTCCACCCCGGCGCGAACACCTTCGCCGCGGCGCCGACCCGAGAGCGTTATCCTGATCGCATGCGGATTTCGATCTTGGGCGCGATCGTCCTTCTCGGCTGCGGAAACGGCGGCGCGGTCCGATCGGACGCCGGTGGGGCGGGAGCCTCGGGCTCAGGTGGCGGCGGCGCCTCGGGCGCGAGTGGAGCCGGCGGCGGACGCAGGGCGGGTGCCGGCGGTGGCAGCCCAACCGACGCGCACCCGGACAACAGCTCGGCGACGGACGCCACCCCCGACCGGATGCAGTCGGTCTACCTGACGTTCTACGGTTGGCCCGACAACAGCCCGCCCGGCGGCGCCATCGCCTACCCGAGGAACGGCGGCTTCCCGACCGTGCACAACGCCGCCGGCGGCACCGGCACCTACGCCGACCCGATCACCTTCGCGACCGATGAAGCGGAGCTGACGCTGCTGTTCGCGCCGGTCCTCGAGAAGTACCTGGTCATGGAAGATGACTGCGCCGAGTGCGACACCGACTGGGCCTCGTCGCAGAAGTGGCACATCGACGTCTGGATGAACAGCAACGGGATCGACGACTCCAACGCCGTGCTCGATTGCGAGGACCAGTGGACGCAGTCGGCAACGATCGTCGAGGTGAATCCGCCGCCCGGCCGCCCGGCCACGGCGCCGGCGCTCTTCGACACGACGACCAACGTCTGCCGAACCGCCCCATAGCCATCAGCTGGGAGTAGACGGCCGCTTCCGAAAGTGATCTAATTGTTGGAGCGGGATTGTTGAGAGGGAGGATTAGATGACTTACGGATCCGGCTTGGGGACGTGGTGTCGGCTCGGTGCCTTGGCGGCAACTGTCTTGGCGGTTGGTTGCAACGGAAACCAGAAGCTCACCCCCGCGGGCGCCGGCGGGTCCGGCGGCGCCGCCGGCGGCCAGGCGGGCGGCTCCGGCGGGCAGGACGGCGGGCAGAGCGGCGGGGCGACCGGCGCGGGTGGCACCGGAGGGACGAAGGTCACCGGACCGCTCGGGAACAACGTCGACGTCCTCTTGATGATCGACGACTCGTCGTCGATGACCGAGATGCAGCAGAAGCTCTACGCTCAGCTGCCGACGTTCATCCAGTCACTGGAGAGCCTTCCCTCGCCGCCCAGCCTGCACCTGGCCGTCGTCTCCTCCGACATGGGGGCCCCGGGCGATTTGATGGCGTCAATCGGCTGTACGGCCGCCGGCGATCAGGGAGAGTTCCACAGCATGCCGGAGGGGACCTGCACGAACACGACCCTCACGGCGGGCGCTACGTTCATCTCCGACGTGGATATGGTGCCGAACTACACCGACGCCAACGCCGGCGACGTCCTCCAGTGCATCGCTCTGCTCGGCGACAAGGGGTGCGGGTTCGAACATCAGCTGGCGTCGGTCGATCGGGCGCTCGGCGCCGACGGCCTGGGGCCGGTCCCCAGCACCAACGCCGGCTTTCTGCGGCCGAACGCCTACCTCGTCATCGTCATGCTGACCAACGAGGACGACTGCTCCGCGCCGACCCCCACCGAGCTCTACTCGCTCAACGGTGGGATGCAGAACCTCGCCAACCCCCTCGGACCGATCAGCAACTACCGCTGCAATCAGTTTGGACACCTCTGCACCGATCCGGGCTCGGGCGCGGTCATCGCGCCGCCGCTCAAGCCCCCTGCGGATGCCCAGGGAACCTCGGCGGCGCCGTTGCTGGATCTCACCGGTTGCACCTCGAACGACACGACCGGTTTGCTGACCCCGGTCGCGAAGTTCGTCAGCGACATCAAGGCGCTCAAGCCCGATCCCGACAACCAGATCATCGTCGCCTCGATCGCCGCGCCGGCGACGCCGTACACGGTGGTCTGGGTGCCCGAGTCGGGCGGGCAGAACACCCAGCCGGGCGAGCTGTGGCCGCAGATCGAGCATTCCTGTGGCGCCGTCGGCGGCGACGACGTCAACCCCAAGGCGACGCAGAATACGCTCGACGACAGCTTTGGCGATCCGGGCGTCCGCATCGCCCAGTTCGTCCAGGCCTTTCCCAACGGCGTGCAGGGATCGATCTGCGACGCCAGCTTCGCTTCAACGATGGGCGCGGTCGCGACCAAGATCGGTCAGCTCACCGCGACTCAGCCTTAGTCGGCCTTAGACGAAGTCGCTCTCGGCGGCGAGCGCGTGGCGGACGGCGGGATCGATCGTCTCGACGGGGAGGCCGCGCCAAAAG
Source organism: Polyangia bacterium (assembly GCA_036267635.1). GTDB lineage: Bacteria > Myxococcota_A > Polyangia > Fen-1088 > Fen-1088 > JADGRB01. The sequence goes on along the minus strand of DATAVR010000064.1, from coordinate 18,546 downwards.
ACGTGCCACCGGGGGAGGCGCAGGAGACCGTCGCACTGCTTGACGTACCAGGCGGTGATCGGGTTCTCCGGACGCGAGCGCCAGAAGAAGGCCGGGTAGTCGCGGGTGACCAGCGACCAGATCTCGCTGCCGAGACCTTCGCCCTGGGCCTGGCGCTCGACCGCGAACTTGGTCAGGTAGGGTCCGACCGGCGTCTCCGTGACGACGGCCGCGCCACGATAAGCCTCCTCGACGAATGTCCGCGCGATCGGGCGGGTGAAGAAGTCGTCGCGGATGGTGCGGCCGAACGCCGAGGAGAAGAGCGCCCGCAGCCGCGGCGGATCGACGGCCTCCCACCCTTGCCGCACGTCGATGCGTGAGCCGCGGCGGATCAGCGTGCCGGCGCCGTTGACGGTGAAGAGCTCGCGCAAGAACTGCAGCGGGTTGACGACGTTGACGCCCATCGAATGCGGCACCTGCTCGAGGAGCCGCTTGATCTGGCGGAGCAGCAACGCCTGCCCGCGCGACAGCGCCCCCGGCGCCAGCAGCCGATCGGTGTCGGTCGCCAGGCTCACCACCGACGGCGGCGGACCGGCGCCCACCACCAGGCCCGGGCGACGGCTGAGGAACACCACCTTGCGCGTCTCCAGCGCGGTGGCCAGACCGGCCAGCAGCCGGAAGCGCGCGTCGATGCTCAGCGCCGCGGCGGCCTCGACGGAGACGAGCGGGATCGCGCCGCGCGCGATGACGGCGCGGATGGCTTCGGCGGTCGCCGGGCCGATCTCGGCGTCGGCGCGGATCACCTCGCAGGGGACGGCGTCCTCCAGCAACCAGTCGGAGACGCGGGTCGCCTGCGCGTCGGCGTCCCTCGGCTCGAAGAGGCCCAGCAGCACGACGGGCAAGAGGCCGAGCCCGGCGAGAATGCGCAGATCGAAGTGCACGGGATCGAGCGCGCTCTTCACGATCTGGGCGTTGGGCGCCAGGATGGCGAAGCTCTCCTTGCGCTGCGAGCGAAACAGCTTCAGGTAGAGATCGATGTCGGCCTTGGCGCCAACGCTCTCCAGAAAGCGCTGGACGATCTCCGCTTCCATCAGTGCAGCACCGTCGCGAAGGTGGCGCGCGCGGTCTCGAGGTCGGCGAGGGTGACGAACTCGTCGGCGGCGTGCGCCTGCCCGACGTCGCCGGGACCGAAGACCACCGCGTCGATCCCGTGCTCGGAGAAGCGCGCCGCCTCGGTCCAGAATCCCAGGTCCACGACGTCGCCCAGCCGGTCACCGAGGAGGGGCGCGAACGCCGCCAGATCGCGGGTGGCGAACGGCAAGCTCGCCTTCACCAGCGTCCATTCGATCGCCTGTGGCGCGGCGGCGGCCCGCACCCGCTGCTCGGCCTCGGCGAACAGCTCCTCGATGCGGGTGCCGGGCGCCGGGCGCAGCGAAAACGACAGCGTCGCCCGCGTCGGAATGACGTTGAAGGCGATCCCCCCGTCGAGCGCCGCCACGTTGAGGTTGATTCCGGGGAAGCCGGCCGGCCCGAGGCCCCGGTGCGCGATCCCCATCTCGTCGAGCGCCACCGCCGCCCGCGCCAGCACGGCGACCGGATTGACGAGCCTGTCGACCAGCGACGAGTGTCCGCCCGGTCCCCCGAGCGAAACCGTCGCGGCACCGATACCGCGGTGGCGGACGCCGACCCGGCAGCCGGTCGGCTCGCAGACGATCGCCCGCTCCAGCCCCTCGGCCGCGGCGCTGGCGAGAAAGGCGTCCATGCAGCTCCCCCCGTGCTCTTCGTCGCCGGAGAACAGGATGCCGACCGGGCGGCCCGGCTTCCGCTCCCCCAGCACCTCCAGCACGGCCGCGATCGCCCCCTTGGTGTCGGCCGTGCCGAGCCCGTGCAGCCGATCCCCCCGCTGAACGAGCAGATGCGGCGGCGCCGTATAGCCGCTGTTGGCGGGTACCGTGTCGAGGTGGGCGTTCACCAGCAGCCGGGGCGGCCCTTCGCCGAATCGAGCATAGACGTAGGCGTGATCGCCGACCTCCACCTCGTCGACGGTACGCGCGCCCAGCGCCGCCAGCTCGCCCGCCAGCCGGTGCACGAGCGGCCGTTCTTCACCGGCGGGATTCTGGGTGTCGAACGACACCAACTCTGCGAGCCGATCCACGAGCGCCATCGCCGCGGTTATACAATGGCCGCCGCCTGTGTTGACCCCCCTCGCCGCTCTCGCGCTGCTGTTCGCCGAAGCGACCGCGCCCGCGCGCGGTCCGGCGGGGGCAGCCGCGCTGCCGCCGCGCCCGCACATCCGCGCGGTGCGCACGCCGACGCCGCCCAAGATCGACGGCCACCTGGACGACCTCGTGTGGCGCGCCGCCATCCCCTCCGACGCGTTCACCCAGCACTACCCCGACGAAGGTGCGGCCCCCAGCGAGCACACCGAGGTGCGCATCCTCTATGACGACAAGAACCTCTACGTCGGCATCGCCTGCGAGCAGATCCATTCGCCGATCGTTCGGCGCCTGCAGCGGCGCGACGGCTATCTCCCCTCGGACGGTGTCTGGATCGACATCGACAGCCGCAGCGACGGCGTCAGCGCCTACCACTTCCAGGTCAACGCCGCCGGCGTCCTGCTCGACGCCATCCACTACAACGACACCGGTTATTCGGCCGACTGGGACGCCATCTGGGAGGCGAAGGTCGCCGCCACCGATCGCGGCTACAGCGTCGAGTACCGCATCCCCCTCTCCACGCTCCGCTTCACCGCCCGCCCCGTCCAGTCGTGGGGGCTGCAGGTGCGGCGCGCGATCGACGCCCGGCAAGAGACCGACGACTGGGCTTACTTTCCCCGCCGCTCGGCCGCCTTCGTCAGCCTGTTCGGCCGCCTCGACGATCTGGTCGGCCTGCCGGCGCCGAATCGCCTGGAGCTGCGCCCCTTCGTGCTCGGCAAGCTCGAGCACCGGGCCGCCGGCGCCGACTCCAACGTCATCGCGCAGGGGAGCTTCGCGCACGCCTCGGCCGGTCTCGACGCCAAGGCGCATCTCACCAACGAGCTGACGCTCGATCTGACGGTGCTCCCCGACTTCGGCCAGGTCGACGCCGACACCGTCATCTTGAACTTGTCGACGTTCGAGACGTTCTTCCCCGAAAAACGCCCGTTCTTCCTGGAAGGCCTCGACGTCTTCGCCACCATCCGCCCCGTCCTCTACACCCGCCGCATCGGCCGCCAGCCGGGGCTGCCGACGCTCAACGCGGGGGAGGCGCTGGTCGCGGAGCCCGATCCCTCGGCCATCTATGGCGCCGCCAAGCTGTCGGGGACGATCGGCGGCCGGACCACGGTCGGGGTGATGTCGGCCGTCACCGGTGAGAACGACGTCGAGGTCCAGACCGCCGACGGGACGCGGGTCAACCGGCTGGTCGATCCGCCCACCGCCTTCAACGTGCTTCGGCTCAAGCGCCTGGTCGCCGCCAACGCTGACGTCGGCCTGCTGGCCACGGCGACCAACCGCTTCGAACCCACCCTGCCGACCGACGGCCGCTGTCCCGCGACGCAGGCTGCGCCCGCCGCCGACGGTCGTTGCACCAACGACGCCTACGTCCTCAGCCTCGACGGCCGCTGGCGGTCGGCCTCGGGCGACTACGCCGCGGCCTGGCAGGCGATCGGCAGCACGCTGGCCGGCGGTCCGGCGCGCAGCGAGCCGGACGGCATCCCCATCGTTCCCGGCCACACCGCCGGCGGCGCGTCGCTCTACGTCGGCAAGGAGGGGGGGACCTGGCTCTGGAGCGGCTGGCAGCACCTGACCGGCCGGGAGCTCGAGTTCAACGACCTCGGCTACCTCGAGCGCAAGGACGACTACCAGGGTTACTTCGCGCTCACCTACCGGACGCTGCACCCGTGGTGGCGGACGATCGAGACGCGGACCGTCTTCGAGCTCAACCTGCGCGAGACGCTGGACGGGATCGACCTGTGGCGCGAGCTGCTGCTCAACACCACCTGGATCCTGAATCACTTCTGGTCGGTCTACGCCGAGGTCCACGGCCGCGGCGCCTACTACGACGACCGCGAGATGGGCGACGGATCGGCGCTGCAGCACTCGGCCGATCTCGGCGTGGTGCTGGGCCTGTCCACGGATCCGCGCCGCCGTGTCACCGGATCGCTGTCGCTGGGCCTCGACCGGCACCAGGGGGGCGGTCACGTCGCGGCCAGCGGCACGCTCACCTTGCGCCTCCTGCCCCAGATGGAGGTCGACCTGCTGCCGACGGTCGGATACGACAGCGGCGCCCCACGCTACGTCGGGACCGACGCCTCGCTGGTGGTGATCGGCGACGTCCCCGACTACCGCTTCGGCGAGCAGAAGGCGGCCAGCGCCGGCGTCACGCTGCGCGCCGCTTACACCTTCACGCCGGAGCTGTCGTTGCAGTTCTACACGCAGCTCTTCGTCGCCTCGGTCCATTACGGACCCTTCTTCGTCTTCCCCAAGCAGAGCTTCCGCGAGCAGGTCAGCCTGGCCGACCTCATTCCAGCCGGCGCCCTGGCGACCAATCCCGACACCGAGCAGGCGACGTTGAACGTCAACCTGGTGCTGCGCTGGGAGTATCGCCTCGGCTCGACGCTGTTCCTCGTCTACACGCGCGCGCAGACGCCCGCGCTGACGGTGGCTCCCGGGAGCAGCGCCGGGTTCGAGCTGGCGCCGATCTGGCGCGGGCGCGCGTCGGACGACGTGGTCATGGTCAAGCTCGCCTACTGGCTGGGCTGACCCCTTCGGGGTCCCTGCCTTCCCTCGCCGCTCCACCTCAACCGCTCCTCGAGCAACCGTTAACCGAGCTTCGTGCGCGGAAAGAGCGGCACACCGAGAGCCGAGGATCGAGGCGCGCGCGTAACGCAGGCGGCCTGCGCCAGTGCGGTCTGGACACCTACATACGCGGCGTTCGGTGGCCTCGAAGGCACGTGAGCCGGAACAAGGAAGCGACGGAATATGAGGGAATAAATCCGCGAGCGGCGCAATGGCGGCGCCGCCACAGCGCAACCGCCTCACGATGACGCCCACCGGAAAGCGAAGGTGCGGCGCGGGCGGAGTTGCAGCAAAGGGAGCGTTGGCATCGCGGCTGCAATCTCAATTTCCGTCGGTCAATCAAGACCGCCCCAACCCGGAGAATGAAAATGATTCGCACCACGCTGTTCGGAATTTCGATGCTCGCGCTCACGGCCGGCTCTGCTTTCGCGGCCACCGCCAAACACCCGGTCGCCGCCAAGTCGCACGTCGTCGCGCAGTCGGACAGCGCAACGCCGGCCGCCGACAAGCCGGCCAAGAAGTCGACCAAGAAGAGCACCAAGAAGTCGACCAAGACCGACGCCACCAAGGGCGACAGCGGCAAAGAGATGAAGGCTCCCGCGCCCGAGGCGAAGTAACGCTGCCGAACGCTCGGTTCAGGAACCCGGGGCCGCCGCCGAAAGGCGACGGCCTCGGGTCGTTCGCCACAGTTTGAAGGCGAGCACCAGCAGCGCCAGAACCCAGGCGAGCCCGAGCAGGCTCGACCAGTAGAGAAACCGGAGGTGGTGCGTCCCGGTCGGCGTCAGCGCCGTGGGAAGCGCGTGGCGCCGGTAGAGCGCCAGCACGTCCATCAGGATCGCCACCGTGCCGTGCACCAGGAAGCCGGCGTAGATGCTGCGGGTGCGCATCGCCAGCGAGCCGAGCACGACGCCGGCCACCATCGCACCGCACGCTTCGAGGTACGGCTTGCCGTAGTGGATCATGCAGTAGGGGACCACCATCGACCAGATCGCGCCGGCGCCGAAGGTGCGCATCGCCCGCAGCCAGAAGCCGCGAAAAAAGATCTCCAGCGTGAAGAACTGGCCGATGTAGAGCAGCTCCCAGACGCCGAAGTCGAGCCACGACCGCCCGGCCACCTTGTACATCGGGTAGTAGTTGGCGAAGTCGGGTTGGTAGCTGACGAGGTAGAGCACCGGCACCATCACCGCCACGCAGAGGGCGTAGATCCAGGCGTGCGACAGGAAGCCGCTGCCGCGCAGACCGAAGTCGGCCAGGTGATCGCGCGGGAAGAACCGCCGCCACACCAGGAGCGGCACCAGATAGCCGCCGATGCGGGTGAGCCCCCACCAAAGGCGCAGGTAGAGCTCGTCGTAGACGCCCGGGTTGAAGAAGCCACCCGGATGTGCCAGTGCCCGGCGCGCGATCCAGGGACGAATCGACTGTTCGAAGAAGTCGCCGCGCCCGTAGTACTCCTGCATGGTCAGGATCAGCGCGACCAGCGTCAGCGCCACCATCGGCCGGTAGTCGATCTCGTTGCGGGCCGCCAGATCGCGCCGCAGCGCCAGCGCCTCGGCGTCGAGCGCGCGCCAGGTTCCGCGGAAGAACCACCAGACCACAGGCGCGATGAGCGCCAGCAGCGGGATGGGGGTGGCCCACTTCACCGCGGGCAGTTCGAGCCAATGCATGTTCCCTGCGCGCGAAACTACAATATATTCCGCAGGTGAGCGCTGAAGACGAAGGTGGAGGCGAAGCGTCGGGCGATCCCCAACCGACGGGCAAGCTGTCGAAGCTGGGGAAGTTCATCCAGACGTACCACAGCTTTCTCTCGAGCTTCGTCATCGGCGTGGCGGGCCTGGTGGCCACGTCGATCTGGCAGTACCGGCAGTCGCAGATCGCCTCCCAGCAGGCGCGGTCGGAGCAGACGATCGCCCAGACGAAGGCCGAGAACGACTGGCGGATCGCCCGCGCCGAGATCCTCTCCAAGAACCTGAACGTGCTGTCGGCGCAGGGGCCGGGGAGCGCGGACCAGCGGTTCGGCGTCCTGCTGTCGCTCACCCGGGGCGCGATCATCGACCCCGAGCTGGCGGTGTCGTACGCCATGGAGCTCGGCAAGGACAACCCGACCTACATGCGCACGGTGCTGGAGGCGACCGGGCAGAAGAACTACCAGCAGCTCGCGCAGGGCTTCAAGCTGACCTGCGCGCAGCGGTTCGGGGTGCAGAAGGCGACCGATCTCTGCAAGGACGACGCGCTGGCCGAGCGCTCCGACGCCATCGCGGAGGTCGTCTCCGACGAGATGGACGCCACCGCCGCGGTCCACGGCGCGGCTGTCAGCAGCCCGATGTCGTTGCTGCACGAGGAGCGCGAGGTGCAGGCCTCCCCGGGCAAGCTCGAGTGGCTCTTCGATCCGTACCTCCAGGACCTCTACGAACGCCGCGTCTGGCAGGAGATCCAGCGGTTCGAGGACTTTGCAACCGGCGCACACCTGGTGGCCGCGCTGGCGCTGGCGACCGCGCGCACGGGCGAGATGGTGAGCAGCGCCGAGGCCGGACAGATCGAGAAGTTCCATGCCGACCACCGGAAGTGGCTGGCGTCGTATCTGCTCGGCGGGACCTGTGGCGGCGACTGCCGCGGCAAGCTGGTCAACGCGATGTTGAGCGGATACATCCAGGCGCAGGGTGACTACGACGAGCCGTTTCGCCGCCTGCTGACGCAGCCCCGCGCCGAAGCGGCGGCGGCCTTCGCCCACCTGCACACCCGATTTTTGTGGTGCCAGATCGATCCCGACGCCGCGGCCCAGTTTCGCGATCGGGTGCTGGTCCCCGCGTTCGAGGCGGCGGCGCCCGACGTGGCGACCGCGCACCCGAAGTCAGAGAGCTCGGTCGTCGAGGATCTGGTCGACCTCCTGGCGCTCGTCCCCGAGCCGCCGTCGACCGACGCCGCGGCGACCGCGGCCTGGAAGAAGATCACCGGCCAGATCGAGCACGGGGCCGAGCACCTCGGGCGCACCTACAACGCCCGCCGGGCAGCGTCGGCGCACGAGCGCGCCAACCCGCCGCCCATGATCAGGAAGGTCAACTTCTGCGGCGCCGCCGCGGCGCCCGACACGACCGCCGGGACGAAACCTTGAGCGCTGCGCGCGCGCCCGCGTCGGGGCGCACCTTGCTCGACATGAACGGCTACCAGTGGACGGTGCTGTTCGCCGCCTGGCTCGGCTGGGGGTTCGACTGCTTCGACGGGCTGCTGTTCAACTACGTGGCGCCCAACTGCGTTCCGACGCTGCTGGGCCTCACCATCGGGTCGCCGGCGGCGCGCGCGGCGACGCTCAAATGGGGCGGCATCCTGACCTCGCTGCTGCTCGTCGGCTGGGCGACGGGCGGGATCCTCTTCGGGCAGATCGCCGACCGCATCGGCCGCGCGCGCACGCTGATGCTGACGATGCTGCTCTACGCGCTCGGCACCGCCCTCTGCGCCGCCGCGCCCAACATCTGGGCGCTGGTCGCCTTCCGCGTCGTCGCCAGCCTGGGGATCGGCGGCGAGTGGGCGGCTGGCGCCTCGATGGTCGCCGAGGTGGTCCCCGAGCGCCGCCGCGTCGAGGCCGGCGCGCTGCTCTACACCTCGGCGCCGTTCGGGCTGTTTCTGGCCACCTTCGCCAACTTCCAGATCGCGGGCGTCTTCTTCAAAGGATCGCCCGAGACGTCCTGGCGCTTCGTCTTCCTGTGCGGCCTCATCCCGGCCGCCGTCGCCTTCGTCGTGCGGATGTTCGTGCGCGAGCCCGAGCGCTGGCGCGAAGCCGCCGCCGCTGGCGTCCCACGCCCGCGCTTCGCGGAGCTCTTCACGGCGGGGAATCGCGCGCTCACGATCTCTGGGTTCTCGATGGCGGTGATTGCGCTCATCGGCTGGTGGAGCGTCAACGCCTTCATCCCCATCGTCTCGTCGGGCCTGGCCCAGGCGACCGCCAAGGCCAACGCGTTCGATCGCTCCGCGACGCTCGGTCTGGTCGAGCACTGGAAGGCGCTCGGCACCAACGTCTTCAACCTGGGCGGCCTCATCGGTACGCTGCTCACCATCCCGGCGGCCAAGGTGATGGGGCGGCGCAAGATGTTCGCGCTCTACTACTTCCTCTCGGGCGTGGCGATCTTGGCGACCTTCGGTCTCGACCTGCCGCCGCAACAGCGCCTCTACATGTACTTCTTCATCGGCCTCACGGTGTTCGGCGTCTTCGGCAGCTTCACCTACTACCTGCCCGAGCTCTTCCCCACCCGGCTGCGGGGCACCGGCGCCGGCTTCTGCTACAACGTCGGCCGCTTCATCGCCGCCGCGGGCCCGTTCCTGGTCGGAACCGTCGCGGCGCGCGGCGCGAACTCGCTGCAGACCGCCCTCGGCGCGCTGTTCTGGGTCGGCGTCGTTCCGCTCATCGGCGTCGTGCTGGCGCTCTCGCCCATCGTCGTCGAGACCAAGGGGCGAGAGCTGGCATAACCCGCCGTTATTTTTGTGGCGGCAAGAACTTCATGACCGAGAACATGGCGCCCTGCGGGTCGGCGACGACCGCGAAGCGACCAATGTTCGGGATGTCCATCGGTGGGTTCAGGACCTTGCCGCCGAGGGCGGTCACCTTCGCGGCAGCCTGGTCGGCGTCGGCGACCGAAAAGTAGACGCCCCACAGCGAGGGCGCGCCCGCCATCTGCTTCGGCTGCGCCATCGACCCGGCGATCATCGTCTCCCCCTGCTTGAAGATCGTGTAGGTCATCCCCGGCATCTCCGTCGGGTCGGCGCTCCAGCCGAAGAGGCCTTTGTAAAAGGAGACGGACTGGTCTTCGTTGGTGCTGATGAGCTCGTTCCAGCCGAGCGACCCCGGCTCGCCGGTCAGCCAGGTCCCCATCGACTGCAAGCGCTGCCACACGGCGAACACGGCGCCGGTGGGATCGGCGGCGATCGCCATCGTGCCCGGGCCGATCTCCTGTGGGCCGAACAGCACCTTGCCGCCGAGCGCGGCGACCTTCTTCGCGCTGGCGGCGGCGTCGTCGACCGCCACATAGGACAGCCAGTTCGGCGGCGCGCCCATCTTCTTGGCCTCCTCGCTGAGGAGGGTGATACCGCCGACCTGCTTGTCGCCCAGCGCCGCGAGGCCGTAGGCCATGCCGCCCATCGGCATGTCGGTGATGGTCCAGCCGAAGAGCCCGCTATAAAACTTCTTTGCAGCGGCCACGTCCGTGGTCCCGAGCTCGACCCAACAGAATGTCCCTGCCGCCGCCTTGGTGATCTCTGGCATCGTCGTTCTCCCCGTGAGGTGTGGTTGCTGCGGCCCGAAGGCTAGCGCAGGAGGCGCTGCCCGGGCTCTCGATTCGGCTGCTCGATTATCGGTCAGCAAGGCGATGGCAACCGGGGAGGGCGCGCGGTCAGATCGCGCTCCGACGAGCCGACCCGACCGCGCCGTTTCGCGGAACTACCCCTTGTTGATCATGTAGGTCAGGAGGTCGACGCAGCGGTGGCTGTAGCCCCACTCGTTGTCGTACCAGCTGACCAGCTTGAAGAAGTTGCTGTTCAATTCGACCGAGCTGCCGGCGTCGTAGATGCTGGAGCGCTCGTCGTGGATGAAGTCCGACGAGACCACCTCGTCCTCGGTGTAGCCGAGGATGTCTTTGAGGTATCCCTCGCTGGCCGCCTTCATCGCGGCGTTGATCTCCTTGATCGAGGTCGCCTTGGCGGTCTTGAAGGTGAGGTCGACGACCGACACCGTCGGCGTCGGCACGCGGAACGCCATGCCGGAGAGCTTCCCCTTCACCTCGGGGAGCACCAGCGCGACGGCCTTGGCGGCGCCCGTCGTCGAGGGGATGATGTTGATGGCGGCGCTGCGCCCCCCTTTCCAGTCTTTGCGCGAGGGGCCGTCGACCGTCTTCTGCGTCGCCGTGTAGCTGTGCACGGTGGTCATCAGCCCCTCGGTAAGGCCGAATCCGTCCTTCAGCAGCACGTGGACCACCGGCGCGAGGCAGTTGGTCGTGCAGCTCGCGTTGGAGACGATGTTGTGTTTGCCGGCGTCGTACTTCTCGTGGTTGACGCCCATGACGACGGTGATGTCCTCGCCCTTGGCCGGCGCCGAGATGATCACCTTCTTGGCGCCCGCGGCCAGGTGCCCCTTGGCCTTCTCCGCCTCGGTGAAGAGCCCGGTCGACTCGATCACGTAGTCGACGCCCAACTTCTTCCAGGGGAGCTCCGCCGGCGACTTGGCGCTGACGACCAGGACCTCTTTGCCGTCCACCGTGAGCACGTCGTCCGCTTCCTTGTCGGCGCCCGACTTCTTCGAGCCGACCTGGCCGGCGAACTTCCGCTGCACCGAATCGTATTTCAGCAGGTAGGCGAGGTTGTCGGCGGGGACGATGTCACCCACCGCGACCACCTCGACCTCTTTTCCGAAGAGCCCCTGCTCGTGCAGGGCGCGGAACACGAGGCGACCGATCCGACCGAAACCGTTGATGGCGATGCGAGTGCTCATAGCGTTCTCCCGTTTCTTTCGAGGGTGATTCCGAGATTTTGGACGTCCGACTCTATATGACCCGAGGCAGCCGGCCAAGCCAGTCTCTACCGTGGTGGCGTCAGGCGTTTGGAAACAATCGGGCCTTCCGAATCGACGTGAGCGCAGCTAACGGCGCAGGAGCACCACGGTCGCGCCGGTGCCGCCGGAACGGGGCGGCGCCGGCGCGAAGGCCATGACCCCGGCCTTGGCCGCGGCGGCGCTGCCGAGCCAGGCGTGCAACGCGGGCCGCAGCACCGGCTCGCCGGCCTCGGAGTTCTGGCCGCGGCCGTGGATCAGCAGCACCGCGCGGCGCCCCTCGGCGCGCGCACGCAGCACCAGCCGCTCTGCCGCCCGCAAGGCTTCGTCGCGCGTCCGTCCGTGAAGATCGAGACGCATCTCCGGGCGGTGGTCGCCGCGTCGCAACGCCCGCAACACCTCGGCGCTCACGTCGGCGGCGCGACCGGCGACCGCATCCCCCGACGCCTCGATCTTGAACGGCCCGCCCGGATCGCGGGGCGGGCCCGCACGCCTCGGCTTCGACGAACCCACGGGAGCCGGCGGAGATCCGCTCACGCGGCGCGGCCCATTGTCGAGGCGGCGCGCGCCCCGCATCGCCTCCTCGAACGCACGAACGTCGTCGTCGTCGGAAGGGAGCTTCGGCATCGCGCCGACTACAGCTTACGGAAGCTGTCGATCGCCTGATGGATGATCTTGCCGTTCGGATCGTGCCGAGCCCGATCGACGATGCCGATCATCGTGAGCTTCGAGTGATACGCCACGCCGGTGTGACCGCCTTCCCGCCCCCACTGCTCCATCAGCCCGGCCTGCCCCTTGGCGAGCGCGTTTGGATCGCGATACTCGCAGACGAGCGTGTCGATGCTCTGGACGCGCCCCTCTTCGCAGTAGGCCGCCCCGTACGGGACCGGCTGCAGCGGCGCGAACCCTTCGGGCGCCAAGCCCGCCGTCCGCCAGGCGCTCTCGACCGCGTCGGTGTGCGGCGTTCCGTCGACGTGCGCCGCCGGTGCGGGGGCCGCGGGGGCCGTTGGCGCACCGGGCGCAGCCGGAGCGCCCGGCGCGGCTGCCGGCGCCGCTTCCTTGTGGCACCCGAGAACGACCAGCAGCAGACCGGCGGCGAGGCTGCCGGAGATCTCGAACGATGCGCGTCTCATGATCATGATCCTCGCTCGGGCCTATCGGTGAAATCCGTTGCGCTGCCCACCGCCTGGGTGCGCGCCGCCGCCGCCGCCGTGCCAGCCGCCGCCGTTCGCGGGCGGAGCAGCGCCGCCGTGCCAGCCGCCGTGAGGGCCGCCCGCCTCGCGCCCGGGAGGCGGACCGCCGTGCCAGCCACCGTGAGGGCCGCCCGGCTCGTGCCCGGGAGGGCCGCCGTGCCAGCCGCCACCGCGTTCGTGGTGCTCTTCCTCGTGACGCCACTCCTCGTGACGCTCGTGCATCACCATCTCCCGGTGCTCAGGACCACCGTGCCAACCGGCGGGCACGGGACCAGGACCGCGCCACCCAGGGCCCGGCCCAGGACCGCGCCACCCGGGATTCTCGCGCCAGCCCGGCGCGTAGCGCCACCCCGGCCCGCCCCCGACGAGGAACTCGGCGTGGAAGCTGGGCGGCGCGATCGCCACGTCGATCACCGGCCGGTCGTAGACCATCGGCGCGTAGACGTCGTTGACCACCACGAACCTCGGCTGGTCGCTGTAGAAAACGGGATCGTAGGCGCCCGTGTACCAATAGGCGCCGCCCCTCATCTCGAAGTGTGCTTGCGGCGGCGGCGCATACCAGTGCGAGTGCGGTCCTTGCAAATAACAGTAGGTCGGCCCGCCGAGCTGCACGCTCGGGTCGGCGATCGGATGTGGTCCGTAGAACGAGTAGCGCGGCCCCTCGTAACCGAACGGCGTCGGGTCGCCGACGAAGTAATACTGACCGTCCACCTGGCGGTAGAGCCGCGGGTCGGACGGCGGGTAGTCGTGAAAATGCGGGACGTCGATGTCGCAGAACCCATGACCGACCCGTTTGGGGATCGGATGTCGGGACATGTATTGAACGACCTCCGCATGTGCGACGCTCGCCGCACCGGCGAAAGCGAAAGCGAAAGCGAACAAAAAAGCCGCGAGAATCAAGCTTCTGCGCATTTATCGTCTCCTCATCGGGCCCTTCGAGAGAGCCGGGGATCATACGCGATCCGGCCTTTTGCGATACGTTCCGAATGAGGCCTCAGCCGGCAGACTCAGCCGGTGCGAAACGATTTTCGGCTGTATTCGCGAATACGGATCGAGTCCTCGCTTGATCCCTCTCGCAGGATCGCGCACCGTGAAGGTTGTTTTTCACGTGGAGAGGGTGATGGCGCAAAAGAAGGTTCTGCTCGTTGAGGACGATCTCGAAATTAGGGACATCCTGCAGGATCTCTTGGAGGCCGAAGGCTACGACGTCATTCCGGCGAGCCATGGGAAGCAGGCGCTGGAATTTCTCACCGCCGCTCCGCTCGAGGATCTCCCGAGCCTCGTCGTGCTCGACATGATGATGCCGCTCGTCGACGGCTCTCAGGTCCTGGCGTCGATGAAGAGCGATCCGAAGCTGTCGCCGATCCCGGTGGTGGTGCTGAGCGCCGTCGCGCGGGAGCGTCCGGCGGGCGCGGCCGCGTTTCTGCGCAAGCCGATCCCGCTCCAGAAGTTCTTCGACACCGTCCGCAACTTCGTCGAGGCCGGGCTCCCCCGACTCGCGCCGCTGTCGTAGGTTCGGACCGCGACGCGAGAGCTAGACTAGCGGTCGGCCTTCGCCGGCGCGGTGCCCGCGTAGGGCGCCGGGTTTCCGACGGGCGCCGGCTGGTCCTTCTCGGCGACCGTCGTCGACGGCTGCGTGGGCGGCTGCAGCTGCGAGGCCTGCTCGTCTTCGGCCTCGATCACCGCCGCATCCTTGGGTGCGAGATCGCAGCTCTGACGGAGCGTGCGCGCCCGGTCGACCTGACCGAGCCGGTAGTAGGCCACCAGACGCCAGAAGCAGCCCTCGGAGTCGGAGCGCGCGTCGAGGTTGCGCAGGTGAAACAGCACCGTCTGCCAGCGGTCGCTCTGGTCGGCGCTGCGCGCCGCCTTCTCGGCGTCGTCGAGCTGATCGCGGCGATTTTGGGAGAGCGCCTTCTTCGCCGCCGAGGCGTGGCTGGGGAACGGCGTGAGGCGCACGTCCTCGTTGATCATCGAGGCTGCCTTCTGCTTCGCGGGGCGCGTCGACTTGGCGCGCGTGACCTTCGTGTCCGGAGAGGCCTTCGCCTTCGGGGTGCTCTTCTTCCCGCTCGACCTGCGCGCCTTCTTCTTGGCGCTGCCCGCCTCCGAGCCGGTCGGCGAGGGCGCCCCGTCGGTGGTCGGCGCCCCGGCCCAGGCCAGGCCCATCCCCGCCGAAAAGAAGACGGCCACCAGGATGTGGGCGAGGGCGGCCCGCAGGGGAGTCAGCCGAAAAATCCCTCTCCCTCGGCGCATGGCAAGAGACTAGCCGTTCGCTGGTTCTGCTGCAAAACCTGATTTTCGCGCTGCGGCGTGCCCGCGCGCCCTCGCGAATGATAGCCCTCACAGTGCAGGTGGGAGTAGGATGACGGAGGCGAACGAGATGATGCACCCCTCGGGACAGGGTCGCCTTCGGCTGCTCACGCCGCCCTCCGGCGAGCCGCAGGAGATAGAAGACGCGGCGCTCGCGCGGGCGCTGATCGCGGGGCAGGCGCGCGCCGCGGAGGTGGCCTGGGATCGCTACGCGCCGCTCGTGCACGGGATCGTCAGCCGCGCGCTTGGTCCCGACGCCGAGGTCGAGGACGTCACCCAGGAGATCTTCTACCGGCTGTTCTCGCGCATTCGCTCGCTGCGTAAGCCGGAGGCGCTGCGCAGCTTCGTCGTCTCGTTCGCGGTTCGCATCGTCAAGTGGGAGCTGCGGCGGCGGCGCGCCCGGCGCTGGCTCACCCTGTCGGAGACCGGCGAGGTCCCCGACGATCAGCTGTTGTTCATGAACGTGGACAACCGCTACGCGCTCCGCCGGCTCTACAGCCTGCTCAACCTGCTCACCACGCGTGAGCGGCTGGTGCTCGTGTTGCGGCACGTGGAGGGGATGACGCTGGAGGAGATCGCCGAGGCGATGGAGATCTCGCTGGCGACGGTCAAGCGGACCTTGCGGCACGCCTCGACGCGGCTCTCCGAGCTGGTCGATGCCGACGTCCAGCTGCGGCCGCAGACTGGCAAGCGGAGGCCGGCGAAATGACGGGCGATCGCGACGACGGCAAGCTCGGGCCGCGAGCGGCAGCGCTGGCGGCGCTGGCGCACAAGAGTCTCGGTCAGCTCTCGCCGGCCGAGCAGGCCCGTGGCCGCACGATCCTACGCGCGCGTCTGGCGCGGCGGCGGCAGCGGACGCTCTGGTCTCTCGCGCTCGCCGGCGCCGGGGCGGTGGCCTTCGCGGCGGTGGTCGTGGCGCCGCGGGTGCTCCACTTGGCCGACAACCCGCCGCCGCTCGCCTACCAGGTCGAAGGAGGCGCGCTCGCCTCGGACGGCGTCATCGAGGCGCGCGGCGACGTCGAGCCGGCGCTCCACTTCGCGGACGGCACGGTCATCGCGCTCGCGCGCGGAACCAAGGGGCGACTGACCGACGTCGATGGACGGGGCGCGCACGTGGCGATCAGCGACGGAACCGCGTCGGTGAACGTGGTGCCGAAACCGCACGCGCGCTGGCGCATCGACGCCGGTCCCTTCGTCATCAACGTTCACGGAACGGTCTTCACCGCGGCCTGGAACGAGGCCTCCGGTCGGCTCGACGTGCGCCTCGTGCGCGGCTCGGTCTCGGTCGAAGGGCCGGTGACCGGCGGGCCGATCGCGATGCGCGCCGGCCAGCGCCTGACCGTGGCGATGCGACAGTCGCGGGTGCTGCTGCGGGCGATCGATGATCAGAGCGATGTCCAGAGCGATGTCATCGCGAGCGACACGACCGCGGCTGCGCCCGTCGCGGAGGTGGCGCCGCCGCCCGCGCTGGCGCCTCCCGCGCCCGCCGCAGAAGTGGCTCCGCTTCCCGCGCCAACCAGAACGGCGGCGCACCCGTCGCACGCCGCGCGCAGCTGGACGACGGCGCTGGCCTCGGGAGATTTCGCCTCCATCGTCGAGGATGCAGAGCGCGACCTGCCGCGGGCGCTCCGCCTGTCGAGCTCCGACGACCTGGCGGCGCTGGCCGACGCCGCCCGCTATCAGCGCCGCGACGATCTCGCGCGCCGCGCGCTCGAGTCGCAGCGGGGCCGGTTCCACCGCTCGCCGCGCGCCGCCGACGCCGCCTTCTTCCTGGGACGCCTCGACGAGAACGACGGCGCCGGCCTGAGCCACGCGCTGCGCTGGTATGACCGCTACCTCGACGAGGCGCCGAGCGGCTCCTACGCCGCCGAGGCGCTGGGACGCAAGATGGTGGCGATGCGCGATCTCTACGGCGTCGCGCAGGCGCGCGGCGTGGCCGACGAGTACGTTCGCCGGTTCCCACACGGCAGCTACGCCGGCGCCGCGCAGGCGCTCCGCGACCAAGGTCGGTGATCGCGCGCGGCCACCGCCCCCTCGCTCCGGTGGTCGCGTTCGCCGCTCTGGTGGTCGCGTTCGCCGCTCTGCTGTTTGGCGCCGCGGGCGCCAGGGGGGCATCGGTGCCGCAGCCGCCGCCCAAGGTGATCCTGGTTCGCCCTCCCGCCGCGCCGGCCGCGGTGATTGAAGCGCTGGTGCGGCTGCGCGGCGAGCTGGTGGCGGCCGGGTTCGACGCCGACGTCGTCGAGCTGGCGCTGGGGCCCGACGTGCGCGGCTCGCTGGAGAAGCTGGCGCCGGCCTCCGCCGGATCCGCGACCGCGCTGGTCGCCGTCGTCGCCAGCGCCGAGCCCGGCAGCGCCGAGCTGTGGGTCATCGACCGGGTGACCGGCAAGACCGTGGTGCGAAAGGTAAACGCCGGCGCGACCGATCCGCCACGCATGGCGGAGGTGCTGTCGGTGCGCGCCGTCGAGCTGCTCCGGGCCAGCTTCCTCGAGCTGGCGATCGCCACCCCCCCCAGCAGCAGCGAGGCGCCGCCCGCCGCGCCGGTGGTCGAGCGCTTCGCCACCGCGACGCTGGAAGAAGAAGATTGGACCTGGGCGGTCGAAGCGGGCGGCGGCACCGCCGACGCCGTCGGCGGCCCCTGGAACGCCATTCTTTCGGTGGCGCGGATCGAACGAGCGCTCGGAAATCGGTTCTGCGCGCGGGTCAGCTTCGCGGGCCTCGGGACCACGGCGCGCGTCGACACGCCCGAGGGCTACGTCGGGCTGTCGCAGACTGTGCTGCTGGCGGAGGTCATCGCCCGTTTTCGGCGCGGGAGGCGGATCGAGCCGCTCCTGTCGCTCGGCGCCGGAACGTTGCGCCTGGCGGCCGACAGCCACGAGGCGGCGCCCTATGAGGCGGTGAGCGGCGCACGCTGGGCCGCCGCCGCCGACGTCGGGGTGGGCGTGCGCTTCCCTTTGCGGCGGCACCGGTTCGAGCTGGGCGTCGAGGCGCACGCGCTGGTCGCCCAGCCGTACCCGACCGTCCGCTTCTTCGAGACCGACGTTGCGCATGCCGGTCGCCCCTCACTCATCGGAAGCGTTACCCTGTTGGGGGGAATCTGACGTGCGCGCCCGTGATCATCTCGCCTTCACGACCCTCGCCGCCTGCCTGGTCGGCGCCTGCTGGGGCTGTACCGCCGGACCGATCGAGATCGCCACGCTTCCCCCCGACAGCCTCGGCAACGACCTGGTTGGACACTGGGCCTTCGATGACGGTCCAGGTACCGTCGCCACCGACAGCTCGGGCAACGGACGGACCGGAATCGTCGGCGGGATCATCCCCTCACCAGGGTCGCCGTCGCCCTGGATCCCGGGCCAGTTCGGGTTGGGGTATTCCTTCTCGGGCGCCGACTACGTCACCGCCGGCGGCATCCCTCGCCCGACGCCCAGCTACAGCGTCACCGCCTGGGTGCAGATCCAACCCGGAGAGCTCGGCGCGCCAATCGCGAATCTGCTCAGCACCGAGGCGCTCGGTGGAGGGTGGGCGCTCTACGCGACGCTCGGCCTCGGACAACAAGAAAGCTATGCCTTTCGCTTCGCGACCAACCCCACCCAGGGCTATGTCGTCGCCTCCTGCGCCTGTGTCATCGCAGGACCCTGGACCCACCTGGCGGCCGTCGTCGACGGCGACGCCTCGACGCTGACTTTGTACGTGAACGGCGTCGCCACGACGGTCCCCACCGCCGGCGCCACGATCCTTCCCGGCAGCACGTTTCTCTACATGG
>DATAVR010000063.1:0-11955 GCA_036267635.1 Polyangia bacterium | reverse complement strand
CGCGAACGATCAGAGCGGCCTGCGGGCTCGCGGCGGAGAGACATCCCCTCCGCCCCCGCGCCGCTGGACGCTCCTCGGCTCCGCTGCGGATGACCGATGAGGACGATCGCTCTTCGCGGGGGGCGCGGGACCATTTGAGGGTCCCGATGAGGACGATCGCTCTTCGCGGGGGGCGCGGGACCATTTGAGGGTCCCGATACTAATGAGGGCCGGCGCCGGACTGGACTTCGGCCTGGACGGCGCTGGCGGCGTCGAGGGTGTATGAGTAACCGGGGGTGAAGGCGGTGCTGCCCTTGTTGGCGGTCTGGCCGCTGGTGCCGCTGTAGGTGTTTCCCTTCGACACCACGATGCTCGCCGAGTTCGAGTAGTCGGTGCTGTCGATGGGGTCCTTCACGCCGAGGAAGAAGTTGTTCTCCATGAGGATGTTGGCGCTGTCGCCGACCTCGACGCAGTGGTCGTCGCCGCTGGCGGTGTAGAGGCTGTTGAAGATGTGGACGTCGCCGAAGCGAACCCGCGGCATGCGCTCGACGACGTTGGTCGCCCACCAGTCGTGGTGCCAGGTGACGCGCAGGTGGCCGGAGTCGCTGGTGTCGCTGTCCGAGGCGCCGATGAGGTTCGAGAAGTGGTGGACCTCGCCGGTGTAGCCGGAGGCGCGGCTGGCCGAGTAGTGCAGCTTGGTCCAGGAGACGGTCACGCAGTCGCTCTCGTCGGTGATGTCCAGGTTGCCGTCCGAGCCGTCGGAGATGTCGAGGTGATCGATCCAGATGTGGTGCGCGCTGTGCTCGACGGTGATGGCGTCCTCGCCGTCCTGGCAGTCGCCGTTCGACGGCACGTCGGAGCAGTTCAAGCCGACGATGGTCAGGTTCTGGAGGATGTCGTTGAACGAGCCGTTGAAGGTGAGGTTGCCGGTGATCTTGGCGCCGGCGGCGCCGATGATGGTCTTGTTCGAGCCGACGTTGAAGTTGCCGCTGATCGAGCCGGAGACCTGAATCACCTTCGCCGTCGAGCCGCTGATCGCCGAAGTGAACGCGCTGGCCGAGGTCACCGTGGTGGAGGCGGCGCTGCCGCCGCCGGTGGTGGTGCTGATGCCGCCCAGCGAGCAGCCGGCCGCCGCCCAGCCGATGAGCGGATCTGAGGTGGTCGAGCCGCCGGTGCCGGTGCCGCCGGTTCCCGTGGTGCCGCCGGTGCCGGTGCCGCCGGTTCCCGTCGAGCCGCCCTTGGCGCCGCCGGTTCCGGTGGTGCCGCCGGTGCCAGTGCCGCCGGTGCCAGTGCCGCCGGTTCCCGTCGAGCCGCCCTTGGCGCCGCCGGTTCCGGTGGTGCCGCCCGAGCCCGTCGTGCCGCCCGAGCCGGTGGTGCCGCCGGTGCCGGTGCCGCCGGTTCCCGTCGAGCCGCCCTTGGCGCCGCCAGTGCCCGTGGCGCCGCCAGTTCCCGTGGCGCCGCCGGTTCCCGTGGTGCCGCCGCTGGCGGTGGCGCCGCCGGTTCCCGTCGAGCCGCCGGTTCCGGTGGCGCCGCCACTGCCGGTCGCGCCGCCGGTTCCCGTCACGTTGCTGCCGCCCGAGCCGCCGCCGGTGCCGGTCGCCCCGCCCGAGCCGGTGCTTCCGCCTTCCCCGCTGGAGCCGCCGGAGCTGCTTCCCCCTTCGCCGGTGCCGGTGCTCCCGCCCGTCCCCTCGGTGCCGCCTTCAGGTTGGGCGCACGACGCGAACGCGACGGAGAGCCCAACAACCATCGAAAAGAACACTGACCGGCTGAACGCGGTCGCAGTCAAGGGACGGAGAGACATCGGACGCCTCCTTGGGGGGGTTCCCAAACGAGTGTTCGCTCGTCCGTGAGACGGCTCACCGCGGCGGCTGGGTGCCCTTCTGGGCGACGACGAATCGCGCCAAGTCCTCGATTTCGGCCGGCGTCAGCTTGCCGGCGAACTTCGGCATCTTGTTCTTCTCGCCGAAGAGGCGACCCTGCCCAGCGTCGGCGATCATCGCCTCGACCCAGGCGAGCGTTCCGCGCCCCTTGAGATTCGGTCCCGCGTTCTCCCCTTCACCGTCGAGCTCGTGGCAGGTGTCGCAGTCCTTCTGGGCGACGAGGCCGTGTCCGCGCGCCGCCTTCGCGGCATCGGCGTCGGCCGCGCCCGTCTGCGCGTAGACCATCTCCACCAGCGCGTCGAGCTCCTCGGGCGTTCCCTGAACGGGCTTCATCCCGCGGTCGATCTTGGCGGTCCCCATATAAAGAGGTCCCTCGGGGTTCTCGAGAAAACCGCGAATCCAGGCCCGCGAGTCGTAGTCCTTGAAGTCGGGACCCTTGTCGCCGCCGGCGCCGACCAGGCCGTGGCAGCCGGAGCAGCGCTCTTCCCAGATGGCGCGCGCGTGGTTGAGCGGATCGTTCTGGAAGACCGCCAGGCCCCCTTCGGCCGGCATCCCCTTCTCCGCCAGCCGCCGCGCCTCGCGCGTGCGCGTCTCCTCCTCGGCGCGCGCCTTGGCATAGGCGGGGTCGTGCGCGTCCTTGACGAGGGCGATCGTCGACAGCGCTCCGACGGCGAGGAGGGCGAGGCCCATCGCCGCCATCACCGGCTTCCGATCCGACGGCCGGTTGGAGCGCGCGCGGTCGAGAAACGGCAGCGCCAGCAGGAGCGCGGTGACCAGGCCGGGGATGACCATCGTGGCCACGATCTCCAGCGGCCCCTCGAAGTACATGCGCAGTTGGAAGAGCGGCAGCGCGTACCACTCGGGCCGCGCCAGGTAGCTGGAGGTCGGATCGGCCGGCGACTCCAGCGCGGCGCCGTGCCGGGCCGCGACCTCGACGATCACCACCGCCAGCACCGCGAGGCCGAGGGCGGCGTTGCGCACCGCCTGGTAGGGCCAGGCCGACTCGGTCCGCGCGGCGATCTCGGCGGCGGAGAGCGACCACCTCGGCGTCGGGCCGTGCTTTCGATAGAGATAGACGTGCAGGACGAGGAAGGCGATGAACGCCGCCGGCAGGAGCAGCGCGTGCGCCGCGAAGGCGTGGGTGACGGTCAGATTGCCGAACGCCGTCCCGCCCTGGACCAACTGCTGGACGGCGCCGCCGACCACGGGCGCGCTGCCGGTGATCGTCGCCTCGACCAGCTTGGCCCAGTAGCCCTTCTGATCCCAGGGCAAGAGGTAGCCCGAGAGCGCGAACAGCACGGTCAGGCCGAACAGCGCCAGGCCCAGGATCCAGTTCGCCTCGCGCGGGCGCCGGTAGGCGCCGAGCACCAGCACCTGCAAGAGGTGCAGGCCGGCGACGACGATCAGCGCCGACGAGCCGAAGCTGTGCAGCCCGCGCACGAACCAGCCGAGCGGAAGCTGATCTTGAATGTAGGCGACCGAGGCCCAGGCGGTCTGGACCGACGGCGCGTAGAACAGCGCCAGGAAGATCCCGGTCACCGCCTCGACGACGAACAGCCCCGCGGCGACCGAGCCGAGCGCGTGCCAGAGGCTGGCGCCGCCCGGCATCTCGCCGCCCAGGATGGCGTTCTGCAGGCCGCCGAGGCCGAGCCGCTCCTCGAGCCAGCTGCGCCGGCCGATCGGAAGCGTCGCGCGCTCGCCGGTCGGTGGTCGCGGCGGCTGCAGGACGGGCACCGGGCCGGTGTTCATCCGACAGGTTCCTTCTTCGAGGTGCCGGTGCGGAACCGCTGATAGCGGACCAGGACCTCGTGTTTGTCGGCGCTGACCTCGAGCTCGTCGAGGCCGCGCGGCGAGGGGCCGGAGAGACAGCGTCCGTCGAGATCGAAAGACGACTGGTGACAGGGGCAGTCGAACTTGCTGGTCTTCTCGTTGAAGTCGATGCCGCAGCCGAGGTGCGGGCAGACGGTCGAGAAGGCGCGGATCGGCGCCCCTTCGGTGGCGCGCACCAGCCAGCACGAACCGACGGTGACGTGATCGAGCCGGAGCCAGGCGTCCTGCACCTCACCGACGGCGGTGACCCGCAGGGGCTTCTCGGGCTTGACGTCGTGATCGACGGCGACCCGCAGCGGCTCCCCGGCGCCGCGGACGACGGCGCGCCGCAACGGCGCCACCAGCAGCGCCAGGCCCGGGACGAGAGCGATGGCGCCGGCGATCGCGCCCAGCCCTTTGGTCACCATCGCGAAGAACGCGCGCCGCGTGTCGGGGGGATGCTCTGGCATCTTCGGGAAATCTTCGGGAAATCTTCGGGAAAGTCGTCCGGCAACTCGTGGGGAGAGTCGTCGAGCGGACGGGAAAGTCTGCCCGTCGGCGGCTTCGGGGGTCAAGACAGGTTAACTGCCGAACGCCCATGCTAATTATCGGCCATGTCCGACGAAACATATGTCGAGGAGCGTGAATTCACGCTGCGCATCCAAATCCGCTGCGCCTTTCCCGCCGACTACGACGGCGAGGCCGACGGCTACGCCTGGTGGGCGGAGCTCGAGCCGGCCACCGCCGAGATCGTGCGCGCCGCCGCCGCGATTCTGGCGCGCACGCCCGACGCGCGCGTCCGCCCCGCCAACCGCGGCCGCCCCGCCGACGAAGAGGTCACCCTCCTCGTCGAGCGCCAGATGAAGTGAACCGAGCCCAAAAAAAAAACGGCCGATCCAATGGACCGGCCGTTTTCGAGATCGAAGGTGACGACTACGCTGACTTGCGAACGTTCGCAGCCTGCAGGCCTTTCGGACCCTCCGTGATGTCGAACTCGACCTCCTGACCCTCGCTCAACGAACGGAAACCCTCCGAGACGATCGCCGAGTGATGGACGAAAACATCCGGTCCGTCATCACGCGCGATGAACCCAAACCCCTTTGCGTCGTTGAACCATTTCACCTTGCCGGTTGCCATTTACTACCCTCCTACGAACGTTGACATTCACCTTTTCCCCGGCTCTGCCGTGGAAATTGGGGTCTGAGAGTACGAGCGTTACAAATAGTGTCAAGTCGGATACGGCCGCTGACAGAGGACGATCAGCGGGCTTGGTCGAGGCCTTCGCCGAGGCCTTCGCCGAGGCCTTCGCCGAGGGCTTCGTCGAGGGCTTCGGCGAGCGCGCGAACGGCCGCCGCCGGGTCGGCCGCGGCCATGACCGGGCGGACGCAAGCGACCCCGCGCGCGCCCGCGGCGACGACCGCGGCGACGTCGCTGACGTCGATTCCGCCCAGCGCCAGTAGCGGCAATCCGAGCGGCGCGGCCTCCGCCAGCGGGCCCGGGCCGAGGGGCGGACCGTAGCCGCGCTTCGAGGGCGTGTCGCGGATCGGACCGAAGACCGCGAAGGCCGCCTGCCCCGCCGCCGCGCGCACGTCGGCCATCCCGTGGGTCGAAACGGCGACGGCCAGTGTCGGCGCCAGCGCGCGGGCCTCGGCGGGCGACAGCGACGTTCCGCCCAGGTGCACGCCGTCGGCGCCGACCGCGAGCGCGACGTCGATCCGATCGTTGACGAAGAGCCGGACGCCGGCCGCGGCCGTCAGCTCGCGCAGCGGGCGGGCGAGGGCGACGAGCGCGCGCCCGCCGAGATCCTTCTCGCGCAGCTGCACGGCGACCTCGCCCGGATCGAGGCCGCTGCCGGCGAGTCCCTTTAGCGCTTGGCCTATGACGGTGAGCAGCGGGCGGCCAGCGGTCGCCTGGCGGTCGGTGATGAGATAGAGGCGCGGGACGCCTGATCGCGTGGGCGTAGCCGAGCTTCGCTCGCCGGAGCCCGTCGCGGGAGGGTTTGGGAACCCTCCCAGCGTTCCCATTTCAATCAATCGCGTGGGCGTAGCCGAGCTTCGCTCGCCGGAGCCCGTCGCGGGAGGGTTTGGGAACCCTCCCAGCGTTCCCATCTCAATCAATCAAGCCGTCGATGGGGGAAGAGGCGGTGGCGTAGAGCTTGCGCGGGATGCGGCCGGCGCGGAAGGCGCGCCGCCCGGCGATGACCGCGCCGCGCATGGCGTCGGCCATCATCAAGGGATCGCGCGCGCCGGCGATGGCGGTGTTCATGAGGACCCCGGCGCAGCCGAGCTCCATCGCCACCGCCGCGTCGGACGCCGTGCCGACGCCGGCGTCGACGATGATCGGCACCTTGGCGTGCTCGAGGATGATGCGGAGGTTGTAGGGATTGCGGATGCCCAGGCCCGAGCCGATCGGCGCCGCCAGCGGCATGACCGCCGCGCAGCCGACCTCTTCCAGCTTCTTGGCCAGGATCGGATCGTCCATGCAATACGGGAGCACGTTGAAGCCTTCCTTGACCAGCACGCGCGCCGCCTCCAGCGTGGCGGCGCCGTCGGGGAACAGCGTCCGCTCATCGCCGATCACCTCGAGCTTGACGAGGTCGCCGATCCCCAGCTCGCGCGCCAGGCGGCAGGTGCGGATGGCCTCCTCGGCCGTGTAGCAGCCGGCCGTGTTGGGGAGGATCGTCTGCCGTTTGCGGTCGATGGTGTCGAGGACGTTGGGCTTGCCCGGCGTCAGATCGACGCGGCGGAGCGCCACGGTGACGATCTCCGCGCCCGAGCGGCGGATCGCCTCGCGTCCCTCCTCGAGCGTCCGGTACTTACCGGTGCCGACCAGCAGCCGTGAGCTGAACTTGCGGCCCGCCAGAACCAAGGGATCGTCGTCGCCGGCGCCGGTCGGGCTGTCGTCGGAGCCGCCGTCCGAGCCACCGCCCACAAACGCGACGATCTCGATCTTGTCGCCGTCGGTCAGCGCCGCCTCGGCCCACGTCTTGCGGGGGACGACGTCCTGGTTGCGCTCGACCGCCACCCGCGCCGGGTCGACGCCCATCAGGGCCAGCAGGCCCGAAACTGTGGTCCCGGGCGCCGCGGCGCGCGCCTCTCCGTTGACCGTCAAGCGCAGGTCGTTCATCTGTGGTAGCGAAGCATAACCCGAAGCCGCCCATGCGTTGCCCCTTCTGCGCCACCATCGAGGACAAAGTCGTCGACACCCGTCCGTCCGACGGCGACCAGGTCATCCGGCGGCGGCGCGAGTGCATCTCCTGCGGCCGCCGCTTCACCACCTACGAGCGCATCGACGAGATCCTGCCGCTGGTGGTCAAGAAGGACGGCCGGCGCGAGCCGTTCGACCGGGCCAAGATCCTGAGCGGCTTGAAGAAGGCCTGCTCGAAGCGGCCTGTCCCGGTCGAGGCGCTGGAGAGCGCGGCCGACAAGATCGAGCGCTCGCTCGAGGCCGGCGAAAAGGAGATCCCCTCTTCGCGCATCGGCGACGCGGTGATGAACGCGCTGCGGGACATCGACGAGGTCGCCTATGTCCGCTTCGCCTCGGTGTATCGATCTTTCCGCGACGTCAACGAGCTCATGAGCGAGCTTCAGAGCTTGGTCGACAACCGCGGGCGCAAGCCGTGAAGCGGGCGGCGTTTTCGCCGGCTGACTTCTCGGCGGCTGACGCCCGCTTCATGCGGCGGGCGCTGGCGCTGGCCGAGCGCGGGCGCGGGACGACCCAGCCGAACCCGGTGGTCGGCGCGGTGATCGTGCGCGGCGGGCGGGTGGTCGCCGAGGGGTTCCACCGCAAGGCCGGGGAGGCGCACGCCGAGGTGAACGCGCTGGCGCAGCTGCGTGGCGGCGCGCGCGGCACGACGATGTACGTGACGCTCGAGCCCTGCGATCACACCGGGCGCACGGGCCCCTGCACCGAGGTGCTCATCGGCGCGCGGCCGGCGCGGGTGGTGGTCGGCTGTCGTGACCCGAACCCGATCGTCGACGGGCGGGGCGTGGCGCGCCTCCGCAAGGCCGGCCTCCGCGTCGACGTCGGGTGTCTGGAGGCGGAGTGCCAGGCCGCGATCCGCGCCTATTCCGTCTCGGTGCGCGAGCGGCGGCCGCTGGTGACGCTCAAGGCCGCGGCCACGCTCGACGGATTCATCGCCCAGAAGGCCGCGGCACCACGGGCCAAGCGCGCGCCGGTCTGGATCACCAGCCCGGAGGCCCGCGCGGCGGCGCACGAGCTGCGCGCGGCGCACGACGCGATCCTGGTCGGCGCCGGGACGGTGCGCGCCGACGATCCGCGGCTGACCGTCCGGCTGGCGAAGCGCCGCCTCCCGCGCCCGCCGCTGCGGGTGGTGCTGGCCGGGCGCCAGCCGCTGCCGGCCGAGGCGAAGGTCTTCGATCCCGCCGCGCCGACCCTGATCATCGACGATCCGCGCGGCCGGGTGGCGCCGCGCCGCGCGCTCAAGCTGCTGGCGGCGCGCGGCGTCCAGTCGGTGCTGGTCGAGGGTGGGGCGGCGATCGCCGGCGCCTTCATCGCGTCCGGGCTGGTCGACCGAATCGCGCTCTTCGTCGCGCCCAAGCTCATCGGCGGCGGCGTCGCCATCGCGGCCGGGGCCGACCTGGCGATTTCGCGCGCGCTGCGCCTGGGGCCGATCTCGGTTCAGCCGGTCGGCCCCGATCTGTTGCTCACCGCCGACGTGGATCGAGGCTGAACCCTCGCCGGATGCTATAATCGCCGCCGTTTCATGTTCACCGGAATCGTCGAGAAAATAGGGACGGTCGAGTCGATCGCCCGGGCCGAGCCCGAGCGCCCGGCGGCGCGCCTCACCGTGTCGACCGAGCTCGATCTGACCGGGACGGTCGTCGGCGCCAGCATCGCCGTCGACGGCGTCTGCCTGACGGTCATCGATCTCGATCTCGGGCGCGGACGCTTCGCCGCCGATCTCGGTCCCGAGACGCTGATGCTGACCACGCTGGGGGCGCTCGAGCCGGGGGCGCGCGTCCACCTCGAGCGGCCGCTGCGGCTCGGCGATCCGCTGGGCGGGCACCTGGTCGCCGGTCACGTCGACGCGGTCGGGCTGGTCGTCGCCCGGCGCGAGAACGGCTCGGCGCTCGATCTCGAGATCTCGGTCCCCGGGAACGTGGCGCGCGCGATCGCCCCCAAGGGCTCGATCGCCGTCGACGGCGTCAGCCTGACGATCAACGTGCTGGCCGACATGGCGGGCGCGGCGATCTTCGGCGTCACGCTGATCCCGCACACGCTGGCGGTGACCAAGCTGGGCCAAAAAGCGATCGGCGCCGCGGTGAACATCGAGACCGATCTCATCGCCAAGCACGTCGAGCGGCTGGTCGGGCCCTACGCCGCGCGCGACGGCGCCGCCGCGCAGACGCCGGCCCGGCCGATGTCGATCGAGAGCTTGAAGAGGTACGGCGTTGTCCGCTGAGGCCCAAGGCCCGCAGGGCTCGCGCGAGCGGCACGCCGCGGTCGAGCGGGCGGTGGAGGCGATCCGCGCCGGCGGGATGGTCATCCTGGTCGACGACGAAGATCGCGAGAACGAGGGGGATCTGGCGATGGCCGCCGATCTGGTCACCCCCGAGGCGATCAACTTCATGGCCCGGGAGGGGCGGGGGCTCATCTGCCTCTCGCTCACCGAAGAGCGCGTGGCGCAGCTCCGGCTGCCGATGATGACGGCCGACAACCAGGCCCGCCATCACACGGCGTTCACCGTCAGCGTCGACGCGCGCCATGGGACCACCACCGGCATCTCGGCGCGCGAGCGGGCCGAGACGATCCGGGTCGCCGTGTCGCGCGGCGCCGGCCCCGACGATCTGGTGATCCCCGGGCACGTCTTTCCGCTGCGCGCGCGGCGGGGCGGGGTTCTGGTCCGTTCGGGGCAGACCGAAGGCTCGGTCGATCTGGCGCGGATGGCGGGGCGCGAGCCGGCCGGCATCATCTGCGAGATCATGCGCGACGACGGCGAGATGGCGCGCATGCCGGAGCTGATCGAGTTTTCGCGCAAGCACGCCCTTCCAATTCTCAAGGTGGCCGACCTCATCGAGTACCGGCTGGCGCGCGAGATGCTGGTTCGCCCGGTCTCCGAGGCGAAGGTCCGGCCGCGGTCGGGCGGCGTCACCAGCGAGTTTCGCGCCGTCGTCTACGCCACCGACGTCGAGGACACCGAGTATCTGGCGCTGGTGCTGGGCGAGGTCACCCCCGACAAACCGATCTTGGTGCGGGTGCAGACCGCCAGCGTGCTGCGCGACGTGCTGGGCGCCTCGCCCTTCGAGGACGACCACCCGGCGACGGTGCCGCTGCGGATGATCGAAGAGGCGGGCGCCGGAATCCTGCTCTATGTCTTCCCGCGCGGCCGGGCTAGCCTGGTCGCCGACTTCAGGCCATTCACAGGTACGCCGTCGGGCGAACCGGCGGCCGGCGCGGCGAACGCGCCCCTCACCGACATCGGGCTCGGCGCGCAGGTGCTGGCGCACCTCGGGGCGCGCGCGGTGCGCCTGTTGACCAATCACCCGCGCCGGATCGTCGGGCTGGGCGGCTACGGGATCGAGGTCATGGAGTGCGTGCCGATCCGCCCCCCGCAGAGCGTGGTCGCCCTGCGCGACGCCGACGGCGGCAAGAGGTCGGCGTGAGCCAAACGGAGAGCAAGGCCTCCTCGTACGGAACGTCGTCGTCGGGGATCTCGCACGAAGGGGCGCTGCAGGCGAACGGCCGGCGCTTCGCGCTGGTGGCGGCGCGCTTCAACGCCGCGGTGGTCGATCGGTTGATCGGCGGCGCGCGCGAAGCGCTGCGGGAGGCGGGCGCCGCCGACGTCGACGTCGAGCTCTTCCGCTGCCCGGGCGCGATGGAGCTGGCGGGTCTCGCCCGCCGCCTGGTCGACGGCGGCCGCTTCGACGGCATCGTCTGCCTGGGGGCGGTGATCCGCGGGGGAACGCCGCACTTCGAGCTGGTCGCCGGCGAGGCGGCGCGCAATATCGGCGCGCTCGGGGCCAAGGGGCGGATCCCGGTGGCGTTCGGCGTGCTCGCCTGCGACACCCTCGAGCAGGCGCTCGAGCGCTCGGGCGCCGACAAGAAGGACAACCGCGGCTACGACGCCGCCCTGGTCGCCGTCGAGATGGCCGATCTCTACGCCCGTCTCGAGGTCGGCGTGCCGCTGGCCTCCACGCCCGACATCCCCCGCCGCACCAAGTGAGGACCAAGAAGTGAGGACCCAGAAATGACGGGGCCCCGCCGCCGCTCGCGCGAGATCGCGCTGCAGATCTTGCACCAGATGGACGTGGGCGGAGCGGAGCTCGACGCGAACCAGATGATCACCCGCTACTTCGCCCACCTGGCGCAGGAGAGCGCGCCGGTCTCCGACGACGAGACGCGCGTCGATCCGCCCGCCCGCGTCGATCGGGAGCTCATCGACGAGCTGGTGCGCGGCGTCTCCGACCACCGCGCCGAGATCGACGGACTGCTCACCAACCTGTCGCGCAACTGGCGGCTCGAACGGATGGGGATCGTGGAGCGCAACGTCATCCGCATCGCGCTCTACGAGCTGCGCTACGCTCCCAGCGTCCCGACCCCGGTGATCCTCAACGAGGCGGTCGAGCTCTGCAAGCGCTACGGCACCGCCGAGGGGGTCGCCTTCGTCAACGGTTTGCTCGACCGCGCGGCCAGCGAGCTCGGCCGCTAACCACTCGCGCCAGACGCTTGGTTGTCCGGCCGGCGCGGCGCTGGTAAATTCCGCCTTCCTCGATGACCGACTTCACCCGTCTCGCGGACCTGTCCGAGCTCGAGCCCCACGGACAGTTCTCCAAGTGGATCGGAGGGCACGACATCCTGGTCTATCGCCTGGACGGCGAGATCAAGGCGATGAGCAACATCTGCCGCCACTTCGGCGGGCCCATCGGCTACCACAAGATGAAGGACGGCGTCTTCACCTGCCTTTGGCACTGCTACCGGTTTTCGGCGAAGGACGGCGCCTGCCTGACCAACCCGAAGCTCGGCAGCCGCCCCTACAAGGTCGAAGTCCGCGACGGCGGCATCTGGGTACAGCTGGTCGAAAACGCTTCCGCAGGAGGGACCTGACCATGGCCGTTCTTTTCGCGCGCTCTGAAAAGGAGATGGACTGCTCGAAAGAGGTGGTGGTCTGGAACTACTTCGACCACGAGCACGTCGTCGGCACGCACTACAAGTACTACAGCAAGTTCAACATCGTCGCCGAGAAGGACGACTGGACGCTGGTCGAGCGCTTCTACCGGCTGCCGATCATCGGCGTGAAGACGTCATCGTACGGCTTCATGTTCAT
>DATAVR010000062.1:0-17448 GCA_036267635.1 Polyangia bacterium | reverse complement strand
CATCTTCTTCGACCTCACCGACAACGTCTCGCTGGTCGGTCAGGCGAATGCCGTGCTCGGCTTCTGGGACTTCACCTTCAACCTCGACATCAACGTCGGCGTCGCCGTCGGATTCTGAGCGAGATCGCTCGTCGCGGGGGGGCGCGGGACCCTCCCAGGGTCCCGAACTTGTTAAAGCCCGGCGAGCTCGACCAGGGCGGCGAGGGGGATGGAGGCGGTCTCGGCGCCGCGAGCGAGCTCGTCGCCGAGCTCGTAGAGCGCCTTGCGAATGAGGTGGCTGTCGAGGATGAGCGGCTGGTCCTCGGCGGTGGCGACGAAGGGCATGCCGGCGGTCGCTTCGAGGTAGGCGCGGAGGTACGCGCCTGAGACCCAGCGGTACCAGGCGTCGGCCCAGGGCTCGGCGATGGGGCGGTCCTCGGGGCGCACCACGGTGCTCTCGAGGAGCGCGGTGAAGGCGGCGTAGTTGAACGAGCGGATCATCCCCGCCACGTCGCGCAGGCACTCGTGCTTGCGGCGCCGCTCGGCCAGCGTCTCGGCCGGCGGCCCCTCGAAGTCGATGATGATGAAGTCCTTGCCGGTATAGAGCACCTGCTCGAGGTGGAGATCGCCGTGCGTCCGGATGCGCAGCCCGCTCCAGCGCTTGTGCAGGAACGGCTCGAAGATCTTGAGCACCCGTTCCTGCCCGTCGAGCAGCCGCTGCCCGAGGTCGGCGGCCGAAGCGGGCAGGCGCCCGCGCGCGCCGCGCAGCAGGCGGAACGTCCGCCCGACCAGGTTGCGCATCGATTGGTACTTCGAACGCCGGTCGAGCGCGCTGTACGGCTCGGGCGCGAAGCTCGGGTCGTCGCCGTTCGAGGCGAGCGCCACGTGCATCGCGGCGGTCCGGCGCCCGAGCAGCGCGGCCAGGTCGAGGTAGGCGCCGATCGCCTCGCGCGCCGCCGTCGGCGTCTCCGAGGCGGCGAGCTCGAGCAGCGCGCGCGGCGTCCGCTCGGGGGCCGGGTCCTGGCGGTGGCGGGTCAGCGTCCGCTCGAAGTAGCGCCGCAGCTCCTCCCGCGCGTGCGCCCAGGCGGTCGCCTCGTTGGCCACGAACGCCTGCAGCACCGCCAGCGTGCTCGACTCGCCGCCGCGGCGCTTGAGCTCGATCGCGCCGACCACCGCCGGAACGAGACCCGGCGCCCGCGACTCTAGGAACCGCGGGATCTCCAGCTCGGGGCTGACCCCCTCTTCGAGGCGCCGGAACATCTTCAGCAGGTAGCGGTCGCCGTAGCGGATCGCCGCCGCGGCGTGCGCGGCGCTGATGTTGGTCGGCTCGCCGGCCGGCGCTTCGAGCGGCACGAAGGGGGTCGCCTCGACGATGCCGGCCAGCCCGACGGCGCGCCGCCTGTCGACGATGGCGTTGAGGATGGCCCGCCCCCCCTCGGGCTCTTCCGCCGCGTCGACCAGCGCGGCCTCGCCGGTCGGCAACTTCAAGGAGGCCACCATCGCCACGGGCGGGATGGGGCGCCCCTCGACGAGCGGGGCGACCGCCAGCGGGATCAGGTAGCGGTCGGCGTCGCGGTCGGCGTATTCGACGCGCGCGACGATCAGGTACGCGCCGCCGAGCGCGATCGCCTCTTCGATGCGCAAGCCGCTGACCCGAAAGGCGCGGCCGCCGAACCAGTGCCGCGTTTCGAGAAACGCGGGGAGCGCGTCCTCCAGCGCGACGCGGTCCTCGCCGAGGAGCAGGCTCTCGACGCTGGCGCAGGCGATGGTGGGTGGCTGGTAGGCGGCGGCGAGATCGGCGGCCGTCGTCGACGGCGGCGGCTCGATCGAGAACCAGTGGAAGGAGTGGCCGCCGAGCGTCAGCAGGTAGGGGAGCTCGCCGATGAGCGGGAACTCGGTGTGACCGAAGAGCTCAATCGGTCGCATCCCCTTCCACTTGCCGAGATCGAGCTCGACGTACTGTGGGAAGCGCGAGAGGTTGGCGACCACCAGGATGGTCTCGGATTCGCGTTGACGGAGCTGGGCTTCGCCCGGCGAAGTCGCCGCGGGAGGGTCCGGGAACCCTCCCAGGGGTCCCGGGGGAATGTACTGGCGCATGAAGGCCAGCACGCGGAAGTTGCCGGGGGTGAGGATCTCCATCGTGCCGCGGCCAAAGGCCTGGAACTGCTTGCGCAGCATGATGAGCCGCTTCGACCACCAGAGCAGCGAGTTGGGGTTGTTCTGCTGCGCCTCGACGTTGATCGCCTCGTAGTGGTACTCGGGGTCGATCGTGATCGGAAGGATCAGCCGCTGGGGGTTGGCGCGCGAGAAACCGGCGTTGCGGTCGGCGCTCCACTGCATCGGCGTGCGCACGCCGTTGCGATCGCCGAGGAAGATGTTGTCCCCCATCCCGATCTCGTCCCCGTAGTAGAGGACCGGCGTCCCCGGCAGCGAGAACAAGAGGCCGTGCAGGAGCTCCATCTTGCGGCGGTCGTTGCCGACCAGAGGCGCCAGCCGTCGGCGGATGCCGAGGTTGATTCGCATCTCGTTGGCGTGCGCGTAGGCGCGGTACATGTAGTCGCGCTCTTCGTCGGTCACCATCTCCAGCGTCAGCTCGTCGTGGTTGCGCAGGAACAGCGCCCACTGGCAGCTCTCGGCGATCTGCGGGGTCTGCGCCAGGATGTCGAGGATGGGAAAGCGATCCTCCATGTGAATCGCCATGAACATCCGCGGCATGATCGGGAAGTGGAAGTTCATGTGGCACTCGTCGCCGCTGCCGAAGTAGGCGGCGGCGTCCTCGGGCCACTGGTTCGCCTCGGCGAGCAGCATCCGGTCCTTGAACTTGCCGTCGATGTGCGCGC
This sequence comes from Polyangia bacterium, assembly GCA_036267635.1. GTDB lineage: Bacteria > Myxococcota_A > Polyangia > Fen-1088 > Fen-1088 > JADGRB01. The sequence continues at coordinate 14,629 of DATAVR010000062.1, read as the reverse complement.
GCAGCTTCTTCAGGAATCCGTGCGTCTCGGGGAGGTTCTCGCAGTTGGTCCCTTCGGCCTCGTAGAGGTACGGCACGGCGTCGAGGCGCAGCCCGTCGACCCCCTTGCCGAACCAGAAGTCGACCACGCTCATGAGCGCCTCCTGCACCGCCGGGTTCTCGAAGTTGAGGTCCGGCTGGTGGGCATAGAAGCGGTGCCAGTAGTAGGCGCGCGCCAGCGGGTCCCAGGCCCAGTTCGAGGACTCGAAGTCCTTGAAGATGATGCGGGCCTCGCGGTAGCGCTCGGGCGAGTCGTTCCAGACGTAGAAGTCGCGCTCGACGGAGCCGGCCGGCGCGCGGCGCGCGCGACGGAACCAGGGGTGCTGGTCGGAGGTGTGGTTGAGGACCAGCTCGGTGATGATGCGCAGGCCGCGCCGGTGCGCCTCCTCGAGCAGGAGGTCGAAGTCGGCCAGCGTCCCGCAGTCCGGGTGGACGTCGGTGTAGTCGGCGATGTCGTAGCCGTCGTCGCGCAGCGGCGAGGGGTAAAACGGCAGCAGCCAGATGGCCGTGACGCCCAGGTCCTGCAGGTAGTCGAGCTTGTCCGTCAGACCCCGGAAGTCGCCGACGCCGTCGCCGTTGCTGTCGTAAAACGAGCGGACGCGCGCCTCGTAGATGATCGCGTCCTTGTACCAGAGGGGATTGTCGTCGAGCGGCGCCCCCCGGCGCGTCGGCGAGATCAAATGCCTTTTCACGCTTCCGGCCTCCGACGTCCGTAGATCTCGGTGAGATCGCGCAGGCGATTGGCGATGGCGGGTGTGAGAGCGCCGGGCGCGAGGCGGAACGACCAGTTGCCGGTGGCGGTGCCGGGATGGTTCATGCGCGCCTCGGATCCCAGGCCCAGCAGGTCCTGCGCCGGGACAATCGCCACGTCGGCCACCGAGCCCATGATGGCCCGAATCATGCGCCAATGGATCTCCCGTCCGTCGTCGTCCAAGTCGTCGTCGTCCCCCAGGTAGCGCAGCGCCGTCCGCCGCTCGAGCGCCGCCTGCCCGGCGCCGCGCGCGCCGCTGCCGAGATCGCGAAACCAGCCGACGGTGGTGTCGTTGTCGTGCGTGCCGGTGTAGGCGACGGCGGCGCGCGGGTAGTTGTGGGGCAGGAAGCTCGGCGCCTGCGGATCGGTCCCGAACGCGAACTGCAGGAGCTTGAGCCCGGGGAACCCGAACCGCGCGCGCAGCGATTCGACCGCCGGCGTCACCACCCCCAGATCCTCGGCGATGAGCGGCAACTCACCGAGCGCGGCGGCGACTGACCGAAAAAATCGCGCGCCGGGGCCGGGCCGCCAGCGCCCTTTGACCGCGGTCGGCTCGCGCGCCGGGATCGCCCAGTACCGGGTGTAGCCGATGAAGTGATCGAGGCGGACGGCGTCGAACATCGCCAGCGTGGCGCGGAAGCGGGCGATCCACCAGGCGAACCCGCTGGCGCGCATCTCGGCCCAGCGGTAGAGCGGGTTTCCCCAGCGCTGGCCGGTGGCGCTGAAGTAATCGGGCGGCACCCCGGCCACCAGCGTCGGCTCGCCCGCGTCGTCGAGGTAGAACTGCCCCCGGTTCAACCAGACGTCGGCGCTGTCGTGGGCGAGAAAAATCGGCAGATCGCCGATGAGCCCGATGCCGCGCGCCTGGGCGTATTCGCGGAGAGCCTTCCAGTCGCCAAAGAAGCGCCACTGGGCGAAGCGGTGAAAGTCGATCTCCCGCTGGGACTCCTGCCGGAACCGCGCCAGCGCGCCGGCGTCGCGATCGCGCAGCGGCGCCGGCCACCGGGTCCACTGCACCCCGCCCTGGACGTCCTTGATGGCGCGGTAGAGCGCGAAGTCTTCCAGCCATTCCCGCGCCTCTTCGCTGAAGCGCCGAAAGTCGGGATGGTCGGCGCCACCGCTCCGCGAGAAGGCGACGAACGCGTTCGCCAGGTGATCCCCACCGTCGTGGCGGCGGGCGTCGGCCCCCAGGATGCCGTCGGCGCCCAGACGCTCGAGGCTGATCAGGCCGGGGTTCCCCGCGAACGCCGACTGGGCGCTATAGGGCGAATTGCCGTAGCCGGTCGGCCCAACCGGGAGCATCTGCCACCAGCTCTGGCCCGCGGCCGCCAGGAAATCGACCATTTCGCGCGCGGTCGCCCCCAGATCCTCCCCAGGGAGGCTGGTCGGATGCAGCAGCACACCGCTCGACCGATCGGTGAGCTTCGGCAGGCGCATCGATGACCTAAGCTTAACGTCGACCTCTGCCCTCCGCGCGATTTTCGCCTGCTATAGTTGACGCATGGGTCGTCTTCTTCTCGGCCTTCTCAAAGGCGGCGTCGTCGGGGCCGCGATTGGCGCTGGGGCGTTCAAGCTCGGGATCTCGGGCGGGTTCTTGGCGTTCGTCACCTACGCGGTCGTCGGCGGACTGACCGGAATCCTGTGCGGCCGTCCTCCCTGGCGCCAGGACACCGTCTGGACCACGGCGCTGAAGGGGATCTTCGGGGCGGTCATCGGCGGCGTGCTCTACTGGGGCGCCGGCAAGCTCTTCGGCGGGATGCACGTCGCCTTCGCGGGCAAGCTGGGGGTTCCCGACCGTCCGTTGGTCGATCTGCCGGTCCTGGTCGGCCCGCTGGTGGGGGCCGTCTGGGGCGCGTTCGTCGAGCTCGACGACGGTGGCTCATCGGCCCCGGCCGGAAGCGCAAAACCGACCAAGACCGCCTCCAAGTAGCGCAGATCGCGTCGGGCGTAGGTGGGCTCTGCCCACCGGAGCCCATCGCGGGAGGTTCGGAACCCTCTGAGGGTTCCGAATACTACTGAGGGTTCCGAATACTACGTCGTCTCGTCGAAGGCGCCGAGCTCGCGCAGGACCTCGTCGTCGCCAGGCGTGTCGTCGGCGTCTGCGGCGGCGGCACCGGCGGCGGCGGCGGCCTTCTCGCGGCGCTGCTCGATGAACGAGCGCCGCATCAGCAACACCGTCTCGGCCAGCCCGAGCGCGATATAGGCCATGATCAGCACCAGGAAGATCAGCGCCTTGTCGACGCCGTTCATCGCCACCAGGATCCAGCAGGCGGCAATCAGCAGGGCCAACTCGATGGTGCGCCGGGTGAGCCGCAGGTCCTTGAACGAGCGGAACTTCACCCGCGAGACCATCAGGTAGGAGAGCACGAGCACGACCCCCGCCACCACGCCGTCGCTGGCGATCCGGTAGGGATGGACGTTGTGTGCCACCACCACCATCAGCACGAGCACGCTGGCCGCGGCCGGGATGGTCAGCCCCAGCGTGTACTTGCCCGGGTTGTGGTGGCCGGCCGCCGCCTCACGGCGCGACAGCACGTTGAACCGCGCCAGCCGCATGACCCCCGCGCAGACGAACAGCCCGGCGATGAAGATCCCCATCCGCCCGAAGCTGGTCAGCCCCCACTTGTAGACCATGATGGCAGGCGCGACGCCGAAGGTGATGCCATCGGCCAGCGAATCGAGGTCGCGGCCGAGGTCGGTCTGCGTCTTGGTCAGGCGCGCGACCCGGCCGTCCGCCGTGTCGAAGAAGAAGCCGAAGCAGATCGCCAGCGCCGCCTGGTAGAGATCGCTGCCCGTCGTCCCCGAGGATGCCGACAGCGAGATGGAGATGAACCCGCAGAAGACGCTCGAGAGGGTGAACAGGTTCGGAAGAATGTAGTAGGTCTTCCGGAAGTCCACGGTGAAAAGATAGCATGGCTCGGGGCTCCCCATGAGGTCCCCCGTCTTCCAGAGGTCGCCTGTCTTCCAGTCGCCTGTCTTCCAAATGATCCGCGCCGTTCTCTCTCTCATCTCCTTCGTGGTCGCCACCCTGGTCGGGTCGGTGATCGCGGTGAGCACCGTCGTCTTCGACCGGACCGGCGAGGCGGTGATGGCCATCGCCCGGGTCTGGTCGCGCATCGTCCTCGGCGCGCCGGGGGTGAAATTGAAAGTCGAGCTCGCCGGCGAGCTCGATCCCAAGCGCCCTTACGTCTTCATGGCCAACCACGCCTCGATGATCGACATCTGGGCGGTCTTCATCGGCGTGCCGCTGTCGTTCCGCTTCATCGCCAAGAAGCAGCTCTCCTTCATCCCGCTGTTCGGCTGGGCGATGGGCGCCGGCCGCTTCATCTTCATCGACCGCCAGAACGCGGTGGCGGCCCGCCGGACCATCGAGGAGGCGGCGCGCCGGATCAAAGCGGGGCAGTCGGTGGTGATCTTTCCGGAAGGGACGCGCACCCGCGACGGGCGGCTGGGGGCGTTCAAGAAGGGGGGCTTCCACCTGGCGATTGATTCGGGCGCCGCCATCGTCCCCATGGCGATCCAGGGGTCGGGTGCCCTGATGCCGCCGGGGTCGCCGTTGATTCGCACCGGCCAGGTCCGGCTGCAGATCGGCGCGCCGATCTCGACCGCCGGGCTCGGTCCGGGCGACCGCGACCGAACGCTCAAGCTGGTCCACGCCCGCATCGCCGAGATGCTGGGCGAGCCGCCGGTCAGTAAATGACGCGAAGGAGCGTGAGGCCGTGGGCCGGGGCGGTCATGCCGCCGGCGGCGCGGTCGCCGGTCTCCAGCATGCGGGGGACGGCGCTCGCCTCGATGCGGCCGCGCCCCACGTCGACCAGGGTGCCGACCAGGATGCGGACCATGTTCTTGAGGAACGCGGTGGCCTCCACGTCGATGGTCAGGAGCGCGCCCTGGCGATCGACGTCGATCCGCCGGACGATCCGGCGGGTGGTGCGGCGGTCGCAGTCGGAGGCCCGAAAGGCGCGGAAGTCGTGCTCGCCGACCAGCGCGGCGGCGGTGGTGCGGATCGCTTCGACGTCCAGACGCTCGCGCACATGCCAGGCGCGGCGCGCCTGCAGCGGCGAGCGGATGAAGTGGGCCCAGACGGTGTAGCGGTAGACCTTGCCGCGCGCCGAAAAGCGGGCGTCGAAGTCCGACGGCGCGAGCCCCACGTCGACCAGCGCCACGTCGGGGGGGAGCGCGGCGTTGAGCCCGCGCAGCAGGCCGTGGGGCGGGATGTTCGCCTCCAGGTCGAAGGTCGCCACCTGGCCGTCGGCGTGGACGCCGGCGTCGGTGCGGCCGGCGCCGCGCACGAAGACGCTCTCGCCGGTCATGTCGCGCAGCGCCTCCTCCAGCACCCCTTGCACGGTGCGCTCCTCGCGCTGCCGCTGCCAACCCGAAAAGTCGGTGCCGTCGTACTCGACGACGACGCGGAAGCGTCTGGGCACGCGGGCCTCGCTCAAAATTCGAGCAGCAGCCCGAGCGTCCAGCTGGTGTCGCCGACGCGCAGCCGGTTCGCCTCGCCTAGGCCCGAGAGGTCCGCGTGATAAAATTCGAAGGTGAGCCCGGTGTGGTTCACGCCGAGGTCCTGGTCGAAGTCGTGCGCGGCGTCGGGGTCGAGGAAGTCGAGCATCAACGCGACGCCCGCCCCGACGTGCCACCCCCAGGTGCCGCCGCGCGCGTGGCCGCCGTCGCCCGTGGCGATGTTGCCCATGCCGTCGGTGTTCTGCCAGTAGGCCCAGTCGAGGCCGATCTTGCCGAAGGGGACCAGGGGAAATTTGACCGTCTGCAGGAAGTAGTCGAACCGGTAGACGGCCGAGAGGCTGAGCGGAACGATCTTCAGCTGGGACTTGTCGCCGCTCGGCAGGCCGGTGCCGCTGGCCACCGGGGCCGTGCCGGTGACCGAAAAGTAGCCGAGCCCCAGGCCCGCCGCGAGCGAGCCGTAGCGGTGCCAGAACTGATAGTCGAGCTCCGTCCGGATCAGCAGGTGGTCGCCCGAGCCGAAGTAGTCGGCGTAGGGGGCGCGCGCGCCGTTGAACTCGCCGTCGATGTCCGGGCGGTAGGGGCCGAAGGTCAGCTCGTAGGCGAACCGCTGCGGCGAGCGGTAGCGACCGCCGCCGGCGTCGTCCCCCTCGACCAGCGACGCCTCCGACGAGAAGTCCTGCGCGCGCGCCGCCCGCGGCGCCGCCCCGAACGCGGTCAGCAAGCTGGCAGCGGCGAGCCCGCCGCGCGCGAGCGCCTGCCTCACCGAGGTCCTTTTCGTCGGCGCGCGAGGGCCAGGCCGAGGGCCCCGAGCCCGAACAGCGCCAGCCCCGCGGCCGTCGCCTTCGCTCCCGGCCGCGCGGTCGCGAGCGCGCAGAAGCCGCCCGTGGCGCCCCCTTGCGGCGTCTGGTCCCGGTAGACGTCGTAGAAGCTGAGCGTCTTGACGGGCGTCCCGAAGCCGACGACCGGCTCGCTGGCATTTCCGCTGTTGTCGACGGCCACCACGGCGGCGGCATAGGTGATGTCGTTCTGCAGAACCTCGATCCGGGCGGAGGTCGCCTGCGCCGACAGCAGCCCCGAGCAGACGAAGGTGGGATCGAGGCCTTCGACCCCGGTCCCGGTCCGGGCGGCCGGGCAGGTCTGGAAGGCCGCGCCGTACGGGCCCGAGCTGGTCCCGCCGGCGTCGTTCGGGAGCTCCTTGAAGACCTGGTACTGGTCGGCGCGGCTGCAGAGGATCTGGTACCCCTGGAGATCGGTGACGATCGACGTGTCGAGCGACGGCCAGTTTAGCGCCAGCGCCTCGTTGCCCCCTTGGATCGTGACGGGCATCGGCGGTGGTGGCGGATTGAGATCAATCAGGAGCGAGAGGGTCAAGGGCAGCTCAGCGAACCCGTCGCCGTCGAAATCGAACAGGATGTTCACCGTCTGGGTGAACTGGCCGAAGGTCGCCTGACAAGCGCCGACTGAGACGCCGGCGTCGAAGACCGTGGAGATGTTCAGGAAGGTGCTGAGCGTGCGCGCGTCGGTGGGGATCAGGAACTGTCCGTTGTTCAGGAACGTGAGCGCCTCCTCCGTTCCGCCCGGCACCGGGAGGCAGTTTCCTATCTGCTGACTGATGAGGCTCGAGCACCCGGTCCCGAGGACGACGGAGACGGTCCCTGCCTGCGACGTGATCTGCGAGCGTTTGGCCACGCCGCTGGCGAGCAGCGAAACGAGAATGTAAACGGGCTCCGAGCAATCGCAGCGCGCTTTGTTGAAGAACCGCGATTGGTCGAAGATGCTGAGCGCCACCGGGGGCGTCTCCTCGACGCCGACGAAGAAGTCGCTGGCCTGGAGGACGGAGGTGCCCGAGCCGCCGGTGCCGAGCGTGCCGCCGGTGCCGAGCGTGCCGCCGGTCCCGGAGAACTGCGCCTCGGCCCGACCCGCGGCGGCGATCACGATCAGGCCCGCCAGCGCGGCCGAAGCGATGAAGGATTTAGGTGATGTTCGGTGAAGCATGAAGAGTGTCCCCCTCCCAGCCCTGGGTTTGCCGTGCAAGGAAGATGCCCCGCCAGGGACGCAGGTTAGGTGGGCTGGTTCAGATATTGGTGCCGGTCTGTCGGAGCCTTCGCCCGGCACTCTGCCATTTTGTCAGCGCGACGGGCTAGTTTTGCGACGGGCGTCGCTGATCGAGTAGGTCCGAGACCGTCCGGCGGAGGGTGGCGACGGCGTCGTCGGACGGCTGAGCGCCGCCGAAGCGGGCGGCGGCGTAGCGCTGGGTCAGGCTGTCGAAGGCGTCGTCCGGCCCGAACGGCCCTGCTGCCCGCAGGCGGGCGGCGTATTCGTGCGGCGTCTCGTTCGGACGCCGCGCCCAGCCGAGCCGCCCGAGCCGGTTGACCGTCTTGCGATAGAGCCGATCGATCGCGCCCTCGGTCTCGGGCGCGAGGCGGGTTTTTCCTGTGGCGCTCGCCGGCAAGGGAAGCCCGCGCGGACGGCGGCGCGACGCCCGCGCGACGGCGAGCGCCAGCGCGACGAGCGCGGCGGCCACCACCAGCGCGATGAGGAGCTGGCCGAGCGCGGTCGAGGGGCCGAAGTGGCCGAGCTGGTGCCAGGCGTGCCGCGCCAGATCGCGCTGGCGGCCGAGGTCGTAGCCGACCACCCAGCGGCTCCAGAAGAAGTCGAGCGCGTCGCTGGTGTCGGCGAGGCGTCCGGCCGGCGCCAGCGCGTCGGCCGGCGGGGTGGCGTCGACGCGCGTCCACCCGACGCCGGCGACGAAGGCCTCCGCCCAGGCGTGCGCGCGCTCGCCTCGCACGGCGACGTAGCCGCCGATCGGATTCCATTCGCCGCCGCGGAAGCCGGTGACGTAGCGGGCCGGGACGGCCGCCGCGCGCAGCAGGAGCACCGCCGCCGAGGCGAAGAACTCGCAGTGCCCGACCGGCTGACGGAACAGGAAGTCTTCCACCGGATCGACGCCGGACGGTCTGGGCGGCGGCTGGGTGGTGTAGGCGTGCCCGGACTGCAGCCATTCGATCACCGCCGCGATCTTCCCGCCCTCGTCCCGGCCGGCGCCGAGCCGGGCGCCGAGCGCGCGCATCTCCGCCAGACCGTCGGGCAGCGCCAGCTCATCGAGCCGCGCGTGGGCGTCGAGCGCCGGCGTGCCGAGCGCCCGCGGGCGGGAGTAGGCGACGTAGTGCGCGTGCGCCAGGGTCACGAAGCCGTCGCCGAACCCGTTCGGGGCCTCGCCGCCGCCGACCCGCAGCGCCGCCTCGCCGGACCAGCGCGGCACCACGCCGACGCTGCCGGTGGCGCCGAGGTGGTTCGCCGGCAGCTCGATCGCCACCGGCCGATCGACGGCATAGAGAACCGCCGCCGGGATGCCGACGGCCTCGATCTCCTGGCGCTCGGCGCCGGACAGCGTGTCGGGGGCGGCCTCCTCGCCGAGCTCGTGGATGAAGGCGCGACCGCCGCTCTCGGCGAGCACCGTGCGCAGCTCGGGCCGTCGGCTCCGGCTCCAGCGGCCCCGGTCATAGCTGTCGTAGACGGCGCCCCGGAAGTAGAGCCGCTCGGCGGCGTCGCGGCGGGCCTCTACGCCGGCGAGCGCCGTGAGGCGCGGCAGCGTCGCTCGCAATACGACGGCGTGGCGGGCGGTGGCGGCCGTTCCGTAACGCCCGAGCGCGACCTCGTCGGCAAGGCCGATGACGCTCGTCCCCCCGCGCGCGCCGAGCACGAACCCGGCGCCGAGGCGCGGAACGAAGGCGAACACGGCGAGCGCGCCGACGAACACCGCCGCCGCGACCACGAACGTCGCGCCGAAGAATGCCCGCCCGACGACGCGCCGCGAGCCGAGGATCCGCCCGATGCCGACCTTCTGGCTGGGCGCCTGCGCCGAGTGGCGCACGAGATAGTTCTCCTCCATCTCGCGCCGCAGGTGAAAAAGGATGAGCGCCCAGGTGGCCAGCACGACGTAGACGGCGAACACCGCGACGAACAGGAAGGTCGCCGTGATCGTCGAGGCGACCAGCACCAGCAGGAACGACAGAGCGTAGATGTGGACGTAGTCGCGGTGATTGCGGCGGTAGAGCAGCTTGTAGCCGAGCAGCGCCAGCACCAGGTCGAACGCGGGCGCCAGATCGGCGTCCGGCATCCGCCGCCAGATCCGCCAGACGATGAGCCCGAGCAAGAGGCCGGTCGCGGCCTTCATCGTGCCGGCGGCGCGATCGAGCGCGGCGGCGCGGCGATCGCCGGCGTCGACCCCGAAGGACACCACGCAGACGAGCAGGAAGGCGAGCGCGCTGCCGGGGGCGAGCGCGCGCGTGGTGGCCAGCGCCGCCAGCGCCGCCAGCACCAGCAGATACGTCACCAGCTTGTGCGCCGCCTGAAACCTCATGAAGTAACCGCGGCGGCCCCCGAGGAGGCGTTGGCGAGATCGATCGTGCCCTCGGGGGAGATCCAGGCGACGGGGCGGCGGCGAGGGCGGGGCGGTGCTCCCGGCTCGGGCGCGATGAAGGCGAGCAGCCGCAGCAGGCGCGCCAGCTGCGCCGGTCCGACCGAGGGCGGTACCTCGGCCGTCCGGGTCACGAGCCCCACCGACAGCCCCCGGCGCGCCAGCTCCACGCAGAGCGCCGCGGTCCGCGACACGGCCAGCTCGAACGCCTGGGCGCCGGCGCGCTCGTCGTTGTCGAAGACGAGCGTGGCCTCGCGCGCCTCGTCGTCCTCGTGCTCGCGCAGGAGCAGCATTCCGCGCCGCGCGCTCGTCCGCCAGTGGATGCCGCGCGGGTCGTCGCCCGGCCGAAACGCGCGCAGCCCGGCCAGCTCCCCGTGGCGGCTCGGCCCCTTGTCGCGCCCGGGCGAGGCGGCCGGGAGCCCGCGCAGCAGCGTCGGAGGCAACGCCGCCAGCGCCGGGTAGACCACCACCTCGGCCGGGTCGGCGACCTCGCGCGCGCGCGCCATCAGCCCGAACGGAAACTTGGTCGCCAGCCGGAACCCCGACAGCTTGTGACGCCCCCGGCGGATGATCGTATGCCGGTACGACGTCTCCTGCGTGCGTCCGGCCGGCAGCTTCAAGAAGTAGCAACGCTTCTCGATGGGGCGCCCCTCGACGAGATCCTCGACCTCGATCGAGAACGACGGCAGCCGGCGCTTCCGGTTCTCGAGCACGATCCCCATCAGGTACGGCGTCCCGGCGTGGATCACCGGCGGCAGGATTCGCTGCACCCGCAGCCCGCCGAGCCCCAGCGCCGACATCAGCCCGTTGGCCGCCAGCAGGCAGGCCATCATCCCGAAGGTCAGGAAGAAGAGGTTGATCCCGGCGTCGATCGCCACCGCGCCGACGAACAGGGTCGCCAGCAGGAACCACCACCCTTCACGGGTGGGGGGAAATCTACGACGTGTCATTCGCATGCGGAAACCTGAGTGGGTTCCCGCGCCCTCCCGCCGCATGCGGGAACCCTGGTGGGTTCCCGCGCCCTCCCGCGACGGACTCCCCGCGGCGAAGCCGCGCTCCATCCACGCGACTCACCCCGGGGACGGGAGGCGGTCGAGGATCTCGGCGAGCACCCGCTCGACCTCCTGTCGCGACCGCGCCACCGCCTCGACCGGCGAGGCCGGGATCACCCGGTGCGCCAGCACAGGCGCCGCCAGCGTCTTGAGATCGTCGGGCAGCACGTAGTCGCGCCCCTCGCAGAGCGCCGCCGCCCGCCCGGCGTTGCGCCAGGCGAGCGCGCCGCGCGGCGACACCCCGACCGCCAGGTGTGGCGAGCGCCGCGTCTCGCGCGCCACCGCCACCACGTAGTCGGCCAGCTCCGGCGAGAAGTGCACCCGCTCGGCCGCGTCCTGCAGCCGGCGCACCTCGGCGACGCTCAGCACCGCCGCCAGCCGCGCCAGATCCTCCTCGGGGCGCCCCGCCGACTCGAGCAAGATCCGCCGCTCGTCCTCGGGCGCCGGGTAATCGATCCGCAGCCGCAAGAGGAAGCGGTCCATCTGCGATTCGGGGAGCGGGTAGGTGCCGTAGTGCTCCTCCGAGTTCTGGGTCGCCATCACCAGGAACGGCGCCTCCAGCGGGAACGTCCGCCCGTCGACCGACACCTGGCCGTCGTTCATCGCCTCGAGCAGCGCGCTCTGCGTGCGTGGTGGCGCCCGGTTGATCTCGTCGGCAAGGACGAGGTTGGCGAAGACCGAACCGGGCTTGAATTCGAACTCGCCCGTCTTGGGATCGAAGATCGAGACCCCCAGGACGTCCGACGGCAAGAGGTCGCTGGTGAACTGGATTCGGTGGAAGCTCGCGCCGATCGAGCGCGCCAGCGCCTGCGCCAGCGTCGTCTTTCCGACACCGGGCACGTCCTCGATCAGCAAGTGCCCGCGCGCGCAGAGCGCGATCACCGCGTGCCGGATCACCGCGGGCTTCCCGCGCAACACGCGGGCGATGTTCGCCTCCAGCGCCGCCAACAGCTCAGCCGGCGCGCGCGCGCCGCCGAGGGTCGCGGCATCCAGCCGAGGCAGGGCCGTCGTGCTCATCTCCAGCCCTAACTATATCACCCGCTGGCCGCTTACAGGCTGGCGCGTCAGGCAAAAACGCATAGAATCGGGCCCCGCTCACTTCTTTACTTCGTGCGCCAAAACGCCGATTCGGAGACTTCATGGGGGACATCCGCGCTCGTCTAGCTTCGCTCTCTTTCTCACTTCCGCTCCTGGCCGTTGTGGGTCTCACCGTCGGTTGTGGCGACAACGTGCCAGCGACGACGGGGACCGGCGGCGCGAGTGGTGTCGCTGGCTCCGGCGGTAGCAGCGGAGGCGCCGGCGGCGCGACAGGCGGAGTAGGCGGAGCCGGCGCGAGCACGGACGGAGGCACGGGCGGCGTCGCTGGCGGCGCAGGCGGAGCAGGTGGCTCGGCAGCGGGCGCGGGCGGCTCGGCGGCGGGCGCCGGCGGCTCGTCGGCAGGCGCGGGCGGCTCGTCGGCAGGCGCGGGCGGCTCGTCGGCAGGCGCCGGCGGCTCGGCGGCAGGCGCCGGCGGCTCGTCGGCAGGCGCGGGCGGTTCGGCGGCGGGCGCTGGCGGCTCGGCAGCGGGCGCTGGCGGATCAGCGGCGGGCGCGGGCGGCTCGGCGGCGGGCGCGGGCGGCTCGGCGGCGGGCGCGGGCGGCTCGGCAGCAGGCGCGGGCGGCTCGGCAGCGGGCGCCGGCGGCTCGGCGCCCCCCTGTTACACGACGGCGTTCACGGCGCCGACGAGCGGCGCGACGTTGACCGTCACCGACGACACCGACCACACCTGTGCGAACGGGTTTCAATACACGGTCACCATCACGTCGACCGCACCTGACGGCACCGACGTCAGCCTGTACGACGGCAGCTCCCTGCTCAAGACCGTGCAGGTCGGCGGCGGCGCGGCGTCGTTCGCGGTTCAGCTGGCGACCGGCGGCACGGCGCAACAGCTCTCAATCCAGTACCCGAGCGCGCAGACCTGCAACGTCACGGAGAACGTGACGGTGAGCTGCCCGAACAGCCCGCCGACCTGTTCGATCAGCGCGCCGGTCATCAGCGCCACGCACCCCGATCTGAACGGTGTGCCGACGCCGCAGGGCGACCGTTCGAGCTCCGCGGGCTCTCCCTATCAGGCGACCTTCGTCGTCAACACCAACGCCGAGGACGGCCAGACGGTCACGCTGGCGGTCAACAGCGACGCCACCAACCCGGCGACGCCCGTCGATGGAACGCCGAGCGCGACCGTCTCCGGCGGCAGCGCCACCTTCGGCCTCCCGCTCAGCCCCGACGGCAAATACGACGTCGTCGCCACCTGCACGAACGCCAACGGGATCACCGGCACGTCGACCAAGAGCAGCTACACCGTCGACACGACGGCGCCCGACCTGACGATCAACGGCCCGACGGCGGGACAGTTCATCCCCCCGGCCTCGTTGACCAACGGCCAGTTCCAGGTCTGCGCCCAGACCGACTCGCCGGACGCGGTCGGCAGCCAGCTCGTCGCCGGCCAGCAGAACCTCTGCGTCACGCTCGGCTCGTCAGCCACCCCGTCGTGCGTCGCGGTCGCCGCGGTCAACACGTCGACCTGCGTGCCGATCACCTGCCAGGGCGGCGCGCCGTTCGGCCTGACCATCACGCTGACCGACGGCGCCGGCAACCCGACCACCCAGACGCTGAGCGGCGTCTCCTGCGCCTCGACGCTGCCGTCGGTCCAGATCATCGCGCCCGCCTCCGATGCGCCGCTGTTCACCGATCCGAGCAAGCACATCCTGGCCACCAACGCGCCGACCGGCGTGAAGGACGAGGATCCCGCCATCGGCGCGCAGGCCGACGTCGTCGCCTGCAGCGACACCGCCGGCACGGCGACGCTGCTCGTCGGCCACAAGGGCGACGCCAGCCTGGTCCAGCTCGGCACGTCGGTGACGACCGCGGCGGTGGCCGCCGACAACTGCCCGAGCGGCCTCGGCTTCGTCGCCCACTTCACCGGCGTCACGCTGCCCGAGAGCAACGAGAACGCCGACGGCACCCTGGCCGCCGCGACCGAGCTGGCGGTGACCGTCACCTCCGCCGCGAACGTCGCCGACGTCGGCACCAGCCAGCCGGACGATGTTTGGGTCGACAGCACCCCGCCGAACCTGGCGCTGCTCTCGCCCGTGAGCCTGTGCGGCAGCTTCACCCAATCGGCCGCCACCGTGACCGAAGACGTGGTCTACACCGCCGACGACAAGCTGGTGGTGGCTGACCTGACCAACAACGGCGTCACGACGACCTATGACTCGCCCGCGTTCGTCAACGGCGTCGCCACCTTCGGCAGCGTGGCGTTCGCCGAGGGCCAGAACGCGCTGGTCGCCACCGAGAGCGACCCGGCCGGCAACGCGACGGTCCTGGCGACCTGCACGGTGACCATCGGCGCCGCGCCGGTGGTGACCTTCACGACGCCGACCGCGGGCGCGCTCCTGTGCCCGAGCGGCGACGCGACGGTCGGTTGCATCGACGACATCAACACCGGGACGGCAGGCTGGCAGGGCACGCTCACGGTTACGGTGATGGCGAGCGGCGTGCCCGTGAGTGGCAGCGTCGTGACGTTCACCGACGGCGCGACGACCTTCGGGACGGCGACGACCGACGTGGGCGGAACCGCCACTCTGACCCCGGTCACGGTCGCCGAGGGGACGCAGACGATTGTCGCGACGACGGACAACGTGCCGAGTGCGGGCGTGGGGAGCGGGAGTGTGACGGTCAAGGTGGATACGACGCCACCGAATGCGCCGACGAATCTGACCGCTCTCGTGCTCGACCGTCGCAAGACGTCGATGCAGCTGACGTGGACTGCGCCGAGCGACAGTGGTGGCGGAAACGTGTCGGGCTATCAGGTGCGATACGCCAAGACGCCGATCGTGACCGCGACGGATTTCAACGCGGCTCC
>DATAVR010000061.1:0-1596 GCA_036267635.1 Polyangia bacterium | reverse complement strand
CCGGCACCGGCCTGATCGAGGTCCGAACCGATCGCCAGAGCAACGTCGCGGCCCACCGCCGCGTCACCGAGCGCGTGCTTGCGGCGATCAAGGATCTGCCGAAGTCGAGCTGACGCGGGAGAACGACACACTCTCCCAACGCCGCGCCGGCCGACTGCTGAGTTGACATCGCTATAGCGGGCACAACTCAGCAGTCGGCAGCCAGGGCGTTGTGGAAGACGCACGAGCACCAGGCCGCGGCCGGTTGGCGGGAGTCCTGACCCCACAAAGCCGTCCCTTCAGCTAGCTGTCCTGCCCACGGACGTTGTGAACGCGGCTGATCGGCGGCCGGCCCCCCAAGGAGCTGTGCGGTCGATGTCGGTTGTAGTAGCGCAGGAAGGATGGCAGGGAGCGAAGGCGTCCGGTCGAGCTCTGCCAACGGTGGGCGTAGGCCCACTCCCGCTGCAAGGTCTGGATGAACCTCTCCGCCTTCCCGTTCCAGCGTGGCGTGTAGGGCGGGGTCAGGATGTGGCGGATGCCGCGGTCGGTCAGGACCGCGGCGAAGCGGCGGGAGTTGCGGTAGACCATCGCGTTGTCCGTCATCACCGCCTCCGGCGGCGCCAGGCCCTGCTCGGCGAACCAGGAGATCGCCCGCTCCAGGGTCGCGGCATTGGTCTCTGCGTCCTCGCGGGGATGGCGCTCGACGAAGGCGAGACGCGAGTGGTCGTCGATGACGACGTGCAGATATTCCCAGCCGGCGCCGCGGTTGCGATCGTGCTTGTCGCCGGTGACCGCGTGGCCGGGCTCGGCAAAGCGCGCCAGCCGCTTGACGTCCATGTGCAGCAGCGCGCCGGGGCGCGACCACTCATAGCGGCGGAAGGTCTGGCGCTCGCCGCGGGGGCGCCGGGAGAGTCCGTGGCGGTGGAGCACCTTCCAGATCGTCGAGCGCGGCCGGCGGCAGAGTCCGGCCAGTCGACCCGGGCCGAGGCCCGTCTGCCGCCGTGCCCGGAGGATCGGCTCCTCCTCGGCCGCGCCCAACCGTCGAGGTTGGCGATGTGGCCTCGAGGAGCGGTCCAGCACCCAACTCCGCGAGCGCCGCTCCTCCTCGCCCGCGGACTTCCACCGGTGCCACCAGCGGTGGGCCGTCGCCGGCGCCACGCAGAAGGCGGCGGCCGCCGCCTTCTGCGTCATCCCCGACTCGATCGCCTGCACCAAGGCGAGCCTTCCCGCCGGTCCGAGAGCCGCGTTACCGTGAATCTTCATCCGGGTCCTCCTCTGCTTGGGCGTCAGAACCACAAGCGTCTTGGAGGGCCCGGATGGCCTTTCAGGCGTTCACAACGTGTGTGGACTTCTCAGCTAGCGGCCACCCGGCGAACGACGCTTCGGTCAGCCCGTGGGGCCGAAGCGCTCGGTGCGGATCCGATCCGGCGCGTAGCCGACGGCGAGCAGCATCTGGCTGATCGACTCGACGAAGGAGTTCGAGCCGCAGACGAAGGCGAGACCGGAGTCGAAGGCCTCGGCGGCGATCAGCCCCGGGAAGATGCGGCCGATCTGAAACCGCGAGAGACCCTCGATCGGGACACCCTCGAGCTCACGGGTCAGCGCGACGATCGCGTC
>DATAVR010000060.1:0-2619 GCA_036267635.1 Polyangia bacterium | reverse complement strand
GGAAGAGCTGGTGCTGAGCGCGCCGCAGCAGGCGACCGCCGGGGTGCCGTTCGCGGTCCACGTCTACGCCTACAACGAAAAGGGCGCGCACAAGCCGATGAAGGGCGCGACGGTGACCGGGGCGACCGGTCCCACCGACGCGAGCGGCAAGGTGATGATCGCGCTGACCGAACCGACGCTGCTCAGCGCCGCGATCGGCAACGCGATCCCCTCCGCGCAGGAGCCGGTCTGCTTCGGCAGCAAGTGCCCCGCCGGTAGCTGATGCCTCGCCGCGGCACGGCGGTCGCGATCGCGCTGCTCCTCGGGGCAGCGGTCGTGGCCGCCGGCTGCGGTCTCGGGCCCGGGGACAAGGTCGGCTCGGTCGACCTGACGGTGACGCGCGAATTCGGCGCGGTGCCGGTCACGGAATCGTCAGGGGAAGCGAACGAATCCGACACGGTGATGCGCTTCCTCGAAGGCGAAGTCGAAGAACTCCAGACGCGCTATGGCGGCGGCTACGTGAAGTCGATCGACGGGATCGAAGAAAGCGAACACGGCGGACATCCCTACGACTGGTTCTTCTACGTGAACGGGGTGGAGTCGCCGGTCGGCGCCGCCGAGGTGTCGCTGGAAGGCGGCGAGAAGGTGTGGTGGGACATGCACGATTGGTCGGCGACGGCGCACGTCCCGGCCGTGGTCGGCTCCTGGCCGGCGCCGTTCACGACGGGCTGGGAAGGGCACCGGCCCTCCGTCGTCGTCGAATGCAAGGGAGGCGGGGACGCTTGCGCGACGGTGCGCGACGCGCTCGAAGGAGAAGGCGTGAAGATCGCGTCGAGGTCGCCGAAGGGGGCGCTCACGGTGCTGGTCGGCCCGTGGGCGAAGGTTCGTACGAACTCGGCCGCGGCGCTGATCGAGAACGGGCCCGGGGAAAGCGGCGTCTATGCCGAGTTCGCGCAGGTCGGCGGCGGCTGGCAGCTGGTCGGGCTCGACGAAAACGGCGAGAAGGCGCGCACGTTCGGTCCCGAAGCGGGGCTGGTCGCGGCGACGCGGCACTTCGAAGGGCCGCCGGTCTGGCTAATCACCGGCGGGACGGCCGGGGCGGTGCGATCCGCGGCCGAAGCGCTCGACAGCGACGACCTGCGCGACCATTACGCGGTGGAGAGCGAAGCGGGGACGGTGACGCCGCTGCCGCTGCGCCCGGGACGCTGATGCGATCGCCGTTTGCCTACATCCCTCGTCGGGGGCCGCTGCAGTCGGCGCGGCCCGGCGCCGCCGTGGCCTACCTCGGCGCGCTGGTCGTCGTCGCCTTCCTCTACTCGAGCCCGGCGGTGCTGATCGCCGCCGGCCTCGCCGCCTGCCTCGCCGGGCGGCTGGCCGGGGCGCGGACGGCGGTGCGCGCGGCCCTGCGGATGGGGTTCGCGCTGGCGCTCCTGATCATCGTCGTCAACGCGCTGGTCGTCGACCGCGGAGAGACGGTGCTGGCGCGGCTCGGCGAGGTGCCGATCCTCGGCCAGGTCGACATCACCCTGGAGGCGATCGTCGCGGGCGCCTCGATCGGGTTGCGGGCGGTGGTGACGATGGTCGCCTTCTGCGTCTACTCGGCCTGCGTCGATCCCGACCGGGTGCTGCGAGCGCTGCGGCCGATCGCGGCGCGCTCGGCGCTGACCGCGACGCTGGTCTCACGCCTGGTGCCGGTGACCGCGGCCGACGCGGGGCGCCTGCGCGACGCGGGGCAGCTACGTGGGCCAGGGGCGGCCGCGGTGGGGAAGAGTGCGCTGGCGCGGCGTCTCCTGGCCGGGTCGCTCGACCGCGCGGTCGACGTGGCGGCGACGCTCGAGCTGCGCGGCTACAGCCTCGACGGCCCGCGCGGGCGGCGGCGGCGCGAGCCGAGCCGCTATGACGCGCGGTTCTACGCGGTCGCCGCGGTCGTGCTGGCGACGGCGATCCTCGGCAAGGTCGCGGGTGCCGACGACTTCCGTCCCTACCCGATGATCCACATCGGCCTGGGCGCGGCGACGCCGGCGGTCTGCGCGGTGGTCCTGGCGAGCGGGCTGGCGCCGTTGCGGAGCGTAAGCCGGCGCCCGGCGACGCGCTCGCGCCGATCCGTAGATCGTCCGGCCGACGGCGAACGCCAACGGCGACCGGGGACGCGGGGACTGACCGATCGGGAGCGGGCGATGCTCCTGGGCGCCGCGCCCCAAGGGGTGGCGATCCGGCCCTCGTCGCGGGAGACGGACCGTGTCTGAGCTGGCGATCCGTCGTGGCGCCGCGCCCGCCCTCGCGATCGAGCGGCTCTCCTACGCCTACCCACGCGCCGCGGCGCCGGCGCTGCTCGACGTCTCGCTCGAGGTCGCCCCGGGGGAGTTCGTGCTGCTCGCCGGGCGCTCGGCCTCGGGCAAGTCGACGCTCCTGCGCGCGGCCTGCGGGCTGGTGCCGCACTTCCACGGCGGCGAGGTCGACGGGCGGGTCGAGGTGGCCGGGCTCGACGCGATCGCCGCCGGGCCGGGCGAGCTGGCGGCCGCGGTCGGCTACGTCGCCCAGGACCCCGAGACGCAGGTCGTCTCGACCACGGTCGCGGCGGAGATCGAGCTGCCGTTGGAGATGCGCGGGGACGGTCCCGGCGATCGGGCGCGGGCGGTG
>DATAVR010000059.1:0-3444 GCA_036267635.1 Polyangia bacterium | reverse complement strand
CCGCTCCACCGACGGCGGCGCCACCTGGCTGCGCATCAACGACGATCAGCACCAGTGGGGCTTGGTCCTGCAGATCACCGGCGACCCCAAGAAGTTCGGCCGCGTCTACGTCGGAACGCACGGCCGCGGGACGTTCTATGGCGATCCCCAATAGCCTCGCCAACCGCTTCGCCGTCGCGTTGCTGGCAGGGGTGACGGTCGGCGGCGTGCCGGTCGCTGCCCAGACACCGCCGGCCCCTCCTCGCATCACGAGCTACCGCAACCCGGTGCTCCCTGGATTTTACCCTGACCCGAGCGTGGTCCGGGTCGGCGACTGGTTCTATCTGGTCAACAGCTCGTTCGAGTTCTTCCCTGGCGTGCCGATCCACCGGAGCCGCGATCTCGTCCACTGGGAATCGCTCGGCCACGTGCTCACGCGGGATTCGCAGCTCCCACTCGAGACGGCGGGCCCCTCGGGCGGCATCTTCGCGCCGACCATCCGCTACCATGCCGGCACGTTCTACTTGATCACCACCAACGTCTCGCACGGCGGGACGTTCTACGTGACCGCGAAGGATCCGGCGGGGCCCTGGTCGGAGCCGGTCTGGCTCCAGGTGCCGGGTGGCGGCATCGATCCCAGTCTTCTCTTCGACGACGACGGCAAGGTCTACCTGACCTCGACGGGGACCGCGCCGGGGATCTACGCGTCGCAGATCGACGTCGCATCGGGCAAGCTGCTCACCCAGCCGCGCATCGTCTGGAAGGGGACGGGCGGCCGCTATCCCGAGGGGCCGCACCTCTACAAGGTGGGCGGGCGCTACTACCTGATGATCTCCGAGGGCGGGACGGAGTACGGCCACATGGTGACGATCGCGCGCGCGGCGTCGCCCTGGGGTCCGTTCGAGCCGTGCCCGCGAAACCCGATCCTCACCCAGCGCAACACGCCGCTCAGCGATCCGATCCAGGCGACGGGTCACGCCGATCTCGTGGAGGACGGCGAAGGAGACTGGTGGATGGTGTTTCTCGGGATCCGCCCGCAGGGGGGCTACTACTGGCACCACCTCGGGCGCGAGACCTTCCTGGCGCCGGTCCGGTGGGACGCGCTGGGCTGGCCGGTGGTCAACGAGGGGAAGCCGATCGCGCTCGACATGAGCGTCCGCGGGCTGCCGGCGCGCCCGACGCCCGCGCCGCCCGTGCGCGACGGCTTCGACGGTTCTCTGGGCGCCGCCTGGAATTTCCTGCGCAATCCCGTGCGCGCGAGCTATTCGACCACCGAGCGGCGCGGCTGGCTGACGCTGCACGGGACGGCGGTGCCGCTCGACCGGGCCGACGGCGTCTCGCCGACCTTCGTCGGCCGCCGCCAGGAGGACCTGCGCGCCCGCATCGCCGTCCGCATCGACTTCGCGCCGTCGCGTGAGGGCCAGGAGGCCGGGCTGGTGCTCTATCGGGCGCCGCTCCAGCGCTATGAGCTCGGCCTGCGCCGCGGCCACGCCGGACGCGAGGTGTTCGTGCGGCAGACCGTCGGCACGGACCTCTCGACGGTGACCGCGTCCGCGCCGGTGCCGGGAGATGGCCCGGTGGTCCTGCAGATCGAGGCCGAGCCGACGCGCTACACGTTCTCCTGGGGGCCTTCTCCCGATCGTTTGCAGCCGCTCGGGGCCGCCGAGACGCGCCTTCTGGCGACCGAGGTCTCGGGCGGCTTCATCGGCACCTACGTGGGCATGTACGCGCTGGCGCCGAACGGCGACCCGCGCCCGGCGCCCGCCGCGTTCGACTGGTTCGACTACGAGAAGCGAGAATGAAACCGGAATCCAACGAGAACCTCATGCGCAAATCACCTGAAGCATTCCTCCTGGTCGGACTTCTTTGCGCCATGCCGGCGCTCGGCTGCCTCAGGCCGCCGCCGCTCAACCCGTCGGATGCGGTCGGCCCGAAAGGAACGGCGCCGCCCG
Source organism: Polyangia bacterium (assembly GCA_036267635.1). GTDB lineage: Bacteria > Myxococcota_A > Polyangia > Fen-1088 > Fen-1088 > JADGRB01. The sequence continues at coordinate 1,513 of DATAVR010000059.1, read as the reverse complement.
CGCTCGAAACGATGACGGAGCTGGACGCCTGGACGGCCAGCGCGCTGATGACTCCCGGCATCAACATCGGCAACACGCTGGAGAACACCACCACCTGGGAGACCGGCTGGGGGAATCCGCTCATCACCAAGGACTTCGTCCAGGGCCTGGCGCACCTGGGGTGGAAGACGGTCCGCCTGCCGGTGGCCTGGGACACCTACGCTGTCGACGAGCGCGTCACGCCCGAGAAGATGGGCCGCGTTCGCGAGGTGGTCGACTGGATCACGGGCGCCGGCATGTACTGCGTCCTCGACATCCACTGGGACGGCGGCTGGATCGACTCCGACAAGAAGGAGGTCTTCCCCAAGACGTTCGACACCTTCAGCCCCGAGGCGGAGAAGAAATACCGTTCGTACTGGGAGCAGATTTCGACCTTCTTCGCGGGGAAGAACGAGAAGCTCGTCTTCGAGGCGCTCAACGAAGAGACGAACTTCAGCGCCGAAGGCACCGAGCAGAAGGCCTACGCGACGCTCACCCGGGTGAACCAGCTGTTCATCGACACCGTGCGGAAGACCGGGGGGAACAACGCCAAGCGCCTGCTGGTCGTCACCGGGTACAGCACCGACATCAAGAAGACCTGCAGCAGCGAGTACAAGCTTCCGAAGGACTCCGTCCCCGGAAAGCTCTTCATCTCGGTCCACTACTACACGCCGTATCAGTTTTGCGGCCTGACCGAAGACGCCCCCTGGGGGAAGATGATGACCAGCTGGGGAACGCCGGCCGACGTCAAGCAGCTGGAAGAGCTCTTCGACGCGATGAAGACGTTCAGCGCCAGCAACAACATCCCCGCCTTCATCGGAGAGTTCGGGGTGACGAACAAGAAGGAGTCGCCGTCGCGCATTCGCTGGATGTCGGCGGTCATGAACGCGGCAATTTCCAGAAAAATGGTTCCGGTTCTCTGGGACACCGGGACCGACGTGTCGCGTCTCCCGCCCTATTCGGCGAGTGACGATCTGGCGCAAACCCTGCGGAGTCTCGGGGCTTCGGTGCGCGTCGAGCCCGGAAAATAGCCCGCGGCCGCGCGGGCGGCGAAGCTCTGGTATCGATCCCACTTTCGACCTATAGTCGGATTTCCGCGATGACGCTGTACGGCATCAGATGGAAATCGCTGGTGGCGCTGGTCGCCCTGTCCTCTGCGGCCTTCGGCTGCGCCAACCCCGGCGGTGGCGCTGGTGGTGAGGGCGGTGCGATGGGCACGGGCACGGGCGGCGCCCTGGCCACCGGCTCGGGCGGCGACTCGGCCAGCGGCTCCGGCGGAGCCACGGCTTCCGGCGGCAACACCGGCTCCGGCGGCGGGAACGTGACTGGCAGCGGCGGCTCTTCGAGCAGCGGCGGCGCGACGGGGAGCGGCGGCTCTTCGAGCAGCGGCGGCGCGAGCGCGAGCGGCGGAACCACCGGGAGTGGCGGCGCCTCGGCAAAGGGCGGCGCGACGGGGAGCGGCGGCGCGACGGGGAGCGGCGGCGCGACGGCCAGC
>DATAVR010000058.1:0-7881 GCA_036267635.1 Polyangia bacterium | reverse complement strand
TAAATGCCAAGCCGTTGCCCCTTGACCTTCGCCGAGACGGCCTGCTCCAGCATCCCGAGCGCGCGGGTGAGCACGGCCAGGGGCTCCTCGGTCTTGAGGTCACCCATCAGCTTGACCAGCAGGGCCGCGGCCTGACCGTTGACCGTAACGTTCACCGCGGGAAGCGCCTCGAGCGTGGAGCGATCCATGTGTAGTGCGCCGACCTCCGTCTAGTCTTTGACGTCCCCGCGCGCAAAGATCGACGCCACGAAGTTGAGCACGTCCGTGGAGCAGATCTCGCAGTAGCCGTAGTTGCGGATCATGCGGTTCTTGACCACGTCGATCTTCTCCTGGGTGTCGCGATCGACCACCGCCGACACCAGCGACGTCAGCTTGATCGAGTCCTTTTGGTCCTCGAAGAGCTTCAGCTCCAGCGCCTTTTGCAGCCGCTCGTTGGTGCGGAAGTCGAACTGCCGCCCCTCGATCGCCAGCGCGCCGATGTAGTTCATGATCTCCCGGCGGAAGTCGTCTTTCCGCGAATCGGGGATATCGATCTTTTCCTCGATCGACCGCATCAGGCGCTCGTCCGGCTCCTCGTCCTGGCCGGTGTACTTGTTCTTCACCCGCTCCTTCTGGGTGTAGGCCTTGATGTTGTCGATGTAGTTCGCGCAGAGCTTGGCGATCGCCTCTTCGTCGGCGCTGATCGCCCGCTGGACCTCGTTCTTGACGATGTCCTCGTACTCTTGCTTCACCAGGCCCAGCAGCACCCCAAAATGCCGCCGCTGCTCGTCGTTGGTAATCAACGAGTGGTGCCGCAGCCCGGACTCGAGCTCGTTCATGACCATGAAGGGGTTCACGCACCCCTCGCCCCGGTCGGAGACCAGCGCGTTCGAGATCTTGTCCTGGATGTAGCGCGGGCTGATCCCGTCCATCCCCTCGCGCATCGCCTCCTTGCGCAGCTCCTTGATGTTGTCCTGGGTGAAGCCCGGCAGCGTCTTGCCGTCGTAGAGCTTCATCTTCTGCACCAGCGTCAGCTGATGTTTCTTGGGGTCCTCGAGTCGGGTGAGCACCGCCCACATCGCCGCCATCTCCAGCGTGTGCGGCGCGATGTGCTTCCCGCGAATCCGCCCGGCGTTGTAGTCCTTGGCGTAGATCCGCTGCTCTTCCGAGACGCGCGTGATGTACGGGATGTCGATCTTGACCGTCCGGTCGCGCAGCGCCTCCATGAACTCGTTGGAGAGCAGCTTCTTGTACTCGGCCTCGTTGGTGTGGCCGAGGATCACCTCGTCGATGTCGGTCTGGGCGAACTTCTTCGGCTTGATCTTGTGCTCCTGCGACGCCCCCAGGAGGTCGTAGAGGAACGCCACGTCCAGCTTCAGCACCTCGATGAACTCGATGATGCCGCGGTTGGCGATGTTGAACTCGCCGTCGAAGTTGAACGCCCGCGGATCGCTGTCCGACCCGTACTCGGCGATCTTCCGATAGTTGATGTCGCCGGTCAGCTCGGTCGAGTCCTGATTCTTCTCATCCTTCGGCTGGAAGGTCCCGACGCCGACGCGATCTTGCTCCGAGAGGATCATGCGCCGCACGCGGATGTGCTTGATGACCTGCGCCCAGTCGCCTTTGTACTCCGTCATCAGCTCGCGGAAGATGAGCCGGCAGGCGGGATCGAGATCCCCTTCGATGTAGACGCCTTGCTTCCCGGCCTGGTTGATCCCCAGCTCGAGCAGCGCCTTGTCGCGCCACTCGGGCGGCATGAGACGCAGGGGCTCCTCATGCATCGGGCACTTGAAGGTCGTCGCTCCAGCCGTGATGTGCGTGAGCTTTTCGGGCAGCACCCAGTCGTAGGTGTAGAGCGCCCCCTCGGCCGTCCGCGAGTACTCCTCCATCCCGCGCTTGATGAGGCGGGCGATCGTCGACTTCGAGCTGCCGACCGGTCCGTGCAACAGGATCACCCGGCGCTCGGTGCCGTAGCGCTGGGCCGCGCTCTGCAGCACGCTCACCAGGCGCATGAGCGGGATGTCGAGGCCGAAGATGGCGTCGCGCCCCGCGTGCTGCTCGTCCTTGAAGAAGTTGTAGCGGATGAGCCGCTTCTTGTTGTCGATGTACTCTTCCTGCCCGTACGACAAGATCATGTCGTAGACGCGCTGGAAGGCGCTGCGCGTGACGGCCGGGTTCTTCCGGACGAGCGCCAGGTAGTCCTCGAAGCTGCCGCTCCAGTTGAGCTCGGCGAACTCCTTCAAGTTTTGCAGCGCGGCAACCTTGGCGATCAGCGCGGGAACATCACCCGCCTTGCCGGTCGATTCGGAAACGGCCATCGGGAAGCTCTCCTTTCAGGCCTGGCGAGCAGAGGGCTCACCCACCGGGCCCAGAGACGCGGAAAAAAATAGCAACGGCGAGGTTCCATTGTAGCACGACGCAGCGTGCACTCTGATCATCAATAATGGGAAAGCGATCCGTCGGATCGGGCGCGGCGGAGCGCGAAGGCGAACATGCCGGCGCCGACCGGGGCCAGCAGGCCGGCAAAAACCAGCAGCGCCAGCAGCGAGGTCCGCAGCTCACCCGGTCCCGCTCCGACCAGGAGCGCGCCTCGCAAGAGAGCCAGCGCATGCGTGAGCGGCAGCAGACGGCCGATCGCGCGCAGCCAACCGGGCAGCACCGTCACCGGGTACATCACGCCCGACAGGAAGAAAGAGAGCGATCCGATCACCATCGCCACCGGGTTGAGGCGACGGACCAGCATCGTGGTCGCCGCCGCCAGCAGGCCGAGGCCCGAAAACGCCGCGATGATCAGCGGCACCGCGACCAGCAGCGACAACCAGTTGGCGTGGGAGAGGTCGAGGCCGAGGAGCAGCTTGGCGCCGATCAGGTAGGCCGCGGAGCGAAGCGCGGCGATGACGAACTCGTAGACCGGGGGCGAGCCGAGCACCATCCAGGGGGGCGCGGGCGTCGCCACCTCGGCCTCCAGCGTCCCCATCACCTGGGCCATGCGGATCCGCTGCGCCAGCACCGAGACGCCGACCTGCTGGAAGTCGGTCCCCAGAAATCCGATCACCACGAAACCGAGGTAGTTGCCCCGGTAGAGGGCCAGGTGGGGGTTGACGGCCGCCCCGACGAAGCGCGAAAGAAACAGCAGCGAGCCGACCGCCAGCCCGAACCCGAAGAGGCGGATCACGAACGCCACCCGGTAGCCGCCCACCGCCGCCAGCTCGCGCCGGACGAACGCGACCAGGACGCGCAAGAACCAGGGAAGGGGCGCGCGCACGGCGGCGCTCACAGGCCGAGCTCCGCTTCGATACGATCGGGGGATGCCTCGGATTGCAAGCGTCCCACGTCGAGGAACAGCACGCGATCGGCCATGGCGCGCGCCTCGGTCGGATCGTTGCTGCAGACGATCGCCGTGCGCCCCGCGCCGCGAATGATCTCGTCGCGCAAGAACGCGCGCAGATCCCGCGCCCCCTTGGGGTCGAGCCCCAGGGTCGGCTCGTCGAGCAGCAGGACCTGCGGATCGCCGAGGAGGCCGCGCGCGATCGCCAGCCGCTGCCGCATCCCCCGCGAATACTCCTGGTAGCGGCGGTCGGCCGCATCCCTCAGCCCGACCCGGGCCAGAAGCTCGCCCGCCCGACGCCGCGCCAGGCCGGCCGGCAGCCCGTGCAGCGCCGCGAAGTAGTGCAGGTTGCCCCGCCCGGTGACCCGATAGTGGAAGCTCCGCTCGTCGCCGACGACGAAGGCCACCCGGCGCCGGAACTCCGACGTCCCCGCGCCGGCGTCGATGCCGGCCACCTCGGCCCGTCCCGACGACGGCAGCAAGAGCCCGCCCAGGATGCGAACCAGCGTCGACTTGCCGGCGCCGTTCGGCCCCATCACGCAGGCGATCTCTCCCGGACGCACCGTGAAGGAGACGTCATGGAGCGCCGTCACCGGCTTGCCGTAGAGGCGCCCGCGCAGCATGTCGCGCAGCCCGGCCGGCGAGTGAAAGACCTTGCCGAGCCCATCGACAACGATGGCCGGAGCGTCGCTCATTGCGCGAGCGGCTTGCCGCCGCGCTGGTATTTGACGACGGCGGCGTTGTGCTCGGCGACCGTCTTCGAGAAGTAATGGGTGCCGTCGTTCTTGGCGACGAAGTAGAGGAAGGCCGTGTGGTCGGGGGCCATCACCCCCTCCAGCGCGGCGCGCCCTGGGTTGGAGATCGGCCCCGGCGGCAGCCCTTCGTGGGTGTAGGTGTTGTACGGATTGTCGCGATCCTCGAGCTGGATGCGCCGGATGCGCCCGTCCCACTTGAGGCAGGCCGCCGAGCGCGGCGTCGCCACCGTGCAGCCGTAGACGATGGTCGGATCGGTCTGCAAGAGCTTGGGGACGAAGGTCGGCATCCTCAGCCGGTTGATGAACACCTGCGCGATGCGCGGGCGCTCCTCGCCGCGCCCCGTCTCCTTCTCGACGATCGAGGCGAGCGTGACGATCTTCGCATCGTCGAACCCCAGCGTCTTCTTCAGATCGGCGACGGTTTTGGCGTGCGCCGCGCGCAGCTCGGCGAAGACCTGCCGGTGGCGCCGCACCAGCGGGATGAGCGCGCGTGCCGGTGGCGTGTGCGGCCGCAGCCGATAGGTGTCGGGGAAGAGATAGCCTTCCAGCGTCGCTCCGGGCAACCCCAGCTCGGCGGCGAAGGCCGGATCGGTCGCCTTCATGATGAGGGCGGCTTTGTTGGCGATCCCGGCCGCGTCGAGGATCTCGGCCACCTCGACCAGATTCTTCCCTTCGGGGATGACGATGGTGACGAGCTCGTCGGCCGCCCCCTTGACCAGCGTGTCGAGGATCTGGCGGGGGGTCGCCGGCGCGTTGATCTCGTAACGGCCGGCCTTGAAGCGCCCCGCGACCCCGCGCTGACCGGCGTAGAGACGAAACACGGACGGGTTGCCGATGAGCCCGGCCTTGGCCAGCCGCTCGGCCACATCGCCCGCGCCGGCGCCGTTCGGGATCTCGATCTCCACCTTTCCCGGCGGCGCGGTGCCGCCGGCACGCTCGCCGTAGCGCCAGGCGATCCGGACGGCGACCGCCAGCGCCGCCAGCCCGAGGGCGCTGGTCACGGCGAAGACCACCAGGGCGCGTTTCATCGCCGTCTTCATCCCGCCTGCCTGCCTGCTGCCGCCTGGGCGTCGAGCCAGCGCCGCAGGATGATCGCCGCCGCCAGCTTGTCGATGACCTCGCGGCGGCGCGCGCGCGACAGGTCGGCGGCCAGCAGAACCTCCTCCGCCTCGACGGTGCTGAAGCTCTCGTCGACGAGCTCGACCGGGACCTCGATCGCCGCCCGCAGCCGTTCGGCGAAGGCTTCGGCGCTCTGGGCGGCGCGCCCGCGTTCCCCCTCGGGCGAGAGCGGCAGGCCGAGCACCACCCGTGCCGCGCCGTGCGCGCGCACCAGCTCCCGGATGGCATCGAGGTCGCGCTGCCCACCGTGCCGGGCGATCGTCGCGTACGGCTGCGCCGTCAGGCCCAGCTCGTCCGTGAGCGCCACGCCGATCCGGCGCGCGCCGAGATCGATGCCGATGACCCGCGGAGGCACGGTGGACATCTTAGCCCGGTGCAATGCGCCCGTTGTATACCGTACCTATGGCCGACAATCCCAAAGCTCCGGGCGATCCCTCCGTTCCGCAGATGCAGATCGACGTCGACGAGACGATCGCCCAAGGGGCCTACTCGAACCTGGTCCTCATCAACCACAACGACAACGAGTTCGTCCTCGACTTCGCCTACATCCAGCCGGCGACGCCGCGCGCGCGCGTCCGCGCCCGCATCATCTCGTCGCCCCGCCACACCAAGCGCCTGCTGCGCGCGCTCGAGCACAACCTGCGCCGCTACGAAGAGCGCTTCGGCAAGATCGAAGAGCCCGAGCCGATGCCCTCGGGCGGCCTCATCAGCTGAGCGAGGTCAAGAGACGGCCCCCTCGAGGGTGGCCAGCGTGCCGGTGCGGGTGTCGAGCTCCGCCAGCGCGCCGTAGGCGAGCGCGGCGTTGCGGGTGCCGTGTCCGAAAGCGCCGCCGCGCACCACTGGAATCGGCAGCCGGCCGAGGCGTTCGATCAAAACCTCCTCGGCGGTGGGCGATTCGGCGCGGGTCGGCTCCGGCTCTCGGCAGCTGGAGAAGTCACCGAGCACCACCGCCGCCGCGGCGCCGAACACCCCCGCCAGATCGAGGTGGGTAATCAACCGATCGATCCGGTAAGGGCGCTCGCCCAGATCTTCGAAGAAGAGAATCGCGCCCGCCAGATCGGGCAGGTACGGCGTGCCGACGAGGCGGGAGAAGAGCTCGAGGTTTCCGCCCAGGAGCGGCCCACGGACGCGACCCGGGATGATCTCCTCGAGGCCGTCGAGCAGCAGCGCCGGGCCGGACGTCTCCAGCCGCTCGAAGAGCGCCCGTTGATCGTCCGTCGACAGCCCCGACAGCTGGGTGACCACCGGGCCGTGGATCGCCGCGACGCCGGCGCGCACCGCGGCCGCCACCAGCGCGGTGCCGTCGGAGAAACCGACGATCGGGCGCGGGCGCTCGGTGAAAAGCGGCGGCCCGAGGAACGGGAGCAGCCGCAGGAGGCCGTACCCGCCGCGCGCCATCATGACCGCATCGGCATCGGGCTCGACGAGCGCGGCCAGCAGCGCGGCCAGCCTCTGCTCGTCCGGACCGGCCAGGAACCCGTCGCGGGCGAAGATCGTGGCCTCGTCGTAGCGGACCTCGTAGCGGGCACGGAGCAGCTCGACGCCCGCCAGGAACGCCTCGCGCGGCACCGGCCCGGAGGGGGCGACGATCCGAACGACGCCGCCCGGTCGGAGGCGTGGCGGGCGAATCACCGGCGGCGGCGGCGGCGCTTGCCGCCACCCTGCCCGTTTGATCCACCTTGCCCGTCGCCTTGCTCGGACGTTGCCGGGGCCGAGGGCTCGCCGGAAACGGCCGACGACACCGCCTCCGACGCCTCGACGGGCGCGTCCTCGGCGGCGGAAGGCGGGGAGGCAGATGGTGGTGCTGCCGCCGTCGGTGGCGCCGGCTGGGGCACCGGCGCGGCCTCCGCTGCCGGCGCCGGTTTGAGCGCCGCGGCCGCCGGCTGGGGCGCCGGGCGGGCCGCCGCGGCGCCCACGAACGTGACCTGCATGCCGGCGACGGCGGGATCGGCCGACTCGAAAACCTCGACCACGCGGGCGGCCTGGTCGACGCCGTCGCCCCGCAGCACCAGCGAGGTCCCGCTCGGCAGCGGCTCAGCGAAGCCGATGAAGGCCCCCGAGGCGCCCCAGTCGCGCACCTTCGTGGATCGCCCCACCACCACGCCGGCGTAGCGAACCTCGATCAAGCGAACCTCGATCACGTTCTCCACGCGGCGATACTACCATGCGAACATCGGGCGGTGCCGCCGGCGCGACGCTCGATCGTGGTGCTCCTCGCCGCGCTCGCGACGTTGCTGGAGGCGCCGGTCGGCCGCGCCGATTCCGCGGGCACCGATTCCGCGGGCGTCGATTCCGCGGGCGTCGATTCCGTGGGCGTCGATTCCGTGAACGTGGATCCCTGGTTTGGGCGGGACAAGCTGATTCACTTCGCGGCCGCCGGGTCGCTGGCGGTGGTCGGCTACGCGAACGCCTCGATGCTCACCGAGAGTCGGCCGGCGCGGGCGGGCGCGGGCGCCGCGCTGGCGATCGGCGCGGGCGGCGCCAAGGAGCTCTGGGATCTCGACGGGCACGGGGACGCCTCCTGGCGCGATCTCGGATGGGATGTCATCGGGGCCGCCACCGGTGTCCTGATCTCCGCCGGTGTCGATTGGGCGATTCACCGGATGTTCCACCCGCCGGGCGGGCGGACACGTTGACGAGCCGTCCTCGGGCCGACGCCGCACCTCTTGAACTTGAAGAACCTGAGGCTTAAGGTCGTGC
>DATAVR010000057.1:0-25081 GCA_036267635.1 Polyangia bacterium | reverse complement strand
GATCGCGTCGAGGCCGGCGCCCGAAATGCTGGTGTCGGCCCGCTCGCGCAGCTTGGCCTTGGCGTGAAAAGCGATCCCCAGCCCGGCGCGTTCCAGCATGAGCGCGTCGTTGGCGCCGTCGCCCACGGCGATCACCTGGTCGAGGAGAACGCCCTCGGCCTGCGCAATTGTCTCGAGCAATTCGGCCTTGCGCTGGGCGTTGACGATCGGGCCGACCACCCGGCCGGTCAGCTTGCCCCCGACCACCTCCAGGTTGTTGGAGTAGGCGTAGTCGACCCCCAGCCGCCGCTTGAGCGCCTCGGCGGCGCGCGAAAATCCGCCGCTGATGACCGCGATCTTGTAGCCGAGGCGCTTGAGGACGCGGACCATGGTTTCGGCGCCCTCGGTGAGCGGCAGGTCGGAAGCGATCTGGTCGAGCACCTTGACGTCGAGGCCGGCCAGCAGCGCCACGCGCTGGCGCAGCGACTCGTCGTAGTCCATCTCCCCCTGCATGGCGCGCTCGGTGATGCGCGAGACCTCGGGGCCGACGCCGGCCGCGCGCGCCAGCTCGTCGATCACCTCGATCCGGATCAGCGTCGAGTCCATGTCGAGGACGATGAGGCGTTTCGAGCGCCGGTAGAGGCTCTCCGGCTGCAGCGAGACGTCGAAGCCAGTGGTGGTCGCGACGTGGAGCAGCGTCCGCTTGAGCACCTCGCTGTCCCGGTTGGACGGCAGGAGCGCGTGGATCTCGACCGAGGCCAAGCTGTGCTCCGACAGGCGGCCGATCTTCTCGATGTTGGCCCCCTCGGCGGCGAGCGCCGAGGCGATCGCGTGCAGGTGCGACGCGCCCAGCGTCGGGCCGATCGCGGTGATGACGTAGCGCCGCCCTTCTGGCTGCGGCGCCGGCGTCGTCGCGTCGGCGGGGACTGGTTTGAAGTCGAGCTCCATCTCCAGCTGCTTGGCGGCGAAGAGCAGCTCCTTCAGCACGTCGCGCGTCTCGGGCACGCCGACCAGCAGACAGAGGGTGAGCTGCCCCTGCACGACCACCTGCTCGATGTCGTGCAACGTCGCGCCTTGTTGCGACAGGATACCGGTCAGCGTGGCGGTGACGCCGGTGCGGTCGGGGCCGGTGACGGTGATGAGGACGCGGTCGGATGGCAAAGCGGCGGCAGCATACCAGGGATATACTTCGCGCATGACTCCGCCGGACGACAGCGACAAGGTCGAGAAGACCGACGCCGAGTGGCGCGCGGCGCTCACGCCCGAGCAGTACCAGGTGCTGCGCCGCAAGGGAACGGAGCGCGCGTTCTCGGGCCCCTACTGGAACGCGCACGACGCGGCCGCCTACCTCTGCGCCGGGTGCGGCGCCCACCTTTTCTCATCGGAGGCCAAGTTCGACTCGGGGACCGGTTGGCCCAGCTTCACCGGGCCGGTGCGCGCCGAGGCGGTGGCCGCCGAGACCGACAGCTCGCACGGCATGCTGCGCACGGAGGTCACCTGCCGGCGCTGCGGTGGCCATCTCGGGCACGTGTTCGACGACGGGCCGGCGCCGACCGGCCAGCGCTACTGCATCAACTCCGTCTCCCTGCGCGCCAAGCCGGGAGAGTAGCGGCGCGAAATTGGGGCCCGGCGGGCAGCGCCCGGGCAGCCGGCGCTAGGCCTCGGCGGCCGCCGCGTCGACGAACAGCGACGGGTCGGCGACGAACTGGTCGTGGCAGGCCTCGGAGCAGAAGAAGTAGACCGTGCCGTGCAGGTCGACCGCCGCGGCGGCGTCGGCGCGCTTCAACTCTCGCCCGCACACCGGGTCGACCGCGGTGGCCAATTCGATCTCCTCCCGGTCGCCGAAGCTGACGCGGCCATTGTCCAACGACTCCGTCACGCGTGTCATTTCGCCCAAGGTGATCACGCCGGGTGCGATGTCCATTGGCCCCGCCTCATCCGCCGGCTATATATTCCACGCATGAGCCACGAGGGGTATCACGAGCCGGCCGACCTCCTGCCGGAGTCGACCAAGGACTTCCACCGAGCGATCGAATCTCTGATCGAGGAGCTGGAGGCGGTCGACTGGTACCAGCAGCGCGCCGACGCCACCAAGGAAGAGAGCCTGCGGGCGGTCCTGCTCCACAACCGCAACGAAGAGGTCGAACACGCCATGATGACGCTGGAGTGGCTGCGCCGCCGAGACGCCAAGATCGACGAGACGGCCCGAATGTTCCTGTTCGCCGAGGGTGAGATCACCCAGATCGAGGCGGCCAAGAAAGCAGCGACCGCGGCGAGCGGGGCCGCTTCGGACGGAGGGTCGTCGCCGTCCTCCTCGCCGTCTTCACCCTCTTCGCTGGGCATCGGCAGCCTGAGGAGCCGGTAATGTCGCGCGATCTTCTGAAGCGCGACCATGCGCCGATCACCCCGGACGCGCTGGCGGCCGTCGACGCGGAGGCAGCGCGGGTCCTCAAGCTCAACTTGGCCGGCCGCCGGCTGGTCGACTTCAAGGGGCCGCACGGCTGGCAGCTGGCCGCGGTCAACACCGGGCGGCTCGATCCCTGCGCAGGCGGCGGACCCGACGTGCAGCTCGGCATTCGCCGGGCGCAGCCGCTCGTCGAGATGCGCGTCCCGATGAAGATCTCCCTGACCGAGCTCGACGCCGTCGCCCGCGGCGCGGCCGATCCCGATCTGGCCGCCGTGGTGGACGCCGCCGAAAAGGCGGCGCAGGCCGAGGACTCCGCTATCTTCAACGGGCTCGCCGCCGCCGGGATCAAGGGGATCATTCCCGCCAGCCCCCACCCGCCGCACAAGCTGCCGGCCGACGTGCGCGAGCTGCCGGGCGCGATCCTCGCCGCGCGCGAGACGTTGCGCCAGGCCGGGGTGAGCGGCCCCTACGCGCTGGCGCTGGCGGCGCCGATCTACGCGCAGGTTTTGGCGGCCGCCGAAGACGGCTATCCGCTGGCCAAGCGGCTCACCCAGCAGGTCCTGGACGGTCCCTTGGTGCGCGCACCGGCGATCGAAGGGGGCGTCCTGCTCTCGCTGCGCGGCGGCGACTACGAGCTGCACGTCGGTCAGGATCTGTCGGTCGGCTACGCGGCCCACGATCGCCAGGTCGTCGAGCTCTACCTGACGGAGTCGTTCACCTTCCGGACGCTGGAGCCGTCGGCGGCGGTGGCGCTCCTGCGCTGACGCGCGAGCGTCGACGGGCTTTGCCCGGCGATGCTCTTCGCGGGGGTTCTAAAGGACCCTCGAGGGTCCTTTACCTAACAGCTCACGCAGCGCCTGCGGAAGCCGCGTCACCTTTCCGTGCGCGTCGATGCAAGCGTGCACGGTGTGCCCCGACGCCAGCTCCTCACCGTCGGGCAGCCGGCGGATCTGGTAGACGAAGCGCGCCGTCGCGCCGGTCACCACCGGCACGGCGGCGAAGATCCCCAGCTCGTCGTCGTAGCGGGCGGGGCGCCGGTAATGAACGGTCGCCTCGACGACCGGCAGCCGCAAACCGTGCGTCTCCTCGAACGCGCGGTAGGGGGCACCTGCGCGGCGCAGGAACTCGTTGCGCGCGATCTCGAAGTAGCGCAGGTAGTTCCCGTAGTAGACCATCCCCATCTGATCGGTGTCGCCGTAGATGACGCGCACGCGGGCGACCTCGGAAAGCTCGGCCGTAATCGACATCGCGCGAGAATAGTTGGATTTGGCTTTTTTTCCCCTGCGTTCAGGCCCTCCGTTTAGGATGCGCCCATGCCCCCATCGATCCCCTTGACTGCTGGCTCCGCCGCGGCGGTCGAAGTCGAGACCGCCACGCCGACCTACAAGAACCCGTTCCTCTGGGTTCCCTCGAGCTACCTGACCATGGGGCTCATCTACGTCGCGGTTGGCACCGTCGCGAACATCATGTTCCGCAACATGGGGATGGAGAACGACAAGGCGGCATTCTGGTCGTCGATCCTCGGCTTCCCCTACACGTTCAAATTCCTCTGGGCGCCGGCGCTCGAGCTCTACAAGACCAAGAAGTTCTTCGTCGTGCTCATGCAGTTCGCCATCTCGGTGGCGCTGGTGGGGGTGGCGCTCGGGCTCCGATTGCCGGACAAGACCTGGGTCGCTCCCGTCTTGACCCTGGTGGCGATCACCGCCGTCCTCGGCGCCACGCAGGACATCGGCACCGACGGCGTCTACGTGACGACGCTGTCGCCCAAGGAGCAGGCCAAGTACCTCGGCTTCCAGAGCATGTGCTGGAACGGCGGTGCGCTGCTGGCCAAGGGGCCGTTCGTGCGCATCAGCGGCGTGCTGCACGAGAGCACGCAGAGCTGGGCCCAGGCCTGGATGATCATCATGCTCGCCATGGGCGGCCTGGTTTTCATCGCCGGCCTCTGGCACAGCCGGATCCTGCCGCCCGGCGCGAAGGCGCTCGACGCCCCCAAGAGCTTCGGCGACGCGATGAAGACCTTCGGCCACGCGCTCAGCACGTTCTTCCAGAAGAAGGACGTCGTTCGGCTGATCGCTTTCGCGTTCCTCTACCGTTTCGCCTATGGCCTGCTCGACAAGATGGGGCCGCTGTTCCTGATCGACAGCCGCGCCAACCATGGTCTCGGCCTCTCGAACCAGGCGATCGGCGACGTCTACGGCACGTTCGGCACGGGTGCCTTCATCGTCGGGTCGCTGGTGGGCGGCTGGATCGTTTCGCGCGCGGGGCTCAAGAAGACGCTGCTGCTGCTCTGTTTCTGCATCAACGTCCCCAACGTGACGTTCCTGTTCCTCAGTCAGACCATGCCGACCAGCATGGCGCTCATCACCGTCGTCGTCACCGTCGAGCAGCTCGGCTGGGGGATCGGCGCCGTCGGCCACATGATCTACATGATGCAGCAGATCGCGCCGGGGCCGTACAAGACCGCCCACTACACCTTCGCCACCGCGCTCATGGGCGCCTGCATGATGTCGACGGGCGCGGTCAGCGGCTACGTCCAGAAGGCGGTCGGCTACCAGTGGTTCTTCATCATCGTGCTGCTGGCGGCGGCACCGTCGCTGCTGGCCACGATCCTGGCGCCGTTCCACAACCCCGACGTCACCAAGCAGAAGACCGCCGAAGCGACCGCCTGAGTCCAGGCAGGCGTCACCGGTCTGGAGTTGGATCGGGTCAGATCCGGAACGTTCCGGTGATGACCAGCTGGCAGGCGCCGCCGAGGCGGACGCGCTCGCCGTCGACCGCGCAGGTGAGCTCGCCCCCGCGCCGGCTCACCTGGCGCGCCCGCAGGCGCCGCTTGCCGAGGCGCGCGGCCCAGTAGGGGGCCAGTGTGCAGTGCGCCGAGCCGGTCACCGGGTCCTCGGGGATGCCGTGCGCGGGGGCGAAGAACCGAGAGACGAAGTCGACGGGAGTCGCTTCGTCGGCGCCGGTCGCGGTGACGCAGACGCTGGTCCCGAAGGCGGCCACGGCGGCGAAATCGGGGGTCACGGCGCGCACGGCCGCCGCGCTCTCGAGCTCGGCGAAGTAGGCCGCCTTGCCGAGGACGACCTGGCGCGGCTCGACGCCGATCGCGCGCCCGACGCGGTTTTTCGTAGCGCCGTCGACCTCCTGCGGCGCCGAGAGGGGGAGATCGAGCACCATCTCGCCCCCTTCGCCCCGCTCGACGGAGAGCAGCCCGCTCCGCGTTTGGAACGTCACCTTGGCGCGCGCTCGAGCGATCTCGGTGAGGAGCACGAAACCGGAGGCGAGCGTGGCGTGCCCACACAGCTCGACCTCCACCGTCGGCGTGAACCAGCGAAGGCCGAGGACCTCGGCACCGCTGCCGCGGCCGACGTCGATGAAGGCGGTCTCGGCGAGGTTGTTCTCGGCCGCGATCTGCTGCATCACCGCCTCCGGGATCGGCGCTTCGACGAGGCAGACCGCGGCGGGGTTTCCGGCGAACGGGCGATCGGCGAAGGCGTCGACCTGATAGAGCGGCAGATTCGGCATGCCGCAGGATAGCTCGGGCGCCGCGGCTAAACCCGCCGCACCTTCCGTCCGCTACCAGAGGTCGAGGTCGCGGAAGCCGTGGCCCGGAGCAGGAGGAGGCGGCGGCGACGCGATGGTGCCGGTCGCGCTACCGGTCGCGCTACCGGTCATGCCGCCGGTCCCTGCGTGGCCGCCCGTGCCGGTCGCGCTGCCGCCCGTGCCGGTCGCGCTGCCGCCCGTGCCGCCGGTCCCCGAGGTGGGGTTGCCGTTCTGGCGCCAGATGGTGACCGGGTTGTTCCAGCCCACGCAAGCTTTGTAGCCGTCGACCTGGTAGGGGCTGTCGGCGGCCGCGCACTTCGCGCTGCACTGGGCGTACTGGCTGCCCAGGGCGTTGACGTAGGGCGGGCTCGTCTGCGCCGAGCCGAGGCGGCCGGTCGGCGGGTTGACCTGGATCTGCGGGCCGGCGCAGTAGTACATCGGCAGCGTGCTCTGGCTCGTGCCGTGCGCGCCGGGGGTGAAGATGTTCCCGAAGAAGGTGGCCTCCTCGTTCGGGTAGCTCGGATCCAGTCCCCAGCCGACGGCGCTGTTGGGCGACACCATCCACAGCGGGATGTGCACGCCGGCAGTGTTGACGTGCGCCAACATGCAGGACGAGACATTTTCCTGGCAGGTCTGATCGCAGGCGCCGTTTTGCCACTGCGGCGCCATCCCCAGCAGACCCGTGAAGGTGTAGTTCGTGCCGTTCTGATCCTGTTTGACGATCGACGCGGTGGGGGGCAGCGCGCAGCGGACCAGATAGGCGACCTGCGTCCGACCGAGCGTCGTGGCCATGAGACCGGTCCCGCTCGCCAGGCCGTTGCTGATGCTGAGGCCGTTGCTGATGCTGAGACCGTTCAGCGAGTTCAAGCCGTTCACCGTCACCAGGTCGGCCTGGACCTCAGTTGTCCCTACATCGTCACCCATCTCGTTGCCGCACCCACCGAGGGAGACGGCGAGCGAGAGGCCAACGCAGAGGGAGAGCCAGTGAGTTTCCCAGCGGCCAGTTGCAGCGGTCATCACTTGGATAGGACTGCAATAGGTATGCTAGTTAACAAAAATTATGCGACTTAATAATTTCGCCCAGTTGCCGGCCTCCCTGAAATCGGATCGCGGCGGATTGTTGACGAACAGGCGTCAAACACGTTGTTCGCCCCGCAACAGTTTGCCGACCCCGAGATCTCGAAAGAGCGACCAACCGCCCGCCCCTCGGGTGGAAAACAGGTTGGGGTTTTCGAGTGGCCTGTGTACGATAGCCACCGCATTTCGGCAGCTTGGAATGGAGCGCAGCCCGGCGGTCAACCGAACGCCGGCATGGGCCCGTTTTTGGTCGCCCATCTGCGCCTTGTAAGCTCCCGATCCCCCATAAGGAGTCAGAACAATGCTTGCACGCAACGCCTCTCTTTTGGCCCTCGCTGCGCTCGTCGGCTCCGCGTTTTTCGTCGCGGGCTGCGCCAAGCCAGCCACCGTCACCCAGACCATGACCTGCAGCTCCGGTCAGTTGGAGTGCAACGGCTCCTGCGCGAACGTGCAGAGCGACAACCAGAACTGCGGCTCCTGCGGGACGGCCTGTCAGTCCGGTCAGATCTGCCAGTCGGGGCAGTGTGCCTGCTCGTCGGGGATGCTGTGCGGATCGTCGTGCGTGACGTCTGACGCCAACCACTGTGGGAGCTGCTCGACGGTCTGCCCGTCGTCGTCGCCGGTCTGCAACAACAACCAGTGCAGCTCGAGCTGCAGCTCGGGCCAGACGCAGTGTGGGACGGCCTGCACGAGCACCTCGACCGACTCCAACAACTGCGGCTCTTGCGGGACCGTCTGTCCGGCGGGCGCGACCTGCAGCGGCGGGACCTGCGGGTGCTCGGGGAGCCAGAAGCTCTGTGGCTCGACGTGTCTCGACACCTCGGCCGACAATAACAACTGCGGCAACTGCGGCAACGCCTGCGGCACCGGTAAGAACTGCATGAACGGCGCCTGCGTGACGACCTCCACCACCGGCACCGGGGGCAGCACCGGGACGGGCGGCAGCACGGGGACCGGCGGCAGCACAGGGACGGGCGGCAGCACCGGCACCGGCGGCAGCACGGCAACGGGCGGCGCCACCGGCCAGGGCGGCACGACCGGTACCGGTGGCACCGGAACCGGCACCGGCGGCACCGGCACCCAGGCCTGCGCGACCGCCAACGCGAACGTGATTGCCGACTTCGAGGACGGGACGGGCGACGAGGTGAAGCAGGGCGGCCGGCAAGGCTGGTGGTACGTCTTCGCCGACACCCTCGCCGGCAGTCAGACGCCGGCCTCCAGCGCCTCGGGACCGATCGCCGTGGCCGCGGCGGGGACGCCGTTCCCCTCGGGCGACTCGTGCGACAGCTACGCGCTCCACTCGACGGCGACCGGGCACACCGTTTCAAACGCCTCGAGCTACGTCGGTTTCGGGACGTCGCTCGACCAGATCACACTGGCGGCGACCGCCTCGGGGACGAAGTCGAAGAACCCGTACGACGTCAGCGCGTACGACGGCATCAGCTTCAACGTCAAGTCGGGGTCGGGAATGGCGCCGCCGGTTTGGTTCGAGATCGGGGGCGTGGCCTCGACCCCGTCGCCAGACGGCACGGCGACCCACAGCGGCGTCGACGAGTACAACACCCGCGGCAAGCTGTTCTCCAGCATCGGCACCAGCTGGACGACCGTCTATGTTCCGTTCGGCACGCTGGCCCCCCGCTATCTGCCGGCCTCTTCCGAGTCGGATTGTTCCGACACCAGCGTCAAGTGCCAGGCGCCGGCCTGGGATCCGAAGAACGCGCTCGGCCTGCAGTTCTCGGTCTACCCGCAGTTCTCGACCTCGACGCTGAACTACGACCTCTGGGTCGACGACGTGTCGTTCTACACGGGCGGCAGCGGCCTGGCCGCCACGCCGTCGGCCTCGGGGACGGCGCACCCGTTCCCGATCGACGGTTCGGTCGGATCGTGCACCAAACCGACCGGGGCCTCGGGGAAGTTCCTGACCGACGCCTACGCTCAGTGGAAGAGCACCTTCGTCACCGGGAGCGGCAGCTCGACCCGGGTGCAGCGACCGGAGAACGGCAACGACACCGTCTCCGAGGGGATCGCCTACGGCATGCTGATCGCGGTCATGGTGGGTGACAAGACGCTGTTCGACGCCCTTTGGTCCTACGAGCAGGCGCACAAGGCGGCCGGCAACCTCATGACCTGGTGCATTCCCAGCGGCGGCGGAAGCTGCTCCAACTCGGGTGGCTCGGCGACGGACGCCGACGAGGACATGGCCTTCGCGCTCATCGAGGCGGGCAAGCAGTGGGGCAGCACCTACGCCTCCACGGCGTCGTCGCTGATCAGCGACATCTACAGCAACGACATGGACACCACGAACCTGCTTCCCTCGGGCGGAAGCAACTACGGCCACGACACCGCCAGCCACGTGACCAATCCATCGTACTTCGCGCCAGCGTACTATCGACTGTTCGCCAATATCGACACGGCCCACACGAGCCAGTGGGGTTCGATCGTCACCAACGTCTATTCGGCGATCTCCAGGGTCTCGACCAGCTCGGGTCTGATCCCTGCCTGGTGCACCAACAAGTGCGCCTCGGCCGGGAGCAACGGCGGCGCCGACGACACGGACTACCAGTACGACGCGCACCGCGTCCCCTGGCGGGTCGGTCTCGACTACTGCTGGAACAAGGCCAGCGTCCCCTCGAGCGGGCTGACGTTCCTCACCGCCAACACGAGCTTCTTCTCGAACATCGCCAAGCCGACGACGACCGGCGGTGGCGTGGGCCGGATCCAGGACATCTACACGACGGGCGGCGCGATCAACGGCGACGCGGTGCCGAACTCGATGTCGTGCGTCGGGACGGCCGGCGTCGGCGCGATGGCCTCTGGAAACGCCTCCTTCGCGCAGATGGCCTATCAGTTCATCATCGACGCTTCGTACACGCCCGATCCGATGACGCGGAAGACGGCCTACACCTACTTCAACGCGACGGTCGGTCTGCTCACTGCGCTCACGATGAGCGGCAACTTCCAGAGCTTCTAGAGCCTCCACGTCGGCCGTCCTCGTTCGGACGGCCGAACGAAGCTCAGCCGAGCTTTTGTCCGCCGATTCGTACTGACGAGGGGCGTATAGTGATCGCGCGAGACCCGTCGCTATCGACGGCGTCATCCCCCAGAGCGGGGAACCTCAACGAAGAAGTCAGGGGGTTCCATGCGGAAGAGTGCTTTCCTGCTTGGTCTGCCACGCGCGGTTTTTCTGGCCGCGATCTGTGCGTCTTGTTCGAGCAGCTCGAGCAACGACGGCGGCGCGATGGGCGGTTCGACCGCCACCGGCGGTGTTCCAGGCTCCGGCGGGAGCCCCGGGACCGGCGGGAGCGGTGGGACCGGTGGGAGCCCCGGGACCGGCGGCAGCAGCGCGACGGGCGGCAGCAGCGCGACGGGCGGCAGCAGCGCGACGGGCGGCAGCAGCGCGACGGGCGGCAGTAGCGCAACGGGCGGGGCTGCCGGTCGCGGGAGCGGCGGCGGAGGTGGGGGAATCGGCGGTCGCGCGGGCGGTGGCTCCGCAGGAACCGGGGGCGGTCACGGAGGGGCGAGCGGCGGCGCCGGCGGTCACGCAGGCTCCGGGGGTCACGGGGGAGCCGGGGGCGGTCACGCGGGAGCGGGCGGCGGCTCCGCCGGTGCGAGCGGCGGGACGACGGGCGTCGGGGGCGGGAGCACGATGGCCGGCCCGAACATGTTCCCTGCCAGCTCGACGATCTATCAGGACATCTCGGGCGCCGCGGTCGACAGCCAGTCGACAGCGATCCTCTCGGCTTTGCAGACGTCGGGGTGGGGGAGCGGGCTCGGCATCGACGTTTCGTTCACCATCCTCACCGCCGATGCCAGCGTCGCGCGCCGGGCGTTCGCCTCCAGCGGTGACGAGCCCGACTGCGACACGGCGCCGATCCCGGTTCCGGCTGGCGGCAACATCGAGGGGAACTCGGACTATCACTGCGCAGACGGCGGCGACTGTCACCTCCTCGTCTATCAGGGGACACGTCTCTATGAGCTCTACGGGGCGGACATCTCGAACGGGTCGGCGACCGGCGGCACCTTCACCGGCAGCTGTGAAGTCGTTTGGGACCTGACGCACGATTACTGGCAGCCGATGGCGCCCCCCACCTTCAGCCGCGGCGATCACTGCAACGGCGCCGACGCCGGCGATCTCCCGATGGCCCCGCTCATCTTGACCACCGCCGACGTGAACTCGGGCCAGATCACCCACGCGATGCGCTTCACCATGCCGAACCCGCTCATCCAGAAGAGCGTCTACGTTCACCCGGCCACCCACATCGGCGGCCCGAGCGGCGTGGGGGCCACGTTTCTCCCCTACGGCGCGCGCCTGCGGCTGCGCGGCGACTACGACCTCAGCACGTTGCCGAGCACACAGGCCCGGACGGTGGCCCGGGCGCTGCAAAAGTACGGGATGTTCCTGGCCGACGGCGGCAGCCTGTTCATCAGCGCCACCGTCGACGTCCAGAACGTGATCGCCACGTCGGCGCTGCGCTCGCTCAAGGCGACCGACTTCGAGATGGTCGATGGCGGCCCGCGCTACACCTGGAGCGACTACCAGTGCAAGCGGACGATCGTCACCAACTGAGCGCGCGCGGCCGCTAGTACGGCATGCCGGGGATCGGCATCGTCAGCTTGAAGACGCCCTTTGCAGGCGTGTTCCCCTGCACAGTGACGTACAGAGTCTTGTGGTCGGTGCCGCCGAAGGCAGCATTTGTGACTTGACCGCTCCCGGGGAGCCCACTGATGAGAGCGAGATGAGATCCCGTCGCGGTGGGGCTCGGGTGCGTACTCCCGAAGCTCACGACGTCGATGTCGTGGGTATTCACACGGACGACGTAAAGATCGCCGGCGCAGTCGATCGCCATTCCATCAGTGTTGTTGTTGTTCAAGTTGGCCCCGTCGATCGCGGTGGGGGTGGTAACGATCGTGCCGTCGGCATTGACCGCATAGCCGTTGACACCGCTGCCCGAGCCGACGTAGAGCGTCTTCTCGTCGAGCGACAGCGTGATTCCGTTTGGGTTGCTTATGGTGCTGAGCAGCTCAGTCGCGGTGGAGGAACCTGGTAGGACCATGTAGACGCCAGTGGTTGGCTGCGGATATTTTCCGTTGGTGCTCAACGCTTGAAAGTTAGGATCGGTGAAGTAGATGGTTCCGTCGCTGCGGATCGTAAGATCGTTCGGCGAATCGAACCGACTGCCGTTGTACGAGTCGATGATCGTCGTCTTGGTCGCGCCCGGAATAGTAAACCGGACGATTCCGCCCACGCCGTGGTTGGCCGTCACGAGATTTCCGTTCTGGTCGACTGCCATACCGTTTGAGCCCGAATCGCCGCCCGCACCGGACGGATAGAACTGGGTGACGTTGTCGGTGGAATCGATCTTGAAAATTCGCGCAGGGGGCGGATTTGGAGAACCCAACATTTCGGAGAAATAGAGCGCGTCGCCAATCCACACCGGACCTTCTACGTTGGTGAATCCGTTCCCTTGGCTACCATCAAAGTTGTCGACGGCGGGGGCTCCAGGGATACGCGTCGCTGTGCTTCCCGCCGGAATCGCGCTGGCACTGGGGCTGGCCATCCCGGAAGGGCAGAGGTAGGGCGTGAATCCGCTGCTGCCGGCCGCGCCGCCCGCTTGACCGCCTGTCCCCGTCGCGCCGCCAGTGGCCGCTCCGCCCGTACCATTGCCGCCGGTGCCGGTTGTGCCGCCGCTCGCGACGCCGCCAGCGCCGCCGCCGGTCCCGTTGCCGCCGGAACCGCCGCCTGATCCGTTGATGCCACCGGTTCCGACCGCCCCACCGGTTCCGACCGCCCCACCAGTTCCGATCGCACCACCGGAGCCGTTGCCACCGGTTCCGATCGCACCACCGGAGCCGTTGCCACCGGTTCCAACGCTGCCGCCGGTTCCGGAGCCACTGCTGCCGCTTCCGGCGCAGGCCGCAAAGATGAGTGCCGAGGAGAAGGAAAAGACTGCCAGACCGCGGGAAGCCAAGGTGTTTCTCATGGAGCGGATGCTATCACGCGGCCAGCGTTCCTATGCGGCCAGCGTTCCTATTATGGCGTGACGAACTGTCCGATCTTCCCGACAGTGGGCTCGGTGAACCAGATGTTGCTGTCGGGGCCGGTGGCGATACCGTTTGGGGACGAGGTCAAGGGATACTCGGTGATCTCCCCGGCGGGTGTGATACGACCGAGGTTACCGGGAGCCTGGTAAACCGCTTCGGTAAACCAGACGTTGCCGTCGGGCCCCCTGCAGATATCCACGGGCCGGTCGGTGGTCGGAAATTCCGCGAACGATCCGCCGGGCGTAATACGTCCGATCTTGCTGGCGCCGTTCTCGGTGAACCAAAGATTGCCATCCGCTCCTGCTGCGATGCTTTCCGGATAGCTGGTCGCCGTCGGAATCGTAAACTCCGTGGGCGTTCCGGTCAGAGTTACTTTCGCGATCTTGTTCTGACCGTTCTCGACGACCCAAATATTACCGTCGGGACCGGCGGCAATGCCGAAGGGCTGAGCCGCAGCGTTCGGGAGCGAGTAGGTCGTGAAAGTTCCACCTACGGTGCTGACGATTATCGTATTACCTGATGCCTCCGGGGCGGGTGCTTGCTGAGCCAACCAGAGGTTTCCATCCGGTCCGGCCGTGATCCCGCCGAAGGTTGGATAGCCAGTGGTGGAGAGAGGATAGTTCGAGATGACGGCAGTGGCCGTGACAGATCCGAGGTACGCGTAACCGTTGCCGACGACGAGCGGGAACCAGACGTTTCCGTCTGGCCCCTTCGTGATGCCGGCTATCGCCTGCGCTGTCGCTCCTGGATAGAGGCCGGTCACCACCAGCGGGTTGAACAGTGTCACCGCGCCAGTGATCGAGATGCGACCGATCTGGCCGGCGGTGAACCAGAGGTTGCTGTCGCCACCCGCGGCGATGTACGCGAGTGGGTTAGTCGTCGTGGGGACTGTGAACTCCGTTGTTCGGCTCTTGCACGATCCGTTGGCGCAGTAGGCGGTCGCCGCGCAGGGGATGGTGCAGATGGCCGCCCCTCCACCGACTCCCGCGCTGCCGCCCTTTCCTGACGCGCCAGCCGCGCCACCAGTCCCCGCTCCGCCTTGGCCCGCAGGTCCACCACCATCGACGTTCGAGGCGGTCCCTCCCGCGCCGCCGCGCGCTGCGGCTCCCGCGCCTCCGGCGGTTCCGCTGCCACCCTGCGCGCTGCCCCCTCCGCCGGAGCCAGCGCCGCCTCCACCAGCTCCGCCCATCCCTCCGTCGCGTGAGAGCGTCGCGGAACCACAGCCGGCCGCGCAAAGCAGGAATGCGAGGCCGCAAGCAGCAAGAGAAGCACGCATAAATAGGATCCTCCGATCAAACACGATATCCGTCGGCAAGATCAGCGGTCAAGCGATGCAGCCGCCGTCGGTGGCTGGGCGTCGTCCTGCAAGGTCTTGGCGTTTGTGATATCACCTGCTTCAGTCCCTCGGTGCCGTGGCCAAGTGGTAAGGCAAGGGTCTGCAAAACCCTCATTCCCCGGTTCAAATCCGGGCGGCACCTCCAACGATTCGGTCTCCTCGTGACGGCACTCGGTGCCTGCCACCGGCAGGCGCCGCCTGTGCCCGTCCTGGCGGAGCGAGCGGCAGGTGTCGCCGTTCGTGACGCAAGCGAGAGGGGCCCGGGTCTGCTGTGGTGCTTTGCACCTTACGCCTGCGGTCCGTTGGTGGTGGGCGACGGCTGGGAGCGGCGGCGTTTCATGCGCCCGGGAACGACCATCGAGGTGACGATCGCGGAGATGCCGATGAAACCGGCCGAATACGAGGCGTGGGAGCGGCAGGCCCGCGACTATCCAGCCGCCAAGCTCAACCGGTCTCGGGCCAGTGGATTCTTTACTTGCGCCGGCGACGGTGGGGCGCCGCGCTGCGTTCTGCACGCGCAGAGCGAAGCGGGCAGTCACTTCGAGCTCTCGGCGACCGGCAACGCGACCCGCGCCGACCTGGAGGACCTGTTCGCCGAGCTGAACTGGGAGTGACCTGGACTGATCGCGTCGGGGGAGCGCGAGCTCCGGTCGCGCGAGCCCGTCACGGGGGCTCGGGACCCTTCCAGGGTCCCGATTAGAACGAGAGTTTTCCGAGCACCCGCGGGCCGGCGGCGCCGGTGACCGCCGGGACGTTGCCGGCGGCGCCGAACAGCGTCTGATTGGCGAGCACTGCGAAGGCGATTGCCTCCTTGGCCTCCGGGTCGACGCCGAGCGCGGCCAGGCTCTGCACGGGGATCGGCGCCAGCAGCTCGGTCAGGTGGCGCATCAGCGTCGGGTTGAGCGCGCCCCCGCCCGAGACGAAGACCTCGTCGGGCATCGCGGGGAGCGCCTCGCGGTAGCTGCGCGCGATCGCCTCGGCCGAAAAGCGCGTCAGCGTCGCCAGCAGATCGTCCTTGTTGTCGTTGAAGCGGGTGAGCAGCGGGTAGACGAACTCCCGGCCGAAGTCCTCGCGGCCGGTCGACTTGGGCGGCGGCTGCGCCAGGTAAGGATGCCGGTGCAGCTCGGTCAAGAGGGCGGCGTCGATCTTCCCGCGCGCGGCGCGGACGCCGTCGCGGTCGAACGCCTCGGCGCCGTCGGAGGCGGCGCGGGCCACGGTGTCGAGCGGCATGTTGCCGGGGCCGTTGTCGAAGGCCACCAGATCGGCGAGACGCTCGCCCACCAGGGTGACGTTGGCGATGCCGCCGATGTTCTGCATGGCCCGCTTGCGGCCGGGCGCCCGGAACAGCAGGTGGTCGGCGAGCGGGACGAGCGGTGCCCCTTCGCCGCCGGCGGCGGTGTCGCGGACGCGGAAGTCGCTCACCACCGGGCAGCCGGTCCGCTCGGCGATCACGGCCGCCTCGCCGATCTGCAGCGTGGCCCCGAGCCGGCCGGCCGAGCGCGGATGGTGCACCGCGGTCTGTCCGTGCGAGCCGATGAGATCGACGTCGGCGAGCGCCACGCCCGCGGCGGCGACGACGGCGCGGGCCGCCTCGGCGAACGCCTCGCCGAGGACGACGTCGAGATCGCACAGCTCCGAGGCGTTGGCCTCGCCGACGCGGAAGATCCGCTCGCGCAGGGGGCGTGAGAACGGGGTGGTCACGAAGGCGCGGGTCGAGAGGCGGGTGGTGTCGTCGACCCCCTCGATGGCGCAGAGCGCGGCGTCGGTGCCGTCGGCGCTGGTCCCCGACAAAAGCCCGATCACCAGCCGCTCGCGTTTGGCGCGCGCGGCGGAGAGACGCGCCAGCGGGGCGCGTTCCCCGGCTGTCATGACCCCTCGGCGGGCGGACGGATCGGCAGATCGCCGACGATCGCCCGCAGCGAGCCTTTGTGGGTGACCAGCAGCTCCCGCGCGCGCGCCGCCGAGACGCCCGCGTGGTGCATGACCAGCGCGACCTTGGCGCGTCCGCCCGCCTTCTCGATCAGCTTGCGCGCGCCGGCATCGTCGAGGCCGGAGAGGGAGCTGACGATCCGGCTGGCGCGCGCCCAGAGCTTGGCGTTGGTCGGCCGCACGTCGACCATCAGGCCGCCGTAGGTCTTGCCGAGCAGCACGAAGGCCGTGGTGGAGATGGCGTTCAGCGCCACCTTGGTGGCGGTCCCCGCCTTGAGCCGCGTCGAGCCGGCGATCACCTCGGGGCCGGTGTCGAGCGCCACGACCACGTCGGCCGGCATGTCTCCGCCCGACGCCGCGCAGGTCACGAAGATGGTCGCCGCGCGCCGAAAGCGCGCGTACTCCAGCGCCGCCCGCACGAACGGCGTCACCCCCGAGGCGGCCACGCCGCAGACGACGTCGGCGGGACCGACCGCCGCGCGCCGCATCCGCTGCTCGGCGTCGCGCACGTTGTCCTCCGCCCCCTCGACCGACCGGGTGAGCGCGGCCGGACCGCCGGCGATGATGGGGACCACCCGCGAGGGGGGGACGCCGAAGGTCGGGACGCACTCCACCGCGTCGAGCGTGCCGAGTCGCCCCGAGGTGCCGGCGCCGACGTAGACCAGCCGCCCGCCGGCCGCCAGCTTGTCGGCGGCCAGCCGCGCGGCGCGCCCGATCTCCGCCGCCTGGCCGCGCGCGGCGGCGAGCGCCTTGCTCTCCTCGGCCAGCATCAAGGCGGCGATCGCCTCGGGCGCCAGCGTGTCGAGCTTGGCCGCGCGCGGGTGCACCGCCTCCGTCGGGAGCCGGGCGAAATCCGACGCTGTCCGCCGCGATCCGGCCACGGTCTTATCTTAACCGCGATCGAGGCCGAGCACCGCGCGCATGTCGTAGAGCCCGGGCGCGCGGCCGCAGAGCCAGAGCGCCGCGCGCACCGCGCCGACCGCGAAGGTGTCGCGGGTGGTCGCCCGGTGGGTGATCTCCAGGCGATCGCCGCTTCCTAGAAAGAAGACGGTGTGGTCGCCCACGACGTCGCCGCCCCGGATGGCCTGGATGCCGATCTCGCTCGGCGCGCGCGGGCCGATGTCGCCGTGCCGGGCGTAGCGCGCGGCGGAGGCGAGCTTGCGGCCGCTGGCGTCGGCCAGCGCCTCGGCCAGCACGAGCGCGGTTCCCGACGGTGCGTCGTGCTTGGCGCGGTGGTGCGACTCGACGATCTCCAGGTCGTACCCGTTGCCGAGCGCGCGGGCCGCGTCGGCGATCAGCTTGAGCATGACGTTGATGCCGACCGAGTAGTTGGCGGCGAAGACGATGGGGATCTTCAGCGCGGCGAAGTCGATCCCGGCCCGCGCGTGGGTGCCGAGACCGGTCGTGCCGATCACCAGCGCCGCGCCCGCAGCGGTGGCGGCGACGGTGACCGCCTCCGCGGCGCTGGCGGTGGTGAAGTCGATCCAGACGTCGGCGGCCCCTTTGCCCGGCAGCGCCGCCTCGATGGTCACGCCGGCCTGTTCGATCCCGGCGCGTGTGCCGGCATCGGCGCCGATGGCGGCCGCCCCGGCGCGCTCGCAGGCGGCGGTCAGCACGGCGTCGGGCGCCGCGGCCTTGACGGCGCGGGTGAGCGCCCGCCCCATCCGCCCGTCGGCCCCGAGCACCGCGATGCGGACCGGTTTGGCCATGGCTAAAGCAGGCCGATCGCTTGCAGCTGCGCCCGCAGCTTGGCGCGGTGCTGCTCTGCCAGCGGGTAGAGCGGCGGCCGGATCTCGTCGGCGATCCGCCCCATCATCGCCAGCGCCGTCTTGACCGGGATCGGGTTGGCCTCCACGAACAGCCCCTCGCCGAGCGGCAGCAGCTGATAGTGCAGCTCCCGCGCCTTCTTCCAGTCGCCAGCCGCGGCGGCGTCCCACATCGCGCTCATCTGCTTCGGCGCGACGTTGCTGACGACCGAGATGACCCCGCGCGCGCCCAGCGCGAACAGCGGGAACGCCGTGGCGTCGTCGCCGGAGAGCACC
The DNA here is from genome assembly GCA_036267635.1 of Polyangia bacterium. GTDB lineage: Bacteria > Myxococcota_A > Polyangia > Fen-1088 > Fen-1088 > JADGRB01. The sequence goes on along the minus strand of DATAVR010000057.1, from coordinate 6,729 downwards.
GCCACCTGACTGCTCTTGCCCGCGAGCTGGGCCAGCACCTGCGACGCGCGCAGGGCCGACCCGGTCGCCTCCTTGACGCCGACCACCTGGGGGAGCTCGGCGAGCCGCCCGATCGTCTCGGGCAGCAGATCGCACGCCGTTCGGGCGGGGACGTTGTAGAGCACGCTCGGCAACGGCACCGCCTCGACGACCGCTTTGAAGTGGCGGTAGAGATGCTCCTGTCCCGGGCGGTTGTAGTAGGGGGTGACCAGCAGGAGACCGTCGGCGCCGACCTTGCGCGCGGCGGCCGACATCTCGATCGTCTCGCGCGTCGAGTTGGAGCCGGTCCCGGCGATCACCGGGACGCGCTTCTTGGCCGCCTCGACGACCAGCTGGATGACCCGCAGGTGCTCTTCGTTGGTGAGCGTCGGCGATTCGCCCGTGGTGCCGACGGGGACGAGGCCGTCGATCCCGCTGGCGATCTGCTCGTCGACGAGACGGCGCAGCGCCTCTTCGTCGAGCGCGTCGCCGCGCAGGGGCGTTACGAGCGCGGTGATGACTCCGGTGAACATAGTTCACCTTCTATAACATGCGCCTTCGCACGCGGATCGCGCGCGTTAGGCGATTCGATCCGGAAAGCGGACCAGCGGGACGAAGGTGCCGTCGATCAAGCGGCCGGCCGCGGCGCGCACGCCGCAAAGATTGGCGACCGCGAAGCTGGTGCGCCCCTGCGCCGCACCGAGGGGAAGCGTTCGGGGGTCGGTCTCGATCCCGTCGGGGCCACGCCGCAGGAGCAGCACCTGCAGGGCCGGTCCGGCGACCTCGGGGGGCAGGCGCCACTCGATCTCCACCGCACCCGCGCGCTCCGCCACACGCAATCCCGGGGTCTCGATGGGCACCACCACCGGATCGCGCCCGAGCTCGGAGATTCGGGTCTCGTACCGCAGTCGGATGCCGGGGTCTTCGGCCACCTCGGCGAGCCGCCGGAAGATCCCGATCGCCTGATCGGTGAGCCCCTGCCGCACGCACAGCTCGGCCATCGTCTCGGTGTCGAACACGCTACGACTCTATCTCAATCGGAACCCCCAAGGGGTTCCGTACCTCCCGCGAAGAGCGTCGGCCGGCGGAGCCGTCCTACGCTCCACGCGTCAAGGCCCGCACGCGGGCCACGTCTGCATGGATCTGCGCCACCAGCGCATCGACCGACGCGAAGCGCTGCTCGTCCCGCAGGCGAAGGGTGAGCTCGAGACGAAGGCGGCGGCCGTAGAGATCGCCGTCGAAGTCGAGCAGGTAGGCCTCGACGGTCACCGGGGCGTCCGGACCAAAGGTGGTGTTGCGGCCGACGCTGAGCGCCGTTTTGTGCACGGCGCCGGCGTCGGGGCCGTCGAGCAGCCTGGCGCGGCCGGCGTAGATGCCGAGCTCGGGGACCAGCTCCCCTTCGGGGACGACGTTGGCGGTGGGGAAGCCGAGGCTCTTGCCGCGCGCCGCGCCGCGCACGACCGGCCCCTCGATCTCGACCGGCCGGCCGAGCAGGGCGGCGGCTTGGCGGACGTCGCCGGTCGCGCAGAGCTCGCGGATCCGTGTCGACGAACAGGGGAGGCCGCCCACGTCGACCGGCGGAATCACCGCCACGCCGAGGCCGAGCTCGCCGCCGAGCGCGCCGAGCCGCGCGACGTTCCCGCGCCGTCCGCGCCCGAAGCTGAAGTCGTAGCCGACCACCACGTCGCCGGCGCCCAGATCCTCTGCGAGCACGCGGCGAACGAAGGCGTCGGCCTCGATGGCCGCGAAGGCGGGGGTGAAGGTCTCGACGATCGCCACGTCGATCCCCGCCTCGGCGCACAGCTCCAGCCGGCGTCCGAGCGACATGATGAGCGGCGGCGCCTTGGCGGGCGCGAAGAGCCGCGCGGGGTGCGGCGTGAAGGTCAACACCGCAGATGCGCCGCCGCGGCGGAGAGCGCGGGCCCGGGTCTCGTCCAGCAGGGCGCGATGCCCGAGGTGGACGCCGTCGAAGTTGCCGATCGCCACGGCGAGGGGCGGCGCGCCGGGAGCACGCGCGGCGGCGTAGGCGGTCGCGCCGGGAAAGATCTTCACGTCCCCTCGACGGCGCGCGGCGCCAGCATCGCGTCGACCAGATCGACCAGCGCCTCCAGCTCGAACGGCTTTTCCAGGATGCGGTCGTGCGTCACGCCCAGGGCGGCGCGCCGGTTGCGCGGGACGCCGGTCATCAGCGCCAGCGGGATGTCGGGGAAGATCGTCGCCAGCTCGGCGGGGAGGCGCTCGGGGCCGGTCGAGCCGGCCACCATGAGATCGCTGAGCACGGCCGCGGCGCGGTTCCCCTCGTCGCTCCAGCTGCGCGCGGCGCGCACGTCGCGCACGAGCGCGGGCGCGTGGCCGGCCTCGCGCAGCACCTCCGCCACCAGCCCGCCGATGTGGGCATCGTCTTCGATGATGAGGATGACTGCGCCAGACATCGCGATCGCGTTCGGTTCCGATTGACTTCTTACTGCCCGACAGAAAGAATAACGGCCCGAGTTGAAGACGACATTCTTCTCGGCGTCAAGCAGAGTGCGCCGCCGGTTCCCCAAGGAGGCACCTCGATGACCGCACCCGCTCGACAGACGTCGAAACAGACCAAGTTCATCTTCGTCACCGGTGGGGTGGTCTCGTCGCTGGGGAAGGGGTTGGCGTCGGCGTCGATCGGCAGCCTGCTGGAGACCCGCGGGCTCAAGCTGACGATCCAGAAGCTGGATCCATACCTCAACGTCGACCCCGGGACGATGAACCCGATGCAGCACGGCGAAGTTTTCGTCACCGACGACGGCGCCGAGACCGACCTCGACCTCGGCCACTACGAGCGGTTCATCTCGCAGCGGATGACCCGGCTCAACAACGCCACCAGCGGCCAGATCTACCAGACGGTCATCCAGAAGGAGCGGCGCGGCGAGTACCTGGGGGGGACCGTGCAGGTGATTCCGCACGTCACCGATGAGATCAAGCACCGCATCGTCGAGTGCGCCAAGGGGCAAGACGTGCTGATCGTCGAGGTGGGCGGCACCGTCGGCGACATCGAGTCTCTCCCTTTTCTCGAGGCGATTCGCCAGCTGCGCTTCGAGGTCGGCGCCACCAACGCGATTTCTGTCCACGTGACCCTGGTCCCCTACATCAGCGCGGCCGGCGAGATGAAGACCAAGCCGACGCAGCATTCGGTGATGAAGCTGCGCGAGATCGGGATTCAGCCCGAGATCCTGCTCTGCCGTTCCGAGCGGGTCATCGAACCGGCGATGAAGAAGAAGATCGCCATGTTCACCAACGTCGCCGCCGACGCCGTCTTCTCGGCCGAGGATGTCAGCTGCATCTACGAGGTGCCGATCCGTTTCCACGCCGAAGGGGTCGACGACAAGATCGGCGAGCTGCTGAACATCTGGTCCCGCGCGCCCGAGCTGACCGGTTGGGAGCGGGTCGTGCATCGGCTCAAGAGCCCGCAGGCCGAGGTCGACATCGGCCTGGTCGGCAAGTACGTCGATCTCGTCGAGTCGTACAAGAGCCTCAACGAGGCGCTCATCCACGGCGGGATCGGCAACGAGTGCCGGGTGAACCTGCACCACATCGACTCGGAGGAGATCGAGCGGCGGGGCGCCGCGGCGCTGCTCGGCCAGATGGACGGCATCCTGGTCGCGCCGGGCTTCGGCAGCCGCGGCATCGAGGGGAAGATCGAAGCGGTTCGATACGCGCGCGAAGAGGCGGTCCCCTTCTTCGGCATCTGCCTCGGCATGCAGGTGGCGGTGATCGAATTCGCACGCAACGTGACCGGTCTCAAAGGGGCAAACTCGACCGAGTTCGATCCAAAGGCGCCCTTCCCGGTGGTCGATTTTCTTCCCGAGCAGCGGCAGATCACCGAGAAGGGGGCGACCATGCGGCTTGGCGGCTATCCCTGCGTGCTGGTGCCGGGCTCGAAGGCAGCCGCCGCCTACGGCGCCGCCGAGATCACCGAGCGGCACCGTCACCGCTACGAGGTGAACAACGATTTCCGCGAGGCGCTCACCGGGCGCGGCATGCTGATCTCGGGCGTCTCTCCCGACAAACGGCTGGTCGAAATGGTGGAGCTGCCCGATCATCCCTACTTCGTGGGCTGCCAGTTCCACCCCGAGTTCAAGTCGCGGCCCCAGGCGCCGCACCCCCTGTTTCGGTCGTTTGTCGCCGCCGCGCTGCGCGCCCGCCTGGGGGACCGCAGCCGCCGCTCAGCCGAAAACGCCGCCGTCGCCACGCCGTAATAAATCCTCGTGATTTTAGCCTGTTAGGGCGTAGACGCACTGCCGGGTGTGCTTGTGCGGTGGGGTATGTGCAATTCATGTACCACAACTGCCATTGACGCTTGTCGCTGACGACCTATAGGTGTAAAAACAGTCGAGCGTGGCATGGCGATAGAGATCAAGCAGCACCTCAAGCTTCAGCAGCAGCTGGTGATGACTCCCCAGCTGCAGCAGGCGATCAAGCTGCTGCAGCTCTCACGGATGGAGCTGGCCGACACGATTCGGGACGAGATCCTCGAGAACCCGATTCTGGAGGACGCGGTCGACAGCGCCAGCGAGGAGCCCAAGACCGCGGAGGCCGCCGAGGGCGCCGACGTCGAGCATGTGGGCGAGACCGAGACGCCGGTGGTGGAGATCCGCGAGGACAAGATCGACACCACCGCCGAGGTGAAGGCCGACAGCAACTCCAACGACGCGGTCAACGACTTCGACTGGGAGGGGTACCTGGACAACCAGGCGGCCGCCGCGCCGATGCCGTCGTACAAGTCCAACAACGAGGATCTCCCCTCCCTCGAATCGACGCTGACCCGTGGGACCTCGCTGTTCGATCACCTCGAGTGGCAGCTCAAGCTCTCCCCGTTCTCGCGGGAGGAGGACGGGATCGGGATGCTGATCATCGGCAACCTGACGCCGGACGGATATCTCGAGGACGGGCTCGAGGAGATGGCCGAGGAGGCCGGCGTGAGCCTGGACCTGGCCGAGGCGGTGCTGAAGAAGGTGCAGGAGTTCGATCCGATCGGCGTTGGCGCCCGCTCGTTGCCGGAGTGCCTGCTCATCCAGGCGCGCCACATCGGCGCCGACGACGACGTGGTGGTCGGCATCATCGAGAAGCACCTCAGCAACCTGGAGAAGAAGAACTATCAGGCGATCGCCAAGGATCTCGGCCAGCCGGTCGACGAGATCTACGAGGCGGCCAAGGTGGTCAAGGGATTCGACCCCAAGCCGGGGCGCCAGTACACCTCCGAAGAGCCGACCTACATCACGCCGGACGTCTACGTGCACAAGATCGGCGACAAGTACTTCGTGGTCGCCAACGACGACGGCCTGCCGAAGTTGAAGATCTCCGACTTCTATCGGACGGCGCTGGCGGGGGGGCCCAAGGCGCGCGAGTACATCCAGGAAAAACTGCGCAGCGCGCAGTGGTTGATTCGGTCGATCCAGCAGCGGCAGCGGACCATCGGCCGGGTCACCGAGTCGATCCTCAAGTTCCAGCGCGAGTTCTTCGACAAGGGAACCGCCCACTTGAAGCCGCTCATCCTGCGCGACGTGGCCGAGGACATCGGGATGCACGAGTCGACGGTGTCGCGGGTGACGACCAACAAGTACGTCCATACGCCGCAGGGGATCTACGAGCTGAAGTACTTCTTCAATTCGGGCATCTCGCGCACGGACGGCGACGACCTGGCCTCGGAAGCCGTGAAGCTGAAGATCAAGCAGATCATCGGCTCGGAGAGTCCGAAAAACCCGCATTCGGACCAGCGTATCGTCGAGCTGCTGAAGGATCAGAACATCGAGATCGCCCGCCGGACCGTGGCCAAGTACCGAGAGCAGCTTCGGATCCTCTCCAGCTCCAAGCGCCGCCAGGTTTTCTGAGACCCTCCCGCCTTCGCCAGGGGCCCGGACACATGCCGCCACCCGCCCGCTGCCCGTCGGTCCGCGCTCGGCTCCTATCCCTCCCGCGCTCGGCTCCGTTACGTGCGGCTCGCGCGCTCGGCTCGATCGGGCACCTCTGGCCGCACGTGGACTCTTTGCGGCGCGTGGGCTGCGCTCCCGATTTGAAAGGCAGCCCACGCGCCGCAAAAAGTATCGTGCGGCCAGAGGCGGGCGGCGAGCCGGGCCGTTCGAGCCGCACGAAGCGGAGCCGAGCCGCGGGGATTAGGAGCCGAGGTGCGGGAGGGGATTAGGAGCGCGAGGCGCGGGAGGGATAGGAGCCGAGGCGCGGGAGGGGTAGGAGCCGAGGTGCCCGGGAGGCGGATCCGAGGTTGCGCCCGCGCGGCGCGACGCCAGATTCAATTCCTGTTGCTCGACGGTAAAATGGGGTAAAACGCCTCGCGGACAGGAGCGCCCAATGCAGCTCTCGACCACGTTTCGACACATGGATGGTTCGCAGGCCGTGCGGGAATACACGGCCGACAAGCTCGACAAGATAAAGAAGTATTTCCACAAGGGGCCCATCTCGGCCCATGCGGTGTTTTCTGTCGAACGTGGCTTCAACCACGTCGCCGACCTCTCCATCACGCTCCCCAACGGGATCGCCATCAACGCCAAGGAGACGACCGAGGACATGTACTCCTCGATCGATCTCGCCGCGGCGCGGATCGAGCGGCAGGTGCGAAAGTGGAAGGAGAAGATCCGCGACCACAAGCCGCACGGCGGCCCCGCCGGCACCGTGCGCGAGCTGGTCATCCCCGCCGAGGAGATCGAGCCGCGTCCGGCGACG
>DATAVR010000056.1:0-9490 GCA_036267635.1 Polyangia bacterium | reverse complement strand
CATGTTGGCGAGCTTGTCCTCGAGCTCGATCTCCTTGGCGACGGTGACGCCGTCCTTGGTCACCGTCGGCGACCCCCAGGACTTCTCGATGATGACGTTGCGGCCGCGCGGCCCCAGCGTCACCTTCACCGTGTTGGCCAGAATGTTGAGCCCGCTCGCGATGCTGTGGCGGGCGCTCTCTGAAAAGACGATTTCTTTGGCTGACATGATTGTTGGTTCTCCGTGTTCTCTGCGTTGTTTGAGCTTCTTAGAAGGAAGAATCGATCGCGTCGAGGGAGGGCGAGCTTTGCTCGCCCGAGCTCTATCGCGGGGGGCGCGGGACCCTTTGAGGGTCCAGAATTAATCGATGACCGCGAGAACGTCGTCCTCGCGAAGGATCAGGTGATCGGTTCCGTCGATCTTGATCTCGTTGCCCGAGTACTTGGCGAACAGCACCTTGTCGCCGGCTTTGACTTCCAGCTTGCGGAGCGATCCGTCCTCCAGGATTTTTCCGTTGCCGACGGCGACGACACGCGCCTCCATCGGCTTCTCCTTAGCGGTGTCGGGGATGAAGAGCCCGCCGGTCGTCTTGTGCTGCTCTTCCGTCCGCGTGACGAGAAGGCGGTCGTAAAGGGGTCTGAGCTTCATTTCTTTTTTGTCCTTGCTTGGATCGTGTTCGGGCGTGAAGGACCACCGCCATCGGAGGAACCTCGCCGGCTCGTCGCGCAATCTCAGCCCCTGCGGCTGGAGGTCGCGGCGATGAGATAAACACCATCCAGCGACCGTCAAGCAGTCGACCGACAAGAGTGCCAACGCATGCCATCGTAACCGTATAATATCAGCATGTTAAGTAGACAGCCGATATCCCGCGGTCGAGCTGGCCCGAACGACGTCCCCCCCCCCGCGCCCCTAGTTCTCCAGGAACGCTTTCAGTCCCTCGTTGCGCGAAGGATGCGCGAGCTTGCGCAGCGCATCGGCCTCGCTCTGCCGGATGCGCTCACGGGTCACCTCGCCCCTGATCTTGGTGGTGATTCGGAAGCTTGCTCTGCCAGGCGTTTTTGGGCACACGCGTCGCACTGCATCTGATGCCCGTCGATCGGATGCCATCGGTTCGGTCATCCGAGTTCGTGAGATGGTCGTGACATCCCGCAGGCACCGGCAGACGCCCGATCAGAAGCGACGCAGTTCACCAGGTACTCGGGGCCAAGGCACGGCCAACACACGCGCGATGATCGGTTTCATCGAATCAATGCGGCCGATCTTCGTCCGGCAGTCAGTAGCGAGGAACGGACCGGTCGACCTGCAGTGACCAGGCCTCGATGCCGCCCGCGACGTTGCAGACGTTGGTGAAGCCCTTCGCCACGAAGTGCTGGGCCGCGGCCTGACTGCGGATCCCGTGGTGACAATGGAAGACGAGCGGCGTGTCTCGGGAGAGATCCTCGAGATACTCCGCCCCCTGTTGGTCGAGATGCCGCGCGCCCGCTATCTTGGCGATGCCTCGCTCGGCGTCGGTGCGCACGTCCCAGAGCTGGAACGACGCTCCGCTGTCCAACATGGATTTGAGCTCGGCGACGGTGATCTGGCGGACCTGGGCGAAGGTGGTTGTCATGTGCAACGACGGTGGATACCAGCTGGCGGGAAAATCGGCCACCTGCCTCTCTTTCTGTACAATGCCGCGTCATGACGGCAAATCCTCTCGACGCGCACGAGCTGCGGATCAGCGAGGAGAACTACCAACGCCTGTTCGAATCGCTGAGCGACGGCGCGGCCCTGCTGGAGGTCGTCGTCGACGCCGTCGGGAAGCCGATCGATTTCCTGTTTCTCGACGTCAACCCGGCCTACGAAGAGGTCATCGGCATCCAGAGAGCGAGCCGGCTCGGGCGTCGGCTGTCCGAGTTCAGCGGGCTCGACAGCCCCTGCTTCAAGCTGCTCGGGAAGGTCGCCAGCAGCGGCGAGGCGGACCGCGCGGAGATGTACTTCGACGACCTCGGGAAGTACTTGAAGGTGTCGGCCTTCCCCTCCAACCGGGGGACCGTGACGGCGGTGCTCTCCGACGTGACCGACCGAAAGCGGGCGCAAGACGAGCTGCAGGTGGCTCAGAAGAGCCTGGTCGCCGAGCTGGCGGCCATGACCCGGCTGCACGCCATCGCCACCCGCTTCGTGCGGGAGGGCGATCTGGCTGCGCTGCTCGAGGAGGTGGTCGAGGCGGCTGTCTCCGTCGTCGGCGCCGACATGGCGAGCATCCAGCTCCGCGATCCGCTCTCGGGCGAGCTGAGGCTCTCCGCGCACCGTGGCTTCGAGCCGGCGTTCGTGGAGCGCTTCGCCAGCGTTCGTCCGGACGCGGAATCCTCCGATCGCGAGGCGATGCGCGCGGCCGGCGTCCTGACGATTCAGACCACGCCGCTCGGCAGCCGCTCCGGGAAGGTGGTCGGGCTGCTCTCTACCTATTTTCGCCGGACCCACGGCCTGCCCAGCCACAGCCTCAAGTTGCTCGAGCTGCTGGCCCTGCAGTGCGCCGACGCGATCGAGCGGGCGCGCTGGGCCGAGGAGGCCGCGAGCTTGAACGCGCGCGCGGAGTGGGCGCAGAAGCTGCGCGAGTCGGAGGCGCGCTTCCGCACCACGGTGGAGAACATCCCGATCAATCTCGTGCTCTATGATCGAGAATTTCGTCTCCTCTACCTCAATCCGGCGCTCGCCGTTCAGTGCTCGGTGAAGCTGAAGATCCCCAAGGAGGAGCTGATCGGGAAGTTCGGAGGGGAGCTCTGGCCCGAGGCGGTCTGGGCGCCCCTGCGCACGCACGCCGAGCGCGCCGTCCAGACCGGCGAGCGCCAGAGCTACGAGCTGGCGAACACGCTGCCGGGACGGGCACCCTTCGTCCGTCAATGGACAGTCGTTCCGCTGGTCGGATCGGACGGTGAGGTGGACCAACTCCTGGTGATGAGCGAGGATATCACCGCGCAGCGGCGGCTGGTCGACGAACTGCGTGAGGCGGATCGCCGCAAGAGCGAGTTCATCGCCGTCCTCTCGCACGAGCTGCGCAATCCCCTGGCGGCGATTCGAACCACCCTCTACGTGCTCGAGCACGGCGCGCCAGGCAGCCAGGCGGTGGTCAACGCACGGGAGGTGATCGATCGCCAGGTCGGTCACGTCGTTCGAATGGTCGACGATCTCCTCGACGTCACCCGCATCTCGCGCAACAAGATCGAGCTCCAAAAACGGCCGCTCGATCTCTGTCAGGTCGTCCGCGAGACGATCCACGACAACCGGTCTCACCTCGAGCTCGGCGGCGTCCGGCTGGAGGTCAAGGCGCCGGAGGCGCCGGTCATGGTCAGCGCGGACGGCGCGCGGCTCTCCCAGGTGATCACCAACCTGCTTTCGAACGCCATCAAGTTCAGCCCGGCCGGCGGGACGGTCACCGTCTCGGTCACCTCCGATCCGACCGCTGCGCGCGCCGTGCTGCGGGTGTCGGACGCCGGGCGGGGAATCGATTCCGCTTTGATTGACCGGCTGTTCGAGCCCTTCATGCAGGGGGACCACACGCTCGATCGGAACAGCGGCGGGCTCGGCCTCGGCCTGGCGCTCGTCAAGGGGCTGGTCGTGCTTCACGGCGGCGAAGTGAGCGCCACCAGCGCGGGGCGAGACAGAGGGGCCGAGCTGACCGTCTTCCTGCCGCTCCAGCCGGGCCTCGAGCCCGAGGCCCGGATCGCGCCCGCCCACGCTCCCCCGCTGCCGGGCCGCCGGGTGCTGATCGTCGACGACGATCACGACGTCGCCGACGGGTTGCGTGCGGTGCTCGAGATCCATGCCCATCAGGTGGCGGTGGCGCGCAACGGACCGGAGGCCCTCACCCGAGCGCGCGTCTTCAAGCCCGAGATCGTGTTCTGCGACATCGGCCTGCCCGGCATGAACGGCTACGAGGTGGCGCGGGCCTTCCGGGCCGACGCCGCCTTTCGATCGACGCTCCTCGTCGCCCTCAGCGGATACGCGCAGTCGGAGGATCTCGCCAAGGCCAGCGCCGCGGGGTTCGATCAACACCTCGCCAAGCCGCCCAACATCGAGAAGATTCGCCGCATCTGCGCCAGCATCGGCGGAAGCAGCCGTTAGCTCATTCACGATGTTGAAACCGTGGGTGCGGATCGCGCTGCTGCTCTTCTGCGTCGGGTGGGGCGCGAACCACTTCGTGGCGCTCCTGCTGGTCTACAAGGCGACGCTGGCGCTCGACGCCGCGGCCCCCGCCGCGCTGCTGGGAATGTACGCGCTGGGGCTGGTTCCGGGGCTGTTGCTCTCGGGGCCGCTGTCGGATCGCTATGGGCGGCGCGCCCTGGTTTTTCCGGCCACCGGTCTGACGCTGGTGGCGAGCGCCGTCCTGGGCGCGGGGGGGCGCAGCTTCGACGCGCTCTTGCTGGGCCGGCTCCTCTACGGCGTCGCGGCTGGCGCCGCCATGAGCCCGGGCGCGGTCTGGCTGCTGGAGCTCTCCGCCGGGACCGCCCCGGCGCGGGTGCGCGACGGGCGACCCTGGCGCTCTCCGCCGGGTTCGGCTTCGGCCCCTTGCTGAGCGGCCTGTTGGCCCAGTACGCGCCGCATCCGACGGTCCTCCCTTACGTCGCCCATCTGATCGCCTCGTCGGTGGCTTTCGTCCTGGCGGTCCGCGCGCCGGCGACGCCGCGCGCGGCGGTACGGCTCGGTCCTCTGCTGCGCATCGGCCTCGACGGCTCCAACCGCGGCCCTTTCCTTCGCGGCGTGGTCTGGATGGCGCCGTTCGTGTTCGCCTTTCCTGGGATCGCCTTCGCCACCCTGCCGCTGCTCGCGGGCGGCAAGCTTCAGCCGAGCTACGTGGGGGCGCTGGCGGCGCTCACGCTGGCGGCCGGCATGCTGGCGCAGCCCTTCACCCGCCGAATCGCCCCCACCGGCGCCGCCCGCGCGGGGCTGGTCGTCGGCGCGGCGGGCGTCGTTCTGGGCGCCGGGGCCGTCGCCTGGCACTCCACCTTGCTCTTGCTCGCCGCCGCGGCGCTGCTCGGCGGGGCCTACGGCGTCTGCATGACCTCCGGGCTGCGCATCGTCGAGACGCTCTCGCGCCCCGATACCCGCGCCGGGCTCACCGGCCTTTACTACGTGCTCACCTACGTGGGCTTCGGGACCCCGCTCGGGCTCGCGCTCGCCGCGCGCAAGATCGCGCCGCTCGCGACATTGCTCGGCGTGGCGGCGCTGGCACTGGCCGCCGCCGCGGCGCTGCGCGCGCCGCCGACCAGTCGAGCATCGCCTGAACATTCCACCGCAGACGAGGACGAGAATGTCTAGCTGTTGATGTGGCGCGCGGACGTTCAAGCTGCCGGGCTTCCCACTGCCGACCGCCGACTTTCCACCGCCATCGCACTTGCCATTTTTCGACTCCACCGACTCTACCGACTCCACCGACAGCGTCGATCCCGTCGCCGAGAGCATTGCTTCGGGGGAGCGCGCGGCGCGGGCGGCGGACCGTGGCGCGGTGCCGCTGCGCGCCTGGCAGTGCGACGCGCTCGATCAGTTCGAAGCCTCCAGCTCGCTCAATTTTCTGGCGGTGGCGACGCCCGGCGCCGGGAAGACCACCTTCGCGCTGACCGCTGGCCGACGCGCGCTGGTATCGAAGGCGATCCGCCGGATGGTGGTGGTGGTTCCCACGCAGCACCTCAAGTACCAGTGGGCGCAGGCCGCCGAGCGTCTGGACATCCACCTCGACCCGGAGTGGAGCGTCGCCTATGGCGGCCTGCCGTCGGACGCGCACGGCGTGGTGGTCACCTACCAGCAGGTCGCGGCGGCGCCGACCGCGTTCCGACCGATGGTCCGGCAGGCGCTGGTGGTGCTGGACGAGATCCACCACGCCGGAGACAGCCGGTCGTGGGGCGACGCCATCCGGCAGGCGTTCGACCCGGCCTGGCGGCGCCTCAGCCTGTCGGGTACGCCGTTTCGCTCGGACCAACGAACGATCCCCTTCATCAACTACGTCGGTGAGCTGGCCCAGCCCGATTTCGAATACGGTTACGGCGACGCGCTCCGGGACCGCATGGTCGTGCGGCCGGTCTACTTTCCGCGCATCAACGGGCGGATGGAGTGGACGGCGCCCGACGGGGTCTCCTACGAAGCCACCTTCGACGATCGCCTGGCGCGGGAGCTGGCCAGCCAGCGGCTGCGCACCGCCCTCGACGTCGTCGGCGACTGGATGCCCACCGTGCTCGCGCAGGCCCACGCGCAGCTGATGCACCTGAGGGAGAGAGATCCCAGGGCGGCGGGTCTGGCCATCGCGATCGATCAGGAGCACGCCAAGGCCGTCGCCGCGATCATGGAAGAGAAGCTGGGCGTCTCGCCGACCATCGCCACCTCCGACGATCCCGCCGCCTCCGAGAAGATCAGTCGGTTCGGCGAAGGGATCGCCCCCTGGATCGTCGCGGTGCGGATGGTCTCTGAAGGGGTCGACATCCCGCGGCTTCGGGTCGGCGTCTACGCCACCAACACGGTGACCGAGCTGTTTTTTCGGCAGGCCGTCGGGCGCCTGGTCCGCTGGAACGAGCGTCTGGCAAAGCAGGCCGCCTACATGTTCATCCCCGACGACGTTCGGCTGCGGAAGTTCGGGGCCGGCATCGCCGAGCAGAGACGCCACTGCCTGCGCAAAGAGACGCAATCCCAATTCGAAGACGGCTACGCCGGGGAGCGCGACGGCGAGCTTCCTGCGAAGAAGACCGAGACCGAGCGGGACCTGACGGAGCAACTCTCGCTGTTCGCGCCGATCTCGGCCACGCCCCTCGACGAGCACGGCCGACCTCTCGAGGCGCCGCGCATCTACGAGGCCGACACCGACGGTGACAGCGACCCGAACGGCGAGATCCCCGACTTGGTCGGTGCCGCAGAGATCGCCGCGCGGCCGCGGGCCACGCTGTTGCGCCCCTCGCCCGCGCTCGGCCGCGTCCCCCCGCCCGTCGCCGATCCGTTGCCGATCGCTCCCGCCAAAAGCGGTGCCCTGGCGCGCCGCCGACAGCTGCGCGAGCAGAACAGCGAGGCGGTCATCGACCTCGTCCACCTGACCGGCCGCACCCACGCCGACGTCAACGCGGCGCTCAACAGAAAGGTGGGGATCAAACGAATCGGCATGGCCACCGTGCGCCAGCTCGAGCAGCGCCTGGCCGCCGCCAAAGCGATGTCCAAGCGCCGGTGAGCGCTACTGCCGCTTGGTCTTGTTGGCGAGGGCGGCGGCGAAGGGGTTGTTGAAAGGGGCGGCCGCTTTGGGCGGCGGCGGCGGCGCGGGGCGTGGGGCGCGATCGCCGGTGCGCGGAAGCGCGTCGCCCGACAGGCGCGGCGCGGTCGCGGACGAGGCCCGTCCACTCTTCATGGTCAGCGCGATCTGCTTTCGGTCCAGCTTCACCTCCAGGACGCGCACGGTGACGCGATCGCCGGCGCTGACCACCTCGCGCGGATCCTTGACGAACTTGTCGGCGAGCTGAGAGATGTGGACCAGGCCGTCCTGGTGCACGCCGATGTCGACGAAGGCGCCGAAGTTGGTGACGTTGGTGACGATGCCCGGGCAGACCATCTCGGGCTGCAGATCCCGGAGCTCGTGGATGTCGGCGCGGAACGAGAACGGCACGAAGCCGTCGCGCGGATCGCGCCCCGGCTTCTCCAGCTCGCGGACGAGGTCGTCGTAGGTGAAGGCGCCGACCTCGTCTTTGAAGCCGCGCGCCTGCTTCACCAGCTTGACGCCCGACCCCAGCAACGCGGCGGTCGGAACCCCCAGCTCCACGGCCAGCTTGTCGAGCGCGCCGTAACGCTCCGGGTGGACGCCGGTGTTGTCGAGCGGGTGGGCCGCCTCCGGCACACGCAGGAACCCGGCCGCCTGCTCGTAGACCTTCTTCGAAAAGCGTGGCACCTCCAGCAGGCCGTCGCGCGCCTTGAACAGACCCGATTTGGCCCGGTGCTCGACGATCGCGCGCGCCAGGCCGGGGCCGATCCCCGACACGTGCGCCAGCAGGTGATACGAGGCGGTGTTCACGTTGACGCCCACCTGGTTCACGCAGGAATCGACCACCGCCTCCAGGCTGCGGCGCAGGCCGCTCTCGGAGACGTCGTGCTGGTACTGCCCGACGCCGATGCTCTTGGGATCGATCTTCACCAGCTCGGCCAGCGGATCCTGCAGCCGGCGCGCGATCGAGATCGCGCCGCGGATGGTGACGTCCAGCTCGGGGAACTCCTCGCGCGCGGCGTCGCTGGCGCTGTAGACGCTGGCTCCCGCCTCGCTGACCATCACCACCGGCACCTCGATCTCGAAGTGGCGCAGCGCCTCGCGCACGAAGGTCTCCGTCTCGCGCCCGGCGGTGCCGTTGCCGACGGCGACCGCGGAGATCCCGCCCTTCTTGACCAGGTCGGCCAGGATCGGCGCGGCGGCGGCCTTCCCCGCGGGCGACTCCAGGTGCATCAGCCCCGAGCCGAGATAGCGCCCGGTGGCGTCGATCACCGCCAGCTTGCAGCCGGTGCGCAGCCCCGGATCGACCCCCAACACCGGCTTCGGCCCGAACGGCGCCGCCAGCAGCAGCTTGCGGACGTTTTCGGCGAACACGGTGATGGCGGCGGCGTCGGCCACCTCGCGCAGCGCCTTGTGCACCTCGGTGTCGATCGACATCGCCACGTGAACGCGCAGCGCCAGCCGCGCCGCGCGTTTGAGCAGCGCCGCGCCGGGAGATTTCGCCCCCGCCGGCGGACAGGCGGCGGTCTCGAACGCCGCGAGCAGCTCGTCCATCAGCGGATCGGTGGTGCCGTCGTCGCCGAGTCGCCCGCCCAGCGTCAGCACCAGCTCCTCCTCCATCCACCCGCGCCGCATCGCCAGGTAGCGATGAGAGCTGGCCGGCTTCAGCAGCTCCTTCACCGGCTCCTGATAGGCGAAGTAGTTCTCGAACCGGCTGGGGGTCTTGGCCTTCTCGGCTTTGCGGGTGCGCGCGCAGCCGCGCTCGAAGTAGGCGCTGCGCACCTGCTGGCGCAGGCCGGCGTCCTCCGACAGCCGCTCCACGACGATGTCGGCCGCTCCCGCCAGCGCCGCGGCCGCGTCGCCGATTCCCTTTTCCGCGTCGACGAAGGCCGCGGCGCGCGCCTCGGGCGTCTCGCCGGCGGCGTCCGCCCCGTGCCCGCAGGCCCAGAGCCAGTCGCTGAGCGGCCCGAGCCCCGCCTCGCGCGCCGTCTCGGCCTTGGTCTTCCGCTTCTGTTTGTAGGGAAGGTAGAGGTCCTCGAGCGCCACCGAATCGAACGTCCCCCGGATGCGCGCCTCGAGCTCCGGCGTCAGCTTCCCCTGGCGGCCGATCTCCTCGACGATGAAGCCCTGCCGCTTGACCAGATCGTCCCAGCGTTCCTTGGTGTCGAGCACCTGCCGGATCGCCACCTCGTCCAGGTTCCCCGTCTGCTCCTTGCGGTAGCGGGCGATGAACGGCACCGTGGCGCCCCCCGCGGCCAGCGCCAAGATCGCCTGCGCGCCGGCCTGCGCCGCGGCTTCTGCGAA
>DATAVR010000055.1:0-13257 GCA_036267635.1 Polyangia bacterium | reverse complement strand
GCTCGCACCGGGGGAGGTGGCTTCGCGCTACGCCTTCGCCGACGGTCAGGGGGAGGTCGGCTTCATCTCCTCGGTGACGCGGCCGTTTTGCGGCGCCTGCTCGCGCGCGCGCCTGTCGTCGGACGGGAATCTCTACACCTGCCTGTTCGCCACGCGCGGGACGACCCTGCGCGATCCCCTGCGCGCCGGCGCCAGCGACGAGGCGCTGGGCGCGCTCATTCGCGGCGTCTGGACGGCGCGCGACGATCGCTACAGCGAAGAGCGCGCCACCCTGGTTCGCGCCCCCTCGCGGCGCCCCAAGGTCGAGATGCACGTGGTCGGCGGCTGAGTCGGTCGTCGGCGGCTCTTCAGACGATCCGGCGCGGGTGGGTGTAGACGTTGGCCGAGCCGCCGCGCACGAACCCCACCAGCGTCAGCCCCACCTCCTCGGCCAGATCGACGGCCAGCGCGGAGGGGGCCGAGACCGAGCAGACGATCGGCACCCGCGCGACGGCCGCCTTCTGCACCAGCTCGAACCCGGCGCGCCCGGAGAGCAGCATCACCGCGCCGGCCAGTGACGGGAAGCCGCCGCGCAACCGGGCCCCGATGACCTTGTCGACCGCGTTGTGGCGGCCGACGTCCTCGCGGACGACGAGCGGCGCACCTTCGGGCGTGAAGAGACCGACGGCGTGCAGGCCGCCGGTCTCCGAGAAGACCGGCTGCGCCGCGCGGATCGTCTCGGGCAGCGCCAGCACGACATGGAGCGGGACCGTGGTCGGATCGGCGATCGCCGGGATGCGCCTGCGGACCGCGGCGATGCTCTCCTTGCCGCACAGGCCACAGGCGGCGGTCGCGCGCAGCACCCGGCGGGCAGCGGAGGCCTCGAGCTTGCGCCCCGGCGCCACCGTCACGTCGACGACGTTGTCGCGATCGCGCCCGGCCGAGGCGCCGCCCTGCGCGAGCGAAGCCACCTCGTCGAGCGACGAGATGACCCCCTCGGTGTAGAGCAGGCCGGCGGCGAGATCGAGGTCGTCGCCGGGCGTCCGCATGGTCACCATCAGGCTCTCGCCGGCGATGCGGATCTCGAGTGGCTCCTCGGCGACCACCAGATCGCGATCCGCGGGCCGGCCGTTTTGCGGGCGCGGGCTGCCCCGCCGTTCGACGGCGCGCTCGACGCTGCGCGCTCCCGCCTGCGACCAGATCGGCAGGGCGCGAGGCTTCAGCGGCATCGGCCGCTCATGCCGAGCCGAACAGGGCCATCGCCTTCTTCAGGGTCTCGACCACGCCCCAGGCGAGCGGGATCCAGACGGCCAACCAGGCCAGCGCCAGCTTCCACTTGCCGTTGCTCTTGCGATTCCCTTGGTGGCTTTTGGCCATGTTCGTCTCCTCCAGCCTCAGGCCATCACGCGGCGATCGCCGCTCGCGCCGCGCGCGCCGATCGGATCGCTGTGCTCGTGGTAGCGGTCGGCCACCGGCTTCACGGCCAGGTTGGCGAAGAAGCCTATCACCAGCAACCCGGCCATGACGTACATCGTGACGTTGTAAGCCTCGCTCTTGGGGATGCCGTGGTCGATCTGGAACTGACGGATGTAGTTGACCAGCACCGGGCCGAACACGCCGGCCGCCGACCAGGCCGTCAGCAGGCGGCCGTGCACGGCGCTCACGTACTTGGTCCCGAACACGTCGGCCAGATACGCCGGGATGGTGGCGAAGCCGCCGCCGTACATGCTGATGATGAGGCAGAAGCAGGCCGCGAACAGCGCCACGCTGCCGCTCCTGCCGGTGAGCGGCACCAGCGCATAGAGCGCCGTGCCGAGGGCGAAGAAGCACATGTACGTCGCCTTGCGCCCGATCTTGTCCGACAGCGATGCCCACAGGAACCGGCCCGCCATGTTGAACAGGCTCAGCAGGCCGACGAAGCCGGCCGCCGCGCTGGCGTTGATCCGCCCCTTGAACACCTCCTGGATCATCGCCGACGCCTGGCCGAGGACGCCGATTCCGGCGGTGACGTTGAAGCAGAGGACCAGCCACAGCAGCCAGAACTGCGGCGTGCGGATGGCGTCGGCAGGAGTGACGTTGTGGCGTGTGACCAGCGCATGGGCATCCTCGCGCGGCGGGACCCAGCCCTCTGGCTTCCACCCCGGCGCCGGGACCCGGTAGCCGAACGCACCGCCCAGCATGAAGGCCAGGTAGACGAACCCCAGCACCACCCACGTCTGGGCAACGCCGGTCGAGGTCGCCGAGGCGAAGTGCCGCATCAGGAAGTCGGAGAGCGGCGAGGCGATGAGCGCGCCGCCGCCGAAGCCCATGATCGCCATGCCGGTCGACATGCCGCGCCGGTCGGGAAACCAGGCGATGAGCGTGGAGACCGGCGTGATGTAGCCGAGCCCCAGCCCGAATCCGCCGAACACGCCGTAGCCGAGGTAGACCAACCACAGCTGGTGGAGGTGGATGCCGAGGGCGCCGACCAAGAACCCGAGCCCCCAGCAGACGGCGGCCACGACGCCGCTCTTGCGGGGACCCTCGCTCTGCGCCCACTTGCCGAAGACGGCGGCCGAGACGCCCAGGAAGACGATGGCGAGCGTGAAGATCCAGCCGAGCTGGGTCAGCCGCCAGTCGCCGGCGATCGGCCGGGAGACGCCGAGCTGCCGCGTGAGCGGCAGGTTGAAGACACTCAGCGCGTACGCCTGCCCGATGCACAGGTGCGTCGCCAGCGCGCAGGGTGGGATCAACCAGCGATTGAACCCGGGCCGGGCAATGATCTGCTCTCTGCCGAGAAATCCAGCCATGGTCGACCTCCAGACGTCAGGGACTCTCGTCGGGAATTCCCTCGAAGAACATGGTTATGTTTTCATCGCGATTCCGATTTTTTTGGCCGAGGGGGGCCGTTTTGGGGGCTTGGCGGCGGCGTGTAAGCTTCTGACGAGGCGATCTGCGTGGCGAACCATCCGCAGGACGAGAACAGCGCTCCCAATCAGCAAGACGCCCCGGCGCCTGTCGCCGACGCTCATCTGGCCAAGGGTGTCCCTGGCGCGGAGCCGCCGCCGGAAGAGCACCCGCCGCGGTCCGGAAGGCGCGATCTGGCGGCCGCCGGGATCTCCTCGATTGTCGAGACGCTGCGTCGCGGCGCGGGGGAGATGGGGGTCAAGCGCAGCCTCAAGACGCTGCTGAACCTCAACCAGAAGGACGGCTTCGACTGCCCGAGCTGTGCTTGGCCCGATCCGGACGACGAGCGAAAGACGGCCGAGTTCTGCGAGAACGGCGCCAAGGCGGTGGCCGCCGAGGCGACCCGCGCGCGCGTCACGCCCGAGTTCTTCGCGCAGCATTCGATCGGCGAGCTCTTGGCCGAGAGCGACATGTGGCTCGACAAGCAGGGGCGGCTCACGCACCCGATGGTGCGGCGACCGGCTGCCGATCACTACCAGGCGATCGCCTGGGACGAGGCCTTCGCGCTGGTGGCCGAGGAGCTCGCCGCGCTCGCCTCGCCGGACGAGGCGTCGTTCTACACCTCGGGGCGCGCCAGCAACGAAGCCGCGTTCTTGTACGGCCTGTTCGTTCGGCAGCTGGGGACCAACAACCTCCCCGACTGCTCGAACATGTGCCACGAGTCGAGCGGCCTCGGGCTGACCGAGGCGATCGGCATCGGCAAGGCGACGGTGAAGATCGAAGACTTCAGCTACGCCGACAGCATCTTCATCATCGGCCAGAACCCCGGCACCTGCCATCCGCGCATGCTCTCGGAGCTGCAGAAGGCCGCCCGCAACGGCTGCAAGATCGTCAGCGTCAATCCGCTGCCCGAGACCGGGATGATCCGGTTCAAGAATCCGCAGGAGCCGCTGTCGCTGCTCGGCCGCGGCACGGAGATCGCCTCGCTGTTTCTGCCGGTCCGGGTCAACGGCGACGTCGCGCTCCTGAAGGGGATCATGAAGGAGATGCTGGCGGCCGATCGCGGCGCCGGCGGCAACCTGCTGGCGCACGACTTCATCGCGCACCACACCGAGGGGTTCGAGGCGCTGGTGCGCGATCTCGACGGCGCCTCGTGGGAGGCGATCGTGCGGGAGAGCGGCGTCTCGCGCGCGCTCATCGCCGAGGCGGCCAAGATCGCGCTCGGGTCGGAGCGGATGATCTGCTGCTGGGCGATGGGAATCACGCAGCACGAAAACGGCGTGGCCAACGTGCAGAGCATCGCCAACTTCGCGCTCCTGCGCGGACAGATCGGGCGGCGCGGCGCCGGCCTCTGCCCGGTGCGCGGCCACAGCAACGTGCAGGGCGATCGCACCGTGGGGATCTGGGAGAAGATGAGCCCGGCGTTTTTGGCGGCGCTGGGGCAGGAGTTCGGGTTTTCGCCGCCCGACAAGCACGGCCTCGACACGGTGAAGACCATCCAGGCGATGCACGCCGGGACGGTGAAGGTGTTCGTCGGGCTCGGCGGCAACTTCCTCAGCGCCACGCCCGACACGCGCTACACCTCCGAGGCGATGGCGCGCTGCCGGCTGACCGTGCAGATCTCCACCAAGCTCAATCGCGGCCACCTCGTCACCGGCCGGACGGCGCTGATCCTCCCCTGCCTCGGCCGCACCGAGCGCGACATGCAGAGGTCGGGCGAACAGTTCGTGACCGTCGAGGACACCACCGGCGTCGTCCACCAGTCGCGCGGCGTGCTCCCGCCGGGATCCGAGCATCTGCTGAGCGAGCCGGCCATCGTCGGGCGGATGGCGATCTCGGCGCTCGGCGCCAGGACCACAGTCGACTGGCAGGGGCTGATCGACGACTACGATCGCATCCGCGACCACATCGAGCACGTCGTCCCCGGCTTCGTCCAGTACAACCGCCGCGTCCGCGAGCCGGGCGGCTTCTATCTGCCGAACGGCCCGCGGGAAGGGATCTTCCCGACGCCGTCGGGGCGCGCGCGCTTCACCGTCCATCCCATCCCCGAGCACGCGCTCTCGGACGGCCAGCTGCTGCTCACCACGCTGCGCAGCCACGACCAGTTCAACACCACCATCTACGGCGAAAACGATCGCTACCGCGGGATCCACGGCGGGCGGCGGGTGGTCTTCCTCAACGAAGAAGACATGCGCGAGCGCCAGATCGAACAGAACCAGATCGTCGATCTGGTCAGCCACTTCGGCGCCGAGCGACGGCGCGCCGAGCACTTTAAGGCGATCCCCTACCAGATCCCCCGCGGCTGCGCCGCCGCCTATTATCCGGAGACGAACGTGCTCGTGCCGGTGGCCGCGGTCTCCGCCGGCAGCAACCAGCCGGTCTCCAAGTCGATCGTCATCACCCTCGAGCCGCGCGCCGCCGAAGCGTCGC
Organism: Polyangia bacterium; assembly: GCA_036267635.1. Classification (GTDB taxonomy): domain Bacteria; phylum Myxococcota_A; class Polyangia; order Fen-1088; family Fen-1088; genus JADGRB01. The sequence continues at coordinate 7,962 of DATAVR010000055.1, read as the reverse complement.
CCGGCTGAGATCAGGCACGGCGCTCCGACGCGCGGGCTCCGACTTCGAGCGCGGGCTTGTTTCCGCCGGCCCCGACCTCAATCTTCTAGTCACCTTGCCGTGACCGCCGCCCTCCTCGACGATGATGCCGACCTGTTGGAGATTCTCGCCGAGCTGTTGCAGGAGCGCGGCTGCCGATGCCTCCTCGCCCGTTCGGTCGACGAGCTCCGGGCGCTCGGGCCCGAGGTGCTGGCCGCGGACGTCGCCGTCCTCGACATCAACCTCGGGGGCGGTCGACCGAGCGGCATCGACGCCTACGACTGGTTGCTGAGCCAGAGCTTCCCCGGCCGGATCCTGTTCCTCACCGGCCACGCGCACGCCCATCCGCTGGTCGCGCGCGCCGAGAGCCTTCACCGCGCGTCGGTGCTGGACAAACCGCTCGACGGCCAGGTGCTGCTCAATCGGATCATGGGAAGCGCGGCCAGCGTGGGGGCGGAGTGAGCACGGACGACGTCGTCGAGGCGCACCGATCGGCGATCATCTGCGCCGTTCTGGGTGTGGTGGGGACGTTCATCGGCGTGGTGGGGTTCTGGCGGATTTCGGGACCGTGGCTGCGGGCCGTGCAGGGGGTCGGCATCTTGACCAGCGGATCGGTGCTGTGGGCGCTCTATGCGCGGCTGCCTCCGTATTCGAGGCGCCGCTCGAACCTCGCCTTTCTGTTGGTGCTGCTGCCGACGGTGGTGATGGCCTGGATGGTCGACGAGGCGCGCGCGGCCCACTCGACGTACTGGGTCCCCTACGAGCCGAACAAGCTGTCGGCGCTGACCCTCGGCATCGTCGCGCCGCCGGGTTGGTCGACGGGGATTGTCGCCATCCTGCTGTTCGTCGGCTCGGCGCTGCTTCACCACCTGATGCTGGCGGAGACGCTGCGGGCGCGGATGTCGGCAGGCGAGCCGTTCGGAATCATCGCCTACGGCGCCTTTGCGCTGGTGCTGCTCGGTTTTCGGCAGCGGAGCTATGCCCTCCACGGGGAGCTGCAACACGCGAGATCGGAGAAGATGGCGCTCGAGCGCATCGCTCGCCTGGCGATGGCGCTGCGGGACCTGGCCAACACGCCGGTGCAGACCCTGGAGCTGGTGCGGCAAAAACTGATCATCGACGAGCCTCAGCTGCACCGGGAGACCGAACGCATGGGTCGCGCGCTCGAGCGGCTGCGCCGGCTGAACGACCTCCTCGGCCCCTACCAGACCGCGGTGGTCTGGGACGACGAAGGTCGCGCGCTCGAGCGCGAGATCCGGAGGGCCTCGCGCCACGTGCGGCGAACGGCGCGCGACACCCTGCTCTCGCTCCGCCGCTCCTGACCGGCACCTCCGCTCGCGCGTTTTCAACCACCGGCCTGGCCCGGGGCACAAGAAGCGAAAGGAGCTTGCTGTGAAAACTCGCCTTTCGACTTGGCTGTTTCCTCCGGGGTGGCTGCTTCCCGCGGGGCTCGGTGGCGCGCTGGCGTTGTTGGCCGGCTGCAATGCCTCGCCGGCGTCGGGGCAGATGGCCGCCGGCCTCTGGAGCTGCTTCGACACCGGCTCGGGCGTCGCTTGCGTGAAGCAAGCGGTGCTGTCGACCGCGGACGTCGACGTCGACGGCGACGGGATTCCCGATCATTTTGTCTGCGCGGACGACGACGACGACGACGGCCACGATCGCGGGCGCGATCGCGACCAGAACGACCACGCCGTCTCGGGCAACGACGCCGACCACGACGCCGACCACGACGGCATCGACGACGATCTCGACTGCGACGCGCGCCCCGCGTGCGAGAGCCTGAGCGACGACGACAATCCCGATCGACACGGCGGTGACGACGGCACCGGCCACGGCGACAACGCCGGCGCTGGCCATGATGGCGACGACGGCGGCGACGACGACGACGACGGCGGCGATCACGACGACGGTCTGGAGATGCACGCCGGAGAGACCTGCACCGCGCCGACGACCTGATGGAGTCGCGGTGTCCCCGCCGCTGGACATGGCTTCGGGCCGCTCCTGCACGAATGCAGGACGACCCGAAGCTCATCATGCATTTCGTTGGTCACTGCGACGGGTTCATGCTCCCTTTGGCTTTGTCAGCAGCCTGGTCGCTGGCTCCCTTGGCCTTGTCGCTGGTGTCCTTCGCCGCCTTGTCTGCCTCGTCACCGGCGCTCTTGGCGGTCTGGTCGGCGCTGTTGGCCGCCTTGTCGGTCTGGTCGCCGGCGCTCTTGGCGGCGCCTTCGGCCTGGTCACCGGCGCTCTTCGACTCCTGGGACGGCGCCTGAGTGTCGTCGGCGCGAGCGGTCGTCGCCCAACCGAACCCCAGCGACAGCGCGCCCGCCAGACCCAACCCGATCAGTTGCTTCCTCATGTGACTCCTCCACGAATGGCTCGTGCCATCTATCCAGGATCTTGGATACGGATCGGGCGCTGGCCAGCCCGAGCGCGGGCCGCCGCGGCGATTTGCGCCGTCGGCTGATCGCTGGGGCTCCGGAAACTAGGCGCGGCGCCAGGTCGCGGGCGCAACGCCAGCGATCTTCTTGAACGTTGAACGCTCGGCTGAAGCGACCCAAGGTCAGCGGGCAGCAAAAACCGTGCAGTAGCTTTCTGGCAGTCGCCCCTAATCCCAAGATGACCCGTGTCTGTCGGACGAGACAGTCGCACCTGGTTTGCCTTGGTGTCGTCGGCGCTGTCTGGCTGTGGCACGGCGCTGCGGCGGCCACCACGACCCTGACGGTCGATCTCTCGACCACCATCCGGCCGGTCACCCACGCGGCCAGCGGGTCGCTCTATGGGGTGACGGAGACCTTGCCCGCCGACGTCAACGGCCTCATCGCGCCGCTCCACCCGTACGTCTTCAACAACCCGGCCGCCGACCAGCAGCAGCCGGTGGGCGACGCCATCGTCGTCGCCGGACGCGTCGCTCCCATCGGCGCCAAGGTCAGCATCCGGCTGGCCGACTGGCTCAAGGGCTTCTACACCTTCACGACCATGGCCGACTGGTTCGACAAGATAGGCCAGACGGTCACCCGGAAACAGCAGTCGGGGCTGACGAACTTCTACGGCTACGAGATCTGGAACGAGCCACAGGGGACCTACGCCGCCGGCAATCCGCTCCCCTTCAATCAGTTCTGGATGCAGACCTACGCGCAGCTCCGCACGCTCGATCCCGGTGCCAAGCTGATCGGGCCGTCGATCGCCGCGTACGACAACAACTACCTGAACAGCTTCCTGTCGTTCTGCAAAACCAACAGCTGTATCCCGGACATCATCAGCTGGCACGAGCTGGCGGGCGAGAACCTCACCGGCGATCTGCAGAGCTACCGCGCGCTGGAAAAGCAGCTGGGGATAGGCCCGCTCCCCATCAGCATCAATGAGTACAGCGGCGCCGCCGACATCAACGTCGAGGGGCAGCCGGGGGCGTCGGCGCCGATGATCGCCAAGTTCGAGCGCTTCCAGGTCGACAGCGCCTGCATCTCGTACTGGGACGTGCCCCACCCTGGACGGCTCGGCAGCCTGCTGGCCTCGAACACCGCCAAGAACGGCGGCTGGTGGTTCTACAAGTGGTACGGCGACATGAGCGGCGAGATGGTCTCGACCACGCCGCCGACGCCGGCCAGCCCGACCGTGCTGGACGGGTTCGCGAACCTCGACGGGACAGCCGAGTTCGCCAGCGTGCTCTTCGGCGGCACCAACGACGGGACGATCCAGATCGTCATCAAGGGCTTCCACGCCGCCACCTTCTTCGGCAGCACGGTGCACGCCGTCGTCGAGCACACGCCGTTCGTCAACCGCACGACGGAGGTCGACGCCACGACCACGCTGTCGACCGCCGACGTCGCTGTTGCCGACGATCAGATCACCGTCACCGTCACCGGCGCGAACGCCACCGACGGCTACCGCGTCTATCTGACGCCGACGGGCGGGGCCAACGGCGGCGCGGGCGGTCACGGTGGCATCGGTGGTAGCGGTATCGGTGGTGGCGGCGCCGGTGGGAAAGGTGCGGCCGGCGCGGGTGGCGCGGCCGGCCACAGCGGCGCGGCAGGAGCCGCCGGATCGGGCGAGCGTGGCGGGGCCGGGGGAGCCGGCAGCGGCGGCGTCACTGGCACTGGCGGCACGACCGGCGCCGCCGGGACCACCGGCAGCGGCGGCAGCACCGGCGCGGGCGACGCGGCGACCGGCAACGGCGGCGGGGCCACCGGCAGCGGCGGCGCGGCGACCGGCAGCGGCGGAGTCCCGGGGGCCGCTGGCGAGACGAGCGGTTGCTCTTGCCAGACGAGCGGCGGGGCGGGAGATCCCGGCACCGCGCTCTGCACGTTCCTGCTCGCCGCCGGGTGGCTCTGGAGCAAGCGGCGCGCCCGATCTGGTCGCGCCTGACGCCGACCACCGACGGAACGCTGCTTGTGAGCGGGCGGTCGGCGCCGAACTAGGTTACGCTGCGCGAAGCGAGTTGAACGCGGTGGCAGCGACGGCCAAAAAGAGAGCGAGCCCGAAGAGGGCGGGGCGGGCGAAGCCGGTCAAGAGCCCGAAGAAACCCGCGCCCGAGATCCCTCCGGTCCTCGCGCCCGTCCTGGAAGCCTTCGCCGAGGACCGCGGCGTCAGCCGCCGGCGCATGTTCAGCTCAGAGAACGCTTTTTCCGTGAACGGGAAGATCTTCGCGATGCTCGTGCGCGGCGCCCTGGTCGTGAAGCTGCCGAGGGACCGCGTCGACGCGCTGGTGGACGCGGGCAAGGGCAAGCGCTTCGACCCGGGGACCGGGCGGCTCATGAAGGAGTGGATCACCGTCGAGGCTGGTGGGCTCCCCTGGGTCGCGCTCGCCAAGGAAGCCCACGGCTACGTCCGGCGCGGTCAGCGGTAGAGCGCCCCAGTTTTCAGATCGCGGTGGCCGCGGCCTACGCGCGCCCCTTCTCGGGATGAGGCGCCGGTCGCCGGGAGGCGAGGCTGGCAACTACGAGCTCGGAAGGCAGGTCCACAGTCCTTCACAGGTGCAGGTAGAGGAACCGTAGCTGCAGATCAGACCGGCGGGGCAGGTTGTCGGGCCGGGTTCCGTCACCGGGCAGCTCGCGCTGGTCGTTCCCGCGCCGCCGCCTTGGCCGGCGGCTCCGGCCGCGCCGCTCGTTCCGGCCGCGCCGGCGGCTCCCGCCGTACCGCTTTGTCCTGCCATTCCCCCGCCGGCAGCGCCGCCGCTTCCTGATCCCGCGGTCCCCCCTTTGCCGCCCGCGCCACCTCCGCCGTTATCCCCAGCCTGACCGCCGTCGAGGCTCACGCAGACCTGGCTCACACAAGTGAGCCCAGCATTGCACGTCCCATTTGGGTAACAGCTCTCGCGTATTCCCCCTTGTCCGGGGGAACTTCCTCCACAACCCGTCACCATCAGGGCCGCCGCCCCAACCGAGATCCAAATTGACCTCCACCGCTCGCTCATGGTCGCGAGGCTACTCCGACGGCGTTGCGTGGCTCAAGATTTTGTTCCTCAACGCAGACGGCCGCTGATCGGGATCGGAATCGAAGCAAGGCGTTGCCCGGCGCGGCGGCCGTGATGCGCTGGAGGGAGGCGAGATCGACCGGTTTGATCAGGTGGTGGTCGAAGCCGGCGCTGCGCGAGCGCGAGATGTCCTCGTCGCGGCCATAGCCGGTGACCGCCGCCAGGAGAGCCGAGGCGACGGCGTAACCGTCCATCCCCAGCAGACCGATGTCGGTGAGCACCAGCTCGGGGGGCGCGGAGCCGAGAGATCGAGCGCGCTCGGTCCGTCGTGGGCCAGCGTCACCTCGTGCCCGAGGAGCCTGAGCAGCACGCTCAGCATGCGCGCGGCGTCGACGTTGTCGTCGACGACGAGGACCCGCAACGGCCGTGACGCCGCGGTGACCGCCGGCGCGACCGACGGCGCCGGTCGCCCGACCTCCGCCGCGCGCGACAGCCGCACCACGACCGACGTCCGAGTGCTTGGCAGAGTTGTTGAGCAGGTGCCGAACACCTGGACCAGACGGATCGGATCGGCGCGGGCGGTTTTTTGACGCTGCCCGATCAGGGCGCGACGATGCGTGCATGGCAAAAAGAGCTCTCTGGGCGTTCGCGCTCGTGATGGTCTGTTCGGGGTGCCCGAGTGCCTGGAAGATCCATGGCGGGCCGATGGAATGCATGCGGATGTGCAAGTCCTGGAACCTGCAGTTCGCCGGGATGGTGGGGGTCGGCAGCCAGGACTCTTACGGGGACGGAGCGACCGCTTGTGTCTGTCAGGTCGGCTCGTTTGCGCCCCAGGCCTCCTCCGACAAGGCCGGCGGCGCGATGAGCGGCGGCGCCATGAGCGCCAGCATGGCGGCCCCTATCAGCGCGGCCGAAGCCGCTGCAGCCGCCGCGGCCGCTCAACGACAGATGCAAATGCAACAATCAACGATGGCGGCCGGCGCCTACCATTGAGCGTGGGCGTCGCGGCTCGAACCGGCGGCCCACCAGATGACCACCAGGCAAAGCGAGTCTGACGAACGGTTCGAAGCGGCGCACGTGAAGCGCGCCCGGGCCGATATCGAAGTGAGCGTCCAGGGGCTGCGACAGAGACGGGAGCCGTCGGCCTTTGCCGTCGAGTACGTTCCGCGGCACGCTGAAAATGCGCGCGCGTATCAGGCCCGCGAGGATCGACGCATCGACGACGAACGAGCGGGGAGACCGACCAAGCCCTTCGCCGAGATGGACGGGATCGAGATCTTTTTCGCCATGGCGAGCTACGCCGGTCCGGGCCACTACCCAACAGACCTCGAAGCCGTGGTCCAGGAAGCGATCCTGACGTCGCGCAGCTGGTGGCCAGCGGCTGCTACATCATCGCCGTCGTTCCGAATGGGACGGCGAGCATGAAGCAGATGCTGATCGGCGCTCGCGACCGGCAGTGAAAGGACGCCGAGCACCGCGCCGAGTTCTCGAAGAACGGCGCAGACCCGGCGATCCTGGCGATCGTCGGTAGTCGCGGGCTCTGACACCGCGGCTCGTCCTCGACGACGAACGGCTCGCCGCTATCGGGGTTCCTCCGGCCCTCCCCGCCGGGGCAGGTTCGAATATTGGGAGGGTTTCCGGCTAGTCTAGGCGCCTCGATGATTAGGCAGCGCTTGGCCACCGGGATGTGCGGCAGGAAATGGACGGTCGATCCCGTTGGCGAAGTGGAGATGGCCGATGTCGCGGCGATTCATCTTGAGAAGATCGACCGCCGATGGCCCGAGCTACGACCTGAAACCGACCTCACCATCAACTGGCGCTGGACCCAGATCGCCGCGAGCGAGGTTGAGGCGTTTACCCTGCTCAACCGAGATGAAGAACCTGTGGCCATCTGGTGCAGTCAGCGGAAGCGCCGCTCGTATTGCCGGCCGGAAGCCACTATCGGCTGGACTTCTTGGAGATCGATCCGACGAGTCGGAAATCGGAATTTGGGCGCCTAGTCTTTGGGATCATTGCAGAAGGGCGCTAGAGCTCGGAGCGGTAGGACTGGTGCTCGGGACGTGGGATACTCATGTTCGTTACTATGAAAGTCTTGGTGGTCGCGAAGAACTGGCGCAAGGGTGGACCGCGCCTGCGAACTGCCGTCCCTTTCGCTTTGACCAGACGGCGCTGCAGCGGCTAAAGGAGAAAGCTGATGAGTTCGCCACGAGGTAACCAACGGGAGAGAGTGCCTGGCGAGATGACCGAAGCCAGCGAGCTTCCGTCTTCTGGCATGGCAGTCGGTGGGAATGGCTCTGGGGCCGATTTTCTCGACAACATGATCCCGAACTCGTGGGAGGTGCACGGACCTACGCCGCTTGGTGACGTCGACGTGCCGGGGGAGAGTCTGTACTCGGTCGTTGCCCCGCACGCAGCAGCGTCGATCGAGGTTCGCTGGCACTCCCAGCCGGCCGACGGATTCTTTTGCTTGTTGATGGTCAACGGCGACAGAGAGATGCCGCTCGCGCAGTTCAGCACCACGAGCAAAGGCGATG
>DATAVR010000054.1:0-23818 GCA_036267635.1 Polyangia bacterium | reverse complement strand
CGCCTGCGGGCGCTGCGGGCCTCGGCAAGCAGACGGGCGGCCGCGGCCGCGTCGGCGTGCGGGTAGACGGCAACGCGGGCCCGCGAGAGGCGGCAGCCATCGATGAGGCTGGCGTGGTTGAGGGCGTCCGAGACGACGACGTCGTCCGGCCCCGCCAGGGCAGTGACCACGCCAAGGTTGGTCTGGTAGCCGGACGGAAACACCAGGGCCGCTTGGCGCCCGAGAAATGCCGCCAGCCGGTCCTCGAGTGCGCGATGGGCGGGCAGGTCGCCCGATACCAGCCTGGCCGCCGAAGCTCCGAAGCCGTCCCGGTCAGCCGCTTCGGAGGCGGCTTTCGCCAGCGCCGGGTGCTGCGCCAGGCCGAGGTAGTCGTTCGAGGAAAACGAGAGGCGGGGTTGACCGGCGACCAGGACGTTGACCCGCGAGGCCCCCGAGACGGGGGGACAGGCGCGGAGGCGGTCGGCCCTGGCCAGGGTCGCCAGCTCAGCTTCCAATGTCGCTGCGAACGAGCGCACGGTCCCTTATATCAAGTTCGTTCCTACCGAGGTCTTCCAGCTGGAACATGGCCGGGTGCGGGCCAGATCGCTGTTCCACGTGGAACATGCCTGGGGCGATGGCGGCTGGTGTTCGGTGATGGCGGCTGGTGTTCCACGTGGAACGTCGCCGGTTGCTTCAACGCTGTCTCAGCTCTCGACTTCGACTTCGACTCCGACTTCGACTTCGACGATCAGGCGCCTGCCCTCCGCATAGGTCTCGGCCGATCCCAGCTCTGCCACCGAGGAGCCCGGGACCGTCAGGACGAAGACTCGACCTCCCGGCCGGACCAGTCGGCGGCCGAGCCCCAGCCACGCCCCGGGCTCGAAGGTCGCGCGTGAGGTCGCTACATCGAAGCTGCCCGGGGCCTTGTCCGCCAAGTCCTCGCCACGGCCGCTCCCAAGGCTGACCCTCTCTGCCAGCTGCAGCTCCCGAATCGCGGTCCGCAGGAAGGCGCCCTTCTTGGCAATCGGCTCACAGAGGCGAATCGTCAGCTCGGGGCGGAGCAACGCCAGCGGAATCGCCGGAAGGCCGCCGCCGCTGCCGACGTCGACCAGGCGCGCCGGCCGGTCGAGCCGTCGGGCCAGGGCGAACGCGTCCGGGTAGTGTTCGGCGACCACGGCCGCGACGGAGCGTGCGCCGGTCAGGTTGATCCGCTGGTTCCACCGGATGAGGAGCTCAGCGTATCCGAGCAGCGCCGTCGTCTGGATGGCGTCGCAGCCAACGCGCCATCTGGCCGAGAGGGCCCGCAGCTCGGCCACGGCATCCTCTGTTCCAGGCATGAAGGGGCAAGTATTATCACGCCAATGCTGGAGAAGCCGCGGCTCGACGAGGTCCTGATTCCGTTCGTGCGCCCGCTCGTACGTGGCCGCCCCGAGGCGCCCGGATCGGTCGAGACGATGGTGGGCGACGCGTCGACCCGTCGCTACCACCGGGTGCGGATCGAGGGGAGCACGCCGGCCAGCGTGGTGATCATGGAGCTTCCCGACGAGCCGATGAAATCCGACGAGGCGACTGCGCCCGGTCTCGGCCCACCCGAGCTCCCGTTTCTGAACATGCAGCGCTATCTGGCGGCGGGCGGCTACCCGGTGCCGCGGGTCTACCAGGCCGACCTGCGAAGCGGGCTGGTGGCCCTGGAGGATCTCGGTGACCGCACCTTCGAATCGGCTGTCAGCGATGCCCCGGCGTCGGAGCGGCTCCGGTTCTACCGGGCGGCCATCGCTCAGATCGTAGCGTTGCAAAGACTCGGGGATCGAGGGAACGACCCGGGCTGCATCGCATTTTCGCGCCGCTTCGATGAACCGCTGCTCCGCTGGGAGCTGGAGCACTTCAAAGAGTGGTACCTGGAGGCCGAACGGGGCGTGAAGCTGGACGATGGCGAGACGAAGGCGCTCGCGGCGGCGTTCGATTGGCTGGCGCGCGAGCTGGCCGGGGCGCCGCTGACGCTCGTGCACCGAGACTTTCAGAGCCGAAACCTGATGGTCGTCGGCCAGACCGGGCCGGAGCTGAAGGTGATCGACTTTCAGGACGCGCTCCTTGGGACGCGCGCCTATGACCTGGTGGCGCTGCTTCGAGATTCTTACGTGGTGCTGTCGCCCTCCGAGGTCGAGCGTCTGTGGGGGGAGTTCGTGGTCGAGGCGGCGATCGGTGATCGGGCGGCGTTTCGGCGGCTCTTCCTGCTCCAGACGCTGCAGCGCAAGCTCAAGGACGTGGGGCGCTTCGTCTTCATCGACCGAGTCCGGAAAAACCCGTCCTTCCTGCGCTGGATCCCGGCGACGGTCGGCTACCTGCGCGAGGCGGTGGCGGCGGCCCCTGTCGAGCTCGGCGCGTTGCGCGAGATCTTCGGCCGCCGGCTCCCCGAGCTAATCAGTTAGCGATTATTATTTTGTATAGCTGGAAATGACCGTCCTTCGTGGCGCATATACTGCGGGGTCGACAGCGCCGATGGAGTCTCAACGGACAGAGGGGAGGGGTGCGCAGGCGATTCTGATCGTCGAGGGAGACGAGTCCATTCGTCGCATCCTCGATCTCAGCCTGCGGCACGCAGGGTTTGCGGTCGGCTTGGCCAGCACGAACGAGGAGGGGGTCAAGCGGCTCGCCGATGGGCCCGATCTGGTGATCGCGGGCGCCACCGACACCGACGTGTTGGCGTTCTGCCGGCGGGTGAAGCAGACCGGTGAACGGCTGCCGCCGGCGGTGGTGCTGATCTCGGATCCCGGTCTCGAGAGCAAGACCCGCGGTCTCGAGGCGGGGGCGGACGACTTCGTCGTCAAGCCGATCTACGTCCAGGAGGTGGTGGCTCGGGCGCGCGCGCTGTTGCAGCGACGCGAGCGGGAGCGGCTCGAGCTGTCGGCCCATGCCACCTCGGCACCGGAGGGGGCCGAGACGCCGGCGCCGCGGACCGATCGCTTCGTGAGCGACATCAGCGACGTGCCGCTGGTCGATCTGTTGCGGGCGATCGCCGCGCACGGGAAATCGGGGGTCGCGGTGATCGCCGCCGACGGCGGCGCGCGCGGCGAGATCTTCTTCCGCCAAGGGAATGTCGTCGACGCGGAGGTCGGTCGCCTCTCGGGCCGCGAGGCGATCTATCGGCTCTTCTGCTGGTCGGTGGGGCGGCTGGAGGTCGAGTGGAAGAGCATCCGGCGCAAGGACACCATCGAGATGCGCCCGCAGGATCTCCTGATGGAGGCGCTGCGGCGGGTCGACGAATGGCGCCGTCTGCTGGCCGGGCTGCCGGCGCTCGACACGATCTTCGAGGTCGACTACCGAACGCTCGCCGAGCGATTGGCCGACATCCCCGACGAGGTGAACCGGATCCTCCGCCTGTTCGACGGGGTGCGGACCTTCCTGCAGGTGATCGACGATTGTGGGCTGCCCGATCTCGACGCCGCGGCGGCGATCGGCAAGCTCTGTCAGGAACGGATCATTCACGACATTCGCATTCCCCTCGGTGAGGACGAGGCGGTCGGCGCCGACATGGAGGGGTGGCTCTCCGAGGCGACGGGACCGTTCCGCTCGCCGGCCCGGCTGGAGCGAGATCTGTTCGGCGCCTCGCCGGAGGCGGGGATCGGCGTGCATGGGCGTCCGACCGCGCCGCTCGAGCCGCTCGACGGCACGACCGACCCGCTCGACGACGATCTGCGCGCGCGATTCACCGATCGGTTGACCACCGAGGGGCACGCGCCGGAGGGGCTGGCGCTGGCGGCGCTGGTGTCGACGACGCCGGGGATGCCGGGCTTTCCGACCACGCTTCCGGGATTTGGCGCGGCGGCGGGGGAGCAGGGCCGCTCGGCGATGGTCCTGCATGTCGTTCCCGGCGCCCTCGAAAGCTCGCTCGAGGCGGCCGCGTCGGGCGAAACGGCGACAGACGGTGACGCCGAGGCGGTCGTCGATCCGGTGACGAGGCCCGAGGTCTCGTCAACGAACGCTGAGGACGCGATCTTGAGCTCGGAGGACGCGACGCCGATCGTCGACCCGGCGTCCTTCGACCAGACGCTGGCGCCCACTTCGCCGGGCGCGGAGCCGCCGACGATGGTCGCCGCGGCCCTCCCGGTTGGGCCAGAAACGCGCTCGGCCTCGGGGGAGATCGTGGTGCGCCCGGCCAAGACGAAGATCAAGCACTCGCCGGCGGCCGAGGTCCGGCTCGCGCACCTGCGCGAGGAGAACGCGGCGCGCGCGTTCGTCCGTCCGTCGCAGTCGGTGACGCCGCCGGGGAGCGCGCGTGCGCTCGACGAACCGCCCCCCTTGCTCGATGGTCCCCTGCCAGAGCCGCCTCCGCGCGCAACGACCAAGCTCGTTCGAGCGACGGAGGTCGAAACTGCGGTCGGCGACGGGGAGCCCGACGACAACCAGGGGCCGGGACCGTCGCGGCACCGCGGGGTCCTGATCACCGCGGCGGTCGCGCTCTCCGTCCTGGTGGCCGGCGCGTGGTGGCTGGCTTCTCGGCACCACGCCACCGAGGGGGAATCGGCCTCGGGCGAAGGTCCCCGCCCGCCCGCGGCCTCGCCGTCGGTCCCCATTCCGACGCCGTCACCCGCCATCGTCCCGCCCGGATCATCGCCCACGGCCGTCTCGACGGGCTCGGCGGGGCCGGCCCCCGGCAGCGTCAAGCCGGTGGTCGCGCGCGTCCCCGCGGCGTCAGCGTCGCTCGACGAGGCCGAGGAGCGGAACGCCGACCCGAAGCTGGCACGCGCACGGGCGGTCGAGGCGCCCGCGTTGCTCGCTGCCTGCCGCACCTCGTACCAAGAGGCGCGGATGAAGGACGCCGAGGCGGTCTGCACGGCGGCCCGCGACGCGAACCCTCAGTCTGCCGAGGCGAACGGATTCCTGGCGCACGCGCTCTTGAACCGCAACCGCCGGCGCGAATCGCTCGCCGCGGCCGAGCGGGCGGTGAAGCTGAATCCGAAGTGGGCCGACGCCTACGTCGTCATCGGCGGCATCCACCAGGATGCGGGCGAGATGGCCGACGCGCGGCGCGCCTACCAGCGTTACCTCGAGCTCGAGCCGCACGGCCAATTTGCCCCCGAGCTGCGCGCGATCGTCGACCGACTCGGGAAGCTCTGACCGGTGTTGGTCCTCGGGATCGAGACCTCGTGCGACGAGACGGCTGCCGCCATCGTCGAGGACGGCCGTCGGGTCCGGGCCGACGTCGTCGCCTCGCAGATCCTGGTGCACGCCCAATATGGAGGCGTCGTCCCCGAGGTCGCTTCGCGCCAGCACGTCGCCACCATCGTCCCGGTGATTCAACGGACGGTCGCCGAGGCGGGGATCGGCTTCGGCGAGCTCGACGCGGTCGCCGTCACCTGCGGCCCGGGCCTGGTGGGCGCGCTCCTGGTCGGGGTCGAGACGGCCAAGGCACTGGCCTTCGCGCTCGGCAAGCCGCTCGTCGGCGTGAACCATCTGGCGGGACACCTCGCCGCGATTTTTCTACAAGATGGGGACCCCCGAGGGGTCCCCGTGCCCCCCCGCGAAGGGCCTCTCGCGGCGAAGCCGCTCGAGATCCCACGCGATCGAGACGCCACGCCGCCGTTCCCGCATCTGGCCTTGCTGGTCTCCGGCGGGCACACGGCGATCATTCGCGTCGCCGAACCGGGGAAGACCTCGCTGCTCGGCGCGACCCGCGACGACGCCGCCGGTGAGGCCTTCGACAAGGTCGGCAAGCTGCTGGGCCTCGGGTATCCGGGCGGGGTGGCGATCGACAAGCTGGCGGCGACCGGCGATCCGCGGGCGGTCGAGCTTCCGCGTGCCCTCGCCGGGCGCGACGATCTCGACTTCAGCTTTTCGGGCCTGAAGACCGCCGCTGCCACCCGGCTGGCGAAGACGGGGGTCCCCGAGGGGGCGGCGTTGGCCGACTTTTGCGCCAGCTTCCAAGCGGCGGTCGTCGACGTGCTCGTCCGCAAGTCGCGTCGTGCGCTGGCGCGCGAGGGGCTGGCCGCGCTGGTCGTCTGTGGTGGCGTCGCCGCCAACCGCGGCCTTCGCGCGGCGCTCGCCGAGGCGGCGCGCGCCGACGGCTTCGGCCTCTTCATACCGCCGCCCAAGCGCTGCACCGACAACGCCGCGATGATCGCCGCCGAGGGGAGCGCGCTCTTCTTGCGGGGGGTGCGCGCGGGCCTGGATCTGGCCGTCGATCCGGGGCTGCCGCTCGCGCCGTCTTGACCGTGGTTCCGGACGATCCGCGCCGCGTCCTGGCCCGCCACGGCCTGACGGCCAAGAAGTCGTGGGGGCAGAATTTCTTGCGCGACCGGGCGGTGCTGGCGCGCATCGCCGCGGCGGCGCGCGCGACGGCGGACGACGTGGTCGTCGAAATTGGGGCGGGCCTCGGGGCGCTGACCGCGGCGCTGGCCGCCACCGATCCACCGCCCGCGCGCATCGTGGCGATCGAGCGCGATCCCGACATGCTGCGCGTGCTGGCCGCCGAGCTGGGGGACGAGCCGCGCGTCGAGCTGGCGCCGGCCGACGCCGCGCACTTCGACTTCGCGGGCCTGGCGCGCACGGTGGGGCGGCCCCTGGTGGTCGTCGGCAACCTGCCATATCAGATCGCCAGCGCGCTGGTGCTGTCACTGATCGACGCCGGGCGGGCCGGCGCCGTCGGGCGCGCGGTGGTGATGGTCCAGCGCGAGATGGCCAAACGGATCACGGCGCCCCCCGGGAGCCGTGTCTACGGTCGGCTGACAGTGGCGGTCGCGCAGCGCGCTGAGGCCCGGATCCTGTTCGACGTGAAGCCGGGTTCGTTCCACCCGGCGCCCGCGGTGGTCTCGTCGGTGCTGAGCCTGGTGCCGCGCGCGGCGCCGCTGGCGCCGGTGCGCGTGCCCGAGCTCTTCGACGAGGTGGTCAAGCAAGCGTTCGCCACCCGGCGCAAGATGCTGCGACGGGCGCTGGCGGGGGGATTCGGCGAGGGGGTCGCCGCCGCGGCGCTGGCGGCCAGCGGCATCGCCGGGACCAAGCGGGCCGAGGAGCTTTCGGTGGCGGACTTCGGCCGGCTGGCGGATGCTTTCGCCGACGCTGGAGCGCAAGCCGGGGCTTAGTCCAGCGACGTCGATGCCCGAGCTTCCCGAAGTCGAAACCATCGTGCGCGGTCTCGGTCCGCTCGTGCGCGGTCGACGGATCGACGGTGTCTGGTGGAGCGGCCAAGGGCTGCACCTCGGGCGCAAGGTCGACCTGCGTGGGCTGCGCGCGGTGGCGATCGGACGAACGGTGGCGCGTGTGCGCCGGCGCGGGAAGTACATCCTCGTCGAG
The DNA here is from genome assembly GCA_036267635.1 of Polyangia bacterium. Classification (GTDB taxonomy): domain Bacteria; phylum Myxococcota_A; class Polyangia; order Fen-1088; family Fen-1088; genus JADGRB01. Next base: position 16,549 of record DATAVR010000054.1, on the reverse strand, counting down.
ATCGCCGGGCCCGAGGACCAGGGGATCATCATTCATCTAGGGATGACGGGGCGCCTGCGCGTACAGCCGGCGGCGAGCGCGCGTGCGCCGCACACCCACGTGGTGTTCGCGCTCGGCGGCGGCGACGAGCTGCGTTTCGTGGACGCCCGCCGGTTCGGGTGGGTCGCGCCTGGCCGGCCGATCGCGCGCGCGGCAGCGCTCACCGCGCTCGGCCCCGATCCTCTCACCGAGCTCGACGTCCCGGCGCTGGCCGCGGCGCTCGACGGCGCGCGCACGCCGATCAAGGCCTTCCTGCTCGACCAGCGGCGCATCGCCGGGCTGGGGAACATCTACGTCGCCGAGGCGCTGTTTCGGGCCGGCGTGCACCCGGCGACGCCGGCCAAGCGGCTCACGCGGCGGGCGGCCGAGCTGCTCGAGGCGGTGCGGGTGGCGCTCGAAATCGGGATCGCCCGGCGCGGCACCACGCTGCGGGACTACGTCGACGTCGACGGCGCGCGCGGCGACAACGCCTCCGCGCTGCTGGTCTACGGGCGGGCGGGCGAGCCGTGCCTCCGTTGCGGCGCCGAGGTTCGCCGCCGCGTCGACGCCGGGCGGGCGACCTTCTTCTGTCCGCGCTGCCAGCGCCGCTGAGCCGGGCTACGGGGCGGTGAGGGCGTCGACCGCGCGCGCGAGGGCGTCGAGCGGGCGGGTGATCCGCTCGTCGTGGATGAGCGCCCGCATGGTCTCGTCGCGCGCGCTGTCGGCCAGCGCCAGCCCTGCGTCCTTGAACGCGGCGTCGAGATCGCGTTTCAGCCCGGCGAACAGCGGCTCCTCCGGCGCAGGGGCGCGCCTGACCAGCACGTCGCGGATGGCGGCGATCTCCAACCGCAGCCGGGGGAGCTGGTGGCGGAAAAAATCCGGGACGGCGCCCCCCTCGATCACGCCGCGCGCGAAGGCGTCGAAGCGATCGAACGCCGCCTCGATGGCGCGGGCGGCGCGGGCCCGCACCCTGGCGGTCTGAGCGGGATCCTCGCCCTCCTCTTCGGCCGGGCGCAGCGCGGTCCGGAGCGCGGCCCGCGTCCCCTCGGCGGCCTGGGAGACGGCGTCCTCCAGCAACTCGGCCAGGAACTCCTCGTCTGCGGGGGTGGCGCGGTGCTCGCCGAAAAGCCAGGAGCGCGGTTGCACGAACTCGCGCACCTCGAGGGCCGCGCGGCGATAGCCGTCCTCGATGCGAGCGGCGAGCGCGATCCGCTCGCGGTCGAGCGCGCTCTGCAGGCGCGTGGCCAGCGCGGCGAGCGCACGCCGTGCGCCCTCCGAGCCCACCGTCGCGGGACCTGGCGCGGCGGCCCGCGCCGCCTCGACGAAACGGGCCAGCGCGGCGCGCGCGGTGGCGCGCTTGAGCGCGCGCGCATCGGTCAGAAACCGCCGCTCGAGCACCTCGGTGAGCGCGGCGAGACCGGGCTCCGCTCGCCCCGCCTGTCGCGCCTCCAGCGCCCGCGTGGCAGAGAAGGGGACCACCGGATCGACCAGGTCGCCGAGCGTGCTCTCGACGTGGCGGACCAGAGCCTGCGCCTCGCTTGGCTCGGCGCGGTCGATCTTGTTCAGCACACCGACCACCCGCTTGCCGGCCGCGTGCGCCAGCGCCAGCGCGTCGCGCTCCGTCGCCTTGGCCGCCTGCCCGGCGGCGAACACCCAGACGATGGCGTCGGCGTCGCGCAGGAAGTCGCGCGCCACCCGCTCGTGCTCTGGGCGGATCGAGTTCAGCCCGGGCGTGTCGACGATCTCGACCCGCCTCAGCGCCTCGACCGGGAGAAAGATCTCCACCAGGCGCACCTCGCGCGCGTCGGCGTCGCGCAGCGTGGCCAGGAACGCGGCGATGTCGGCGGCCGGGATCTCGCGCGTGGTGCCGTCGTGATGCACGACGCGCGCCTCGGGCGTGGCCCCAAAACGAAGCACGTTGATCGTCGCGGTGGTGGGCGTGACGCCGGTGGGCGCCACCTCGGCGCCGCAGACCGCGTTGACGAACGACGACTTGCCGGCGTTGAACTCGCCCATGACCGCGATCAAGAGCGGGCGATCGAACGCCTCGGCGGCGCGCCCGGTGGCCGTCGCGAGCGCGACCAGCGCCGGCGTGGCGCTGGCCAGATCGTGGGCCCACCCGAGCAAGCCGGCCAGCTGTCCGACAGGCGGCGCGGAGGGGGCCCCCGCGCGCGCGACGAATCGGCGGCCTGCCTCGTTGGGCGCCAGCCGCCCCAGCCAAAGCAGATCCGCCTCGCTGGCGCGGCCGCCCACGAAGGCGGCGAGCGCCGAAACCACCGGCTCGCCCAGGGCCAGCGCGGCCAGCGCGTCGCGATCCTCGGCGCCGAGCGCCAGCGCGATGCGGGCCTCCGGCGGCGGCGGCGCACCGAGCGCCGTCTCTCGATCCGCCGCATCGAGCGCCTGGCGCCAGCGCCCGGTGCAAGTGGCCGCCTCGCGCGCCGCGGCCCAGGCGCGGGGATCGCCGGGGGCCTCGGCCACCGACGATTCGGCGAGCGAGACCGCCTCCTCGGCGCGGTCGGCGCCGAGGAGAAACCGGACCAGCGCCGCCCGCAGCGCGACGTCGCCCGGGGTGCGGGCGAGCCCCTCGCGGAGCAACGCCTCGGCCCGGCCGGCGTCGGCGACCACCGCGGCCGCCTCCGCGAAGATCGCCGCGTCGGCGTTGTCGGCGCGCGCCGCGCGGGTCAGCCACTCGGAGGCCTCGCGCTCGCCGAGGCGGGCCAGGACCCGACCGTAGTCGAGCGCCAGGCGGCGATCGTCGATGCTCGGGCCGGACATCTCGATCGCCTTGCGCAGCTCGCGGGCCGCGTGGGTCAGCTTTCCGGCCGCCGCGTAGACCTGCCCCAGCGCCGCGATGGCCCGGCGCCGCAGGTCGGTGTCGATGGCCAGCGCCAGCGTCCGGCGGAGCGCGTCGCGCGCGGGGTCGAGGCGGCCGAGTCCCGCCAGCGCCTCCCCGAGCGTGCACCAGGCGCGCGCGTTGCCGCCGTCGAGATCGACCGCGCGTCCGAGCGGCGCCACCGCCTCCTCGAGCGCCCCTCGCTCCGCGCGCAGCCCGCCCAGGGCCAGGAACGCCTCCGCCGCGTCGGGCGTCCGCCGGGTGAGGTCGAAGAGCGCCACCTCCGCCCCCGCGGGATCGCCCCCGGCGGCCAGCGCCCGGGCGCGCGCGATCTCGTCGGCGACGGCCGCGCGCCCGTCGCCGGTCAGCTCGTCGAGCGTTCCAGCGATTCGATCGAGGATCCCCATCACTGACCCGGCGGCGCGGCGGCTTGGTCGCTCTCCGGCGACCAGACCTTCTGGCGGATCTCGGCGATGCGTTCGTCGATCGCGCGCAGCTCCGAGAGCGCGGCGTCGATGCCGGCGGCGCTGGCGGCGGCGGCCGCCGTCGAGTCGGCCGCGCGCCGTTCGGCGAGCGCGCGATCGAGCACCTCGGCGATCCCGCGCGCCAGCGTGTCGCCGGCCTGGGCGACGAACTCGAGCAGCCGCGCCCCGAAGCCGTCGACGATCTCGTCCAGCTTGGGACCGACCAGCGCGGCGACCCGATCGACGGCCAGCGGGGCCTGCGCCTTGGCCTCCACTTTGACCTGGGCGGCGACCTTCCCGCGCAGCACGAACGCCAGGATCGGCGCGGCCAGAGTCAGCACGCCGCCCACCAATCCGTCGACGAACAGGAAGACCGTCGTGCCGAGCGCGCCGAGCGCGAAGATCGAGGCGTCGTACCGGAGCGTGTCGACCTTGATCTCCACCTTGGTGTCGGCCGGGCCGAGGTCGGTCGCCACGCTGTCGAGCACCTCGCGGATGTTCTCGTTGGCCACCTGAATCACCGCCTCGGCCAGCCTTTCGAGCTCGGTCGAGATCCGCTCGCCCTCGGCCTCGGTCCAGGCCTTCCAGGTGTCCTGTACGAAGAACGACAGGAAGCGGCGGATGTCGGCGGCGTCGGCGGCGTCGAGATCGGCAACGACCGCTGCGCGCAGCTGCGCGGTGAAGTCGGCCAGGTCCTGGCGCACCCGCGCCTTGAGCGCGGCCGTCTCGGCGCGCACCGTCGCCGCCGCCGTCTCGAGGACCTTCTTCCCGGAGCGCAGCCGCTCCTGCGCGCGCCCGATCCGCTGCTCGAGCTCAGGGAGCGGCAGCGCGAGCGATCTCTTGTGAATGGCCAGGCTCTGGCGAACGAACGCCGAGACCCGGGTCGCATCCCCGAGCGCGTGATCGAGCAAGAGGCGCCGCCGCTGGTTGGCCACCGTGGCGCCCAGCGCCGCGACGAAGGCGTCCATCCCCGACCCGGCGCGATCGCCCGCCAGCGCGCGCCTGGCCGACACGGGGTAGATGGCCGGCTCGGGGACGATCGCCCCGAGGTGCTTTCGCGCGAAGGCGAGCGTTTCTGCCAGCTCCGCCTCAGTCAGAAGATCGGTCTTGGCGACGACGAACAGCAGTCGGTCGCGCGTCGAGCGCAGGATCCGCTCCTCGAGGAACTGCCGCTCGGAGGCGGTCAGGATCTGCGTGGCGTCGAGCAGGAACACCGCCGCGTCGGCGCGCGGCAGGTAGCCGTAGGTGATCTCAGCGCGCTGCTCGTTGATGTCGTTGACGCCCGGCGTGTCGACGATGGTGAGCTGATTTTCGAGCAGCGCCACCGGCTGCGTCAGCTCGACGTGATGGAAGCTGTTCGCTTGGCCGCCGGTTTTGTCCCGGCTCGCCTGCCCGTCGACGGTGAGCCAGTCGGCCAGCGCGCCGGTGGCGATCGCCTTGCGCGTGCCGTCTTCGCCGACCAGCGTCGCCCCCGCGCGCGCCCCGTGGGTGACGTGCGCCAGCACGGCGGTCGTCGGCGTGATGCCGGTCGGCAGGACGGACGCGCCCAGGAGCGCGTTGATGAAGGTCGACTTGCCGTGGTTGAACTCGCCCAGGACGACGACGGTGTAGCGCTCGTCGTCCAGCTTGGGCAGCCGCGTCTCGCGCACGTCGCGTTCGACGAAAGGGAACCCGGCGCGCCCGGCCAGCGCGCCCAGATCGGCGAGCACGCCGCGGATCGCCGCCTTGCGCGCGTCGAGCCCGTCGGCCGTCTTGTTTTCGCTGTCGCTCACTTGAACACCGAGAGCAGCTCGGCGACGCGCGCGTCGCACTCCTGTTTCGAGGTGCCCGCCGGTGCGGCGGCGGCGTCCCCCTTGAGCCCCTTGAAGTAGGCCGTCTCGGCGAACAGCCGCAGCGCCGCCACCCGCTTGGGGAGATAAGGATGAGTGCGGCCGAGCTCGTCGAACCGCCCGATCCCCCGTTGGGCTTCGTCGAGCTGTCCCAGGTACTCCTCCAGGTTCACGTCGCTGTAGAGCTTGTGTGAGCCGAGCGCCAGCTTGACCAGGCAACCGATCGAGGCGTCGAGGCTCCCGGTGCAGATGAGCCCGGCGCGGTCGCAGGTGATCTCGGCGCGCCGGGCCCAGGCGTTGAGCGCCAGCACCGCCGGCCGCACGCTCCAGCGCAGAAACATGTTCGCCGCGTGGGTCAAGAAGTGCAGCGTCGTCATGTAGACGACGTGGTTGTTCTGGATGTGGCCGCACTCGTGGCCGATGACGTCGAGCAGCTCGGGCTCCGAAAGATGGTCGACCAGCGCGGCGTTGAGCACCACGTAAGGGTCCTCCGCGGTGCCGAAGGTGTGCGCGTTGAGCGATCCGATGTTGGGGGAGACGTAGAGGGTCGGCATCGGGATGCGCAAGGTGTCGGCGCAGCGCTCGGCCAGCTTGGCGATGCGCGGGAACTGCTTGCCGGTCACCTTGACGGCGGTGCCGAGCATCCGGCTCTTCTCTACCGACTGCCAGAGCCGCACCGCGGCTTCCACCGCCAGGGTCACCGGCCGGACACGGTCGAGCGCGGCGCGCACCTTGACGTCGCCGCCGTAGGCGTAGGCGGTTCCCTCGCGCGAGCGGGCCGCGGCGTCCCCTTTTCGCGCCGCGACGTAGCGCGCAAACGACAGATCGATCTCGGGTTTCGGCACGGGAATGATAATAGAATAAGCCTTCCCAATGACCACCGCCGCCTCTGTCTCGCTTCCTGTCGCCGTTGCAGCCTCCGTCGGAGAGCGGGAGGCGGGCTTCATGCGCCGGGCGCTGGCGGCGGCGGAAGAGGCGGCCGGCCGGGGCGAGGTGCCGGTGGGCGCGGTGGTCACCGTCGGCGACGAGATCATCGCCATCGCCCACAACGAGCGCGAGACGGCCAGCGATCCGACGGCACACGCGGAGATCCTGGCGCTCCGGCGCGCCGCCGCCGCGCTCGGGAGCTGGCGGCTCACCGCCGCCGACCTCTACGTCACGATGGAGCCCTGCCCGATGTGCGCCGGCGCGCTGGTCAACGCGCGCCTGCGGCGCCTCTATTTTGGTTGCGACGATCCCAAGGCCGGCGCCGTGCGCACGCTCTACACGCTGGTCGACGATCCGCGCCTCAACCACCGGGTCGAGGTCGTCCCCGGCCTGCTCGCCGCCGAGGGGGCGACGCTCTTGCGGTCGTTCTTCTCGCGCCTGCGGCAACCAGAGGGGCGCGCGCGGTGAGGCGGCTCGGCGGCCTCGCGCTGACCGCCGCGGCGCTGGCGGCCTTGGCCGGTGCCATCGGCGCCGCCGGCTGCGGCTCGGTGACCGCCAAGCGCAGCGACGGCGGTGGAACTGGCGGCTCCCACGCCGATTCGGCGACCAAGGCCGACGTCCCGAGCGATCGGGCGGAGGCCGAGGACGCCCGGCGCGACTCGGCCGCGCGCAAGGACGCCGTCTCCTCGATGGACACGCGGATGACCGACGCGCGAATGGCGGATGCGCGAGTGACCGACGCGCGAGCCTCTGACGCGCATGTCTCCGATGGATCGCGGCGGGACGCGCCTGCCGCTGAAACGGGTGGCGGCGAGTGCCAGTCGGACTCGGATTGCATGCTCTACGCCGGCCTCGGCGCCAACTGCTGCGGGGTCTGTCAGGCGAAGAGCGAGCCGGCGCCCGGTACGATGGAGTGCCTGATCGGCTGCCTGACGCCGTACAAGAGCTGCACCTGCGTCAACCACACCTGCACCGGCAGCAAGACGTTGCTCTGAGGGGCGCCGCCTGAATCCCCCGCGCGTGCTCATCGTGCCGGGGCTGGGCGGTTCGGGCCCCGCGCACTGGCAGACGCGCTGGGAGGCCCTCTATCCGCGGCACGCCCGCCTCGTTCAACGCGACTGGGACCACCCCGAGCGCGGCGACTGGCTGGCGGCGCTCGGCGCCGCCCTCGAGGCGGCGCACGAACCGGTGGCGCTGGTGGCGCACAGCCTCGGTTGCGCGCTGGTGGCGCACGCGGCGTCCCGGCCCTACGCGAAATCGATCGCCGCGGCGTTGCTGGTCGCCCCGGCCGACGTCGATTCGCCGGCGCACACGCCGCCCGAGACCCGCAGCTTCGCGCCGATGCCCACGCAGCCGCTGCCGTTCCCCGCCACCGTCGTGGCCAGCGAGGACGATCCCTACGTGACGCTGGCCCGCGCGCGGGCCTTCGCCGCCGCCTGGGGCGCAGGTTTCGTCGCCGCCGGTCGGCGCGGCCACCTCAACGCCGACTCGGGCCTCGGAGATTGGCCGGACGGGCGCCGGCTTTTCGAGGCGTTGCTGGTGCGCGTCCCGTCGCTCGGTCCCCGTTAGGCGACCAAAATCGGAAACGGCCAAAATCGACCGACGGCCACAATGGGCAATATCCCGCTTTAGTTCGTGCAATTTCGATCCGAGAGGATCACGGCGGACGCCGGAATGCGGGGACCCATCGTCGTGGGGGGGCGGTTCTGGCAATATGCGGATCATGTCCAGCGAATCGCGTTCATCACGTGGAGGCAGGGGCGTCGCCCGTCGGTTGCGAACCGCGGTCGCGATCGGGATCGCCCTCGGGGGGGGCCTTTGCGCCGGCCGCCCCGCCGTGGCCGATCCGGTGATGTCGCGCGCTCAGACCGCCGACCCCAGCGAGGACTGGACCCTGCGCACGGGGGTCGGGCTTGATCTCGGCGCGGGCGGGACACTCACCGCCTTCAACGCCTTTCCCGGCCCCGACGGTGCGCTGTTTTTCACCTCGGTGCGCGCCACCCTCGATCTGAAATACAACTTCGCTGCCATGTTGACGCTGCGCCAGTGGTGGCTTCCCGGCCCGAACCACGCACTGCTGTTCGGCGTCGGCACGCGCTTCGAGCCGTACGTGGCGACCTGGGGGCGGGTCTTCGTCGACCTGGCGCTGGGGCCAGCCTCGACCGGCTACGACTGGACGTTCGGGTTCGACGTCGGCGGCGGGCTCGAGCTCAATCTGCCCGACGTGCCGGGGTTCAGCCTGGGGCCCTACTTCCGCTACGGCGATTTCATCAATCCGGACCCGCGCTCCAGCAGCGACGGGCTCGCCTGGAGCGTGGGCGCTTCGTTCACCTACCACTTCGGCCGCGCGGCGATGGCGCCCAAGCCGGCGTCGTCGGAGCCCCACGTGAAGCGCGGCGCCTGGCACATCACCATCCCCGACACCGATCGAGACGGCGTCGGCGACGACGAGGATCAGTGCAAGGAGGTCCCCGCCGGCGCGCATCCCGATCCTTTCCGGCCCGGATGCCCCGAGAACGATCAGGACGGCGACGGGATCCCGGACGTCGAGGACGCTTGCCCGGTGACGCCGCCGGGTCCGAAGGCCGATCCGAAGCGGCCGGGGTGCCCGTTCATCGACTCCGACGGCGACGGTATCTCGGACGCCGACGATGCTTGCCCGACGAAAGCGGGCGTCGCATCGCCCGACCCCGCCAAGAATGGCTGCCCCGATTCGAAGAAGAGGGCCCCGTCGTCGGCGCCCCTTCCACCGTCGGCAAAGGACGAATCGATCGCGCCGAAGCCGGTCAAGAAGCACCACCACGTGGTCAAGCCGCCGTCGACCGGCGAGCGGATCAATTGACCGATCAATTGACGACGATCGCCAGCCGGACGATCGCCCAGTAGGAGCCGCCGTCGGCGCCCGCTGGGGCGCCGGACGGTGTCGGCTGCGTCCAGCGCCGCTCGAACCCGGCGTTGAGGCGCAGGCGTGGATCGGGGCCGTAGGCGGTCAGCCCCGCGCCCACGCCCCAGACGTTGATGCCGGCCGCGCGCTCCCAGTCGGCGCGCGCGACCAGGTCGAGCCGGCGTCCGAGCAGCGTCACCCCCGGCTCGAGCGCCGCTCCCTGTGCGGTGCTCTCCGGGACGACGGTGGCGCCCGAGGCGTAGCGCACCGAGAAGAGGTATTCCGCCGTCACCACCAGCGAGCGCCACTGCGCGGTGAAATCGGGATCGAGCGCCAGCGTGCTCGGGCCGGCCACGGTGCCGTAGAGGACGGAGAGCCCGGCCGCGAAGCGAAACCAATCGTACCAGGGGTCGGTCGCCGCGCGCCGCCAGGGGACCAGGCCCACGGGCCCGAGCGGCTCCGCCACCAGGCGACCGGCCAAGAGCACGCCGTGGCCGAACAGCTCGCCGTCGAGGACCGGGGCGGCGCTCATGACGGCGGCGCGGTAGAGAAGCTCGCCCAGATCTCCGCCGACGGAGGCACCCACCCGAAAGTCAGGGAGAGACGCGTCGGCGAACGGCGCGCGCTCGGGGAGGCGCAGCGCCCCCTCGTCGATCTGACGGGAGAGCGAGAACGGAACCCGCAGCGATCCGGCGTCGAGCTCAAAGGCGCGGGTCGGCGCCCAGGCGACGTAGGTCTCGGTCGTTCGCACCGAGCCGCCGAACGGGAGGCGCCCGCCGGCGAGCGGCGTGAACGGGGTACCGGCCGCTGTCTGCGCCCCGGCCTCGAACAGCACGCGCAGCCGAAAGTCGCCCATCGCCACGTCGTCTCCCACCCGCAGGCGCCGCAACCGCAGCGCCGCGCCCGCCGGAGGATCTTGCGGATCTTCGGTGACGCTCGGTTTCGAGGCCAGGAGCACGTCCCCCTGCACGAGCAGCAGGAGCGGGTAGCTGTCGGGGCGCTCGGCGGCCGCATCCTCGGCGCCCGCGCTGGTCGAGGCGAAACTGACGGCGGCCACGCTGGCGACGGCCAGGAGCGCCACGCACGCCGGGCGCGCGCGAAGCGCCCCCCTCATCCGGCCGCGAGCTTCTGTTCCAGCCGATCGAGCACCTTCTCTTCGTAGGCGTCGCCGTAGAGCACGTTCGCTTCGAGGATGCCGGTCGGGCTGGTGACGTTGACCTCGGTCAGCCAGCCGCCGATCACGTCGAGGCCGACGAAGAAGTGCCCGCGCTCGCGCAGCCAGGGGCCGAGCGCGCGGACGATCGTCTCGTCGCGATCGTCGAGCTTGGTGGCCATCGGCTTGGCTCCGACGTGGAGATTGCCGCGCGCGTCGTCGGCGGCCGGCACGCGCAACACCGCGCAGAGCGGCTCGCCGTCGAGGAGCAGGATCCGTTTGTCGCCGCGGCGGACCTCGGGCAGGTACTTCTGTCCCATGATCCAGCGGCGGCCGAGGTTGGTCGACTGCTCGAGGATGGCGCCGGTGTTGGGGTCGCCGCGACGGACGTGGAAGACGCCGAAGCCGCCCGAGGCGTCGAGGGGTTTCACCACCATCTCCCCGCCCTGCTCGGCCAGGAACGAGCGCAGCCGGTTCGCCTCCCGCGTGACGACCGTCGGCGGGCAGAGGTCGGGGAACTCCAGCACGGCCAGCTTCTCGTTCTGTTCGCGCAGGCCCCGCGGGTCGTTGACGATCAGCGTCCGCCCGCGCGCCCGCTCCAGCATCAACGTGGCGAAGTAGTATTCGACGTCGAACGGCGGGTCCTTCCGCATGAAGACCGCCTCGCAGCTGGCGAGCGGAACCGTGGCCTGCGGGCCGAGCAGATAGTGGTCGCCCACGACCCGCCGCACCGTCACCGGCCAGGCGCGCGCGACGGCGTCGGCGTGCTCGAGCGACAGATGGCGCGGCTCGCAGAACCAGATCTCGTGACCGCGGGCCTGGGCCGCCAGCATGATGGCGAACGTCGTGTCACCGGCGATCTGCAGCCGCGCCAGCGGATCCATGACGAAGAGGAGCTTCATGTCCCTATTGTGGCGAGGAACTGCCCGCGGTGCCGCTCGGATCGCCACCGCCCGCCGGAACCTCCTTCATCGGCAGGAGATGCTCGAGCCCGTGCTTGCGCAGCCGGTAGTAGAGCGTCGAGCGGTTGATCCCCAGCGCGCGCGCCGCGTGCGCGATGTTCCCCTGGGCGGCGTCGATGGCCGCCACGATGGCCGCCCGCTCCTGCTCGTGCAGCCGTTCGCCGAGCGGCCGGGTGCCGTCGGTGGCCCGGGGGACGACCGCGCCGGACAGGGCCGTCACCGCCACCGGCGAGGGGCGCCGGGTGAACTCCAGGTCGGCGCCGGTGATCTCCTGGCCACGCGCCAGGATGAGCGCGCGCTCGACCACGTTCTCGAGCTCGCGCACGTTCCCGGGCCAGGGATAGGCGCACAGCGCCGCCACCGCCGAGGCGTCGATCCCGCGTATGGCCTTGCCGGCGCCGGCCGCATACTTGTGCAAGAAGTGCTCGGCCAGAAGTGGCACGTCGCTCGGCCGGTCGCGCAGCGGCGGCAGCGTGATCGGGAAGACGTTCAGCCGGTAGTAGAGGTCCTCTCGGAAGGTCCCGTCGGCGATCTGCTTTTCCAGATCGCGGTGGGTGGCCGAGACGATGCGGACGTCGATCTTTATTGTCTCCGCGCCGCCGACGCGCTCGAGCTCGCGCTCCTGCAGCACGCGCAAGAGCTTGACCTGGACGTCGAGCGGCAGGTCGCCCACCTCGTCGAGGAACAGGGTCCCGCCGTCGGCCAGCTCGAAGCGCCCAAGCCGCCGCGCCACCGCGCCGGTGAAGGACCCCTTCTCGTGGCCAAACAGCTCGGATTCCAGCACGCCGGGCGCCAGCGCCCCGCAGTTGACCCGCACGAACGGCTTCGCCTCGCGCGCGCTGTTGATGTGGATGGCCCGCGCCACCATCTCCTTGCCGGTGCCGGTCTCCCCGCGCAGGAGCACCGTCGACGAGGTCTGCGCCACCTGCTCGACCCGCGCGAGCACGTCGCGCAGCGACGGTGACTCCCCCACGATGGCGCCAAAGCTGAACTCGCTGTGCGCCTCCTTGGACAACATCCCGACGTAGGCCGAGAGCTGCTCCTCGAGGCGCCGGTTTTCGCGCAGGAGCGCGAAGCGCTCGACGGCGTGGGTGAGCACGCCGCGCACCTCCTTCGAGTCCCAGGGCTTGGTGACGTAGCGGTAGATCCGCCCCAGGTTGATCGATTCGATCAGCACGTCGACGTCGGTGAAGGCGGTCACGATGATCCCCACCGCGTCGGGGCGGAGCTCGCGCGCCGCCTTCAGCAGGTCGAGGCCCGTCATCCGGGGCATCCGCTGGTCGGTCACGATGACCGCCACGTCCTCGGCGCGCGCCAACGCCAGCGCCTCTTCGCCGCTGCCGGCCAGGAGCAGCCTGAAGGTGCGGCCGAAGTTGAACCGGAACGCGTCGAGGTTGTCGGACTCGTCGTCGACGACCAACACCGGGAATTTCGTCAGGTCCAGGCCCTGCGACATCGCAGCGCTAGCATAACCCGGCGGGGCCGGTTTTTGCGCTCGCCCCTCGACTCTTGCTACGATCGCCGCCTCTTGACCGAACGCAGGCGATCACGCTCTCCCGAGCCCGAGCCGATGGCGGTGCCGGACCCGGCCGTACAGCCGGCGTTGGCCGCGCGTCGGCCGATGGCCCGGGCGACGCAGATCGCGCTCTTCGAACGCGAGGTGCGCGAGCGGCTGTCGCGCACGGCCCTGGAGCTGGTGCTGGCGCGGGCCGAGGTGATCTCCGAGGGACAGCGCCAAAGCCGCAACGGGCGCGACGCCTACTTCGGGTCGACGATGCTCACCATCGATCTGCCCGCGCTGGAGCTTCTCCTGCGCGACACCTGCGACGCCGGGACGGCGCGCCGGTTGGCGGGCCTCCTCGAGAGCGACGCGCAGGTCGGGGCGCACGTCGAGGCGCTGGCGGCGCGCGAGGCGGCGCGGGTGGCCGGCGCCACGCCCCAGGCGGTCCGCACCCACGTCGCCATCCGGGCCCAGGCGGCCAAGGTCTTCATCGACATCGACGTCGAAGCAACCTTCTGACGATGGACGAAGCGATCTACAGCTACGCCGGCGCCGCCAAGATCCTCGGCGTGCCGGAGAGCAAGCTGCGCTACTGGGCGCAGGTCGGCTTCGTCGGGCCGTCGGTGCGGCGGGCCGGCAAACCCCATTACTCTTTCCAGGACCTGGTCAGCGTCAAGGCGGCCAAGGAGCTCACCGACCGCGGGTTCAAGGCGGCGGAGATTCGCCGGGCGATCGACGAGGTGCGCGCCACGCTGCCGCATGTCGATCGCCCGCTCGATCGAATGCGCGTCGCCTTCGACGGCAGCAAGCTGGTGGTGATCGACGAAGGGAGCGCCTTCGAGTCGACGGGGCAGAGGCTGTTCGACTTCGGCTTGGCCGAGCTGGCGCGGCAGTCCGGTGGCACACCTTCGGCGTCGATCGGGTCAGCGGTCGCGCACGGCGACGCGACCGACGCGCGGGGAACCAAGCGCCAGGCCTACGACTGGTTCGTGGAGGGGACGCGGGCCGAGCTCGGCGGCGAGGAGGGGGACGCGCGCGCGGAGAGGTGTTACCGCGAGGCGCTGGTGCTCGACGCCGGGCTGGCCGCCGCGCGCACCAACCTTGGCAGCCTGGCCTACCGGCGTGGCGACGTGGCGGCGGCGCGCGAGGCGTTCGAAGCGGCGCTGGCGCTCGATCCCGATCAGCCGGAGGCGCGTTTCAACCTGGCGAACCTGGTGCTCGAGAACGGTGACCTCGAGCTGGCCGTGGCCGAGCTGCGCCGCGTGCTGCAGACGGCGCCCGATTTCGCCGACGCGCATTACAACCTGGCGGTCGCGCTGGAGCGCCTCGGCGGTCGGGCCGCCGCGCGGGCCCACCTCGAGCACTATCTGTCGCTAGAGCCCGAAGCGACACCTTGGGCCGAACAGGCGCGTGCGCTCATCGAGCGGCTCGATTGAGCGCCCGCGAGCAAACTCGCGCTCACCCAGACGCGGGATAGACTTCCCCCATGGCGCGGTGGCTCATCTCGGCCGCGATCTTGGCGGCGGCGGCCGCTCACGGAGCTCGCCCCGCGCACGATCGTGTGACGATCCCCGGCGGTCCCTTCACCGCGGGGAGCACGCGCGGCGAGGAGGACGAGCGCCCGGTGCGCAAGGTGACGGTGAAGAGCTTCGCCATCGATCGCACCGAGGTCACCCGGGGCGACTACGCCGCGTGTGTGGCGGCCGGTCGCTGCAAAGCGAGGTCGGACAAGCTCGCCGGCGAGGGGCCGGAGGCCAAGCTGCCGGTCACCGGCGTCGACTGGAACGACGCGCAGGCGTACTGCAAGTTCGCCGGCGGGCGCCTTCCCTCGGAGGTCGAATGGGAGAAGGCGGCGCGTGGGACCGACGGCCGCGAGTATCCCTGGGGCAACGACGTCGACTGCGCGCGCGCGAACTGGGGGAACTTCGAGGGCGAGGGGCCGTGCGCCGGCAAGAACCCCGGCCATCCGGTCGCCGTCGGGCAATATCCGACCGGCGCCAGCCCCTATGGCCTCCTCGACATGGGGGGGAACGTCTGGGAGTGGGTGGCGGACAAATACGACGAGGAGCCGAGCCGGCGCGTCGTGCGCGGCGGATCCTGCTGCAGCTTCTTCGTCGGTCCTCGTTCCGCCAATCGCAACGCTTGGGCCCCCGACCACCGCGACGGCGATCTCGGATTCCGTTGCGCGGCCGCCAAATGACGACAAACGCCACGGCGACACCATGACGAAGCGCCTGGTCGCGCTCGTCGTCTGCCTGGCCGCGGCCGACCTGCCAGCGGCGCGCGCCTCGGTCTCCCGCCATCACGCCACGCCCGCGCCGGTCAAGCAGGCGCGCGTGGCGGAGACCGCGCCCGAGCCGCCGCCCGACGATCGCGACCACGATCGGATCGTGCGCATGCAGACGGCGCTGCGCGAGATCCTGCACGACAGCGCGTTGCGCCGGACGCGGGTGGGGATGCGGGTCATCGAAGCGCGTACCGGTCGGCTGTTCTTCGACACCCGCGGCACGGTCCTCATGGACCCGGCGTCGAACCAGAAGGTGCTGGCGACCACCACCGCGCTCATGCGCCTCGGCGCCGACTGGCGCTTTCGCACGGAGCTCACCGGCGCCGCACCGACGGCCGACGGCGTGGTGGTTGGCGACGTCTACCTGCGCGGCAGCGGCGATCCGACGGTGGGCAGCCCCGACTTCGACGCCATGGCCGCGGAGCTGGCCCGCCGTGGCGTGCGCAGCATCGCCGGCGCGGTGGTGGCCGATCCGCGGCGCCTGGGCGCCGACGAACCGGTGGCCGACGAGGAGGTCGCGGACGACGACGGCGCCTCCGCCACCGCCGCCCACGACGACGACGCGAAGCTGGAGGCGCTCGGGCAGCTCTCGCCGCGGGTCCCGCTGGTGGTGAACCACGGCCTCATGCTGGTGCGCATCCGTCCCGCGGCCGAGGCTGGCCTTCCCGCCGAGGTGACGACCACGCCGGCCGATCCGTCGTTCATCGTTCACGACACCGTGCGGACCAAGGCGCGCGGCCATTCGAGGGTGACGGTGCGCCTCTCGGTCGCCGGGGCGCGCATTCAGATCGACGTCGACGGCCGCATCGGCCTCGGGCGTGGCGCGCTCATCTTCCGCCGTCGCGTCCCGCACCAGGCGCTGTTCGCGGCGGCGTTGATGCGCGCCTCCCTGGCCTCGGCGGGGGTCGCCGTGCGCGACGACGCGCGCGTCGAGCCGACGCCGCCGCTGCGTTCGGGGCGGGCGCGGCCGCTGCTGGCGCTGCACGAGTCGGCGCCGCTCGGGATCCTGCTGCGCAAGATCAACAAGGACTCCGAGAACGACTACGCCGAGCGGGTGCTCGAGGCCGCCGGGGCGGAGGTCTACGGCGGCGCGCCGACAGGAGAGAAAGGCGTGCATCTGTTGCGCGAGGTGATCGGCGAGCTTGGCCTGCCGCCGTCGAGCTACGTTTCGCGCAACGGCTCGGGGCTCGGCCACGCCAACCGGATCACCGCCAACGCGATGGCGGCGCTGCTGCGGTCGCTCTACCTCGATCCGCGGGTCGGGCCGGAGCTCCTGCAGTCGCTCTCGGTCGGCGGCGTCGACGGGACCACCCGGAACCGGTTCAAGGGGACGCTGGCCGCGGAGCGCGTGCGGGCCAAGACCGGCACGCTGCGCGGCAAGTCGTGCCTGTCAGGGCTGGTCGGCGACGGACGGGACGTGCTGGCGTTCTCGATCTTGGTCGAAGGGCTGCACGGGCGGAGCCTGGCCGCCGTGCGCGGCGCGCAGGTCACCTGTGTGAACGCGATGATGCGCTACGTCCGTGAGGCCCACGGCGTGCGTCCCGACTTGCGACCGGAGACCACGCCATCTAGCGTCTCGCCGGACCTCGAGCCTGGCCAGGAGGTCGGCGAGAGTGAAGAGGAGCTGCCGGCCCCAGCGGCAGCAGCACCAGCGTCAGCAGCACCAGCGTCAGCAGCGCCACCGCCGACCG
>DATAVR010000053.1:0-58366 GCA_036267635.1 Polyangia bacterium | reverse complement strand
GATGTGCAGCAGGCCGTCGATGCCGCCGAGGTCGATGAAGGCGCCGTACTCGGTGAGGTTCTTGACGATGCCCTCGACGATCTGGCCTTCCTTGAGCTTCTCGAGCGTCTGCTCCTTCATCTCGGCGCGCTCTTTTTCGAGGAGCACGCGACGCGACAGCACGATGTTGCCGCGCTTCTTGTTGAACTTGATGACCTTGAAGCGGTGGGCCTTGCCGATGAAGGCGTCGAGGTTGCGCACGGGGCGCAGGTCGACCTGTGAGCCGGGCAAGAAGGCCTTCACGCCGCCGCGGATGGTGACCGAGAGGCCGCCCTTCACGCGTGCGCTGATCGTTCCTTCGATGAGCTCGTCGCGCTCGCAGGCGCCGGAGATCTCATCCCAAACCTTGAGGCGATCCGCCTTCTCCTTCGACAGAATGCAGAGGCCGTTCTCGTCTTCGCGGCTCTCGAGGAAGACGTCGATCTCGTCGCCTTCCTTGATACCGACCGCGCCGTCGGCCTGCGCGAACTCGTAGAGAGGGATCGTTCCTTCGGACTTGTACCCAATGTCGACGACCACGTGGTCCTTGCCGACGTTGATGACCTTGCCCTTGACGATGTCGCCTTCTTTGACGTTTTCGTGCTTGAGGGACTCTTCGAACAGTGCTGCGAAGCTCTCCTCCTGTGAATTGTTGCTTTCGGTCTGAGCTGAAACCATGCGCTAGTCCTCTGCCTTCCGGGCCCTCAGCGGGGCCTTCTCTGATGTCCCGCACATCGCGGGGGTTTGGGGGTTTTCCCGGCGCACACCGACCCGTTCGGTGTGGCCGCGGTCAAATGAAGGCGCGAAACTTAGCGTCGCGCCTGGGGAATGTCAACGCATCCGGGGGCTTCGGCCCCTGCCGGCGGGCCTCAGGAGCGAGGCCCGCGGATCGCGGCCCGGGCAGCGACGATGGCGGCCATCTTCGAGACCACCTCATCGGGGCCGAGGGCGCTGGAGTCGATCTCGAGCGCGTCGTCGGCGCAGCGCAGCGGGGCCGCCGCACGGGTGGTGTCGCGCTCGTCGCGGGCCACGATCTCGGCGCGCGTTTTCTCGGGATCGGCCGGCTTGCCGGCGGCGCGCAGCTCGGCGACCCGCCGCCGGGCGCGCTCGTCGGTCGAGGCGGTGAGGAAGAACTTCGCCTCGGCGTTCGGGAAGACCACCGTCCCGATGTCGCGCCCCTCGACCACCACGCCGCCGACACCGCCGATCCGGCGCTGGAGGCCGAGCAGCGCCGCGCGCACCTCGGGCAGCGCCGAGACCCGTGAGGCGCCGTCGGAGATCTCCGGGGCGCGGATCGCCGAGGTCACGTCGGTGCCGTTGACCAGCACGCGGTTGACGGTCGCTTCGAGGCGGAACCCCAGCTCCAACCCGTCGGCCAGCGACGCCACGCCCGGCCCGTCGTCCCAGGCGATCCCCCGCTCGCGGGCGCGCAGGGCCATCGTCCGGTAGATCGCGCCGGTGTCGAGCAGCGCGTAGCCGAGACGCTCCGCGAGCAGGCGCGCGGTGGTCGACTTCCCCGCCCCCGCGGGCCCGTCAATGGCCACGATGAGCCTCCGCGCGGCCACGGGCCTCGAACGCTACCCGATCTTGCGGAAGCGGGAGGGGTAGCCGTCGCCGAACGCCTTGTCGGGGTGCAACGACTTGGCCCGCGCGATGAGCGAGTCTTCGGTCTCGACGTTCTTCGGATCGGGCAAGCAGCACTCGACCGGGCAGACGGCCTGGCAGGCCTCGTGGTCGTGAAATCCAACGCACTCGGTGCAGAGCTTGGGATCGATGACGTAGATGTCGTCGCCCTCGCTGATCGCCTCGTTGGGGCACTCGGGCTCACAAGCCCCGCAGTTGATGCATTCTTCGGTGATGTAAGTGGCCATCGATTTCAGGCGGAGTCTAGGGGAGCGCCGCTAATGCGTCAATGCCGCATGGCGGGCGTCCGTGCTCGGGGTTGAGGGTCAAGCCTGAGCCGGCGCAACCTCGGTGGCGACCTGCGCACGCCCGATCCGTCCTCCGCTCGAGCGGAGGTTGACCGCCACCAGCTTGGAGACGCCCGGCTCTTCCATGGTCACGCCGCACAGCCGATCCGCGATCTCCATCGTGCGCCGGTTGTGGGTGATGATGATGAACTGCGAGTGCTCGGTCATCTCGCGCACGACCTGGTTGAAACGGCCGACGTTCGCCTCGTCGAGCGGGGCGTCGACTTCGTCCAGCACGCAGAACGGCGACGGCTTGACCAGGAAGATGGCGAACAGCAGCGACACGGCGGTGAGCGCCTTCTCGCCGCCCGAGAGCAGCTCGATGTTCTGGCTGACCTTCTTGCCGGGCGGGTTGGCCACGATCTCGATCCCCGTCTCCAGCATGTCGCTCTCGTCGGTGAGCGCCAGGCTGGCGCGCCCGCCGCCGAAGAGACGCGGAAAGATCGCCTGAAACTCGGCGTTGACCGCGTCGAACGTCTCGCGGAACCGCTTGCGCGAGGCGCGGTTGATCTTCTCGATCGCCGTCTCCAGCTGGGTGATGGCTGACTCGAGATCGCTTCTCTGCTCGGTCAAGAAGTCGAACCGCTTTTGCAGCTCCTCCGACTCCTCGATGGCGGTCAGGTTGATCTCTCCCATGCGCTCGATGAGGCCGCGCAGCTCCTCGGCCCGCGTCTCCTCGACGTCGCCGAAAAGCGCCCGCAGGTGATAGTCGTAGACCACCTCGGCGACGAGCACGTCCCGGTAGCGATCGGCCACCTGCTCCTCGATCCCGCTCCGGCGCATCCCGGCCTCCCGACTGCGCAACTCGAGCCGTGACGCCGCTTGCGCCAGCCGCGCCACCTCGGCCCGCGCCGCCCGCAGATCGGCGTCGCGGGCGGCCAGCGCGCCCTGCCGCGCCTCGAGCGCGCTCTGCCGCTCGCCGTGGGCCCGGGCGCGGGCCTCGGCCTCGGCCTGGGCCAGCTCGGCTTCTCGCCGCAGCTCGACCACCTGCGCACGCAGCGCCTCGCCGCGCGCCAGATCCTCCGCGATCGTGCCGTCGAGACGCTCGGCCCGCGCTTCGTCCGCCGCGCGATCTGACAGCAGGCGCTCGAGCGTCTGGCGGGCGTTCTTCCGCCGCTCCGTCGCCTGCGTGGCCGCCACCTTGAGGGTGGTCAGCTGGGCCACCCCGCAATCGACCTCGTCGGCGAGCGCCACGGTCTGCAGCCGCAGCTCGCCCGCGCGTCGCTCCGCATCCTCCAGGGTCGCTCCGTCGTCGGACAGCGCGGTGGTCGCCGCCTCGAGCCGCGCCTCGCTCTCCTCGCGGGCCCGCGTCAGATCGACGGTCTGCATCGCCAGCGCGGCCCGGCGCGCCTCCAGGCGCCGCCTCTCCTCGACCAGCCGCTCGAGATCCTTCTCCTGGCCGAGCAGCGCCATCTCGTCGGAGCGCAGCGCCACCGCGCCTTCGTCACGCGCCCGGCCGAGATCGGCGGTGGCCTGCTTCTTCGCCACGTGCCGGCCGAGCGCCGCCTCGACGTCGGCGTCAAGCCGTTGCATCACCGCCTCGAGCTCGCGGATCTCGCGCTTCTGTTCGAGCACGCCGGCCAGCGCCGATTCGCGCGAGCCGCCGGTGACGACCCCGTGCGGATCGATCACCTCGCCTTCCAGGGTGACGATGGTCTTGCTCGTGCGCGTCTCCCGCCAGAGCGCCAGCGCGCGCTCGAGGTCCTCGACCACCAGCACGTCGCCGAGCAGGTAGGTCGCGACCGCGTCGTACTTTCGATCGTAGCTGATGAGGTCGAGCATCTTCCCGCGCACGCCGGGCGCCTCGGGCCAGACGTCCGCCACCGCGGAGGGATCGACGAGCGGGGTCAACCCGCCCTCGGCGGCGGAAGCTCCGAGCGATCCGGATGATCCACCTTGGCCCATGGCGTCGTAGAGCACCTCACCCCGCTGCGCGCGCAGCGCAATCGGGATGAACGACGATCGCCCCTCGCTCTTCTGCTTGAGGAACTGGATCGCCTCTACGCCCGCCTCGTGCGATTCGACGATCACGTTGCCGAGCCGCTCACCCAGCACCGCCTCGACCGCGGTCTCGAGCTCCGGCGGCGGACGCATGATGTCGGCGACGATCCCTTCGATCCCGGTGACCCCGGCCGCGCCGCCTCCCTGCTGGTGCTCCTGCATGATGGCGCGCACGCCCTTTTGGAAGCTCTCGTATCGCTCCTGGATCTCGGAGAGCGACGCCAGCCGCGAGCGCCGCCGGTGCGACTCTTCCCGCAAGGTCTCGAGCTCCAGCTCACCGCGGCCGAGATCGGCACGCAACGCCGCGAGCTCGGCCTCCTCGGCGGCGGCCCGGTGCCGCGCCGTCTCGACCCGCTCGCGCAGCGCCAACACGCGCTCCTGAAATTCGCTCTCGTCGGAGGTCAGCGCCGACAGCCGCTCGTTGGCCGCCTCTTCCTCGCCCGCCAGGCCCGCCAGCCGGGCGGCCAGATCCTCGCGCCGCGCCATCGCCGCCGTCCGCTCCGCCCCGAGACGGGCCAGGCGCGCGCTGGCCGAGGCCATCTCGCCGACCGCCCCGTCGAGCGCGCCGCGCGCCTCGATGAGGGCGGCGCGCCGCACGTCCTGCAGGCGCGCTTCCTGATCGTGCTCGCGCTCGCGCCGCTCGGCCTCGCCGTCGATCTCCGACAGCTGGGCCGAAATCTCTTCGACGTCGGCGCCGCGGGCAATCGCCCGTGCCCGCAGCTCCTCGGCCTCCTTGCGGCCGGCCTCGGCGCGCGAGGTCAGCTCGATCGCCTCCGACTCGTGGTGCGCCGCCCGCTGCATGCCGAGCTGCGCCCGGTTCGACAGCGCGAACAGATCGTCCTTGGCCATCGCCAGCTCGTTCGCTTCTTCGGCGCCCGACAGCCGCTCGGCCTCGACCGAGGTCTCCTCGACCGCCAGCGCGCCGGCGTCGAGATCGTGGCGCTCGCGCACCTCGGCCAGCTCGGCGATCGCCGACTTCTCCTCGGCCAGGTGGCCGAGATAGCGCTGCGACGACGACCAGAGGTCGAGGTCGCGCAGCTCGCCCTTGTAGCGCTTGTAGCGCTCGGCCTTCTGCGCCTGCAGCCGCAGCGAGCGCAAGCGCCCTTCGATCTCGCCGACGATGTCCGTCACGCGCAGGAGGTGCTGTCGCGTCGAATCCATCCGGCGCTCGGCCGCCTTCTTCTTGGCCTTGTAGCGGGTGATGCCGGCCGCCTCGTCGATGAGGCCACGCCGATCCTCGGCGCGCGACGAGACGATGAACCCGATCCGCCCCTGTTCGATGATCGCGTACGCCTTGGAGCCGACGCCGGTGCCGAGGAAGAACTCGACCACGTCACGTAACCGTGACGGAACGCCGTTCAGGAGATAGTCGCTCTGCCCGTCGCGATAGAGCCTGCGGGTCACGACGATCTCCTCCGGCCCTGCTGCGCCCCAGGCCACACCGCCCGCCACCGCGTCGGCGCCCAGGCCCCGCGCGTCGAACGTCAGTGAGACCTCCGCGAACCCGGCTGGGCCGCGCGACTCCGATCCGGCGAAGATGACGTCCTCCATGGCGCGGCCGCGCAGGTGCTTGGCCGACTGCTCGCCCATGACCCAACGGATGGCGTCGACGACGTTCGATTTGCCGCAACCGTTTGGACCGACGATCGAGGTGATCGGGTCGGGAAAGTTGATCGACGTCTTCTCGACGAACGACTTGAAACCGCAGATCTCGATGCGCTTGATCTTCAATCGCGCCTCCGCTTTCAGACCAGGGGGGACAAGCTGCGACCATACGTAGAATGTATTGTCACGGCAGCGTCACCTTGTAGCATCCTCCTCCCGGTCCTGTAAACAGCGTCGCGCGCACCAGCCACCGACGCAAATTCCTGCTGGGTGACGAGAACGCGACCGCTGGCGGCAAGAATCCCACGTTTGGTGATAATGTCCCACCCCCGATGGATTTCTCGTCGCTGCCGATAGGTCCCACCGAGCTCTATGAGTTGGTAGCAGTCGTCGGCGGGCTGGGGGTCACCGGGGCGCTTGGCGTGCTCTTCGTGCGCCGCGCCCGCGCGGCGCGCCAGCGTCAAATCGACGCGGCCGACGCTCCCTCCGCCGCCCTGCCGCAGCGCGAAGCGAAGCGCGCGGAAAAGGAGCTCGAAAAGCAGCCCGAGAAGGAGGTCGAAAAGGAGGTCGAAAAGGGGGCAAAGGGAAAAAAGGGGGGAAAGGGGATTGAAGAGGAGGACGAGGCGCCTCACGGCCGCTCGGGCCGGGCGAGCGTCAGCCCGGCGACCGCCCACGCCCCCAAAACGCGCGCCCAAGAGAAGGAGGCTGCTGCGCCTCCAGAAGAGCCCGAAGCGGAGCCGCGCTCGGCGCAGGTCATTCCATTTCCTGCGCAGGCGCCCGCGCGCAAGCTGAAGGAGGCTTCGCTGTTGGCGCCCGGCCTCGCCCGGACGCGATCGTCCGGATTCATCGCGCGCCTGGGCGAGATCTTCTCTGGCCGCAAGGAGCTCGATCCCTCGTTCGTCGACGAGATCGAGAAGGTTCTGCTGACCGCCGACATCGGCGTCAAGACGAGCCAGAAGCTCCTGGAGGAGATCCGCAGCTCGCTCACCCGCCGCGAGCTCAAGGATCCCGATGCTGTCTGGGCGTTCCTGCGCCGCCGCAGCGCCGAGATGCTCTCGCTCCCCTCGCCCGCGCTCGACTTCTCGTCGGCCAAGCCGTTTGTCCTGCTGGTGATCGGCGTCAACGGGAGCGGAAAGACGACGACCATCGGCAAGCTGGCCGCCAAGCTCGCCGGCGACGGGAAGAAGGTCCTGCTGGCGGCGGGCGACACCTTTCGCGCCGCCGCGGCCGAGCAGCTCGAGGTCTGGGCCGGGCGCACCGGCGCGACGATCGTGCGGGGCAAGGAGGGCGCCGACCCATCGTCCGTCATCTTCGACGGCGTCAAGCGCGCCGCGACGGAGACGTTCGACGTGGCCATCGCCGACACCGCGGGCCGGCTGCACACCAAGACCGATCTCATGCAAGAGTTGCAGAAGGTGCGCCGCGTGCTCGGCAAGGCGGCGCCCGGCGCCCCGCACGAGACCTGGCTGGTCATCGATTCGACCAGCGGCCAGAACGCGATCGCGCAGGCGCAGATCTTCACCGAGGCGATGGCGGTGTCGGGCATCGTGCTCACCAAGCTGGACGGCACGGCCAAGGGAGGCGTGATTCTCGGAATCACCGATCAGCTGAAGATCCCGGTGCGTTACGTGGGCATCGGCGAGCGCGTGGAAGACCTCCGAGAATTCGATCCGGAGGAGTTCGTGGAGGCGCTGTTCGCGCCTCTCGAGGGCTAGCTCAGCAATTTTAGTTGCTTGGATTTTTTTCCGCGTGCTATAGTGCGCAAAATTCTGATTCTGGCCGTAAGTCTTTGATTTTTTTTGGGTTTTCAGCCCTTCGGCTCTTTCCACCCCCCCAGAGACAGCGAGGGATCATGAAGCGACCGGCCATCTGCCTTCTCGTATGGGTTGCCCTCCTAGGATGGGCAGCGCCCGGCTACGCGAAAAAGGGGGGCAAGGCGGCGGCACCGGCGACAGACACCTCAGACGTTGCCGATGACGGCGCGAAGACGACCACCACCGACACGAGCGCGGCCGGCGATTCGGCCACCGACGACAAGGGAAAGGCGGACGCCGCCGGCGGCAAGGAAGCGGCCGCCCCCGGTGAGAGCCTCGAAACGGACGAAACTCAGCCGGGCAAGGTCGAAGAGGAGGTCGGCGGCGGGCAAAAGGCCGCGCGACCCCCGTCGAGCGGAAGCTGGGCCGACATCGTCGTCGTCCCGCGCAAGGCGTTCATCAAGACTTTGCGCCTGGAGCTGCAGCCCTTCACGGGCGTGACGGTGAACGACAACCTCATTCGTCACTTCGTCTTCGGCGCCGACCTCAACTTCTTCCTCTCCGACGTCATCTGGATTGGCCTGCAGGGTCAATACTTCATCCACCAGCTGACCAACCAGGAAGAGCTGCTCGGCAGCGAGTACAACCGCGCACCGACGCTGAACCAGTACCTTTACGGCGGGTCGTTCAACTTCGGATACGCCCCGATCTACGGAAAGTTCGCGCTCTTCAACCGGTCGATCTTGAGCTGGGAAATTTGGGCCACCGGCGGCATCGGCGCGACGTTCACCGAGGTGATCCCGCGCGACCCGGCCAACAACTCGCTGGCCTTCAAGAACACCGACCTGACGGTCAACGTCGGCATCGGCAGCCGGTTCTTCCTGACCGATTGGTTGACGGTGAACTTCGCGCTGCGCGATTACATCATCGCCGATCACTTCGAACCGCTTCCAGACGGAACCCTGGCCATGCCCGCCATCACCACCTCCGCGGAGGCCAAAGACCGAGCCCAATCCGAATGGGTTCAGAACCTCGTCTTCTATGTCGGCGTCGGGTTCTACTTGCCGACCAAATTCCAATACAAGACTCCTCGTTAGGGCGGCGTCCATGAACATGAACGCGGATCTCAACCTGAACGTGACCCGGCGCTCGGAGAAGGACATGCCCATGAACATGAAGAGCCACAGCGGACACCGGCGACTCGCGCTGCTCATCGCGCTGGCGATAACGGCGGTGCCTCTCGCGGCGCAGGCCCAACGCAAGAGCCCGTTGGCCGACGCCCCCGCGATCCGGAAGCGCTACGAGCTGCGCGCCTCCCGCCTCGAGATCGGAGCCGGGTTCGGCTCGACGATCAATCAAGACTTCTATCACACGCTGTTCTTCAACCTGAAGCTCGGTTTCCACTTCAACGATTGGTTCTCGGCTTCGCTGTTCGGTGGGTTCGCGGTCTCCAACATCGCCACCACCTTCCAGAACGACCTGGTCGACCACCTCAACAGCTCGCCCGCACCGACGCAGCCAGCCTTCGAGCCGACCAGGCAAGACGCCATCAACTCGATGCAGAAGATCAACAATATCCTGGGAGCTCAGCTGGAGTTCACGCCCTTCACCGGGAAGTACTCGCTGGCTGGCGTCCTGTTCGCGAACTACGACTTCTACCTCTTCGGCGGCGGGGGCGGCATCAGCGTCAGCCCGACCAACTCCGCCGCGGTCAACCCCTGCGCCGCGACGAACACGGCGACAGGCGGGGCCCAGTATTACTGCGGGGTCAGCGGAACGAAGTTCGCCTTCACCTTCGGCCTGGGGCTTCACAGCTATTTCAATCACTGGATGGCGCTGAACGTCGAGCTGCGCGACATGCTGGCTCAGCTCAATCCGTCTGGCCGCGACTCCAACGGCGATCTTCACGCCACGACGGCCGATCTCTCCTGGACGCACACCTATCTGGTGGCGGCGAACATCGTCTTCTATCTGCCGTCCACGCCCGGCATCTCTCCCTAGTCGGCCGGCCGCGAGGGACGGATGTCGTCGCCCAAGAAAAAGGTCACGCTCTACTTCAACGCCGGCGTGTTGGGTGAGACCCAGCACGAGGCGATCCGGCAGGACCGCTCGATCTCCTGGATCATCCAGGCCGCCTGGCGAATCGCGCGCGACGAAGTGCGACGGCTGCCCGGCTACGGGCAAGAGCGCGGCGAGGCATCAGTCGAAAGCAAGACGCAGAGCGGGTCGCTGTAGTCGCCGTAGGGCGTCTTGTAATAGACGAGCACCTGATCGCCGGTGTTCCCTGCCATCGGGGGCGCGGTGAATGACCCGTCGTTGCGCGCGGTGGCGATGACCCCGCCGCCCACCGTGCGGTCGAAGACGAAGTAGTCCGCGTTTGCCGCCTGCTCGAGCGGTCCGCCCTTGGCGATCCAGAGCGTCTGCGGCCCGCCGTCACCGTCGGTGACCATCGTCGTCTCGAACGCCACCGCGGTCGGCGGCGGCACCGGAAAGATCGGCGCGACGCACGACCAGAGCAGGGCCGAGGCGCCCAGCAGCGTCCCCAGTTTCAGCAAGCGTCGGCGGAGCATCTTCATCGGGTGGAATCTCCCAATGGGGGCAAGTAGCAAACCACACGCCGGCTCAACCAGGCGGAAAGTCCAGAGATCGCCCCTGCGGATGCCAACGAAGTTGGCGACTGTCGCAACATGGTTCGCGCCGACCTAAAGCACGAAGTTGTAGCGCTTTAGCTTCTTCTGCAAGCCAAACCGCGACAGACCGAGCAGCTCCGCGGCCTTGGTCTGGTTGTTTCCCGACCGCCCGAGGGCCTCCCGCACGAGCGCCCGTTCGAGCCGCTCGACCCGCGGCTTGAGCACCAAGTTGTCGTGATCCTCGGTGGAGATCCCCTCCCCGTCATCGGCCGCCCCGATGCGCGGCGCCAGATCGCTCGCCCCGATCCTCGGTCCCGACAGCGCATCCGCCCGCGTCACCTCGTTCTCGAGCTCACGCACGTTGCCCGGCCAACGGTAGGCACAAAGGCGGGCCAGCGCAGCCGGCTCGATCGGCTTGGGCGCGGCCCGGCCGTCGCGCTTGGCCAGCTTCGCCAGGAAGTGCTCGACCATGAGCGGGATGTCGTCGCGGCGCTCGCGCAGCGGCGGCAGCAAGATGCCCGCGACGTTGAGCCGGAAGAAGAGATCGCGGCGGAACTTCCCCTCCTCGACCATCCGCGCGAGATCGCGGTTGGTCGCCGCGACGATGCGGACGTCGACCTTGCGCGTCCGCTCGCTGCCGACCCGCCGGATCTCGCCCTCCTGCAGGACGCGCAGCAGCTTGCCCTGCATGGCCGGCGACATCTCGCCGACCTCGTCGAGGAACAACGTGCCGCCGTCGGCGATCTCGAACAGGCCCCGCGTGTCGTGCTCGGCGCCGGTGAAGGCGCCCCGCGCGTAGCCGAACAGCGTCGATTCGAGCAGCGTCTCCGGGATCGCCGCGCAGTTCTCGCCGACGAACGGCCGATCGCGCCGCGGCCCGTTCGAATGGAGCGCGCGCGCCACCAGCTCCTTGCCGGTCCCGCTCTCGCCCTGGATGACGACCGGCAGCGCCGTGTCGGTGATCCGATCGATGAGCCGGAAGAGGTCGATCATGCGCGGCGTGCGCCCGATGATGTTGCGGTAGTCGTAGCGGACCGCCAGCGCCTCGCGATTCTCGCGCAGCTCGACCTTGATCCCCGAGATCTCCTCGCGCCGCGCCGTCAGCTCCGCCTCGAGGCGGCGGTTGAGCGCCTCCACCTGACGCTCCCGGCGCCGCAGCTCGCCGAGCAGGCGCGCGTTCTCCAGCGCGATGGCCGCCTGCTCCGCGAAGTCGAGCACCAGGCGGACGTCTTCCTGGTCGAAGGCCCCCTTGCGCAAGCGGTGGTCGACGTAGATCGTCCCGGCGACCCGGCCCTTGATGGAGAGCGGCACCGCCAACACCGACCGCAGATGCAGGTCGGAGACGGAGAGCGCCTCCCGAAAGCGATCGTCACCCGCAGCGTCGATGGTCACCACCGGCTGGCCGCCGGCCGCGGCCTGACGGGCGATCGATCGGGAGAGCGCCATCTCCTCGGTCTCCAGGGTCCGCTGGTCGATGTTCCGCGCGGCCTTGACGACCAGCTCGCCGCTGTCGTCCTCGAGCAGGAGAAATCCGCGCTCCGCGTCGGTCAGCTCGATGACGGTGTCGAGGACCATCTCCAGGAGCCGCGGCAGTCGCAGCTCGCTGTTGAGCCGCTTGTTGATGCGCAGCAGACGCCGCAACCGCGACTCCGCCGCCTGGGCGCGCGCCGCGATCGAACCTCCGGCCTGTGTGGCGGCTCCTTCGCCGCTGAGCCACGCGGCGTCGGGATCTCCCTCCAGCGCGGCGCGATGATGTTCGGGCGTGGCCATGCGGACCTCCTCGAAGACAGTTCGGCCGAAATCGAACGCGGCGCGCGCCTCGGCGCTCGCGCCGGCGCGCGCCGCCAGACGGCCGGCCAGCGCGGCCAGACGCCAGGCGACCGGCCGGCGGGACCGAGCCCGGGCCTGCCGCGCCAGCCGTTCGACCTTCTCGGCGAGCTCGGCCGGCGCTTCGCCGCCGCCATCGGCGAGCGCCAGGATGGCCTGCGCGCGGGTGAAGCCCGGATCGTCCTGCCCCGGATCGGCCGGCGAGCCAGCGGTGCGCCCGAGCTCGGTCGCCTCGGCGAGCGCCCGCCGGGCGTCGGCGGACCGGCCCGCGCCGGCCAACGTCTCGGCGACCGCCAGCAGCGCGCTGGCCGCAGCCGCCGGTTGCGCGACGTCGCGAAAGACCGCCGCGCTCTGTCGGTAGTGTCCAACTGCCGCCTCGATCTCTCCGCGCCGGCGCGCCAGATCGCCCTCCACGAAGGTCGCCGTGGCGATGGCGATCGCTCGACTCGCCCGCCCGTCGGGGACGAGGCCGAGCGCGCGATCGAGGGCGCGGCGCGCCGCCGCCAGATCGCCGAGCTCGACGAAGAGGTTCGCGGCGTTCACCAACGCCGGGACCAGCTCCGCGGTGGCCCCCAATCGCCCGAGCTCCCGCACCGCCCGCGCGGAGGCGGTCAGCGCTTCGCCGTAGAGCCCCTCTTCGATCAGCAGGCCGCCCAGGTTGAGCGCGAGAGAGGCCACCATGTGCACATCACCGTTGCCGGCCGCAATCTGGTAGGCGCGCCGGTAGGCGTCGCGCGCGCCCGCCTCGTCGCCGGCCAGCTGCGCGAGCAGGCCGCCGAGGTAGGCCTGCCGCGTCTCACCGACGGCGGCGCCCAGCTCCGCGAGGTGTGCCCGCGCCGCACCGAGATCGCCGAGGTAGGCGCTCGCCAGCAGCGCCGTCTCCAAGGCCAGCGCCTCGACCGCGTCTCGGGGGACGGTCGCCGGACCTGCGACAAGCGTCGGTTCGACGATCGCCAGTGCCTCGGCAAATTTTCCGGCGGTGACCAGCAGGCGCCCCAGGCGCGCGCGAAGACCGGCCGCCGAAAGCCCGGCGGCCTCGCTCTCCGCCAGGCCCCGCGCCAGCGCCCGCCCTGCTCCCTCCAGATCGCCGCGGCGGGCGAGCAGCCAGGCCTCGCGCTCGCAGCCTGCCGCGACCTCCGCCGGCCCGCGCGCGCGCGCGCACGCCTCGGAAAGCACCCGCGCCGCGTCCTCATAGCGACCGACGGCCCCAAGCCCGGTGGCCAACGCCAACCGCTCCCCGAACGCCAGTGATTCGGGCGCCAGCTCGACCACCCGCCCAAGCAACAGGGCCGCCTGGGCATGATCGCCGGCGGCGGTCGCCAGCTCGGCGCCCCGGCGCAGGATTCGAGCAGCTTCGTCGCGACGGCCCGCCACCACGAGCGCATCGGGACGCCTCGGATCGTCGGTGCCGAGCGCGAGCAGCGCACGCTCCCCTACCCCGGCGGCGGCCGCCGCCGCCACGCCGCCGAGCGCCACCCGGCGATGCGCGGCGCTGGGCAAGCGCATCCCGTCCGCCGCACCAAGCTCGATCCAGCCGGCGTTCCGCGCGTCGGCCAGGGCGCCCGCGGCGCTCTCCCCGTCGAGCGCCGCCACTTTCGTGGCTCCGTCGCCGACCAGCGCGACGGCCAGCAGCAAGAGTCGAGACTCGAGCGCGAGCGAAGAGAACCCGGCGGCCAGCAAGGTCTCCAGGTCGGCGCTCGCCTCGGTCGGCGTCCAGGGATCGCCGGCGCGCAGGCAGGCGATGAGCCGCCGCGCCAGCAGCGCCGCCAGCGCGGCATTTCCGCGCGACGTTTCCGAGACAGCCGCGATCGCGCCCTCCGGCGGCTCACCGTCGATGCCTGCCGCGACCAACTCTTTGATCTCGGCGACCGAGAGCGGCGGCAGCACAACCTCGGCGGCAAACGGGCGCGCGATCGACGCTCGCGCCGTCACGACCAGAAGTGTCCGCCCGGTGGGCGCCGCGCCCGCCACGAAGGCCGCCAGCGCCTCCGCGGCCGCCCCCTCCTCGAGGAACAGACAGAGCGGGCGCTCGCGCGCGTGCGCTTCGATCGCCTCGGCCAGCGCCGCCATTCGCGTTTCGACCGCGCGGCGCGCGTCGTCGTTCGGCGCCGGCGCGACCGCACGGACGAATCGCTCCAACGCGGCGACGTCCCCTCGCCAAACCTCGATCGCCCGCAGCGTCCCCGCCGCCGCGGCCACCGCCACCTCGCGCGCTGCCGCCTCGAACAGCGTCCGTCGCCCCGCGCCCGGCGCGCCGACCAGCGCCAGCGCCGACACGGGCGCCATCCCTTCTGCCAGGCGCTCCAACAAGCCCCGGAGCACCGCGCGCTCGCTCTTGCGCCCGACGAAGATCCCCGCCAGCGGATCGCCGTCCGGATAGGGAACCTGAAGATCGATCTCGGTCGGGGTCGCCGCGCCCGCCCCCAGACGCGTCACCTCGCGCAGGACGAGGCGCGCGCTCGCCGGCCGGTCCGCCGGATCGGCGGCCAGCAACCGCGCGAGCAGCCCGTCCCAGCCAGCCTCGAGCCCCGGTCGGATGGACGACAGCGGCGGTGCCGTCCCCGCCAGCATCCGCTCGGCCGCACGCAGACCTCGCCCGAAGGGCGGTGCGCCGCTCCAGGCCTCGAAGAGCGTCGCGCCGAGCCCGAAAAGGTCCGAGGCCGGCGTGCGCGCGCCGGTCAGCGCCTCGGGCGCCGCGTAGCCTAGCGTGCCGCGCGCCCCGCCGTCGCCGGCACGCGACGGGCCCGCCAGGCCGAAGTCGATGAGAACGGCGCGCGGCGCGGCCGGATCGGCGGACGACATCCGCACGTTGGCCGGACAGACGTCGCCGTGCACGATGCCGCGCGCGTGCAGGTGAGCGAGCGCCGACGCCAGATCCAGGGCCACGCGCGCGAACAGAACCCGCCGGCTGTCGTCATCCGCGATCGTCGCCACCGCCTCGATGCCGGGGCCGACGATCTGATCGGTGACCAGGTAGAGGCGCCCATCGGCGAGACGACCGATGTCGCGCACCCGTACGACGCTCGGGTGCGCAAGCGTCTCCAGCCCGCGAAACTCCGCCAGCGCGAACAGCTGCCCGCGCGGATCGGCGGCGAACAGCTTGAGTACGCACGCCGTTCCCGTCGTCGTGTCGATCGCGGCGAAGGTCTCTCCGGACGCCCCCGCGCCCAACCGTTCGCCCAATCGGTAGCGCGCCGGCAGCTGGGTCGCCGCTCGGCTGTCAACTACATTGGCTACCGACACATGGCCAATGTTATTGCAATCAATAATAAAATGCTACATCGGTAAATAGGTTGGCAATTCTGACTGGGTCATTCGGATCCGTGCGCCGTTGCATCGTTTTCTCGCCGCTCCAGCCGAACGCGCGCGGCGGCCGCTTCCGTGCGGATCTCGTCGTCGTCGTGGGTGGCCGCCACAAAGCTCAGGTAATCCTCCGCCTCCTGCCCGCCGAGGATGGCGATCGCCTCGATGATCTTGTGCATCTCGCGCCGATCGCGGAGCGATCGCGTGCGCGTCAGCTCGCTGACCGCCCGGCGATCGCGGAGCGCGATCAACGATCCCAGCGCGGCGTCGCGGGTCGGCTCCTCGGGATCGCTCAGCAACTCGAGCAGCCTGGGGACCTCATCCCGCAGCTTCCGTTCGCCCACCGCGCGGATCGCTTCGTCGCGCAGCTCGCCCCCGTCGGCCCGCAACGCCGCGTGAACGGCGGCCGGCGGACCCTGGTCGATCTGGCGGCGCGCGACATATCCGTCGATCAAGTCACCCGCGATGCGCAGCACGAGCTCCATGAAGATCGCGTCGCGGTTCGGCGCCGGGAGCGTCCCCTTGCGGGTGGCCGGCGGAATCGGGTAGCGCTGGCTCCCTCGCCCATCGAGGTTGAACGAAACGCCGGCCGGCGCCTCGCCCCGACCGTCGTCCAACCGGAGCACGACGCGCGCCCGTGCTTCGCCGGTCGCACCCACCTCGACCGCCTCGGTGGCGACCCGGGCCTGGAGCCGCGCCACCGGCGCCGCGCCGGCATCGGCCGAGGCGAACAACCCGGTGCCGAGCAGGCGCTCCTGGAGCGCGCGCTCCAGGCCCGCGATGTCCAGGTGCGGTGGTGGCGCCTTCTCGTCCGGGGGAGCCCCCACCTGCACCTCGACGGCGCCGAGCAGCGGCCGCGCAGGAGCCGGAGGTGGAACCGCGGCCAAACGATGACGGCCACACCCGAGCGCGCAGGCGGCGATCGCCAGCGCGATCCCGAGCCGCCGGCTTGTGCGCGCCGCGCCGCACTCAGCCCGAGCGCGCACCCCGGCGGGCCGGTCGGTTCGACAGGAGGGGGCGATTTCGCTGGGTGGCCGCGCGCGACCGCGCGGTGAAGGGGATCGTGTCGGCATGGGGGCGCCTCTGCAGGGCGAGGTCGACGATGCGCCGGACCACATCATCATATCCGAGACCGGCGGCGCGCGCCGCGCGGGCGAACCCGGCCCCTTCGGACAGATCGCAGTTGGGGTTCACGTCGATGACGTAGGGGATGCCGTCGGCCGCCAGCCGCACGTCGAGACGGGCGTAGTCGCGCAGCTCCATCGCCGCGAACGCCGTCTCGGCCACCTCGGCGATCCGGGAGAGCGTCGCCGGCGAGAGCCCCTCGCAAGGGACCGGCTTGGTGCCGCGAAACTCGGGCGAGCTTTCTACCCATTTGCCGTCGAACGAGACGATGCGCGGACAGCCCGGCGGCATCTCCGAGAAGTCGATCTCGTAGAGCGGGAGGATCTGCACGCCGCCGTCGGCGCGGCCGAGCATCGAGACGTAGATCTCGCGCCCTTCGATGTAGCGCTCGACCAGCGCCGGTTGGCGGTAGCGGGCCAGCACGAACGTCACCTGCCGCTCCAGCGCCGCGCGATCGTGAACCACCGAATCGGCCGTGATGCCGACCGAGGCGTCCTCGCGCACCGGCTTGACGATGAGCGGAAACGGCAGCGTGACCGGGGAGACGTCGGGCGCGGTCAGCACAGCCGCCTCGGGCGTCGGCACACCCGCGCCGCGCAGCACGTCCTTGGCCTTGTGCTTGTGAACCGCCAGGCCCAGGGTCAGCGGCGAGGATCCGGTGTACGCCAACCCGGCACGCTCGAGCAGCAGCGGCAACAGCGGCTCGAAGCTGCTGACCCCGTCTATCGATTCACACAGGTTGAAGACGGCGTCGGGCGCGCGCTCGGTGATCTCCGCGATGGCGCCATGCAGAT
Source organism: Polyangia bacterium (assembly GCA_036267635.1). Taxonomy (GTDB): domain Bacteria; phylum Myxococcota_A; class Polyangia; order Fen-1088; family Fen-1088; genus JADGRB01. Next base: position 41,339 of record DATAVR010000053.1, on the reverse strand, counting down.
CGGCGCCGATCCCGACCGTGCCCGCCTCGCAGCCTGCGTCGCCGAGCGCCTTGGCCACGCCGTGCGCCGTTCCTAGAACGTCCTCGCGCGCGCGATTCTCTGGATCGGCCTCCGCTCCTTCGTAGTCGCGGTTGTGAACGACCAAAACGCGCGGCGGGTCGGCAGACTTCACGCACCATCCATTCTAGTGATCCCATCCAACATTGCAATTCGATCGGAGGGCATCCGCTCACTTTCATCGCGCGCGAACGTGACGCCAAGCTCGGCGCCGAGCTCGCGCGCCACACGCGCGGCGAGGATCTCGAGCGGCGGTGGTGAAACGCCGAGCCGCGCGATCGACGTGACGCGCGCGCCTGCCAGCCCGCAAGGGACGATCAGACCGAACGCCTCGAGCTCGGTCGTGACGTTCAGCGCGAAGCCGTGAATCGCGACCCGACCTCGGACGTGGACCCCGAATGCACACAGCTTTTCGTCATTTGTCCACAGGCCGGGGGCGTCGCGGCGGAACGACGCGACGACGCCCAGCTCGCCGAGCACGCGCCCCACCGCGCGCGCCATCGCGGTCATGTGGGTGACCACGCCGCCGCGCAGCCGCACCACCGGGTAGCCGACGAGCTGGCCAGGCCCGTGGTAGGTGACGTCGCCGCCGCGAGAGGTCTGCTCGACCGCGACGCCGCGCAGCGCGAGCTCGGAGGCCGGCGCCAGGACGTTCGCGGCGCGCGCCGAACGGCCGAGCGTGATGACTGGATCGTGCTCGCAGAGGAGCAGTGTCTCCGGACCGCTTCCGGCGAGCACCCCGGCGCGCAGGCGCTCCTGCAGCGCGACCGTCCGCCCGAACGGCGCGCGCCCCAGCCAGCGCCAGACGGCGGGGAGCGCGCCCTCGCTAGCCTTCGGCGATCTCGGCGAAGAAGTCGGCGTCGACGAAATCGACATTGACCATTGCGTTGATGACGCCGACGCCGTGACGGATGCAGGTCTCGGCCAGCGCCGGGCCGTCGGCGATCTCGATCGGCGGCCCCGGATCCTTCCAGGCGGCGATCGCGTCGTCGGCGAGGCGGCCCGCCAGCATCAACAGGCCCTCGTCCTGGCCGCGCTTCATAATCCCCACACGCAGCTCGAGGATCGCGCTGCGGCCGCCGGACGACGGTCCGAACCGCAGCCCGATGAGGCAGCGCGACGAGCGTCCGCCGCGGCCGCGCAGCGCCTCGACGTAGACCGTGCTTTCGATTCGCTTGACGAAGGTCGCGGGGCCGAACCCCTCGCGCTGCAAGAGGACGCGCGCCAGCGCTTCGAACGCCGAGGCCGGCAGCTCCGTCAGCCGGCGCTCGAGCGAGGCGAGCGTCCGCTCGCGCAGCGCGCGGCGCGCCTCGCCGAACACCTGCTCGGCCCGCTCCAGCTCCGCCTCCGGTGGCCGGCGTGACAGCGCGAAGAGGCCAGCGCCCGCCGCCCGCACCCGAGGCCGGGTCCCGGCGCGCAGGCGCTCGCGCGGCTCGGCGGCCAGCGCCGTCCGCATCACCCGCCAGGCCTCATTGGGCTCGCCATGCACCAGACGCCGTCGGGTCGCCATGTCGGCGATCTGCCGGACGGCCGTCCCGCGGCCGGGCGCCTGACCGCGCAGGATCTCCAGCGCGGCGTCGACCGGCGTCATGATCCGCCGAGGCCCCTGACCGTTGTCGCCCGCGCCCGAGGACCCGGGCCCGCCTCCGCTCTCTCCTGCTGCCGGCGCGCCCGATCCTGCCGGATCTGACGCCTGAAAACCGGAAGCCTCACCCGCCGGGGCGGACGGCGCCGACTCGCTCGGGCGCGGCGAGTCGCCGAACTCTGCGTCGCCACGGCCACCACGGCGGCGGCGTCGCCGACGGCGGCGGCCAGGTCCGAGCTCGCCCTCGGGGCGACGCCCCTCGGCGCCGGCGGCAGCCTCCTGGCCCGGCTCGCCCCCGACCTCCTCCTCGTCGTCTCCCTCGTCCGCATCGTCGGCCGCGCCGGCCGTCAATTCACCGGGCTCGCCCGCGCCTTCGGGTCGCGCCGGGTGGGCGGTGTCATCGTCGTCCATCGAATCCATCGCGCGTGGGACCTCCTCGTCGCCAGCTGCGTCGTCGTCACCTTCCAAGACTCCCGTCTCTGCCAGCGCGGCCGCCCGCGCCTCGGCCGAAAGCCCACCGTGGTTCGGCTCCTCGGCTTCACCCTCGTCGGCGTGACCGGACCCGGCCGCCACCGGCGCCGGCCGTCTGACCTCTTCACGACCCCGACCGCCGCGACGCCGCCGCCGCCGCCCGTCGGCCGAAGGTGCGGCGTCCTCTTCGGGACGCTCGACACGGCCGCGCTTGGCCGGCTCCTCCGGCTTGGCGTTGGCCGCCGCCCGCTCCTCGGCGGTCACCTCCGGATAGCGGAGCAGGCCGAAGATCCCCGGTTTCACCCGCACGAACGGGTTTCCCGGCGCCTTCTTCACGGCCGCGGTGAGCTGCGTCTGCATCGTCACCTCGGGCGTGCGCCCGACGAAGGTGAGCAGCTTCTTTCCGATGACCCGCTCGGTCAGTTCTTTGTAATGCAGCGGCTTGCCTTCCAGGCGAAGGACTTCGAAGGCCGCTTCTAGAAACGTCATGGCGCCCGTCTTTACCACAGATGAAGTTTTTTTGACGACTGCACGCGACGAGGTTACCGGTGGAGGATGATCGGACAGCGCAAGATCGGTGTGCTCATGGGCGGTCTGTCGGCGGAGCGGGACGTCTCCATACGCACCGGCGAGGCCGTAGTGGCCGCCCTCGGCGACCGAGGCTACGACGCCTGGCCGCTCTTCGTCGACCGTGACGTCGACATGGTCTTGCGCCAGTCGCGCATCGATGTCGCCTTTCTGGCCCTGCACGGCCGCTACGGCGAAGATGGCTGCATCCAGGGGCTGCTCGAGCTTCTGGGAATCCCCTACACGGGATCGGGTGTCTTGGCCTCGGCGCTGGCGATGAACAAGGTGCGGGCGAAAGAGGTCTTTCGCCTGAACAACCTGCCGACCGCGCCCGGCTACGTGGTCCAGTTCGACGCCGGCGAAGAGCTGCTGGAGATGCACGGATCGTTCGGGTTCCCGGTGATCGTCAAGCCGGCGGGCGAAGGCTCGTCGCTGGGGATCCGCATCGCGCGCGACGAGCTGGAGCTGGAGGCGGCCGTCGAGCAGGCGCTGCGCTTCGACGACGACGTGCTGGTCGAGCGCTTCGTCGAGGGGAAGGAGATCTCCGTCGGCATTCTGGACGGCAAGCCGCTCGGCGCGGTGGAGATCGTCCCCAAGCGGGGCTTCTTCGACTTTCGCAACAAGTACACCAGCGGCCGGACCGAGTACCACCTGCCGGCGCGCCTCTCGCCGGAGCGCTACCGCTCGGCGCTGCGGCTGGCGACACTGGCGCATGATGCGCTCGGCTGCGAAGGGGCGAGCCGCGTCGATCTCATCGTCAGCGACAAGGGGAACGAGGTGGTGCTGGAGGTGAACACCCTCCCCGGCATGACCCCGACCAGCCTGCTCCCCAAGATCGCCCACAGCGCGGGCCTGTCGTTCGAGGATCTGGTCGAGGAGACCTTGAAGAGCGCACGCCTGCGGGCTCACGGCCATCGGCGAGACCGGCGCGCCGTACAGGTCACCTTCCCCGGGCACGAGCGGCGAAACGGTTTTCTGACCGACGCCCATTGATGCCGGCTTTCCACCTGCGGCTCGCCCGCTCCCACCTGCGGCCCACCCTTCCCACCTGCTTCCCCCCTTTCCCGCCTGCGGCCCACCTGCGGCCCCTTGTAGGTGATCTCCGCTCCGTGCGGATCGAGCGCCCCGTCCCAAATCCCCGGAACCGCCGCACGGTACTTTTTTCGGCGCGCGGGACGCATCCCGCAATTTAACCGGCGTCCCGCGCGCCGAAAAAAGTCCACGTGCGGAGGTGAACGTCGAATCGGGGGGCGCCCGTCGACCCGCACGTAACAGGGCGGACTGCATGAGCGCCCGCATCCAATAAGTGCGACGGGAGCGACAATAAGTGCCGACGGGACGCCGATAAGTGCCGACGGGAGCGCCGAGGACCGGGCCGAAGGGAGCGCCGAGATCCGGGCCGAAGGGAGCGCCGAGGACCGGGGTGATAAGCTATCCCGAAAGTGGCCCGTCGCTCGCGCAAACATGTTGCTCCCAAGCCGCCGACCGTCAGCGATCCGGCCAACGCCAAGCTGTTCATCAACCGTGAGCTCTCCTGGCTCGGGTTCAACGAGCGGGTGCTGGAGGAGGCGCGCGATGCGACCGTGCCGCTCGTCGAGCGGCTCAAGTTCCTGGCTATTGTCGCTTCGAACCTGGACGAGTTCTTCATGGTCCGCGTGGCCGGGCTCAAGCAGCAGCTCTCCGGCAACGTCGCCGAGACTCCGCCCGACGGCCTGACCGCCGCCGAGCAGCTCTCCGCCATCAGCGCCCGGGCGCACGCGATGGTGACCGAGCAGTACCGCGTCTGGCGCACCGAGGTGGCGCCGGGACTCTCCGAGGCCGGCATCCGCCTGCTGCGCGCGCAGGATCTGGCGCCCGAGCAGAAGGCGCTGCTGGCGCCCTATTTCGCCAAGGAGGTCTGGCCGGTCCTGACGCCGCTGGCGGTCGATCCCAATCACCCGTTCCCGATGCTGCGCAACCGGAGCCTCAACCTGGCGATCCTCATGCACCGCGAGCGCGAGAAGGTCGCCCGGCGCGAGACGATGGTCGCCGTGGTGCAGGTCCCTTCGGTGCTCCCGCGCATCACCGAGGTCGCCGGCGCCGGAAAGTTCTCCTTCACCCTGCTCGAGGATCTGATCGCCATGCACGCCGGCGAGCTGTTCCCCGGCTTCCGCGTGCTCGGCTGCAGCCCTTTTCGCGTCACCCGCAACTTCGATCTGTCGATCGACGAGGACGAGGCCGACGATCTCCTGAAGACGATTCAAAAGGAGCTGCGCCGGCGCGAGCGCGGCAGCGCGGTGCGGCTGGAGATCGCGCACGACACGCCCGCCGAGGTGGTCAGCTTCCTCTCGGCGGCGCTGCGGCTCGAGCCCGACGACGTCTACATGTTCGAGGGCCCCTTGCACCTGGCCGATCTGGCCCCCATCTGCGGGCGCGAGGATCTGCGCGACTACAAGGACGAGCCGTTCTCGCCGCAGATCGTGCCGCCGCTGCAGGAGTACGACGACATCTTCCGGGTCATCGCCCAGCGCGACGTGCTCTTGCAACACCCCTACGAATCATTCGAGGACGTGGTGGAGTTCATCTCCGAGGCGGCCGACGATCCGAACGTCCTGGCCATCAAGCAGACGCTCTACCGCACCAGCGCCGACTCGGCGATCATCCGCGCGCTCATCCGCGCCGCCGAGAACGGCAAGCAGGTGACCGCCGTCGTCGAGCTCAAGGCCCGCTTCGACGAGGCCCCCAACATCCAGTGGGCGCGCACGCTGGAAGACGCCGGCGTGCACGTCGTCTACGGGCTCATCGGCCTCAAGACCCACTGCAAGGTGGCGCTGGTGGTGCGCCGCGAGGGGAACCGGATCAAACGCTACGTGCACCTGTCGACCGGCAACTACAACCCCTCGACCGCGCGCATCTACGGCGATCTCTCCTACTTCACCGCGCGCGACGCCTACGCCGACGACGCCGGCGCTCTCTTCAACCTGCTGACCGGCTATTCGTCGCCGCCCTCCTGGAAGAAGTTTTCGGTCGCCCCGCTCGGCCTGCAAGAGCGGATCATCGCCCTCATCGATCGGGAAGCGGCGCTGGGAACCAAAGGGCGAATCGTTGCCAAGATGAACTCCCTCGTCGACGGGCCGGTCATCAAGGCGCTCTACCGCGCCTCGCAGGCGGGCGCGTCGATCGATCTCATCGTGCGCGGCATCTGCTGCCTGCGTCCCGGCGTCCCCGGAACCAGCGACAACATCCGGGTCACCAGCATCGTCGATCGGTTTCTCGAGCACGCGCGGATCTTTTCCTTCGAGAACGGCGGCAAGCGCGAGGTCTACCTGTCGTCCGCCGACTGGATGCCGCGCAACTTCCAGCGGCGCGTCGAGGTGATGTTCCCCATCGAGGACGAAGGGCTGCGCGACCGGGTGTTCGACGAAATCCTGGGGATCGCCCTCGCCGACAACGTCAAGGCGCGCCGCCTCGCGCCCGACGGCAGCTACGCGCGCGTTCGTCCCGAGGGGGCCACCAACGGCGCGAACGGCACCGGCCTTCCGGCCAAGCCGCTGCGCAGCCAGTACCGTTTCATGGAGCTGGCGCGCGAGAAGGCGCAGGCTGGGCCGGCTCTCCCGGGCTCGGGCGGCGCATACCACGTTCGCACCACCCCTCCCACCCGCGCCGGCACCCTGCCGGCGCCGGCCGGGTCGACGACCGCGCCTCCCGTCCCCCCGGGGGGCGGTTCGCTGCCGTCATAGCCCTCAACAAACGGGGGGTTCCGCCGTATCATCAGGTCTTGATGCGCCCTCCGCGTCGCCTGATTGCCATGCCCGCGCTGGTCTCCGGGCTGCTGGTCTCCGGGCTGCTGGTCTTCGGGCTGGCGATCGCCTCGTCGGCGTCAGCCTCACTGATCCTGGCGCTCGATCTCCCGACGCTGGTGGCGCGCGCCGATCAGATCTCGGTCGTCGACGTGGTCTCCGTCAAAGCCTCCTGGAACGAGGACCACGATCGAATCGTCACCACCGTCGATCTCGCGGTCGTCGACTGCTGGAAAGGGTCGGCCGCCCCCGCCTCCCACGTCCAGGTCGTGCAACCCGGCGGCACGGTCGCCGAGCTCACGATGCGGGTCGACGGGATGCCACGCTTCTCACCGGGCGAGCGCGCGCTGCTGTTCTTGCGCTTTTCGCGCGATCGCCCCGGCCGCGCCAGCGTCGTCGGCATGGGTCAGGGGAAGCGCCCCGTGCAGCGCGAGGCCGGAACCGGCCGCTGGATGGTGAGCGCCCCCGACCGCGCCGGCGCCGATTTCGTGACCACCACGCCTGCCTCCGGCGCGGTGTTCACCGCGCGCGCGCGGCCGTTGGCCGACCTCAAGAGCGAGATCCACGCGCTGGCGGCCGGCGCCTCCGGCGGCGCGCGATGACCCGGGCCCAGCTGGGGGCGATGGTCGCCGCGGCGGTGACGCTGGCGGCGAGCCGGCCCGCCGCCGCTTTCGTCCGTTACCTGACTGACGCCAACGCCCCCTTCTTCTGGGCGCAGGCGACCGTCGCCATCACCGGCTACCCCAACGACTTCACGCAGACGACGATGACCCGCGATCAGGTCGGTGCCGCCCTGGCCGGCGCGGCCGCCGCCTGGAGCAAGGAGTCGGACGCCTGCACCTATCTGGAGCTTCAAACGTCGCTCTCCGACGCGCCGACGCCGCTCGCCACCAACGACGGCCACAACTCGCTCATCTTTCACGACACGACCTGGTGCCACGTCGGCGCCAGCGGCGCCTGCAACGTCGAGTACGACTCGTCGGCGCTGGCGGTCACCACCGACACCGCCAACACCACGACCGGCCAGATCTACGACGCCGACGTGGAGGTCAACCTGGTCGACGCGCAGTGGGCGGACGTGGTCGAAGATCCCAACCTCGGCGCCGACACGGATCTGCAGAACGCGCTCACGCACGAGCTCGGTCACCTCATCGGGCTCGACCACACCTGCTTCGACCTGCTCACCTCGGCGACCGGCGTGCGCCCCTACGACAACAACGGCCAGCCGGTCCCCGACTGCGCGACCGCTTCGCCCGAAGTGCAGGCCACGACCATGTTTCCCTCGGCAAATCCGGGCGACATCGAGAAACGAACGCTCGCCCCCGATGACCAGAACGCCGTCTGCACGATCTATTCAGTCAGCAACCCGCCGCCTCCGCCCGACGCCGACGTCAACGGCGGGTGCGCACAGTGCGCGGCGGCCGGCGGGCCCCCCGGCGGCGGCGAGCTCGCGGCGCTCGCCGCGCTGACCGGGCTCTCGCTGGCACGCCGCCGGCGTCTCCGTCCGGCGGCGCCTCGACGCTGACGATGCGCACGGGCGTTCGGTCCTTCGCTTTCATCGGGGTGCTGATCGCCGTCTCGCTCGTCGCGCGCGGGGCGGCCGCCTACGTCCGCGCCCTCAGCGACGCCGGCTATCCGCTCTCCTGGTCCTCGAGCTGCGAGGCGGTGACCATCTACCTGAACGGCTTCACCGAGATGACGCCGGACGAGGTGGCCAAATCGATCGCCGGGGCCGCGGCGGCCTGGGGACCCGAGCAGGTCACCTGCCCTGCCGCCACCGGGGACGGCGGCAGCGGCCACCCCTACTTCGAGATCCTCCCGGCGCTGTCGAGCGGCGGGTCGGTGCCTCGCGTTGGCATTGACGGCAAGAATTCGATCATCTTCCAGACGACGACCTGGGACGAGGACCCGGCCGCGGTCGCCGTGACCACCGTCTTCAAAGAGCCGAGCGGCAACATCGTCGACGCCGACATCGAGATCAACGCGACCGACCCTGGCAACATCCCCTGGGCGAACCTCGATCCTGGATCGCCTCCACAAAAAAACGGGATCTTGCGGTTCGATCTCCAGGCGTCGATGACCCACGAGTTCGGCCACTTCCTCGGCCTCGCGCACACCTGCATCGGGAGCGGAAACGACGGGAACGATCAGGCGCTCGGCGCCACGGACGATCAGGGGCAACCGGTCCCCGACTGCGCCACCGCCGGCGCGCCCCAGAACCAATCGGTCATGTGGTACGTCGTCGACGCCGAATCGATCACCAAGCGCGTCCTCACCGCCGACGACGCACGCGGCGTCTGCGCCATCTATCCTCCTGGGGCAGGTCTCGGTTCCTGCACGCAGAACACGCCCGATGACGGGTGCGGCTGCGCGGCCGCCGGGCTGCGCGAGGGACGTTGGGCGGGAGGCGCGCTGGCCCTGGTCGCGCTCGCGGCCGCCCACCGGCGCCGCCCGCGGCACCCGAAGCGCTAAGTCGCCTCGAGCTCGATCCGCAGATCGCGCACCGACGGCTCGCCGAGGCTGGCGCTGGGCGGGACCTCCAGCTCCTGATCGGCTGCGCGGAACCCGGGCGCCGAGACGGTGAGCCGCCAGTGCCCGGGCGCCAACCGCAGGAGTCGGAACGAGCCCGCGCGCTGAATCTCCACGATCGCCTTGGCGCCGTCTGGACCGGCGGCCTCGATCCGCCCCCGCGTCACGGCCGCGCCGCCCCAGCGCGCGTGTGCCTCGCCGGCGATGCCACCGGGGAACGGCACCGTGAGCGACGCGAACTGACCGGGCGTCGCGGCGAGCATGACGCGCGGGTAGTCGGGGTGCTGAACCTCGATCCGCAGCTCGCCCGCCGGCAGATCGGCCAGGCGAAAATGTCCGCCGACGTCGGCCGACCCGCTGCCGAGCGGCGCGTCCGCGGCACCGGGCACCGCGGCGGCGCGCGGCCAGGCGACCAGGCGGGCACGTGCGAGCGGACGCCCGCCGGTGTCGCGCACCAAACCTTCCAGCACCGCCTCGGCGCGCGGCAGCCGAAGCTCGAGCGGCGCCGGTGCCGACCCCGGCCGCACCTCGACCTCGACGCGCGCAGCGCCGTGGCCGGACGCATTCGCGGTCAACCGATAGTGCCCCGCCGGGAGCGCGACCGCGAACGAGCCGGAGCCGTCGGTGACGGCGTAGAGACCGGCCGCCGTGTCGTCGGCGCCCCCCGTGCTCGTCACCCGGGCCCCTTCGATCGGCCCGCCGCTCTCGTCGACGACGCGCCCGGTGACGGGAAAGCCTTCGCGCAGCGCGAGCACGCCGAGATCGCGCCGGTCGCCCGGCGCCAACGTGAGCTCGTCGGTGCGCAGCGGCTCCGACCCCGCTTGCGCCACCTCGACGCGGTAGCGGCCAGGGATGAGATCGTCGACGGTGAACCGCCCGTGCGTGTCGGTGAGCGCGCCGCGCGTGCTGCCAAGCGCCCGGCCGGCCCCTGACGGGAGCGCGGCGGCCTCGGCCGCCAGCGGCAACGGCCCCGACGCGACCGTCAGATCGTCCATCGTGCTCGCCACGCAGCGCACGTGCGCCGCCACGGCCGGCGCGCCCCGCGCGTCGGTCACCTGCCCCGTCACCCGCGCCCCCCGCAGGAGCTCGAGCTTGATCGGCAGCTTCTCGCCGTGCGCGGTGTCGAGCTCGGGACCGAGGTCGTCACTCCGCCCGAAGGTCACGGTCGGCGCGCGGCGCAGGACGTAGCCGGGCCGGGCGGCAGTCACCCGGTAGCTGTCGGTTGCGACCGGCCCGAGCGAGAACGCGCCGGTCTTGTCGGTCCGGGCCACCACCGGCAGCGGATCCTCCCCCGGCGACAGCGCGGCCGACTCCGCGCGCACCTCGAAGCCCCCGAGGCCCGCGCCGGTGTCCTGCACCAGCTGCCCGGTGATCATCGCGTCCGATGGCAAGAGCACCAACGGCGAGGAGAGCTCGATTCCGTCACGGCTGGCAGCGACGCCGCGGACCGTTCTCGAGACCCACACCCCGCCGACCGCACGGAGGGCGTAGGTTCCCTCGCCTAGCCCGCTGAAGGCGAAGCGGCCGTCGGCGCGCGTCCGCGTCTCGCGCACCGGCCCGCCGGCTTCGGCGCCCAGCAGCACCTCGGCGTTGGCCGCGGGTTGGCCTTCCGGCCCGACCAACTCGACCCGACCGAAGATCGAGCGCCCCTGGCCGGCCACCCGCAGGGTCAGGGCCGCCGCCGGCGCCGTGACCGGAGAGGTCTGGGCGGCGGGAAAACCGGCCGCTTCGACCAGGACCCGATAGGTCCCCCCGGTGAGGTGGTCGATGGAGAAGCGGCCGTCGAGATCGGCCGTGGCGCGCCCGGGCTCGCCGCGGCCGGCGCCGCCGTCGGCGATCGGAAAGGCGAGCACGTGGGCGTCGGGAACCGCATGGTCGCTCCCGTCGAGGACCCGCCCCTCGAGGCGCGCGGTCGCCGCCGCCGTCGGGACCGCGGGCGCCTCCGGCGGTGAAGACGGGCGATGCGGCCGGCAGCCGCCGCCCGCAAGCAGCAGCGCCGTGAGCGCGAGGCAGGAGAGCTCAGGCAGGGCGCGGCGCGCGCTTGCGAATTCCATCGGCCAGTGCTAAACGTACGCCCCTTCCGGAGGGATTTGAAATGGCAGCGCACTGCGAAGTTTGCGAAAAAAAGCGCCGCGTGGCGAACAACGTGAGCCACTCGAACATCAAGACCAAGAGCATCCAGCGGCCCAACCTCCGCCGGGTGCACACCAGGCTGTCCAACGGCACCCGCAGCCACATCCGCGTCTGCGCCCGCTGCCTCCGCTCTGGCTTCGTCACCAAGGCCTGAGGACGAGGCCTGAGGACGAGGCCCGAGGAAAGGCCTGAGGACGAGGCCCGAGGAAAAGCCCCGAGCCTTCCGGGCGAGGCCTGGGCGGTGCGCTACGGCGTCGCGACGCTCGGCGCCTGACAGACGAGCGACAGCGTCAGCGACACGCAGTTCTGGAAGTTGCTGATCACCGCCTGGCCGCTCTCCAGCGAGGCGGCGCTGAGCGACTGCTGGTACGAACAGGCGATCTGCCCCAGCGTGCCGCAGTTGTTGGGGGTCGTGCAGTCCTCGTCGCCGACCCAGATGCGCCAGACCGGCTTGCTGGCCATGAGCGCCGCGGCGCTGACGGACACGCCGGGCGGCGTGATGGTCTGATCCCAGTTGGCGGTGAACACGTCGGTGACCGTGTCGGTCACGCCGGCGGTCGTGGGGCTGACGTCGTTCGCCGGGTTTTCGTACTCACAGAAGAGATCGGGCGCCGAGCCTCCTTCGTCGCCGTGCATAGGGTCCCAGGTGCCGCCGCCAGGCGGGGTCATCGAGACCTGCGCCGACTCGGCGACGATCGTCCACTGCGAGCTCGGATCGATCGCGCAGGCCCCCGCGCTCGCGCCGGAGCCCGAGCAGATCTCGCAGGGCGCGCAGGTGGTGCAGGCCGCGCCCATGCTGCCGCACTGTTTGGCGGTCACGTTGCGCACGCACTGGCCGTTCGACGAACAGCAGCCGTCACAGTTGCCGGGGCCACACTTCATGCCGCCGCCGCCGCCCGTTCCACCCGTCGTGCCGCCGCTGCCGGTCGCCCCAGCGGTGCCCGATGCGCCACCGCTCGCCGTCGTGCCACCGGTCCCGGTCGTCCCACCCGTGGCCATCGTTCCACCGCTGCCCGTCACGCCGCCGCTCCCCGTCGTCCCGCCGCTCGCGGTTGTCCCGCCGGTGCCCGTCGCGGTCGCCCCGCCGCTCCCCGTCGTCCCGCCGCTTCCACTCATGCCGCCCGTGCCGGTCGCGCCGCCATCGCCCGTCGCGCCGCCCGTGCCCGTCGCGCCGCCGCTCCCCGTCGTGCCGCCCTCGCCTGTCGCACCGCCGGTGGCGACTGTCCCGCCGCTTCCGCTCGCGCCGCCTGCGGCCGTGGTGCCGCCGCTCCCGGTCGTGCCGCCGCTGCCAGTCGCTGCAACCGACCCGCCGGTCCCGCCACCGTCGCGCTGGAGCTTCACGCTCGTCTCCGCCAGGCCGGTATCGTCGATGCTGCAACCAAGCGAGACGGCGGCCAGCAACCCGGCGCCAAAGACCAAACGCGCAACTAAGGTAGGAGCCCCACGCAACGAAGCGACACTTCGCATACGAACATCGTAAACCCGTGCCGCTTTATAGAAAAGTGCAAACGGCCAGCCCCGCCAGACGCGCCAGCCACGCCGCGCTGGCCCGACCCGTGACGCCCCTCGCCAGCGTGGCCGCGAGCTGGAAACCGATCGCCAACCTGGTCAACGGCGCGTTGGTCATCGCGAGCGAGACGATTCCGAGCGCGCCGGTCACCCCACCGGCGGTGAGGCGCACCTGCCAGCCCGCCCGTCGCGACAATTTTGCCGGCGCCAGATCTCCTTCGAGCGCGCGCTGAAGCAGACCGCGGAAGAGGGCCTCCTCCGCCAGGAGCCAGAGCGCCGCTCCGACCCAAAACGAGATCGCCGCCGCTGGCGTCGCCGCAGTGCCAGCGGGGGCGCCAAGCGCGCCGGCGCCCCGGCCGAACGCGCCGACCGCCGCGCCCAAGAGCGTGCCGGCCGCCACCGACAGGGCCAACCCGCGCCGTCCCGGCACCGGAGGCGCGCGGCGGAGGAGCGCCAGCGCCGCCAGGCCGAAGAGCACCACCCACCCAAATCGCACCGCCTGGAGCCCGGCCGCGCTCGTTCCGCTCGCCGCCGCCGCCGCGGTGGCCAGGCCCCGCGAGCCGAGCGCGTAGATGAGCAGCAGCGTCGCGGCATCGGCCGTGCGGAGCTGCGGCGCGCGCACCGCCTCGGCGTCCAGGCAGATCTCGGCGCGCGCGACGCCCGCGCCCCAATAGGCCGCGGTCACGAACAGGTAGAGCCCGAGGCCAGCGAGCCGCGCCTTCAGATCGCCGGTCAGCACCAGGTTGTAGAGACCGCCGACCAGCAAGAAGGCGTAGATGGTCGCCGGACCGACCGCCGCGCTCTGCTCGTCGGAGAGATCGGCGCCGCCGGCGGCCATCGCGATCGCCAGGAAGGTCATCGACACGGCGCCGCCGACCACCAGGAGCCCGGCGACGACGACGCTGGCGATCGGCGTCGTCGGCATCACCAGCGCCAGCGGGACGAAGGCGAACGCCGCCGCGCCCCCGACGACGACAGCCCAGGCGCGGGCCTTGGCGGCGAACAACTTCGCCAGCGGCACCGGCACGGTGCGCAGGATCCAGAACGCGCGACGCTCGGCCTGCATGTGGGTGAGCGGGCCGATGGTGGCCATGTAGAGCGCCAGCGAGTACGCCAGGCAGGAGATGCGCCCGAGGCTCGCCGTCGACCAGGTCCAGCCCGCCGAGCCGAAGATCTGAATCCCCACGAAGATCGCCGGCATGGCGATCAGAACCAGGACCTGCCCGCGATCCCGGGTGATGAGTCGGAGATCTTTGGTCGCCGCGGTGATCGGACGCGCGCGCGCCGAGGGGATCGGCGCCGCCTCGGCCCAAGGGGCGCCCGCCTCTTCCCAGCCCGACATTCCCGCGCGACGGGCGACCGCCGAAACGACCAGCAGCGCGGCGGCGGCGCAGAGCCACAGCAGGCCCAGCGCGGCGAAGGCCGCCGCCACGTCGCCGCGAACGACGGCCACCAGCGGCGCGACGATGAGGCCCCCAGGCGTCCGATTCGCCCACCAGGCCACCGCGGCGAGCTTGCCCGCCAGCGAGGCCGGCGTCCGCAGGACCCAGGTGCCGACCATCCAGACCGCGGCCAGCGCCAGCGCGGCGCAGAGGCGCAACCCCATCCAGACCATCCGCCGGCGCGCCGGCGCGGCCAGGCGCACGACGAGGATCTGGGTCGCGTAGGCGAGCATCGAGATCGCCGCCTGCACCGCCGACGAGATGGCCGCCGCCAGCAGCCAGGTGGCCGGCGGCAGGCGCCAGACCAGCGTGGCGGCGGCCAGCACCGGGAACAGGAAGAGCGCGCCCATCGGATCGGTCACCGCGTCGGCGAGGCCGCGCGCGGCGACCAACGTCGCCAGCGAGACCGGGCGCGCCAACAAGAACTCGTTCTCCGCCGACCCAGCGCGGACCGCGTCGCTGCTGGCCGCCTTGGCGGTCAGGCTGCCGAGCGCGAGCGCGCCGGTCACCAGCGCCAGCGCCGCCGCCTGCTCGGTGAGGCCGACCGTCGCCACGATCGTGGCGAAGGCCTGTGAAAACAGGCCGACGTAGGCGAGCGCGATGATGAACCCGGCGAGCGCAACCAGGAGGGGCGTGCGGCGGCCACGCGCGCGCAGACCGTTGCGGAACGAGCGCAGGCGCGAGCGAATCATGAGCGCGGCCAGCGCGCGGGCGTCGAGCGGCCGCGCGACGAACGCGCCGGCCTCGACCGGCCGCACGGCGGTCACGCGTCGCCTCCCGCGCCCCCGGACGCGCGGTCATCTGCGGTGACCCGCAAGAAGAGGTCCTCGAGCGTCGTCCCCGGCGCCGCGCCGAAGCCGGCCCGCAGCTCGTCGGGGGTTCCGATCGCCTGCAGCTTCCCCTTTTGAATGATGGCCACGCGATGGCAGAGGCGCTCGGCGGCGTCGAGCAGGTGGGTGGAGAGGAAGATCGTTCGCCCGCCGGCGGCATATTCAGCGATGGCGGCGCGCATCTGCCGGGCGCCGGCCGGGTCGAGACCGTTGGTCGGCTCGTCGAGGATCAGCACGCGCGGCTCGTGGATCAGCGCCAGCGCCAGCGCCAGGCGCTTCTTCATTCCGAGCGAATAGGTGACGGTGTAGGCGCGCGCGGCAGCGCCGAGCCCCAGCCGCTCGGCGATGTCGCCTGCCCGGCGGCGCGCCTCGGCGGTGGCGATGCCGTGTAGCCCGCCGACCAGCTCCAGCGTCTCGAGCCCGGTCAGATAGGGGTAGAGAAACGGTTCGTCGGGGAGGTAGCCGACGTCGCGCTTGAGCGCCACCGCGTCGGCATGGCAGTCGCGGCCGAGGATCGAGGCGCGCCCCGCGCTCGGGCGCAGGAGGCCCATCAGGAGCCGAATCGTCGTCGTCTTGCCCGAGCCGTTGGGGCCGAGGAAGCCGACCACCTCACCGGCCTCGATCCGCAGCGTGAGATCCTCGACGGCGAGGGTCTCGCCGAACCGTTTGGAGAGGCCGGCTGTCTCGATCACGGCGCCGCGGCCGCGGCGACGGGCCGCGCGACCACGGTGCATCGGCGAAGCTCGCTGACGCGCAGCGGATCGGTCCGGTCGTCGCCCCAGAGCGCCAGCCGCGCCAGATCGGTCTTCTCGGCGATCTCGGCGCCGAAGAGCGTGCTCACCACCTCGCTCGGCTTGGCGCTCCCTTCATTGCTGACGGAGACGGCGAAGGAGATCATCGGGCCGTCGGCCCAGCCGAGCCGGCGGCGCGCCTCCACATCCTCGAAGAGCGACAGCGAGCGCAGCGTCTTGCGCACGTCGACGGTGCGGGCGATTGCCTTGTCCGATTGGCGCAGGATCTTGAGCGGCTCGTCGCCGGCGAATCGCGCCAGAGCCGCCGCCACGTCGGTGCCGACCGGCAGCTGCGCGATGGTCTGGGACTCGGTGATGACGCGGCCGAGCGCGCGGTCATTGTCGAGGACGCGCGCGACCTCCAGGATGTCGATCCCGTCCAGCGAGACGCGGCCCAGGCGACGCGCCACCTCGTCGGGCGGAAGGTCGTCGACCAGCTTCACGTCGAGGATCTCGCCCAGCGACGGGATCCCGAGGCCCAGCGCCGGCCCGAACGACAGCTCCGGCTTGGGATGAAAGCCGACCGAGTAGTAGATCTCGAACCCGGCGCGCCGAAAGATGCGCGGCAGGTGGCGCACCAGATCGAGGTGCCCCAGATAGACGACGCGCCCGAGCTTGGTGTAGCGGACGCGGTAGCCGTGTGGCTTCCCCTGCACCGACCGCGGCGGCGGCCGGGTCGGGTCCTGCGGTGGCCGCGGCTTGACCGGAGCGGCGATCGCCTGGGATTCCGGCGAGCTTTGCTCGGTGGGCACTGTGGCCGGGGGGGCTCCAGCTCCCCAGGCGTTCATCCGGCGCAGGAAGAAGAGACGCTCGCCCTTCATCGCGTCGAGATCGCAGGCGATGCCGCAGTCGTAGCAGATGAGCTTGTCCTTGGCGCCCGCCTCCGCCGCCGCGACGCTGCTCGGGTGCAGGAGCTTCTTGTAGGGTTTCCCGCAGGGCGGCGAGAGGCGATCCTTGAGCGCCTTGCGATACTCCTTGGCCAGAAAGTCCGGCTCGAGCCCGATGTCGATGTGGCTCCACGGCAGCCGCGCCGTGACGGGCAAGGTCCCGAGCGGCCGCGCGGTGTCGAACCCCGTGCGCGGTGAGGTCTCCGCGACCGCCTGCTCCCACAGATCGATCCGCAGCGCGTCGTCCCAGCTGTCGAAGCGGCAGCCGAGGCGGAAGGCCGCCTCCAGAAGCTCGCCCGCCCGTCTGTCGCCGCGCGAGAAGATCCCTTCGATGTGGGACTGCTGGTTCTCGTGCATCTTGAGGTTCACGCGCAGCGCGCGCGCCCGGTCGGCGAGCAGGGCCTGCTTCCGGGTGGTCTCCGCTTCGCTGTCCATCGCCGCCCACTGAAACGGCGTGTGCGGCTTCGGAACGTGGGTCGAGACCGAGGCCGTCACCTGCGCGCCGCGCTGGTGGCGCCGGCCGATCTCCTGCACGCGCGCCGCGGTCTCGACGATCCCCAGGACGTCCTCGTCGGTCTCGGTCGGCAGACCGATCATGAAGTAGAGCTTCATGCGCGAGAACCCCCGCGCGAACACCCGGTGGGCCGACTCGATGATGTCGGCCTCGGTGACGTTCTTGGCGATGACGTCGCGCATCCGCTGCGTGCCGGCCTCGGGCGCGAAGGTGAGCCCGCCCGCGCGCACGCTGGCGATCTCCCCCAGCAGATCGTCGTTGAGCCCGTAGGCGCGCAGCGACGACACCGAGAGCGAGACCTTCTCGGGCCCGAGCTTGGCCATCGCCGCCTTCACCAGCGGCGTCACGCAGGAGTAGTCGGCCATCGACAGCGAGGTCAGCGCCGTCTCGTCGTAGCCGCCCTTCTTGACGCCTTCGACCAGGGCGTCGATGACCGCCACCGGATCGCGCTCGCGCACCGGACGATAGATCATCCCCGCCTGGCAGAAGCGGCACCCCTCGGTGCAGCCGCGCGCCACCTCGACCGCCATGCGGTCGAAGATCGCCTCGGCGTACGGCAGCGGTGAATCGTCGGGGAAGGGAAACTTGTTGATGTCGGCCACCAGCACGCGGCGGGGACGCGCCGGCACGCGCGGATCGAGCGGCGCGCCGACCACCAGGAGCCCGCTCTCCTCGTCGAGCTCCGTCGCGTAGAGCTCGGGGACGTAGAGCGGAAACTTCTCGGCCAGCCGGCAGAGCCGCTCTCGTCGGGAAACCCCCGCGCGCCGCAGCTCGGCCGCCTCGCGCACGAGCCCCGGCAGCGCCTCCTCCGCCTCGCCGATGAAGAAGGCGTCGATGAAGGGGCTGAGCGGCTCGGGGTGCGTGGCGGTCGGGCCGCCGGCGATGACCAGCGGCGCCCGGTCGTCGCGCTCGGCCGCCCGCAGCGGGATCCCCGCCAGGTCCATGATGGCCAGGACGTTGGTGTAAGTCAGCTCGTACTGCAGCGAGAAGCCGACCACGTCGAACTCTCCCACCGGGGTCGCCGTCTCCAGCGTGACCAGCGGCAGCCCGCGCGCGCGCAGCTCCGCTTCGCAGTCGAGCCAGGGCGAAAACACCCGCTCGCAGGCGATCCCGTCGGTCTTGTTGAGGACGCCGTAGAGGATCTTCGTCCCCAGGTGCGACATCCCGATCTCGTACACGTCGGGGAACGCCAAGCAGATGCGGGCCGTCACCCCCGCCGGGTCCTTGCGCGCCTCCTGGTACTCGCCGCCCACGTAGCGCGACGGCTTTTCGACCTTGTTCAGGAACGCGGCGTACGGATGCTTGAACAAAATTCTGAGCCTCGACTCAAGCTAGCACGCCCAGCCAGGCGGCTACTCATTGCCCTGGAAGACATAGACGAACTCGGTGCCGTACTCGTCGCCCGCCTGCGGGAAGGCCCAGCGCCCCACGACCTCCTTGATGCACGGATCGAGCGCGCGGAACTGCGGCGGACCGTCGATCGTGGTGCGCTTGACCCGTCCGGAGATCCCGATGTTCACCTGCACGGTGATCTTGCCGTGCGTGAGGCTGTTGTCGCGCAGGAGCGCGCGCTGGTAGCAGTTCTTGATCCCGCCGCGGTTGTTGTTGATGACGCGCGTGATGTCCGATTGCGACGGCGCCGGTCGCGACCCGCCGCCACCGCCGGTGATGTTCAGGTTGCGGCCGGTGTCTCGGTAGCGGGCGTTCGAATTGTCGGCGACCGGCGCCGACGGCGCAGCTGCGGTACCCGACGCGCCCAGCGGGGGCGGCGTCGTCGCCGAGGTGGCCCCCACGTTTCGGCCGTGCGGCCCCGGATGCCCCTTGCCGTGCCCGTGCACGGAAGACGAGGCGGAAGACGAGCCCGACGACGGCTCGGCCGCCTCGGGCGTCGGCGCCACGGTCGGCGGCGTCTCGGCCGGGGCCGGCGCCGTCGGGGGTGGCGGGTTGTCCACCACGCCAGCCAAGGGGTCGGTGAACGCCTTGCTCGGTGGCGGAGCGACTGGCTTCGGTTTCTTGGCGACGTAGAGGAACCCCACCACACAGACGGCGGCGATGACACCCAGCAACGCGAGGATGATCCAGGTGGTGCGCTGCCGAGCAGCCGGCGTCTCGGCGGTGCTGGGCTGCCAGCCGACGACGGCCTCTGACGAGAGCAGCCGAGGCGCCGGACCGGCCCCCGAGGCCGACGCCAGGTTCAAGGTATTGAGCACGTCCGACTTGTCCGCCGACGATGTCGTGCCGTTCGACACCGCGCCGTCGGCATGCCCGACGCCGTTGGTGCCGAGACCGTGCAGCATGTGCGGCTGCGGCGCGGGGGTCTCCAACATCGTGGACGGGTCGATGTCGAGGCCCGTCTCGTGCGAGGCCGCCGGCGCCAGCCCAGCCGCGGCGAGACTCGCCGGATGGGCGACCGGACCGGTGGGGCGGCGGCCGCCCGGCGGCGCGACCGGCGGCGGCAGCTTAAGCCCGACGCCGGGACCGATCGGCGCGCCCACGACGGCGTGCGCGCCCGTCTGTCGCGGCGCCGCGGGCGCGGCCGCCAGGGCCGGCGCTGTCGGACGCCGGGGCGCGCCTGGAAAAGGTGGAGGGGGCGGCGGCGCGGAGGAGACCGGCGTCGGAGGCCGCCGGCGCGCGACGAGCTCGCCCGCCAGCGTCGGGATCTCGGCGGGCGGTTTCCAGCTTCCGAGCTTCTCGTTCCAGACGTGCAGATCGGCGCCCTTGGCGAGCGGCGCAATCTTGTCGAGGAGCTGCTTGCGCGAGAACGGCCCGGTGCGGTTGCCGTCGAGCGCCATGTACCAGGCAACGCCGTCGTCGGCCGGCTCAGGTGGGCGCGGCGCGGCGCGGCGCTCGACCGGGGGAGCGGGCGGCGGGGCAGCCGGCGGAGCGAGCGGCGGGCGGGCGCCGGACGGGGTGGGCGCACGGGAGGTCGGCGACGCGGCTGACGGCCCGATCGACGCGACGGGCGCCGAAGGCCGGCGGGCCTGCGGCGCAGCCGTACCCTCTTCCCGCACGGTGATGATGTTCGTGCAGGACTTGCACCGGACCTTGAGAATCTTCCCGCGGACTTTTTCGTCCGCGATTGAATACTTGGTCTGGCAGCGATCGCAGACGAATTTCATGCAGTTAGAGCTTCCCGCTTCTGCGCCCGAGCGGGCTCGGACAGTCGCGCGAAATTATCATCGAAGTGTCAGGATTACCATCGCCCCGATGCCCAAAACAATGAACGCCGCGAGGACGATCCAGCTTCCCCGAGAGCGCCCTGCCGCCTCACGCGGCACGCCGACCACCGCGGCCGGAGCGCCGGCGGCGGGAAGCGCGACCGGCCTGGGCGCGCGCGGGGCGACAGCGGCGACCACGGCCGGCGACGAGGGTCGCCTCTCCGCCTCGGCCGCCGGCTCGATGCGCATGCTGAGCGGCGCGCGGCGATCGAAGTCCAGCGCCTCCGGCTCATCCACCGCCTCGCCGCCCCCGCCCGCGGCGGCGCCCGGCGCGAAGAGCTCACTCATGTAGATCGCCACCCGGCGATTTCCGCTGCGCAGCCCGCTTTCGTCGAGGAACTCTTCCAGATCGTCGTGCATCTGCTGCGCCGACTGGTAGCGGTCCTCGGCGCGCTTCTCGAGCGCGCGCATCACGATGAGCTCGAGCGCGGCCGGGTAGTCGCGCCGGATCGCCGTCGGCGGCTGCACCCGCTCGTTCACGATCCGCTTCATGACCGCCTCCGCGGGGCCGCGGTAGAGCCGCTGGCAGAGCGTCAGCTCGTAGAGAATGATCCCCAACGCGAAGATGTCCGAGCGGTGGTCGACCACCTCGCCGCGCACCTGCTCGGGCGACATGTAGGAGGCCTTGCCGGGCAGGATCCCCGACTCCTCGCGCAGCTCGTCCTGGGCGCGGGCGATTCCGAAGTCGACGATCTCGGTCTGCCCCTCGTAGCTGACCAGGATGTTCGTCGGCGACACGTCGCGGTGGACGATGCGGACGACGTGCCCGTCGGCCTCCTTGCGCTCGTGGGCGTAGGCGAGGCCGGCGGCGGTCTGGCTGACGATGTGGACGGCGTGCTCGAGCGGCAGGTAGCGATCGACCGCCAGCCCCCGCTTGACGATGTCGGCGATCGTCTCGCCGTGGATGTACTCCATGGCGATGTACTTGAGCCCCCCCTCGTCGGCGACGTCGTAGACGTGCACGATCGCGGGGTGGTTCAGCTTGGCGGCGAGGCGCGCCTCGTCGAGGAACATCGTCACCACCCGCGGGTTCTTGGCGTAGCGCGGCTGCAGGATCTTGAGCACCACCTGCTTCTCGAACCCGCCGACCGAGTGCTGGCGCGCGATGTAGAGCTCGGCCATCCCGCCCGAGGCCAGGTGGCTGAGCACCGTGTACCGCCCGACCTCGCGGCCGACCAGATCGCCGGGGTTCGCCATCGGGCGCGAATCCTATCCAATAAACTGCCGCGCGGGCGTTTGATTTTGTCTGCGGGCGCGAGTTAGGAATGACCGGCCGTGCACATCGAGCTGCCTCGCGACGCCTCGCTCGACGGGCACCTCGTCGACGGGGCGATCGGCTACCTGACGCTGACCACCGGGATCGCGTTCGCGCTGGCGCTCGCCTTCCTGGCTTCCGCGCTGGTCCTCCACCGGGCGCGGGCGGGGCGAACCCGGGGGCACCACACCCATGGCAACCGCAAGCGCGATCGGGCGCTCATGTTCTCGGTCGCCCTCGTCATGTTTGTGGCGATCGACGTGACGCTGGCGCTGCGGGCGACCCGCGATCTCGAGGAGCGGTTCTGGCGCTACCCCGCCGCCGACTCGACCGCCCTGCGGGTGGAGGTGACGGCGCGCCAGTGGGCCTGGAGCTTCCGGACCGCCGGGCCCGACGGCCGCTTCGGCACCGCCGACGACGTGGTGACGCTGAACGAGCTCGACGTCCCGATCGGGCGCCCCATCTATCTGAAGCTGCGGTCGCGCGACGTCGTCCACTCGCTCTACCTGCCGAGCTTCCGCACCAAGATCGACGCCATCCCGGGGATGACCACGCGGCTCTGGTTCCAGGCGACCACGCCGGGACGCTACGAAATTGCCTGCGCCCAGCACTGCGGCGTCAACCACTACAAGATGCGGGGCCTGCTCGACGCCCGCACCGAATCCGACTATCGAGAGTGGCTGGCGCGGGCCGAGATCGACAGCCGCCTGCGCGACGATCCGGCGGCGCCGAGCGCGCCCGGGGGGTGGGACTGGGAGACCGGAGAGAACGGCAAGTGAATACCAACGCCAACGCCGACGCGGGTGACGACGGCCCCACCGCCGAAGACCGCGACGAGATCCCCCCGGCGCCGACCGGCTTTTTGCGCCGCTGGGTTTTCTCCACCGACCACAAGGTGATCGGCCGGCAGTTCCTCTTCCTCGGCCTCGGCTTTCTGGCCATCGGGGGGGTGATGGCGATGCTCATCCGCTGGCAGCTCGCCCGCCCGGGCGCGCCGGTGCCGCTCGTCGGACGCCTGCTGTTCGGGGCGTCGGGCGGCGTGATCTCGCCGGTGGCGTACACCGCGCTCTTCACGATGCACGGGACGATCATGATCTTCTTCGCGGTGACGCCTGTCTTGATAGGCGGCTTCGGCAACTTCCTGCTGCCGCTGCTCATCGGCGCGCGCGACATGGCGTTCCCGCGCCTCAACATGGCGTCGTTCTGGATCATGTTCGCGGCGACCGCCGTGTTGACCGCGTCGTTCTTCGTCCCGCTCGGCCCGCCCGAGGCGGGCTGGACCGCCTACGCGACGCTCTCCACGGCGATCGGCGCGCCCGGTCCGGGCCAGACGCTCTGGGTGGTGGCGATCTACCTCAACGGTGCCTCGTCGGTGATGGGGGCGGTCAACTACATCACCACCGTGCTGCGGATGCGCGCGCCGGGGATGACGTATCTGCGCATGCCGCTCACCGTCTGGGGCTTCTTCCTCACCTCCATCTTGAACGCGCTGTTCGTGCCGGTGCTGGCGGCGGCGATGGTGCTGCTGTTCTTCGACCGCGTGCTCGGCACGCAGTTCTTCATCGCCGGGACGACGCCCGGCGCGGGTGGCGATCCGATCCTCTACCAGCACCTCTTCTGGCTGTTCGGCCACCCCGAGGTCTACATCCTGATCTTGCCGGCCTGGGGGATCGTGGGCGATCTGTTGTCGTTCTTCGCACGCAAGCCGCTCTTCGGCTACCGGGTGACGGTCGGAGCGCTCATCGGGGTGGTGATCCTGTCGACGGTCGTCTACGGCCACCACATGTTCACCACCGGCCTGAGCCCGCTCCTCGGCGAGAGCTTCATGTTGCTCACCATGATCATCTCGGTGCCGACGTCGCTCATCGTCCTCAGCTGGCTGGGGACGCTCTGGCGGGGCGCCATCCGCCTGCAGACGCCGATGCTGTTCTGCCTGGGGCTGGTGTTCACCTTCGGCGTGGGGGGCCTGACAGGGCTCTACCTGGCCGACATCACCGCCGACATGTACCTGCACGACACCTACTTCGTCGTCGGGCACTTCCACCTCATCATGGCGGCCGCGCTCTTGATGTCGCTGTTCGCGGCCATCTACTTTTGGTTCCCCAAGATGTTCGGCCGGATGATGAGCGAGGGGCTCGGCAAGCTGCACTTCTGGTTGACGTTCGTCCCGCTCAACCTCGTCTTCATGGGCCAGCTGGTGATCGGTTACGAAGGGATGCAGCGGCGGCTTTACGATCCGTCGGTCTACGATTTTCTGAAGCCGCTCCTGCCGCTCAACCGGGGCATCTCGCACGCCGCCTACCTGCTGGGCGCGGCCCAGCTCATTTTCGTGGTGAACTTCTTCGCAAGCCTGGCCCGGGGCGCCCGCGCCGAGATGAATCCCTGGGAGGTGGGGACGCTGGAGTGGACGGTCGCCTCGCCCCCGCCACACCACAACTTCGATCGAATCCCCCTCGTGGTGCGCGGGCCGCACGAGCTCGCCCACCCGGCGGCACGATCGCTCGGGCGTGACTGGCTGGGGCAGGCCGAGATCGTCGACGACGCGCCGGCCGCTTCGCCGACGCCACCGGCCCGGGAGCCGGCATGACGGCCACCTCGGCGACCACGACCACGACCACGACCACGACCACGACCACGACGTCGCGCCGCCGCGAGACCGACGCGCAGGTCGGCCTGGTGATCTTTCTCGGCGCGACGGCGATGCTGTTCGCGGCGCTGCTGCTCGCCTACGCCATCATCCGCGCGCAGGTGCCCGGCGCTTGGCCTCCCGCCGGGACGCCGCCGTTCCCGCGCGGCGCCGCGGCCGCCAACACCATCGCGCTCGTCGCCGCCAGCCTGGCGCTCCGACGCGGCCGTCATTGGGGTCCTTGGGCGGCGCTGGGGTTCGGCGCGGCGTTCCTGGCCGCGCAGGCCGCGCTCTGGCATCACCTGGTGGCGATCCACCTCGGCCCCGGTGCCGGCCCGCTCGGCGAGGTCTTCTTTGCCCTCTCGGCGCTGCACGCGCTGCACGTGCTCGGTGGCCTGATCGCGCTCGCCCTCGCCGGCCCCCGCCGGCTGCGGCTGCTCACCATCTACTGGGACTTCGTGTTGGTGGTCTGGCTCGTCGTCTATGTGGCGGTGTGCCTGCTGTGAGGCCCGCCGCCGCGCTGATCCTGCTGCTGGCCACCCCGGCTTGCACGCGGACAGTCGTGCTCCCGGGCGCACCGCCCGCGTTCACCGCCCCGGTGACGCTGGGGGGCCGCCTGGTGGCGCCGGCCGCCCTCGAGCACGGGCGCGAAGTGTTCACGCATTTCTGTCGCCCCTGCCACGGCGACGCGGGTGACGGCAAAGGGACGGCCGCCGCCGGCCTCTCGCCGCCGCCGCGCGATCTACGGCTCGGCGTCTACAAGTTCGCCGCCGTCGCCGCCGGCCAGCTGCCGAACGACGCCGACTTCATCCGCACCATCCGCAACGGGCTGCACGGCACCGCGATGCTGGCCTGGGACGTCCCCCCGGCGGAGCTCGACGACCTCATCCAATACATGAAGTCCTTCGCGCCAAGGTGGCGGACGGAAAGCGCCGGCGATCCGCTGGTCGCCTCGCCCGATCCCTGGCTCGGGCGCGAGGCCGAGGCCGTCGCCCGCGGCACGCGCGTCTACCACGGCCTCGCCCAGTGCGCGGTCGCCTGCCACCCCGCCTACGCGACCAAGGCCGAGATCTACGCCTTCACCAAGGAGCTGACCGGCAACGAGCTGCGCGAGTTCCGCCCCGACCTCTACTTCTCGGTGGCCAAAGACAGCGACTACGGCGTCAAGATCCTGCCGCCCGACTTCACCTTCAACGACCTGCGGGGCGGCGACGCGCCGGGCGACATCTACCGGGCCATCGCCTCGGGCATCGGCGGCACGGCGATGCCGACCTGGAAGAACGTCTTGCCCGAGGCTGACCTGTGGGCCCTGGCCCACTACGTCGGCTCGCTGGTAGCGCTGCGCGACACGCCCGCGGCCCTGGCGCTGGCCGAACGCCTGCGCGCTCAGCCTCTTTGGTCGCCGCCGCCGCTCCCCGACGCGGGGTCGGACGCCGCGCCCTGACGGGCCAGCTTGCGGATGGAGATCGCCACCGCGAAGAAGATCGCCGGCGGCACCAGCAGGAAGAGGCCGATCAGCCGGAGCGCCGCGCCGAGCGTCGACGACTGGCCGAGACAGTTGGGGCAGAGCGCCCAGGCCGGCCGCGCGAGGAGCGCGAGCCAGACCCCGAAGAGGATCGTGCGTTTGCTCATCGCAGCCGCGCCTGAAACGCGGCCTCCAGCATCAGCACCGCGGCGAAGCCCGCGGCCAGCACCAGCGCCAGCAGCGTCAGCCGGGTCGTAGAACGCCGCCGAAAATCGGCGCGCAAGCAGGCGAGCAACACCAGGCCGACCTTGAACAGCAGGAGCCCCGCCAGTGCCGTCGCGCGCGCCCGCCCCGCGACGTCGAGAGCGGCGACCTTCAGCTCGGCGGCGGTCAGCGCCGCGAGCGCCGAGAAGGTCAGCGCCATCGCGCCGACCCGCCCGCCCAGCGCTCGCTCTTGCGCCGCGGCCGTCATCGCGCGGGCATCAGATAGAGGAAGGTGAAGATCGGCATCCAGGCCAGATCGACGAACTGCCAGTAGAGCGCCACCACCTCCAGCGAGCGCTGCCGCGCGCCGCTCAGCGCGACGGCGATCAGGCAGATCACGCCGGCCGCGACGTGCAGGCCGTGATAGCCGGTGAGCGCGTAGAAGGTCGCCGCGTACAGATCGCCGCCCAGCCGCACCGGATCGGCCGCCGTCCAGAGCCGCCGGTACTCGGCGATCTCGCCCCAGAGAAACGCCAGCCCGAGACCGATGGTGACAGCCAGCCAGACGACGCGCGTCCGCCGTTCCACCGCGCGCGCCGCCTGCGTCATCGTGAAGGCCGAGGCGAGCAGCGCGAAGGTCATGGCAGCCGCCAGCCCGAGGCCCAGGTGCGCGCGCGGGTCGGGCCAGGCGTCGGCCCGCACGCGCAGCACGCCGTAGGCGATGAAGAAGCCGCCGAACCCCATCGCGTCGATGGCCAGGAAGGTCCACATCCCGGCCACCCCGAGGCGCGACGCCCCGTGAGCCGCCGGCGCGACCGCCGCGCCTGTCGTCATCGGACGAGCGCGGCGATCACCGCGTCGACCAGATCGAAGTAGGTCTTGATGGCCGGTGTTGCGCCGACGTCCGAGGGGGCGCTCACCAGGCGAGCGTGCCCGTTTTCGGCGACGAAGCGGGCCAGGCTGCTCGGGTAGAACGACTCGACGATCACCAGCTTCACGTTCGACTTGCGCATCAGCTCGATGAGCTGCGCCGTGTGATTGGCGGTCGGGGGGATCCCGGGCTTCGGCTCGATGTAGCCGATCTCGTGCATCTGGAGCCACTCGGCCACGTACGACCAGCTCTTGTGGTAGGTGACCACGTTGAGGCCGCGCAGGGGCATTGCGGCCTTCTCCCAATCCTTCTCCTTGGCGTCGAGGCGGTGTTCGAAGGCGGCCAGGCCGGCCTGATAGGCGGCCGCCCCCGCGGCATCGAGCTCGGTGAATCGCTGCGCGAGCACGCGCGCGATCCCGCGGGCGTTCTTGGGCGGGATCCAGTAGTGCGGATTGCCGAGGGGGTGGATGTCGCCCAGCGCCCGCAGTTGATCGGCGGGGATGTTCGGCACGTCCTCGACCTTGATCCCTGTCGAGGCGTCGATGTTTCCCGGCTGCCCGCGCTGAATGCGCACGTTGCGCGACTGCTGCACGAGCGGCGGGAGCCAACCGATCTCCAGATCCAGCCCGACGTAAACGAGCGCGTCGGCCCGGTTGATGGTGAGCACCAGCGAGGGCTTGGCCTCGACGAAGTGGGGATCCTGGTAGCCATGAGAGAGCGAGGTGACGTCGATCCGATCGCCGCCCACCTGGCGGCAGAGATCGGCCAGCGTCTCGATGGTGGCGACCACCCGCAGCTTGGCGGAGGCGCCCCGCGCCGAGAACACGACCGCGCCGGCGAGAAGGAGAGCTGTGAGCTTGGATCCGAGACGCATGGCCGAGTTCTATCAGATCAGAAGGGATGCGCGCCGTGCGCGCCCATGGAGTACTCGACCTGCAGGAACCCGACGGTGGTCGCGGCCACGCCGGGGCCGCCGAGCTCCTGCGCGTAGAGGCGCAAGCGCGAGAACTCGCTCGGCGCGAAGGTGAGCGAGGCGGCGCCGCCGTAGCGCCGGGGCACGTCCGGGCCGCTCGGCAAGCCCGTCAGATCGAACCGTCCCCCGAGGTAGAAGCGCCGGTCGATCTGCACGACCGCCTCGCTGTAGCCGGCCCCTTCGGTGGGCCCCCCGTCGGCCAGCGACCGGGCGTAGAGCTCGGTGGTCCACTGAAAGCTGGCGTAGCTCTGGGCGACGTTGGCCGGCTTCCATTTGTAATAGAGATCGGCGCCGTAGAGAAAGCTGCGCGGGCCCTCCACGGCGGCGGGCATGCAGGGGGCGGCCATCACGCAGTCAACCGAGCGGCCGGTCGCGAAGTTGAGACCGACCAGCAACGAGTGCGCCTCGGCGAGCTCGAAGAACTGCTCCAGCTCGGTGGTGTAGGTCAGGTTGTCGGGGGTGAGCCGCAGGCCGCCGCCGAAGGTGGCGAGGCCGACCAGATCGTCGGGCGGCGCGATGCTGAACGCCTCGACGTAGAGCGCGGCGAACCAGGGCAACGGCAGCAGCACGGAGGCCTGCGCGCCCGGCCCCCGCAAGCCATCCTCGCCGAAGAGGAGCGCGGTCATGAGCGGGCGTCGGGTGAAGTACTGCAGATGCAGGTGCTGGGTGTTGTTGCGTCCGAACTGCGAGCGGAACGTCCCCGCCTTGATCTGCAGATTGAATGGCAGCGAGGTGGTGACGAGGTACGCCTCCTCGACCTCCAGGCCGTCGAGGTTGGGGATGGTGAGGAACACCGCCCCTTCGAAGTACGGATCGATCGCCGACTGCGCGGCGAGCTCGATCTCCTGCAGGGCGAACCCCTGCCGGCTCACCGACGGATCGTCGCCCGCCGCCGGCAACCCCAGCGCGGCGAAGTCACCGGCGTGCGCGCCGTAGTAGCCGAAGCTGCCGTCGAGGATGAACGAGAGCGCGGGGTTGAGCAGGCTTCCGCCGGGGGCGCGGGCGCCCTGCTGCGAGGCCCACGCTCCGCCGCCGGCCGTTGCATCCGCCCCGGCGGCCTCGGGCGCGGACGTTGCGCCTGGACTCGCCGTCGCCGCGGCGGAAGCTGCCGGCGCCGGCGCCGGGGCAGATGCCGGCGACGTTGCAGCCTTGGCGGCGGCGTCCGCGGCCATGGCCTTCTCGAGCGCGCTCTGGTCGATCTGCTGCGCCAACAGACAAACGATCGCCACGCTAAGCATCGGTCCCGCCTTTTGTCGAGGCGCTCTGGCGGGCACGTCGGCGATCGCGCTCGGCGCCGACGTAACGCCAGGCGAGCGCCGCCGCCAGCAGCGCGGCCGCCGTGGCCGTCTCGGTCGCACCGACCGGCAGCTCGGCCCTGAACGACACGGCGTAACCCGCCACCCCCGAGAAGGCCCCGAACGCCGTCGCCAGGACGAAGCAGAGGCCGATGCGCGAGGTCAGCGCCAGGGCGGTCATGGCGGGCAGCACGCTGAACGCGAAGACCGGCAGCGCTCCCAGCGCCCGCGTGCAGAGGGCGACGGCCAGCCCGACCGAGACGAAGAGAAAACCGTTGAGCGCGCGCACCGGCATCCCTTGCACCCGCGCGCCCATGGGGTCGTAGCCGACGAACAGCAACGCCCGCCAGAGCACCAGGTGACCTCCCAACAGCACCGCGGTCGCCGCCCCGACCCAGTAGAGATCGCTCGTCTGCACCACCACGGCGCTCCCGAACAGGATGGTGGTCAGGTCGTGGGCGTCCTGGGTGATCCGATCGCCGATGATCACCGCGCCGGCGCCGCTGGCGAGAAACACGAACCCCAGCATGCTCTCGCGTGTCAGGTGCAGGCGAACCGGGTTGGCGATGAACACCAGGGTGGCGAGCAGGGAGGCGGCGATCGCCCACAAGACGGGCTGAAACAGCGGCGACGGGATGACGTGCCCGCCCGGCCCGGCGGCGTGCCCGGCGGCGTGGCCGAGCGGATCGATGACCGCCGGCACCCAGAACGAGAGCGCGACGCCGAGGGCGGCGGCCTGGGCGATGGCCGACGACGCGAACACCATCCGCCGCAGGACCACGTGCACCCCGAGAAATCCGAGCAGCGCTCCGGCCAGGCCTCCGGCGAGGATCGCGTCCCGGAAGATTCCCAGATTGGCGAACAGCTCGTGCCAGGTGGCGCCGGTGTCGCTCACGATCTCTCGGCCTCCTCGGCCCGGCGTCCGACGAACCGGGCGTAGATGTGCTCGAACTCGGGCGCCGACCGCAT
Source organism: Polyangia bacterium (assembly GCA_036267635.1). GTDB lineage: Bacteria > Myxococcota_A > Polyangia > Fen-1088 > Fen-1088 > JADGRB01. The sequence goes on along the minus strand of DATAVR010000053.1, from coordinate 11,369 downwards.
CGCCGCCGCGGTGGCCGCGAACGCCACGCGGTGATCGCGATCGAGGAGCAGCGCGTGGTCGGCCCGCTCGAGGCCGTCCTCGACGAGGTGGGTCACCATCACCACGGCGGCGCCCCGACGCTCGCGCAGGCGTTGGATGAGATCGAGCACCTCCTGCTCGGAGGAGGCGTCGAGCGCGGCGGTCGGCTCGTCGAGGAAGACGAGATCGGCGTCGGTCGCCAGCGCCCGCGCCATGAGCACGCGCTGGCGCTGCCCGCCTGAAAGATCGCGCAGCTGCCGCCGCTCCAGGGTCGCCACCCCCGCCTCGACCAGCGCGGCCCGCGCGCGCCCGAGGTAGGCCCGAGGGTTGGTCAACGTCACGTTGCCGGTTCCCTGCAGGCCCATGAGCACGAAGTCGAGGACCGAGACGGGGAAGATGGCGTCCAGCGCCGACTGCTGCGGAACGTAAGCGAGCGTGAGGCCGGGCCGGCGTTCGATGGCGCCGGCCACGGGACCGGCCAGCCCGAGGGCCGTGCGGATGAAGGTCGACTTGCCAGCGCCGTTGGGCCCGATGACGGCCCACAGCTCCCCCGCGCCCACGGTGAGCGTGAGCGGCGGCAAGATCGGGATGCCGTCGTAGCCGACGGTGAGCGCCTCCGCGTGCAGGAGGCGGTCACCCGCGGGAAGGCGCGGAGCGGCGACGGACGTTGTTTGAGAGCTGTTCACCGTCGACGAACCGGCGGCGACCATACCATCGCCAGTGTCGCGATGTGAGGCGTCGCTCGTCGCCGGTCGCTCATCAATCGGTGGCATGGATCACTTCACGCACTGGTGCGCGATCTCCTCGGGGTTCTGAGCGCGCCGCAAGCAAGTGTCGAGCTCGTCGCCGACGCGGATCGTGCCACAGCGGCGGAGATCGGCGTCGAAGCGGCGCGCCAGCTCGTCTTGCCAGCGCGGCACCAGCGCCGGATCGTGGAACCCCTGCTCGATGAGCTCCATCTCGACGAGCCGGTCGAGGATGGCGCGGCAGTCGGCGGCGCTCGCCGGATGTCGGTGGCAGCCGCCCATCGTCGAGAGGCCGGCCAGCGCGGCCAGCGACAGCATCCGGCGAATGTTCCGCGCAATCGTCATCGAAAGAAATGCACCCGAATGGGCGGCGAGAGCGCGGCGATCGGATCGCCGACCGGATCGCGGGCAGCGCCAAACCGCGTGGCCAGCGCGCACTGCCGCGCCGCCGGCCCGAAGCCGAACCCCGGATCTTGCAAGACCTCGACGCGATCGGCGTGCCCGTCGATCCCGACCGCCACGCGGATCACCACCGTCTCTTGATCGACCTGACGCGCGTCGGCCTCCGCCGGCCATGGACAATTCCAGGCCGACTGATCGAGCGAGACCGGACGCGCCCGGCTCGGGGTGGCGGCCTCGCCGTTGCCGTTCGGAGCCACCGGGCCGCTCGGCGGCTTGCGATTGGTCCCGCCAGCCGTCGTCGTGCCGCCGGCGTACGACGCCCCCGAGCCGACGACGAACGCCGAGCCGGTGAAGTCGAGCGGCGAGGTCGTGGCGGCGGCGATCTGTCCAGCCTGGGCCGGCGCCGCCGCTGCGTGGTGCGCGGCCGCCACGCGCACGTGCTCGCGGACCGTGGGCTCCGCGACGCGCGACGGGGGCGGCGTCTCAGCCGGGGGCGGCGGCGGCGGCGGTGGGGTGACGTCGACGGCGCGCTCGGCCGCGATCGCGTCGTGCACCCGGGCCGCCATCTCGGCGCAGATCGAGGCCCCCGAGCGCCCGAACCGCCCGACCACCAGGATCGCGCCGGCGTAGAGCGCGACCACGCAGGCCCCGCCGATCGCCAGACGGCGCACCCGACCGGTCGGTTCACCGGCGAAGACCAGATCGACGATCCGGACGGTCCGTTGTTCGCGAACGTCCTTCGTCTCGGGCACCTGTTTGGGCTCGTTCATTCGTCCTCAGTTCGGCGCCGCCGCCTTCGCGTCGGGGAGCGCGCCGAAGGCGACCCGCGTGATGCCGACCCCCTTCAGCTCGTCGAGCAGGTGGACGATCTTCCGGTGCGGCACCTCGCCGTCAGCCTGGATGACGGCGCGGAGGTCGGGGTTTCCGGCGAACGCGGTGCGGGCGCGCGCCTCGAACCCCGCGTCGTCGGTGACGGCGGCGCCGTTGATCAGCATCGGGCCGCGCACCGGCAAGATGATCGACAGGACCACCTGCACCTCCTCGCCGTGGGCGGCGTGCGGCAGATCGAGCGGCACCGCCGGCGTCACGATGATCTTGGCGGTCACCACGAAGATCACCAGCAGCACCAGCATCACGTCGACCAGCGGCGTGACGTTGATGCCCTGGATGAGGCCGCCGTTGTCGTTCCCGCTAGTGGACGCCACTTTGCGCCTCCCGCAGCGGCGAAGCCTGGCCGGGGCCGCGCGCCTCCTCGCTGATATAGGCCAGCACCAGGTTGCTGAGCACGTCGGTCCCCGACAGCAGCGAGGTCACGCGCCGCTGCAGGTAGTTGTAGGCCGCCACCGCCGGCAGCGCGACGGCGATGCCGACCGCCGTCGCCACCAGCGCCTCGGCGATCCCGGCCATCACCGCCTGCGAGGCCACCTGCCCCGCCGAGGTCGCGCCGTGCCCCGGGGCGGCGTGCCCCAGCTCCTCGAAGGCGTGGATGACGCCGACCACCGTCCCGAACAGGCCGATGAACGGCGCGTTGTTGCCGACGGTGGCGAGAAAAGCCAGCCCCCGCTCGAGCCGCCCGCGCTCGAGCGCCGCCGCGCTCGCCATCGCCTTCTCCGCCGCCTCGGTGCCACGATCGGCGAGCCGCAGCCCGGCGTCGGCCACCCGCGCCGCCACCGCCGGGCTCGCCTCCAGCTCCTTGCGCGCGCGCGCGAAGGCGCCGGCCGCCAGCTGCTCGTCGAGCGCACGCGCCAGCGCCTCCAGATCGCCGCCCCGCTTTCGCAGGTAGAGCCAGCGCTCGATAGCCAGCGCCAGGCTGGACATCGAGAGCACGCCCAAAAACCAGAGCACCCACCCGGCGCCCGAGGCGAGCAGCACCTCCTTGACCGATTCCATCGCGCTCATGTCGTGAGTCCTTACTGCACCATCGGGGCGTAGAAGGGATCGGCCGGATTTTGGCCCTTGATGTAGCAGAGACCCTGCGCGTTGAGGTGCATCTGCGATTGCGCGCTGAAGGCCATGAACTGCACCAGGTCGTCCGGAAAGGCCGTCCCGTCCGGCTTGGTGACGCCGTTGAGATTGAAGGTGACCTGTAGCGGATTCGGTTGAACGTCGTCGGGCGTGTTCGCTCCGGCGTTGGGCGATGGATTCGGCTGGTCTGGCGCGCGGTCCGGGAGCGGCGATCCATCCGCGAAGGTCGCCAGCAGGTGCTGGCTATGAAAGGTGTTGAGGCTGAACGGCGTGGTGCTGGTGTCCGCAGGCGCGAACGCCGCGATCGGATCGAAACGCAGCGCCGCCCCTTCCTGCTTCAGCTTGTCCCAGAAGACGTGGTCGACGTGCATCGTCATCTGGGCGACGGAAGCCTGGTCGGGGAAGATGACGACGCCCCGGTTCATCAGGTCGTCCTCGGCGCCAAGATCCGCGTTGACGCAGTTGGTGTTGGAGGTGGCGTCGTTCCAGCCCATCGTGAACGTCACCGTCGTCGGAAAGGCGTTGAACTTCGTCTGCGTGGCGGCATCTGGGTAGCTGCCGGTGCCGACGTAGCTGGCGGTGGCGCGAATGAATTTGCCCCAGCCGTTCGAAACCATCAGGTCGTAGTCCGCCTGCCCTTGCGTCGTCAGGTTCAGGTTCCAGGCCGGATAGGCGGCCACCACCGTGTCGTAGGAGAAGGCGTAGCGCTGGTTCGAATCGAACGACGACCCGTTGTCTTCCTTGTCGAAGACGAACATCGGGCTGGCCGGCTCGATCCCGTCCTTGCCGACGAACCCGGCCGCCTGATGGGCGTCGAAGACGTAGGGCCCCGCTTTGTGGGCAACCTGGGGACCCATGTCGAACCAGGTCTGATCCTCGGTCGGCATGCTGTTGAGCGCGATGTCTCCGACCACCACGATGTCCTCGTCGATCGTCATGTTCCAGCCGTCGACGAAGTAGGGATCTCCCTGGTTCACCGGTTGAAACGGCAGCCCGTTGATCCCGAGCGTCTCACCGGAGAACGTCACCTCGACCGACAGCGGTGTGTTGGGCGCGGTCATCGTGAAGTTGATGGTGGGTGTCGCCAACTTGGTCGTCCCGGCCGGGAAGGATACGGCGTTGACGTCGCCGCTCGACGAGCTGCTCCCGCATCCGGCGGCAGCCAGCGTAGACAGCACAGACCCGAGCATCATCATTTCCGTCTGGTTCTTCATCTCTCTCTCCGTTCGATTCACCGATAGCCATCTCGCCCGGGTGCAAAAAAGGGGAAGTTGAAGTGCGCGTCTCGCCCCGGGCTCTCCGAGAGCGCGCGCTCTCGCGCGGGCGGGATCTCCCGCCGATGTGCCGCCGTCGAGGGGGACGGACGGCCGGGATCGCGCGCCGGCTCGTCGAGGGCACGCGATCGGGAAGGATCAGGAGCAGACGGTCGGAGGCGAGGTCTTGGGCGCGCTTGCCAGGACCAGCGCCCGCCCCCGAGTGGGAGGCAGGACCGGCGGTGGACGGTCCTGCGGCGGCGGAGCGAGGCGAGCCGCATCGCCGGCGACCGGCAACGACGAACCGCCCTGGATGGTGAACGCCGCGGCGCAGTGCTCGTGCGCGTCGGGCGCGTCGGTCTCCCCGCGCCGGAGCGCGTCCGTGGGCCCCCACGTCGGCAGCGGCGACTCGACCGAGGTGACCGCGACGTGCGTCAGCTCGCCGTGCTCGGCGCAGCGGAAGTGCCGGACCGTGACCTCGTGCGACAGCGCGAAGAACTGCGCCAGCGTGGCGGCCAACGCCATCGCGCCGGCAAACGACCTCGCCAGCGCCGAAAATCGGCGACTTCTTCCGCGCAAACGCCTACCCCCGCCCTTCAGGGACGCCACTTCACTGACCCCCGAGGCTGAACAGGTAGACCGCGTCGCTGTTCTTCATTCCGCCCAGCACCGCCGAGTTGAAGGGATTGGTGTCGGCCCAGTCGTAGACCGTCCCCGCGGTGGGGGCGCAGGGGGCGCCAAGGGCGCCAACAGGGGGAGAGCCCGCATCGACGCCGCCGTCGCCGGCGGAGACGACGGTCGGCCCAGCGTCCCTCGCGCCGCCGTCGCTCACGCCGCCATCACCGGCACCCCGAACAGGGGGCGGACGCACGATGTTACAAAAGTTGGCTTCGTCGAACCAAGTCGACGGATTGACCCGCAGCTGCAACGGACTGCTGGTGGTGGTGAACGCGAGGGCACCGTCGCACATGCGCGACGCAGTCGACCAGTTCGCGCAGACCCCCGAGAGCGTCGACAGAAAATCGATGGGAGTGCCCTGCGTGACGAGCGCGCCCGTGATCTGCACCCGTCCCGCAAAGTCGACGACCGCCCCCTGCTTGGTCGCTTCCCCGGCCAGGTAGGCCGTCCCCTGTTGACCGTTGGCGGCGAGCGGCGCCGGCAGTGTTTTTATCGCTCCGCCGTCGACGCCCACGACGGCCATGTCGTTGTACATGTTGAACGTCGTGTAAAATCCGATCTCCACCGAGGAGGCGGCTCCCGTCTCGCCGGCTGCGCCGCCCGGAACGTTCTGGAGCGTCGGGTCGAGCATGTCGACGATGAACTGCTCGGGCGCCTGGACGATCACCACGCCGCTGCGAAAGGAGGCCGTCGAGGGAGCATCGATGTTGAAGTAGAGCGGCCCCAACACCACTTCGGCCTGGGTGAGCGTGACGTTCCAGCCCTGACCGGTGACGAAGCTGAACGGCTGCGAGGCGTCGCGCACGATCCCGCCCGCCTGGAATGGCATCTGGATCAAGTGGCCGCCGGTCGTACCGCCACACTCCACGGTCCCGAGCGCCAACAGCGCCAGCCCACACGGGCGGAGCCTCATCGCTCGCTCCCCGCGTCGAAGAGCAACGACACCGTCGCCAGCAGCGAGAACGGCGGCGCCGCGCTGAAGTGCTCCGTCGGAGCCAGGGTCGGTGGCTCGCCCATCGGTCTGAAGTTCGAGGCGTAGTAGAGCTCGGTCAATGGATAGCGTGCGTCGGTGAGGTTCTGGGCCAGGAGACCGAGGCGCAGGAAGCTCCACCGCACGCTGGCCGAGGCGTCGAGCTCCAGCGTCGACGCCGCGGTCTGGCTGAAGGGCAACGCCCGGGGCCCCACGAAGTTGATGGCGAAACCGGCTGTTCCGGAGAGGCCATGATCGAAGAAGCGGCGCCGGCCGAGCGGTCCGAACACCGCCGTGTCGGAACGGGCGATCACCGACGGCACGTAGGGGACCAGCGTGCCGTCGACGTCGTAGGTGGCGTGCGCGTAGGTGGCCGAGGCGAGCTCGTCGAACCAACGACCTGTCGCGCGCAGCGACAGCAGCCCGCCGTCACGGGTGGTGCCCGTCGACGTCGTCAAACGCCCCAGGGTCGGGTTGAAGATCAGATCACGGCTGACGTGGGTGTAAAATCCGACGGCGCGCGCGGTCAGATCGACCGGCATGAAGCGCTGGTGGTAGATGGCGCCGCCCTCGGCCGCGCTGATGCTCGAAAATGGCGCCTGCTCATTCTGGGTGATGTAGATGGCATCGAGGGACTGCGCTCCCTGGCCGTAGCTGGCCGTCAGGGTCAGCGGCCGCGCCACCTGCGCCAGCACCGTGACCTTCGGCTCGGTCACCAGGGCGGTGGCGGTGTCGCGCTCGGTCGGCAGCCGCGGCCCGGTGCTGTCGTATGAGGGACAGATCGGGTTGAGCGGCGTGTTCTGGATGAACCCGTCGGCGCCGGTCGCGCACTGGTTGAGAACGTTGTAGTCGAAGTACTCCTGCCGGATCCCGCCGCGCACGGTCAGCCAGCGCGTCGGTCGCAGGTCGAGATCGACGTATAGGGCCAGGTTCATGATGTCCGTGGTGAGGTTTTCGTCGACGGCGTAAGGTTTCTGCGTCCCGAAACGCAGACGTTGGATCTCCGGCGTGGTGTGATCATAACGGGCGTAGTACCCGACCTCGAGCGACTGCGGCCGCCCCGAGAAAAAGCTGGTCCGCTTGTCGCTGCCGCGCGCGCCGGCCGTGAACGCCGTGTAGTCCTGCTCGATCATGTCGCCCCGCTGCGGGTGATAGCTCTGGCCGAGCTCCTGGTTGTCGAGCAGGTAGCCGGTGAAGTCCTCGTCGATGCGGAGCGAGCGCCAGGTGAGGAACACCTGCTGCGCCAGGAAGTCCTTGTCGCTCGGGCTCTGCAGATCGAAAGAGAGCGTGTAGCGCTGAGCGTCGCCCCCCTGGGCGGCGTCCTCGGTGCCGTAATAGCCGATCTGTCCGGAGGCCACGTCGTCGGCCCGCACGACGCCTGCGCTCTGGTAGTGGGTGCCGTAAGCGGTGCCGAGCAGCCGCCACGATCCGCGCGCCCCCAGATCGCCTTCGTACTCGGCCATGGCGCTGCCGTTGGTGCTGGCGCGGTTGGTGCCGAAGCCGTCGCTCTGAAAGAACTGCGCCGCCGCGAACGTCCCCTCGCGCTCGTTCTCGGGCGCCCACAGCGCCAGGGTACGGCGCGTGTTGAACGAGCCGTAGCTGGCCGAGAGCTCGACCCGCCGGTCGGGCACCCCCAGCTGGTAGTCGGCGCTTCCGGCCTCGGCGAAGTCCCCCTGATGCGGGCTGAAAGGCCCTTCGATGACCCGCAGGTTCTTCACCAGCTCGGGGATGATGAAGTGCGTGTCGGCGTAGCCGTGCCCGTCGGTGTTGTCGACCTCGTTGATCGGGACACCGTTGACGGTGAACTCGATCGCCTGTCCCTGCTCGGCGTCGAATCCGCGCAGGAAGACCTGATCGGCGTGGCCGGATCCCCCTTCGTTGGCGATGAAGATCCCCGGCGCGAGCTGGAGGATGTCCGAGGCCTTCTGATTGGCGATGACGGCCAGCTGGCCGACCTCGATCTGAAGGTCGGAGGCCCCGCGGCTCGCCTCCTGCCGCCGCCCCCGTACGGAGACGTCGATCGCCGAGATCTCTTCCGGTTTCGGCGACGGCGGAGCCTCGGGCGGCGCGGGCACCGCCGAGGCTGCCGGCGGCGGAGCGGCCGGCGCCGCCGGGGATGCTGGCGGAGCGGCCGCCGGCGACGTCGCCGGGGTGCCCGTCGGCGCAACGACGGGCGGCGGTTCGAAGTGGAACAGCAGCTGGACGCGGCTCGCCACCGGGACCCCGTCGCGGGTGGCGGGGCGAAACCTCCAGCGCGTCGCCGCGTCCAGCGCGGCGCGATCGAGCGCGGGCGCGACTCCCTGGGCCAGCTCGACGCCGCTGACCTCACCGGCCGGACTGACCGTCGCCGTCACCGAAACCTCGCCGCTCGGCCGCGCCGCCAGCGCCTCGGCGGGATACGCCGGACGGTTCTCCTCAATCACCGCCGGGGGCTGCAGCCGTGGCGCGGCGGCCGGCGGTTCGGCGCGCGCCGCGGATGCGCCGGTCACCAGCGCGCACACGCCGAGCGCGCAGGGGAGAGCGAGCAGCGAAATTTTTCGGACGGCGAACAGCGCATGACGAGACACGAAAGCCTCCAGGCTCGAAGCCGAGGAAAATGGCGCGCGCACGGCGCACCGCGGCCGGTGTTCATGCCGCGCGCGTTCCGGGGGAAGGCGCGGCGAGAGAGAGACCGGCGGGGAGCGCCGGCCGACGTCGATCTCGCTAGGCCGAGGGAGGCGAGGTCTTCGGCGCGCTGGCCAGAACGCCCGCCCGCCCATTCCCGGAGACCGCGGCCGGAGCCGGGCGCAGCGCCGGCGCGGGCGGCGTCGCCGCGGTCGCGCTGCCGACCGAGGGGATGCAAGAGCTCCCCTCGACGCTGAAGGCAACGCCGCAATGCTCGTGCGCGTCGACCGCCTCGGCGTCGCGCGCGCGGAACGCGTCGTTGGTGTGCTGCGAAGGGAGCTCCACCGTCGCCGCGACCATCGCCACGACGTGCGTCAGCTCGCCGTGCTCGGCGCAGCGGAAGTGCCGCACCGTCATCTCGTGCGAGATCGACAGCAGCTGGGCGAACATCGCCGCCGCCATCACCGCGACGGTGAACGACTTGGCGGCGGCCGTTGCCCTGTGATTTACCCCACGCAGACGCATGAGCCCGACCATCATGAGGTAAACGAGTCGAGGTCACTCGTCAAGAGACGGACCCTTGACAGAAGGCAGAACGCGGCGGAAGACGAACGCGTGACCACGCCCGTCTCCGAGCATCCTTCCGAGCGTTCTTCCGAGCATCCTTCCGAACATTCTTCGACAGGATCGCCCGCCGGCTTCTCCACCGGCTTTCGCCCGCGGCAGCCCGCGGCCGCGCGTCTGGCCGGCAACCCGCTCGTCTGGGCAGCGCTGCTCGGCCTCCTGTTCGGCGTGCCGATCTTCCGCTCGGTCACCAGGCGGCTCGGCGCCTCGCCGGCGATCCTCGGCGCCCTCCCCCCTTTCGCCCTCACGGATCAACGCGGCCAGCCGTTCGGGACGCGCGAGCTCGCGGGCAAGGTCTGGGTCGCCGACTTCATCTTCACCTCCTGCCAGGAGGCCTGCCCGCTGCTCAGCCAGAAGATGGCCGAGGTCGGCCACCGCGCGCGCCGCCTGGGGCCCGACTTCCACCTGGTGTCCTTTTCCGTCGACCCGACGCGCGACACGCCGGCGCGCCTCGCCGAGTACGCCACCCGCTACGGCGCCAACCCGCTCGCCTGGTCGTTCCTGACCGGCCCCGCGGACGCCATCGAGGCGGCCGTCGTCGGCGGTTTCAAAGAGGGGATGGGCAAGGAGAAGGTCACCGCCCCCGGCAACGCCGACGACCAGCAGGGCTTCTGGCAGATCTTCCACGGCGAGCACCTGGTCCTCGTCGATCGGCAGCTGCGGATTCGCGGCTACTTCGAGGCGACCCCCCAGGGGCTCGACCTGTTGATGGCGGCGGCGGGTCGGGTGGCGAACGGAGCCTGACCCTCGCCCAGCCATTGCGGCGCTTGACGGCTCGGCACGCGCCTGTTAGCACGACGACCATGATCAAGCGGCGCCTCGCTCTATTTGCGCTCGCGGCCTCGGCGATGGCCGGCGCCTGCCAAAAAGAGAGCGCGCCCGCCGCGGCGCCGACACCGGTCACGCCGGGCGCTACCACCGCGACGGTGCCGGCCCTGGCCGCGCCCCCCACCGGACACGCCGTCATCGAAGGGACGGTCAAGCTGAACGGCACGCCGCCCGAGATGGCGCCGACCCGGCGCGACGCTGATCCGTTTTGTGCCAAGACGCCGATGAAGGACGAGGAGGTCGTGGTCGGCCCCGGCGGCGGTCTGGCGAACGTCGTCGTGCGCGTCACCGACGGCGCGACCGGCCACTACGATCCACCGGCGACGCCGGCGGCGCTGGACCAGAGCGCCTGCATGTACCGGCCGCGCGTCCAGGCCATCGTCGCCGGGCAGATGATCTCCATCCGCAACGGCGATCAGACGCTGCACAACGTGCACGGCTACAAGGGGGCATCGACGCTGTTCAATCAGGCGGAGATCCCGGGGCTGCCTCCGCTCGCGCGCAAGATCGGCGACGCGGGCGACGTGCTCAAGTTCAAGTGCGACGTTCACCCCTGGATGACCGGCTACGTGATCGTCAACGCCAATCCATTTTTTGCCGTCACCGGTCCCGACGGCCGCTTCAAGATCGCCGGCCTTCCGCCCGGACGGTACACGTTGACCGCCTGGCAGGAGCGCTACGGCGCCAAGACCGCCCAGGTGACCGTCGCCGCCGACAAACCGGCCGAGGTGAGCTTCGCCTACGATGCCAAGTGACGTGAGCGCTGCGCAGCTCCAACGCGCAGAGCAGCCGGGCCCGCCCGAGAGCGCGACGGCGCGGCAGCGGCGAGCGGGTCGGCCGTGGATTCACCGGTTCGCCGTCGGCACCGCCTTCGCCACCTATCTTCTGATCCTGATCGGCGGCCTGGTCCACGGAACGGGCTCCAGCCTCGCCTGCCCCGACTGGCCGACCTGCTACGGCACGTTCATGCCGAAGATGGAGGGTGGCGTGCTGTTCGAGCACAGCCATCGCCTGGCCGCCGCCACGGTGGTGATTCTGACTCTGGTGCTGGCCGGGCTGTTGACGGCGACCCGCGATCCGTCGCTGCGCCGGCTGCGCGGCTTCGGGTGGCTGGCGGTCGGGCTGGTGTTCGCGCAGGCGCTGCTGGGAGGGATCACCGTCCTTCTGCGACTGCCGACGCCTATCTCGACGGCGCACACGGCGACGTCACTGCTCTTCTTCGTGACGGTGCTGTACATCGCGGTGCGCTCCCGACCGGCGGTGGCGGAGGTCGTGGCGCC
>DATAVR010000052.1:0-6450 GCA_036267635.1 Polyangia bacterium | reverse complement strand
CCTGCTCCGGTCCGGCTTCTCCCCGCACCGCGAACGTCGCCGTCAGGTCGGCGGCCAGCAACGCGCCGGTCGCATCGTGGACCGAAGCGCGCCCGGCCAGCGTTTCGATCGTGGCGTCGCCCCGCCAGGCACGCAGCCCCGTGGCCGACGGCCATGGCTTCGCGACCGAGGATCCTTCGCCCAGCGTCACGGCGTAGGTGGTGGCCTGGGCGCCGCCGACGAGATCGCTGCCTGTCTTCTCCACGCGTGCCCGCGGGCCGCCGAGCTCGAAGGCGGCCCAGGGGGCGCCCAGCCCCTCCTCGAGCAATCGAGTGGGCTCCGGCTCCTCGGCGACGCGGCGGATCATCTTCCCATAGCGTAGCGCAACGCCGAGCTCGCGCCCGCTGAGGACGATCTCGCGGCCGCCGTCGTGGTCGTTTTCTTCGCGAAGACGATAGTTGCCCGAACGGTCGAGCCAGACGTCGGTGGTGGTGGTGATCGCCAGCGGCGCGGCGCCCGCGCGGCCGATCGCGTAGCGCAGGGTGGCGTGGTAGTGCCCGCCGCCGAGCTTCCGGAGCGCCTCCGCGAAGAAGGCCGGGCGGATTGCGTCGGCCAAAGCCGCCGCCTGCCGCGCCTCGGACTTTCCGGCGTCTCTCCCGCAGCCGCCCGCGTCGAGCGCGACGAACGGGACCACGAGCGCGGCAAGATAATTTCCCCTCATAATTTCCCTTCAGGGCCCCCGGAACCTTAGCATCGACGCGCATGGGTGAGAGCCTGGCCTTTGTCGACTGGTCGTCGCCCTGGGCGATCGCAACGGCTGGGCTGTTCGGCGCGGTGTGGGGGAGCTTCTTCAACGTCGCCATCGTGCGCATCCCGCGCGGCGAGTCGGTCGTCCGCCCTGGTTCCCACTGTCCGAGCTGCGGCAAAGCGGTGCGCGCCGTCGACAACATCCCGATCCTCTCCTACCTCGCGCTCCGCGGCCGTTGCCGATCCTGCGGCGCGCCGATCTCCGCGCGCTACCCGCTGGTCGAGGCGCTGGCGGCGCTGCTGGCGGCGGCGCTCTGGTGGAAGTTCGTCGCCGCCGATCCGACCCAGGCGCTCGGCGTCCGCCTGGCGCGCTTCGCCTGTTACTTCGCTTTCGGCGGCGTCCTCCTGGTGCTGTCGTTCATCGATCTGGCGACGCGGCTGCTGCCCGACGTCATCACGCTCCCCGCGATCCCGATCCTGTTCCTGTCCGCCTTTGGCGCACACGGGGCGAGCTGGATCGCGCGTCTCTGCGGCGCTGCGGCGGGCTACCTCTTCTTCCGCCTCATCGCCGACTTCTACTACTACGTGCTCAAGCGCGAGGGGCTCGGCCTCGGGGACGGCAAGCTGCTGGCGGTCATCGGCGCGGTGCTCGGTTGGCAGGCGCTGCCGTTCGTGGTCTTCGTGGGCGCGATCGTGGGTGCGGCGGTGAGCCTCCCGATCGCCGTCTGGACCCGCCGCCGCGGTGGCGAGACGGCGGAGCCGCTGCGGCGGACACAGATCCCGTTCGGCCCCTTCCTGGCGGCGGCGGCCCTCACCTACCTGTTCAGCGGCCCCGAGCTCCTGCAGCTCTGGCTCGGCTCTTAGACCCTTCTAGTCTAGATCCAGCGGCGGCAGATCAGCGCGGATGGCCGTCGGCTGCGCCGGCGTCCCCGCCGCCCACCAGCGGGCCCGTCGAGATGGGGGGGAGCGCCGCCGGGCCGGCGTCGGGAACGCGACCTGGAAGCGGCAGTCCCCACATCTCGCGCCGTTGCTTGTAGAGCGGCGCCCCATACAAGATCTCCGAGAGACAAGGATGATACGGGAGCGGCCAGCTCTGGCCGCCGGCGGAGATCTCGGAATCTTGATCCGTCACCACCCGCTTGCTGCCCGCCTTTTCGGACCAGCGGACCTCGATCTCGATCTCGCTGGCCGCCGCGATCGGCTCCGGCAGCCTGCGCCAGTTCTCGTTCAGGACCCGCCGCAGATTCTTGAGCTGAAACTCGTTGTCGAAAGCGAATCGCTCCTTGCCACCGCGCAGCGGCTTGCCGTTGCTCTCCCCTTCCAGGTCGAGCGCGCTCACCACCCGCGGCGGCGGCGAGGTCTGGATCTCGAGCGCGTCGAAGTATTCCTGCAGGCCGCACATGTCGTCGAACCCGACCTGGCCGGGGGGGATCGCCGAGAGATCGCGCTGAACCGCGATTCCGCACCCGACAGCCAAGAGCACCAGCCCGGTTCCTCCGACAATGATCAATCGCGTGCGCGGCATGCGGCGTCGGCAGATTAGCGGGTCAGGCCCGTCTCAGCAAAAACCTGAAAATAGGGTCTGGCGTTGGTCGGTATGCGTGCCCACGTTTTTGCCCGCGAAGTTCAGGGATCTCAGGAGAAAGCTCAGTAGCAAGCTCAGCCGCGGCAAGGTCTAGCCCAATCGATCAGCCAGGTTCACCGATGATGCAGCCCGCCACCGCGCAGGCGGAAAGTTTCGGTTATATTACTGCAAATAGCGACTGGGTTTTGGCTTACTTTTACGAATTCCCCGAGAAAATCGCGTGTAGTTCCCTCGGGTTTGCAATCGAAACCCACTTGCCTAAAGTGATCGCGCCGCAGCGAGCAAGAACTCGATGAAAATGCTTCGACATCCTCCGTCAAAAGAACTGTGGAAGTTTTGCATGGAGCGCCTGCGGGAGCTCCGTGGGCCGGACACCCGGGAGCGCGACCTGGCGAACATCCTGGGATTCGAACATTCGCGCGCCGTCCGCTGGAAAGAGGGCCAGATGTACGTCGACCGGGCCGAGTACCTGGTCCGCCTGGCCGACGCCCTGGATGTCGAGACCATGCTGCTCGTGGCGATGGCGTCCGGCACGTTGACGGTCGAGCAAGCCCACCGCCAGATCGCGGGCGCCACCCGCCCCGACGACGGCAAGAAGAAGAAGGGCGCCGCGCGCGCCGAACCGCTGGAGGTGGCCACCGACGCCTCGCTGTTCGCCCTCGACGGCTCCAAGTTCGAGACGACCGGCCGAGGGGTCGTCCTGTTGATCGCCGGGAGCGGCGAGGGGCGCCTGGAGTTCGGTGAAGCGCTCGCCCGCCACGCGGACGTGAGCGGGTTGGTCGCCACCGGCCTGCCGATCGGCGTATGCCTGGCCGAGCGCTATCGCCCGGAGCTGGTTTTCCTCGACCTGGGCGTCGCCAACGTTCACGCTTTCGAGGCCTGCCGCGTCCTCTCCAGCCTCACGAGCCGTGCCCAGCGCCGCTGCCGCGTGGTGGCGGGCACCGCCACGGTCACCGACGAGGTGGAAAAACCGTCGCTGATGGCGGGCGCCGCCAACGTCACCCTGTTTCCGTTCGCCTCGAGCCTATTCGAGTCCGAGCTCGACCGTCTCGAGGAGCGCCTCGGCCCGCGCAAGGCCGCCGCTCGGCGCTGACAGGGAGAGCCTTCGAAACCGGTCGCCCGACCTGATAGGGTTCGGCGCTGGATGGAGTCGAACCGGCGCGTGGGCATGCGCGGTCCCCTGCGACGACACGCCTCCTGGTTCCTGGTGGCGGCGGCGTATCTGATCGTGTCGCCGTACTACGAGCAGCTCAACAACCCGAACGAGAACGTCCGGGTCTGGGCGACGCGCGCGATCGTGGTGCACCACGTCCTCAACATCGACGCCGTCTCCCGCGAGTGGGGGTACGTCAACGACAAGGCGAAGAACGACAGTCACGTCTACTCGAGCAAGGCGCCCGGCGTGAGCTTCCTCGGCGTGCCGGTGCTGTTCGCCGAGACGAAGCTGCACGCGCTTTGCGGCTGGCCCGCGCCCGACAAGCGGGAGACGATTTTCTGGCTTCGACTCTTCGCGGTGAAGCTGCCGATGCTGGCGTTCCTCTGGCTGTTCGCCCGTTACGTCGAACGCAAGACTGGCTCCGGGCAGGCGCGCGACCTTCTGCTGGTGGCGCTCGGCCTGGGGACGATGCTCTATCCATATGGCGGGATGTTCGTCGGCCACGCGCTGGCGGCGGCGGCGATCTTCGCGGCGTTCATCTTGGTGGACGACCCGCGCGTCGGCGCGGCGCCGCCGGGCGACGCCCGCGCGGGCGCAACCCGGGTCGGCCTGGCCGGCCTGCTGGCGGGGCTGGCGGTCACCTTCGAGTACCAGGCGATCCTGGTCGCGCTGGCGCTCGGCGTCTACCTGGTCGTGCGGCACCGGCGCGCCATCCTCCCGTTCGTGGTCGGTGCCTTGCCGCCCGCAGCCGCGCTCGGCGTCTACCACACGGTGCTGTTCGGCCGGCCCTGGACGCTCCCCTACGCGCACATCGAAAATCCGTTCTTCGCGGCGACCGCGCACCGCGCCGGGTTCCACGGGCTTTCGCTGCCGCAGCTTTCGACGTTTCCCAGCTTTCTGATCTCGCCGGCCTACGGTCTGTTTGCCTTCTCGCCGGTGCTCCTGCTCGGCCTCGGGGGGGCGATCTTCTTGGTCGCGCGCGGCCCCCGGCGCGAGGCGGTGCTGGTGCTGGTGGTCGCCGCGTCGATGTTCGTTTTCTTGGCCGGCATGAGCAACTGGCGCGCCGGCTGGTGCGTCGGCCCGCGCTACATCGCCACCGTCGTGCCTTTCTTGCTGCTGCCGCTCATCGAGCTTTGGCCGCGTTTCGACAAACGGGGTCGGATCTCGGCGGTGATCGCCGGCCTGGTGATCCCCTCGGTGCTGCTCAACGTGGTGTCGGGCGCGCTCTACCCGCACTATCCCGAGCTCTACGACAACCCAGTATTCGATCTGGCCTTCCCGCTGCTTGCCGCCGGCTACACCCCCTACGGGCTCGGGTGGTTGCTGGGGCTGCGCGGTCTGCCGGCGATGGCGCCGCTCGCGCTCTGCGTGCTGGCAGCGCTGGCGCTGGTGGTGGCCGGCGACGACCCGCGGCCGCGCCGGGCCGGGGCGCATCTGGCGCTGGCGCTGGCGATCGCCGCCGGTTTTCTCCTCCCGCTGTCGGCCTACGGCCGCGCCCCCCGCGCCGACGAGGCCCGCGCGACCGCGACCATACGGGCGCTCTGGGATCCCCCGGGCGGGGCACCGATTCCTGAAAGTCGTCGCTGAGCATGATAAACGGGAGCGAAGCGCGAGGCGCCCCCACCGCCATGGACATCAGCGTCGTCCTTCCCATCTACAACGAACGCGACAACCTGATCCCGCTCTTCGACGAGATCGCCGAGGTGCTGGGGTCGATGGGGAAGACGTTCGAGATCATCGCCGTCGACGACGGCAGCCGCGACGACAGCGCGGCCGTGATAAGGCAGGCGGCGTCCGAGCGTGGCTATTTGAAGGCGATCTTCTTCCGCCGGAACACCGGGCAATCGGCGGCCTTCGACGCCGGCTTCCGCGCCGCGACCGGCACCCTGGTCGTCACCATGGACGCCGATCGCCAGAACGATCCGCACGACATCCCCAAGCTGGTCGACAAGCTCAACGAAGGGTTCGATCTCGTCACCGGGTGGCGGAAGGACCGCAAGGACGGCTTCATCCTGCGGCGCGTACCGTCGCTGGTCGCCAACCTCTTCATCCGCAAGGTGACCGGAACGCGGATTCACGACCTCGGCTGCTCGCTCAAGGTCTACCGCAAGGAGCTCACCGACGAGATCCCCCTCTACGGCGAGATGCATCGGTTCATCTCCGTCCTGGCCGACGGGCTCGGCGCCCGCGTCGGCGAGGTGGTGGTCAACCATCGGCCGCGCGTGGCGGGACACTCGAAGTACGGCCTCCTGCGCACGGTGAAGGTCATGCTCGACACCACCACCATCTGGTTCATGCGCAAGTACCAGACCAAGCCGATCTACGTGTTCGGCGGCCTGGGCGCGCTCATGCTGGCGGCCTCGGCGTTGATGTCGGCGCTGGTGCTGTACGAAAAGTTCGCCGACGGGATCTGGGTGCACCGCAACCCGCTCTTCCTGATCGCCGTCACCAGCGCCCTCATCGGCATGCAGTCGGTGGGCACCGGCATCCTGGCCGAGCTGATCGTCCGCACCCACGTCGAGTCGCAGCGCAAGACCAGCTACGCGATCGCCTCGCGGGTCGGCTTCCCCCCCGAACCGACAAAAGGCTGAGGCATGTGCGGCATCGCCGGCTTCGTCGCGCGGCAGGCCGACCCGGCCGCGCTGCCGCGCATGCTGCGCGAGATCGCCCACCGCGGTCCCGACGGCGAGGGGATCTGGAGCGGCGGCGGCGGCCCCTGGCGGGTGGCGCTCGGCCATCGCCGGTTGGCGATCATCGACGTCGAGGGCGGCGCCCAGCCGATGGGGAACGAAGACGGCACGGTGGTCATCAGCTACAACGGCGAGGTCTACAACTTTCGCGATCTGCGCCCGGCGCTGGAACGGCAGGGGCACCGCTTCCAGACGCGCAGCGACACCGAGACGATCGTCCACCACTACGAGCAGCACGGCGAAGGCGGCGTCGCCGCGCTCGACGGGATGTTCGCCTTCGCCATCTGGGACGC
>DATAVR010000051.1:0-22292 GCA_036267635.1 Polyangia bacterium | reverse complement strand
CGGCGCGGCGGTCGCCGGCGCCATCAAGTACGCCGAGGCGTCGAAGCGCAAGGAGAACATCCTGGTGCTGCTCCCCGACGGGGCGTCGAAGTATCTGTCGAAGATCTTCGACGACAAGTGGATGCGCGAGAACGGCTTCCTCGACGAGCCCGACCCGCTGGGGACGGTGGCCGAGCTCCTGCGCCACAAGAAGCAGCGCCCGCTCATCATCGCCAAAAAGGGCGAATCGGTGCGCGACGTGATTGCCTCCATGCGCGACGGCGGCGTTTCGCAGATGCCGGTGCTCGAGCACGAAGGGGGCCAGCTGGCCGGCCTCGTCACCGAGGTCGATCTCCTCGGCTTCCTGGTGCAAGGGGAAGGCGGGCTCGACGCGCCGATCGATCCGCTGGTGGAATCGAACTACGCGACGGTGACGCCCTCGACGCGCATTCACCTCCTGCGGAATATCTTCAACGACGCGCAGATGGTGGTCGTCCAGACCGGCGACGCCATCGTCGGCGTGATCACCAAGATCGATCTGATCGAATTTCTGGCCGAGCGCCGCGCATGAAGCGCGCGCGTCCCGGCAAGCCCGAGCCCCGCTTCGAGACGCAGGCGGTTCACGCCGGCCAGAGCCCCGAGCCGATCACCGGCGCGGTGATGACGCCGATCTTCTTGACCTCGACCTACGCCCAGAAGGGGCCGGGGGTGCACACCGGGTTCGAATACTCGCGCACCCAGAACCCGACCCGCTTCGCGCTGGAGGCGAACCTGGCCGCGCTCGAGGGGGGCGCCTGGGGGCTGGCGTTCAACGCCGGCGTGGCCGCCTCGACGGCCGTGCTCGCGCTGCTGGATGCGGGCGATCACGTGGTCGCCGGCGACGACATCTACGGCGGCAGCTTTCGCCTGTTCGACAAGGTCTTTCGCCGGCTGGGGGTCACCTTCACCTACGTCGACGCGCGCGACGCTGCAGCGGTCGCCGCCGCGATCGGCCCGCGCACCAAGCTCTGCTGGATCGAGACCCCGACCAACCCGCTCCTGCACCTCGCGGACATCCGCGCCGTGGCGCGCGCTTGCGCCGCCCGCCGCGTCCTCCTGGCCGTCGACAACACCTTCATGACCCCCTACTTCCAGCGGCCGCTCGACCTCGGCGCCGACCTGGTGGTCCATTCGACGACCAAGTATCTGAACGGCCACTCTGACGTCGTCGGCGGCGCCGTGATCGGTCGCGACCCCGCGCTGCGCGCGCGCCTCGCCTTCGTCCAGAACTCGATGGGCGGCAGCCAGCCGGCCTTCGACAGCTTTCTGGTGCTGCGCGGCACCAAGACGCTGGCCGTGCGCATGGAGCGCCACCAGGAGAACGCGCTCTGCGTGGCGCGCTGGCTCGAATCGCGGCGCGAGATCGCGCGGGTGATCTACCCGGGCCTGCGCTCCCACCCGCAGCACGCGCTGGCGAAGCGGCAGATGTCCGGCTTCGGCGGCATGGTGTCATTCGCGTTTGACGAAAAGCGCGGCGCGCTGGCGAAGGCGCGCACGTTCTTGCAGCGCCTGCGGGTCTTCACCTGCGCCGAGTCGCTCGGCGGCGTCGAGTCGCTGGCCGAGCACCCCGCGATCATGACCCACGCCTCGATCCCGCCCGAGCGCCGCCGCGCGCTCGGCATCGGCGACGGCCTGGTCCGGCTGTCGGTCGGCATCGAGCACGTCGACGATTTGATCCGCGACCTCGGGGCAGCGCTCGGCTGAAGCGGCAGAACGGGGGCGGTCAGGGGTTCTGAAGCTGTTCGGGAGCGCAGCCGGCGTAGATCTGCAGCCCGAAGGCGCTGTTCGGATTTCCTTGCAGAAAGTTCTGGCAGAGGCTCCCGTGCAGAAAAACGCGCGTATCGTTGTTGCCGCCGTAATTCCAACCGTTCCCGGTGGTTCCACTGTCTTGCGGTTGGATCACCCCGTTGAAGACCACCGTGATTTGACCAGCCGGTGGCTGGGTCAGCGTCAGGTGGCAGCCGCCATCGGCGACGGTTTGCGCGACATCGTCGATCATGTTCGGAAGGTCGGTTGGCGCCGCCGCCACGTAGTACGGTTGTGGAAAGACGCCGCTCTGCGCGGTTGCCAACTCACTCAGGCAGGGTGCGCCGGCTCCGATGGCGACCACCTCCGTCGTGACGCCGATATCGGTGAGATCGCCAACCGCCGCGATGGCGTCGCTGCAAGCGGTGTCGTTGGCTGGGCAGGGCCCTTGTGGGTCGTCGTCGGTCACCAACATGACGTAGCGGTCGTTGCTGTGCTGCGAGCCGCCGCCGGCATAGTAGGCGTACGCTTTGCCGAGCGCGACGGCCGTCGGACGATCCATCGATTGCAGACAGCTCATCGGGCCTCCGCCGTTGCAGGTGCTGGCATCCTGAAAGTCTGCGTAGCTGTCCGTGGAGTCGCTCGAACAGCACCCGTTCGCTGCGTTGCAATCCGTCGCCGTGTCGGGGAAATCGATGAATGTGAACTGAATCGAGGCGCGGCCGTTGTGTCCGCCGCTATACCTCGAGACCTCGGCCTGGATGGCGCTCAGCGCGGCGTGGAGCTGATCGTTCGTGCCGAAGCTCGCGCTCATCGCCGACGACCGATCGAGCACGACCAACAGCTGCGGCGCGTCGGCGGCGAACTGCAGCGGCAGAGACTGCCCTCCGACGCAGCGCCCGTCGCTGGAGGCGTCGGCCGTGCCGACACCCTTGCCGCCGCTGCCGCCGGTCCCGCTCGGGCGGCCGCTGTCGGGCGAAGAATCATCCAGCACCAGGGTCTGCTGACAGGCGCCACCGAGGAGGCCCAGCAGCGCAAGGCCGAGCGAAAGCCGCGGCGTCACGGCCGCCACGCTACGGGCGCGGCGCGGAACCGGCGCCGCTCGTCAGGGCTGCCGCCTCGCCGCGGAACTTTCCGGTCGGGTAGGCGCGCAGGTAGGCGCGTGCGGCGTCGGCGCCGCCCGCGTCTCCCAGCCGGACCAGACAGTCGGCACGGTGGAAGGCCGCGGCCTCGACGACGTCGCGCGGACGCGAGGCGCCGAGTGTGATCTGGTAGGCCGAGACGGCGTGGCGGCAGTCGCCGCGCGCGCGATAGAGGTCGCCCGCCAGCCGCGCGATCTCGGCGCGCCGTTCGCTGTCGGGGCGTCGGCGCAGAAAATCGGTCGCCTCCGACAGTGCCTCGTCGCTGTCGCCGGTGCGGGCCAGGGTCTCGATGATCGACACGTCCGCCTCGACGCGCAGGATCCCGTCGGGATAAGCGGCCCGGTAATGCCGCCAGGCGGCCACCGCGTTCGTCGGCTGCCCGAGCTTTTCGTTCAGGACCTTGCCGACCTCGTAGGCGGCGTTCTCGGCCGACGGGCCGGTCCCCTGCGCCAGCGTCCGGTAAAGCTGCAGCGCGCGCGGGGCGTCGCCCGAGACGAGCGCAGCGCGCGCGGCGACCGCTTCAGCCGTCGGCGTCTCGGCGGCGCTGGCGCGCTCGGTCGCCGTTTCGCCCGGTGAGGCGAGCGCCAAGGTACGCGCCCCGTGCTTGCCAGTGCGGCGGAGGTTGCGCGCCGGGGTGGGGATGGTCGGCGCCGCCTCGCTCGGCGCGGGCGCCGGCTCGACCGCGGCGGGCGCGGCCGGCGCCTCGGCGGCGACGTCGGGGCTCTGCCAGCTCTCACCAGGCGTGAGCCGCGCGAGACGACGCTGCGTGGCCGCCTCCCAAACCTCGACGATCCCCTCGTCGACGTCGACGCCGACCGCCTTCGGGCCGTTGGGCGGGCCGTTGGGCGCTCCGTCGACGTTGATGCCGAACCGCGTGCCGACGACGACGACGCGATAGCCTTCGGCGCGGACGACGAACGGATGCCCCGGTTGGCGGTGCGGAACGCTGAACCGCACCTCGCCCCCTTCGACCCGCGGCGCACCATCTTCGATCCGCATGATGCTCGACCGGCCGAGCACCGCCTCGACGCCCCCCTCGAGCGTCAGACGGCGCGGCCCCGGCGTCGCCGGTTCGGTCGCTGGTTCGGTCGCTGGTTCGTTCTTGGCCCCCTTGTCGCGACCGTTCGACTGCGCGAGCTCGACGGCCCGCGGCCCCAGCCAAAAGGCGCCCGCCACCACCAGCGCGGCCGTCGTGGCGACACCGCCCGCGAACCAGAAACCGCGTCGCGCGCGCGGCGGCTCCAGCGGCGAGGCGACCGCGCTCCATCCCCGGCGCAGCATCATGTCGTCCGGCCCGCGCATCGAGGCCTCGTCGAGCGCGCGGCGCAGCTCGGCGGAGGTCTCGTCGGGGCCGTCGGGCCAGCGGTGCTGCGGGGTCATCGCACCCTCCGCTTGGCCATCGCCGTCAGCTCGGCGCGTGCGTAGTGCAGGCGCGACCAAGCGGTGTTCTCGGGGCAGCCGGCGATCTTGGCGACCTCTTCGATCGGCACCCCCTCGATCTCGAACAGCACCAGCACCAGCCGCTTCTTGGGCGACAGCTTGCTCACCAGCTCGTCGAGGATCTGGAGCCGCTCGCTCCGCTCCGAAGGATCGGCCGCCGGAGGGGGCGGTGGCTCGCGCACGAGCAGCGTCGACAGCAGGCCCCGCACCCGGCGACGGCGCGCGGCGCGGCCCGCGTGGCGGGCGGCGATCCGATAGATCCAGGTCGACAGCCGCGCCTCGCCGCGGAACAGCCCCAAGCTGCGGTAGACGGCGACGAAGACCTCCTGGCAGGCGTCTTCGCGCTCCTCGCTCGGCACGCCGAACGCCGACAGGAATCGATAGACGACCGGCGCGTACCGATCGTAGAGCCCACGCCACGCGACGCTGTCGCCACGGCGGCAGCGCGACACCATCTCGATGTCGGCAGTGAGGCTGGCGCCGGCGGGAGCGGCGCGCATCAGGCCAGGCGTGTTCACGGGTCCTTCTGCCATGATTAGTGACCGACTCGGTTTCGCTTCATCAGGGAAACCAAACGCCCAATTCTAGCCCAAGCAAGAGGTTGAAACGGGGGCTAGTGAAAATTCTCGTGTTGTTATCGCTAGTTACGACGTGGTAGGGGACCGAGGTCACGGCCTGCGCCAAGATCCGAATATAAAGGTCGTGGGGGAGCTGCAGCGCCCAGCCGAGCGCGGCGTCGATTCCCGGGCTGGCGCTGAGGTGCGTCTCGGAGGTCGTGAGATGGGTGGAGGTGACCGAGACGACGTCCAGGTCGAGCCCAATCCCCGGCTCGAGCTGCCCGAAGCCGATCGCGATCGGAAGGTAGCCGCCCATTCGCACCGGAAACTGCCAGATGTCGGCGCTGCCGTTTGCGAACGTGGCGGAGACGCCCGTCTCCATGCCCGCCGACAGCCGAAGTCCGACGCGTCGTTTGAAGACGGGTCTTTCGACCGCGACCGCCACCAGCGCGGAAGCCGCGTGAGCTCCCGTCTCGGTCACCAGCCCGGCGCCCGCCGCGCCGAGCCACCAACGGGGCGGCGGCAAGGGTTCAGCCGGCGGTTCGGCCAACGGCGGTTCGGCCGGCGGGGCCGTCGTTTTTCCGACCGCTGGCTCGGGCGGCGGTGCCGGGGGTGGCTCGATCGGCTTGGGCGCGGGTGGCGGGGCCTTGGGCGGCGGTGGCTTCACGGGCGCGGGCGGCGCTTCGACGGCGACGTCGTAGCCGACTTCGTGCCAGTAACGGTCGACGATCAGCGCCGCCGTCTCGGCCAGGGCCGGGCAGTCGCCCGCGTGGCTGTGCTCGTTGGCCGGCAGCCAGCGGTGCAGCAGCGGCCCCCCTTCGGGATCCGAGAGATCGAGGCGCATGGCGCCGGCGGTGTCGGTGGTGACCGCCAGCCGCAATGTCGTCGGTCCGGTTGCGTGTCCGAGCGGCAGCACCATCCCCGGTAGATGCGCCGACAGCGCGTCAGCCAGCTGATGCGGCGACGGACAGCCGTCGTCGGGGCCGCCTGCCAACAGGATGGCGATCGCGTAAGCGGGAGCGAGGGCCGCGGCCACGGCCCATTATCTCAGCATGGCTTCGACGTGGGCGACAAGTCGCGCGATCGCCGTGGCGAAAACGTCGGCGGCCGGCAGCAGGCTGATGACCAGGAACGTGCCGCCGCGCAGGTCGAAGAAGTAACCCGGCTGCACGAGGACGCCCGTCTCGGTCACCAGCGACGACGCCCAGTCTTCGTCGCTCTGGTTGGCCGGCAGACGCACGATTGCCGACCAGCCAGCCTCGGCCGGCAGCAGCGTGCAGCCGGAGGCGGGTGGCAGCGCGGCGCCGAGCGCGGCGCGATTCTCCGCGACGCGGGCGGCAATCGTCGCCCGTACCTCGGCGCCGAGCGCCAGCAGATCGCCGAGCGCCGCCTGGACGGGCGTGGCCACCGAAAGGTAAGTGTCGGCGATCAGCTCCAGGGCGGCGATCGATCGGGCGGCCTCGCGTCCACCCACCACGATCCAACCGAGCTTGAGCTGCGGGAGACCGCTGGCCTTCGACAAGCCGCCCAGGCTGAAGACCGCCGGGGCTCCGGCCGCGGCGGCGTCGACCGCCGCGGTGGTCACCCGCTGCCGATCGGGCGCCAGCGGGTAGCGGGCGAAGACCTCGTCGGAGACGAGCGCCAGATCCTCGCGCGCCGCGAGCGCGGTCAGGCGCTCGAGCTCGTCGCGCTTGAGAAACGATCCGGTCGGGTTGTTGGGATTGACGACGACGACAGCCCGCGCGCGGCGTCCGTCGCGCCGCACGCCCTCGAGCGCGTCGGCCAGGCTGGCGAAGTCGACGTGCCAGACACCGTCGAACGCCAGCCGGTAGCCGACGGGGACCACCCCTTCCAGGCGCGCGAGGTACTCGAAGAGCGGGTAGCTCGGCTCGGGGACCAGCACGGCGTCACCGGGATCGCAGCAGAGCTTGAACAGGAAGCCGTACGACTCGCTGGAGCTGGCCGTGAGGACGAGGCGCTCCGGGTCGACGGACACGCCGGCGCGCAGGTAGTCGGCCGCCACCGCCGCGCGAGCGAGCGGCAGCCCCAGCGGCGCCGGTTCGTAGGTCGCTATCGGCGCCCGCGCCAGCGCCGCGGCGATCGATTGCTGCGGATAGGTGAGCCCGACGCGCGTCGGGTTCGACTCGGTCAGATCGAGCACCGGACCCCGCGCCGCAGCCACGCGGGTGGCTGTCGCCAGCACGTTTTCGGCCGGATCCCACGCGAGCCGCCCGGAGCGCACGCCCGCCAGTATGCCCCCATTCGCGGTCGCGCTGCTCGGCCGGCCTGGTAGGGTCCCGAATCGCGTGAGGGAGAGACGGGATTGCCGGCGCGAGCTCGGCGCGGGGAGCGCGGGAGCCTGGTAGGGTCCCGAATCGCGTGAGGGAGAGACGGGATCGCCGGCGCGAGCTCGGCGCGGGGAGCGCGGGAGCCTTTCAGGGTCCCGAATCGCGCGAGGGAGAGACGGGATCGCCGGCGCGAGCTCGACGCGGGGGGCGCGGGAGCCTTTCAGGGTCCCGAACTAGAAGTTAGGCGACGAGGGCGCGAAGACGTAAAATCGCCCGCTTCATGGCGCTCGACCTGCGCAACCTGCTGAGATCCGAGATGCGCGTTCACCCGCGGCTGGCGCAGCAGGGGCTATTCGAGGGCGCCGAAGCGCGGGCGCAAATCGCGTCGACGATTCCGCCGCTGGTCCCATTCGGCGAAGCCGACTACGCGGGCGCGCTGTGGGTGATCGACTGGGACCACCGTCTGCCGTCCCGTCACGCGTCGTTGCGTCTTTACGCCTACTACACGCCCGAGAGACGGCGTGAGATCGAGGAGGCGGTCGCCGCGCGCGAGAAGGAGATCGCCGCCGACGATCTGTTCCCCGAGTTCGACGTCTCCGATTTCGCGGGGCTCCCCGCCGACGAGGCTTACGAGGCGGAGACGGACCTGAACGGGAGCCCGGCGCGCCTCCGGTTGGTGAGCGAGTGGCGGCGGCAGATCCAGCCGGTCGCCGCGGCGAACGCGGTCGAAATCGTGCGCGCCTCGACGCCGTTCCGCGAGCTGCGGGTGAACGGACGCATCCGCCCACCCGGGCTCGGAGACCTCGAGCCGACGGAGTGGTCGCCCCCTTGCGAGAGCGGCCACGTCCGCTGGGCAGTCGACGTCTGGTATCTGCTCACCTTCAATGGGATGATCGGCGAAGGGCGCGCCTTCCTGGTCGACCTCGTCGAAAAGCAGGTCGTCCGCGAGCGCGACTTTCAGTTCCGGGCGGGGTGAGGGAGCGCGCTCCGGGCGCGGGTTGGCCGGCGGACTACTTGACGACCTTGCCGCCCTTGGTCTTGCACTCT
The DNA here is from genome assembly GCA_036267635.1 of Polyangia bacterium. Classification (GTDB taxonomy): domain Bacteria; phylum Myxococcota_A; class Polyangia; order Fen-1088; family Fen-1088; genus JADGRB01. The sequence goes on along the minus strand of DATAVR010000051.1, from coordinate 14,054 downwards.
TTCTCGGTGGTCTCGACCCAGCCCTTGCCCTTGCAGCCGTTCTGACCCGAGCAGCCGTTCGACGCCGTCGAGCAAGCGCTCTTCCCCTTGCACGAGTTCGCTCCCTGGCAGTGAACCTTGTCCGAGTCCGCGCCCGACGCGACGAGCGGCGCGCCCGCGCTGAAGAGCCCAGCCGCCACTGCCGCGATCATTGCACCTTTGTTCGTCATGGAGATCTCCTTGCTGGCCAATCGACTCGAGCTTGCGGGGGCCGTTTTACACTGAATTCCGGTGTGGGCCCACCTTTCGGGACGGTTCTGGCATGGCCAGGTTGCGGCTCGGCAGGTGCAAGGAGGCTGATGATGCCTGAGAAGAAGACGGGGACGAAGGCCAAGCTGGCGGACGAGGAGCTCACCGCCGACGACCTCGAGGTGGATGAGTCGTCCGACGAGTCGTTTCCCGCCAGCGATCCGCCGAGCTGGACGCTGGGGCGGAACGCCCAGCCTCCCGCCCTCCCGCGCCCGGAGTCTGACGCGCGGCGGCCGCGCCCGCCAGCTCGACCGTCGCGCTAGACCGAACCCGCGCGGTGCATATGGTGCAGGCGTGGCAACGATCATTCAGCAAAAGCTGCCGGTACCGACGGCGCGCCCCAGCATCGAGCTGGATGTTGGGGGCGGCGACTTCATGCTTCGCGGTAAGTTCGCCGATTGGGAGTCGGGGCTGGCCTTTGGGCCCGATCTCGACCGCGTGAGCGTGCGTCTGGCGATCGACGCGACCAGCGGCGTCAGCAGCGGTCAGGATCTCTTCGCATTCCACAGCCGACAGGTCGAGCCCTTCGGCCGTGGCGCCTACCGGGCCGTCGGGACCTTCACCGGCGCCGAGGGAGCGCGCCAGGGTGAGATGATCATCGAGAGCCCGCTCGGACACACTGCCCTGGTGGCCGTGACCTTCGATGCCCGCAAGGCCGACTTCGGCGATGGCTGGCACGATCTCATCCAGAATGCCGTTCCCTTCGGGGAGCGTCCCGACGACGGGCCGGTCCGTTCAGCGCGCGGTTGGCTGGTGGCCCCGCAACTCGCCGCCGCCTGACAGAACAGGTGTAAGGTCGAGTTGTGCGGCGATCGGTGTTGCTCGAGGTGGTGGCGTACTGTCCGCACTTCGGGCGGCCGGTGACGGCGAGTCGCAATCTGATCACCGATCGACTGGTCGCCTGTTCCGACTCCGAGCGCTGTCGCGATCCCGCGCCAACGGGCCAGCCGCCCGATCACGATCGTCCATACCCGCGCGGCTGCCCGGTCTTCCCGTCGTTGGCCAAATAGCCAAGCCAGCGGGGCAAGCAAGAGGGCAAGCAAGAGGGCAAGCAAGAGGGCAAGCAAGAGGGCAAGCAAGGCAGGAAAACCGGCGCGCTGCGGCAACTTGCGTGCCCCCGCTGCGTGCACGAGCTGTGATTGTGGCGTACAGTGAAGTCGCTTTGCGACCGTCTACCGAGCGCAGCCGATGCAAAGGGACCCTGAGGGTCGTCCCGTTGATGTCGGGCGCCAAGGTCGCGCTTTGTCCCTACTGTCAGCGCACGGTCGAAATCATGCGCCAGGTGCGGGACGGGGAGGCGGCCATGCTCAAGAGTCACCCGAGCCGCCGATATTGAAGTAGTCGAGATTTTGAACGAGAGGGTGACGAAAGACGCCTGGCCCTTGCCCAATCGCTTGGGCGTGCGCATACAAGTAATGCTGTTTAGGGGGATCTCTTACTCGTGGTTTCCGGAATAAAAGAAAAGAAGCGGACGATCCTGGCGCTGGTGGCAGCCTCGGTGATTTCGTTGGTGGTTTGGGGCTTGGTCGTCGCTTTGAACGTTCCATAGATTCGACAAATTGTTTGGGGTAAGCTGCCTGGCACCTTTCGCAAGGAGCCGCGGCGGCATGACGAACGGTCAACCCAGGGCCGACACAGGAGGGATGGACAGTCCCTTCGTGCCGGATTTGCAGCGCGAGCGGATCTCCGTTCGGCGCCGACGTGCGCGCCAGGGTGACCACCGGCGGAGCGCCAAATGGGTGGCCACGCGATCCCGCCGCCGGGTGGTGCAGACTTTCGCGCTCTGCGCGGGCGTCCTGCTGTTGATGGCTGTAGGGCTCTACTTCGGCCTCGCGCACCAGGAGAACGCGGCGCCTGCCGAGGGCGCGGCCCGCGGCGGCACTCTCGGCGTGGTCGGCGTCGTTTAGCGGCGTCTGCTCTATCGGAGCAAAGGCTCACCGGACGTCGGCGGCAGGCCGACGGTCTCGATCAGACGACGCACCATTTCCTGGAAGGTCTCCTCCAGCTTGGCCTCCGACGAGACGGGCGCGAACAGGCGTGCGCCCGCCATGGTGCCGTGGCCGCCTGCCGCGCCGTCGTGCGCGACGATGTGGCGCATGATGGCGCCGGCACGCGCGTTGTCGGCCTCGGTCCGCAGCGACAGGTAGATACTCTCCCGGTACTCGCCCAGGCAGAGGACCATCCGGGCGCTGTCGTAGGCGAGCAGCAGATCGGCGATCTCGGCGACGAGGTCGGGATAGCCGAGCGTCCCCAGGTTCACCGCCACCACCTCGCCGAACACCAGCGCTGAACGGAGCGCGCGATCGAGCGCCACGAAGTGCTCGCGCGGCACCTTCGGGTGGCTCATCCGGTAGAGGAGCCCGTGGTCCACCATCGGCACCAACGCCAGATAGGCGGTGCGCTCGGCGCCGGTCGACTCGCGCCCGAGATCGCGCGTCTCCGTGCGCAGGGCGAAGAAGAAGGCGGTGGCCAGCTTGGCGTCGAGGGGAACGCTCCGCGCACGTAGGTACTCGAACACGATGGTGGAGGTGGCGCCGAAGTCGGGCCGGATGTCGCACCAGGGGGCTCGGGCGCTGGTGGGGCGCACCGGGTGGTGATCGATCACCACGTCGATGCGGTGTTCGGGCGGCAGCGAGTTGTTCCCGGTCTCGGGTTGGCTGTCGACCATGGCGATGAGATCGAAGGCGTCGGGGTCGATCTGCTCGACTGGCGCGAGCGGCATCCCCAGCGTGTCGACCATGGCGCGGTTCTGCGCGCGCCCGACGATTCCGCCGTGCCCCAGCGTCACCGCCGCGCCGAGCTCGTGCTCGAACAGCCGGCCCAGGCCCAGAGCCGCGGCCAGCGCGTCGGGATCGGGGTTGTCGTGCATGTAGACCAGGGCGGACTTGCGCCCGGCGAGGGCCGCCAGCGCGCGGGTGACGTCGAAACGGGGACTCGGCGGCGGTTCGTCCATCGTGATCCTTACGGTGCCGGCCGGATGTGAAGGTTGTCGAACGTCACCTCGGCCTCCCAGTCGTTGACGGCGAAGTATTCGTGTGTCGGCCCGCTGAGTGGCTTGGGGTCGGTCCAGGCCAAAAAGGGGCGGCCGTCGATCGCCCAGTCGATGGCGCCGTTCTTTCGGGTGATCGTGAAGTGATAGCGCTGGCCCGGGGTGACCTTGAGGTCGCCGCGCTCAGCCTTTCGCCCTGCGCCGTGCTCCTCCAGCTTGCAGATGACCGACAAGCTGTTGTGCCAGCCGCCGAAGATGAGGACGTAGCCGGTCGAGTCGTAGCTCCCCTTGTCGGGGTCGAAAGACTCACCGTCGCCATAGATCTCGACCTTGATGTCGCCCGCCGGGCTCTGGGAGGTGGCGTCGACGTCGATGACGGCGTTGGCGGGCAGTGGGCGGCGCAGCCAGGCCGGGTGGTTGTAGGCATTCGAGACCGCGAGCTGGCCCCTTTCGATGCGGTAGGCGGGGGAGGTGGCGTTCCATTCGGCGCCGAGGTCGGCGCGCTCGAAGTCGTCGGCGAATGGCGTGGTGACGGCCGGCGTCCGGGCGTGGCAGCCCGCCGCGGCGGCCAACACCAGCCCCAAGGTCAATGGCCGCCAGGCGCCGTGCATGACCGCAAAATACCGTCGTCGTCGGACCGTATCAAGCAACGCCCGGCCCCGCGATCTTGTCGGCCAGCTCGTGCATGAGCCCCCAGCGAATGCCGCGGTCGCTGACCCGGACCTCGGTGACCCGCGCCGCCGCGGCGATCCGCTGCAGAATGAGCGCGCCGGCCAGGATCACGTCGGCGCGCCGGGGATCGAGGCCGACGATCCGCTCGCGCGCAGCCTGCGTGCCGACGCGCAGCCGGGCGATCTGTTCGGCGAGCGCGGCCTGCGACAGGCGGTAGCCGTGCACGCGCGCCGGGTCGTAGCTGACGAGCGCCTCGGCCATCGCCGTCAGCGAGGTGACGGTCCCCGCGACGCCGACCAGCGTGACCGGCATGGCGGCTGGCACCGGGAAGGGGACGCCCGCGAGCGCTGCGTCCACCGCGCCGACAATCGCCGCGATCTCGTCGGGGCGCGGCGGATCGTGGCGCACGAAGCGCTCGGTGAGCCGGACCGAGCCGAGCGGCAAGCTGACGTTGAACTTCACGATGCCTCGGGTGGCGACGACGATCTCGGTCGAGCCGCCACCGATGTCGACCACGCTGAGCGCGCCGCCGAGCGCGTCGGGGAAGGCGTCCGCGACCGCGCGGAAGGTGAGCGCCGCCTCGCGCTCCCCGTCGATCACCTCGATGGGGGTCCCGAGGAGCTCGGACGCGGGGTCGAGAAAAGCGGAGGCGTTGGGCGCCCGGCGGAGCGCCTCCGTCCCCACTGCGGCGATGGCTGCCTGGTGGCCCCGCGCGATCGCGGCGAACTCCCGCAGCGCGGCCAGCGTTCTGGCGATCCCCTCCGGGCCCAGCGCCCCACCGGCGCCAATCCCGCGCCCGAGACGGGTAACCTCCGCCCGCTCGTCGACGAGCTCCGGCACTGCCCCCGAGGAGATGCGCGCCACCAGCAGCAAGGTGGTGTTGGTGCCGATGTCGATGGTGGCGAGGTTCATGCGCGGGCGCCGAGCTTGCGCCACGCCCGCCCCCAGGTAAAGCCGCGAGCTATGGAGAGGCCGAGGTGCCGGCCCCGGCGTTGGCTCCCAGCGCGTACTGCTCAGGGTAGGCCTGGAACTCTTCGCGGCACGCTTCGGAGCAGAAGTAGTAGGTCTTCCCCTCGAACTGCGCGGAGGCCTTGGCCTGCGATTCCTCGAGATCCATTCCGCAAACAGGATCTGTTGTCATGCGAGAGAACTTAAAGTCCTCTCCCTAGGGAGCAAGCCGATCCGGAACCTTCCGCTGCGAGAGCTTGCGCGAGCTTGGCGCGGCCGAGGTGCGCTCGAGGCTCAGCGGGCTGGCGCCGGGCCCCAGGAGGGCGATGAGGCGCTCCCCCGCCAGACCTGGACCTCGTGGTGGGTCTCGGGGTTGTTGACGTAGAGGCCGCCCCGGCTCGACACGTAGGCCAAGAGGCGCCCGTCCGGCGACCAGGTCGGGTCGAGGTTCGAGCCCTTTCCCTGCGTCACGCGATCGATCTTGCCGCTCTTGACGTCGAGGATGAAGACGTCGAACACGCCGCGCTCGTCGCGTCCGGTGAAGGCGATCTGCGGCTTGTCGCCGCGCGGGTTCCAGCGCGGGGTTTGATTGTACTTTCCCTGGAAGGTGATCCGCTTGGCGGCACCGCCCGAGGCCGACATGATGAAGATCTGCGGCGAGCCCTGCCGGTTCGAGACGAAGGCTATCTGCGAGCCGTCGGGCGAGAACGCCGGCGAGCTGTCGATGGCGGGGTTGTTGGTGAGGCGCGCCTCGACCCGGCCGTCGGAGGGGTTGATCTTGTAGAGCTCGGAGTTCCCCTCGTACGACATGGTGAGCGCCAGGCTGTGACCGTTCGGCGACCAGGCGGCCCCCGTGTTGAGCCCCGGCTCCTTCGAGACGCGGCGGGCGCGGCCGCCTCCCGCGGAGACCACGTAGAGGTCGGGGTTGTTGCGCAGGTACGAGGTGAAGGCGATCTCCCCGCCGGTCGGTGAGAACGCTGGCAGGAGATTGTCCGAGCCCATCTTGGTGACGACCGCCGTCCGTCCTCCGTCCATGTCGACGAGCGCGATCTCGTGCGCGCTATGACCAGTGATCGCCAGCGCGATGCGCGATCCGAACACGCCTGGCTGGCCGGTGAACGCCTTGACGACGTCGTTGGCGAAGGCGTGGACCGCGTCGCGCTGGTCGGCGGCGCGGTAGCTCTTGGTCAGAACGGCGCTGTCGCCCCGGGCGACGATGTAGACCCGGCCTTCGAGCACGCCGCCCGAGACCTTCATCTTGATGACCGCCTGCGCGCCGACCTGCGACCAGAGCGCCGAAGAGAACCCGAGCCCCTCGGACTGCAGCTGCGCCGGGAACGACGCCGGGTCGAGCAGCTGAAACAGGCCGGTGACGTCCATGTCCTTGGACATCGTCGCGCCCGCCTCGCCGGGATCCCCTTCCGCACGGGGCAACGCCAGCTTCAGCATCTCCACCCCGGCGCCGGAGAGCTGCACGGCCGGGAGATCCTCGTCGCCGCCAGGCGGCTGCGCGTGGACCGAAACGGAGACGTTCGCCGCCGCGACCAGCGCCAGGAACGCGACCGCCAGGCGAGGATGATGAAGCGCGCCGACCAGCCGCCGGGTCACTTGATGCACTGAATTCTCATACCATGCCTGGTCGGGGGCGGCGGCGGAACCTTGCCGGTCAGCTTGGCGGCATCGACGCAGGCATCGTCGACGAAGCTGTTGGCCGAGGATTTGGCGAGCTTGACGTCGCCGATCGTCCCATCGGGCGCGATGTGAAAGGTGATCTCCGGCGGGATCGGCACCTGATCGGGGGTGAGGCCGGCCGGGAGATTGTAGTTCGCGCGCAGGAGCCCCACGACCTGCGCGTCATATTGATCGCCCGTCGCGTGGTTCGCCGTCCCCAGCTTCGAGCCGGTGAGCGATCCCTCGTCGTCGTCGGGAGCGGCCAGCGCCTCCAGCTTCTTGGCGCGCTCGAGCGCGTTCTTCAGCTCCTTGGAGATCTTGGGATCCTCGGGGCGCGGCGCTTCCTTGGGCGCCGCCTTGGCGTCGGGATCTTCGGAGAGCTTGATCTGATCTGGCGGCGCGGTCGGCCGCGGCGGCTGGGTGATGCGCGGCAACCAGAACGGATCGCGCGGCTTGCCCAGCTTGACCATCTCCGCGAGCACGAAGTCGTGCCGCACGATGAAGGGCGCCTCCGGTTGGTTGTGCGCCCGCGCGACTGCCAGGAAGACCACCCCGTGGATGGCCGCCGTGATGAGCAGGCCGGCGAAGTTTCGCCGCGACCCGCGCCGTATCGTTTCACGCGCCATCGGCTATTGCAGAGGGTCGGTCACCATGCCGAGCTTGTCGACGCCGGCTTGCTTGACCGCCGCCATCACCTTGACCACGTCGCCGTAGCTGAGGGCTCGGTCGGCGTGCAGATAGAGCTCGTGGTCGGCGTTGAGCTTGGCGTTGTTCTTCAGCGTCTTCTCGATGTCGTCCCAGGGGATCTGCAGCTTGCCGAGGAAGACGCGTTTGTCCTTGGTGACGGTGAGGATCAGTTTCCCTTCGTCGTCGGGGATCGTCTGCGCCTTGGCCTCCGGCAGGTTGACGTCGACGCCGGTCTGCAACATCGGCGCGGTGACCATGAAGATGATCAGCAAGACCAGCATGACGTCGACGAGAGGCGTCACGTTGATCTCCGTCAGCGTCCCGCCGGGGCCGCTGCCCGACGACATCGACATGGCTAGAAGAACCTCCGGCGCACGATGTTGAGGAAGTCGCTGGAGAAGGTCTCCATCTCGGCCGTGATGACGCGAATGCGGCGCGACAGATAGTTGTAGGCCATGACCGCCGGGATGGCGGCCATGAGGCCGATCGCGGTGGCGACCAGCGCCTCCGCGATGCCGGGCGCCACGGTGGCCAGGTTCGCCGCCCCCTTCGCGCCGATGTTGCGGAAGGAGTTCATGATGCCCCACACCGTGCCGAAGAGGCCGATGAACGGGCCGGCGCTGGCGGTGGTGCCGAGCAACGGTACGCGCGATTCCATCTCGGTGATGGCGGTCGTTCGCGCCCGATCGAGCGAGCGCTCGACGCTCTCGATGTCGCCCAGGAACGCTTCGCTGGCGGGATCGGCGTTCTCCTGCCGGCGCTTCTGCAGCTTGGCGAGCTCGGTGTAGCCGGCGCGGAAGACCTCGCCCACCGGCGACGGCGGCGCCGCCTCGCTCATGCGCCAGATCTCGTCGAGCCGCCCGGTCTTCCAGAATGCGTCCTGAAACTTGGCCGAGCGCGACGCGGCCGCTGACAGGTAGAGGGTCTTCGAGGCGATGACGAACCAGGAGGCGGCCGACATCAGGATCAGCAATCCCAGCACCCCCTTGACCACCGGGGAGGCGTTCAAGATGAGCGAGATGATGTCGAGCCGCGCTTCGCCGGCGCCAGCTTGTAGGATGAGCGGTAACATCAGGCGTTGACCTCCATCGATGAGAAGGCGCTCGTGACAGCGAGCGTTCCGGCTCGCAGTTTGACACGACTCGCACCCATTCCTACCCTGGACTTTTCGGCCCCGCCTCGCCGGCCGGCCGGCGCGCGCTTCATGAGGCTCCCTCTGGCGGCACTTGCGGTCATCGCCTCCCTCATTCCCGCCTGCGTGAAAATCAACGGCGGCGCGGTCGAGATCAGCTGGCTCGTCATCTCGCCGAGCGGGGGCGCCATCACCGATTGCGGCTGCGCCGATCCGGCCATCGCCAAGGTCAGACTGGTTTTGCACGGCGTTGGCGGGGCTATCGATGGCGCCACACCCTGTGCCGGCCAGGCCCAGTGCGACTTCTCCTGCCAAAACCAGACGGGCGCCACCCAGTTCGATATCCCCCCGACCGGTCCGGGCGAATCCTACGAGGTTTCGGTGGTGGCGGTCGATTCGGGAGGCGTCGAGATTCCCCAGACCGCGATCATGACCCCGGCACCAATCTTGTATCAGGTGGTCGAGGGACAGCCGACGGAGACCGACGCGTTTACGCTGGTGGCGCCTTGCGCTGAGGCCTGCAGTGGGAACGTTTGTGCTCCACAATGAAGATTTCCTGACCGACCAGGGGGACAGTCATGAACACCAATTGCCTCCGCGCCTTCATTCTCGGACCCGTTCTTTTCGCTTTGGCCGTGGGGCTGGCTCTGACCGCATCCGGCTGCGTGGTTGATGGTGGTCCGAGTTACGGTTACGGCGGATGCCAGCCGGACGTCTTCGTCGACTGGCAGATCCAGAACCCGGCGGGCGGGCAGGTCACCTGTGACGCGGTGGGCGCCGCCACGGTGGTGATCGACATCGACGGCGCCGACTACCCGCAGAGCTGCCCGGCCGGCTACTCGTACGGCAGTCAGGACATCCTCCTCCAGCAGACCAACGCCAGCTACAACATCACGGTCAACCTGGAAGATAAGAACGGCGTCGCGCTCGCTGTTCCGCAGACCACCACCCTCGATGCCGCGAGCTGCCAGTCCTACGCCACGCCTGGTCCGGCCATTCTCGTCGTCACGCCGCCGACGCAATAGGCCGCGGGAGTGATATAAGCCACGGCATGAAGCGATCGCTGGCGCTCGGGCTCGGCGCGGCGGCTGTGCTGGCGGTGGCCGGCTGCAGCCAAAATGGAAGCTACCGGCTGAGCTGGAATTTCCAGGCCGACGGCGTGACGGTGAGCTCAGCTGTAGGGTGCGGTCGCTACTACGTCGATTCCATCCTGGTGACCGGCAACGATGCGACCGGCGACGCCCAGCAGGTGCGGGCGCTCTGCACGCCGGGCTCGGTCACCTCGACAGCGCCCGACGGGACCTGGTCTTTCCAGCTCCAGATGCTGGACGCGGAAGGGGTGCTCATTCCGTCGTCGATGATGCTGATGCAGACGAAGAGCGCCGAGCCGATCGCTTCGGGTACCCCCCAGGTGCAATTTCCCGTCATCCCCCTCGAGCCATTGTCGGCCGGCGACGGCGGCGGTGACGGCGGGATCGACGGCGGCGGTGACGGTGGGATCGACGGTGGCGGTGACGGCGGGGTCGACGCGGCCGATTCGGGCCACGACGGCGATTCGGGCGGAACGCACGATTGACGCGGTCACCGGCGCCGACGATGCGACTGCGCTACGATTGGCGCGATGCCTGACCTTCCGCCGCGGCGGTCGGCCCGGACCTCCGGGTCACGGCCGCTCATGGACCGTCTCACGCCGGCGATCAAGGCGCTCCTGATCGCCCAGGCGGTCGTGTACGGGATCTTTCTATTTGTCCGCCCCCTGCGGCCGGCGATGGAAGCGCACCTGGCTGTCGGTCCGCGGCTCTTCGCCGGAGAATACTGGCAGCTCGTCACCGGGATCTTCCTGCACCTCGATCCTGCGTCGCTCTTGTGGAACGCGGTCGGGCTCTGGTGGGCGGGCGCGGATGTCGAACGGGCCCAGGGGACGCGTCGGCTCGTGGCCCTGTTCATCGTCGGCGGGGTGTTGACCAATTTGGCTCAGGCGCTGGTGGCCCGCTATGCGTTCGGCGAGGGGGCGGTCTTCGGGGGCGCCTCATTCGCCGTCCTGACTCTCATCGTGGCCTTCGGTCGGATCTATGACCGCGCACCGATGTCGATCTTCGGAGCCTTGACCGTCCAGGCCCGGTACATCACGATCGCCCTCGTGGGATGGTACGTCGTCGCCGCTCTCGCGGGGCCGGCGGTCAACTGGGCCAGCCTGGCGGGCACCGCGGCGGCGATTGCGGTCGGCTACATCGGAGCGGCGCCGGGGAGCCTGGACGGGCTGTGGGACGCGCTCAAGCTGCGTCGCCTCCGCCGGCGGTACCGGGTCATCGACGGGGGCGCCGGACGACCGCCCAAGAAGTTCGTGAACTAACCGACCCGACCTGAAGAACGTCAGCCAGTGCCGCGGTGCCCTTTGCATTCGGGCTCGCGCGACGCTAATTTGCTTGTTCTTTCAAAAAGCTGGGGGAGCCGACCGAAAGGCTGAGAGGCGCCGTCTGAACGGACAGGCGCGACCCCTGAACCTGCTCCGGGTAATGCCGGCGAAGGAAAGCGAGGCGAGATGAAAAACGGAAGCGAGACGAACGGGGGCGGGCCCCGGAAGCTGCAAACGATCGAGGACCCCGTCGAGGGGCTCGGTCCGCTGCCCGAGCTGCCAGGATCGACACGGGCGTTCCTCACGGACGGCGAGATCGAGGTCCCGGTCCGCCGCATTGCCGTCGCGGGCGAGCCGGCCGTCGATGTTTACGACCCGGCCGGCCCGCGCGGCGTCGATCCGCACGTCGGCCTCCCGAAGCTGCGCCAGCCCTGGATCGAAAGGCGACAGGCGCGCGGCGACAAGAACTTCAGCCAGATGCACTACGCCCGCCGTGGCGAGGTCACCGAGGAGATGCGTTTCGTCGCGCTGCGCGAAGGGGTGACGCCTGAATTCGTCCGCAGCGAGGTGGCCGTCGGGCGGGCCATCATCCCGGCCAACATCAAGCACCCGGAAGCCGAGCCGATGATCATCGGCCGCAACTTCCTGGTGAAGATCAACGCCAACATCGGCAACTCGGCCGTCTCGTCGTCGATCGGCGAAGAGGTCGACAAGCTGCGCTGGTCGGTCCGCTGGGGCGCCGACACGGTGATGGATCTCTCGACTGGAAAGGATATTCACGAGACGCGCGAGTGGATCGTGCGCAACTCGCCGGTACCCATTGGAACCGTCCCGATCTACCAGGCGCTGGAGAAGGTCAAAGGCAAAGCCGAGGACCTCAACATCGAGATCTTCTTGGAGACGCTGCGGGAGCAGGCGGAGCAGGGGGTCGATTACTTCACCATCCACGCCGGCGTCCTCCTACGCTATGTGCCGCTCACCGCCAAGCGGGTCACCGGCATCGTCTCGCGCGGGGGATCGATCATGGCCAAGTGGTGCCTGTCGCACCACCGGGAGAACTTCCTCTACACGCACTTCGAAGAGATCTGTGCGTTGATGAAGCAGTACGACGTCTCCTTCAGCCTGGGCGACGGGCTGCGGCCCGGTTGCATCGCCGACGCCAACGACGAGGCGCAGTTCGCCGAGCTGGAGACGCTGGGCGAGCTGACGGAGATCGCCTGGAAGCACGACGTGCAGGTCATGATCGAAGGGCCGGGGCACGTCCCGATGCACAAGATCAAAGAGAACGTCGACCGGCAGCTGGCCGTCTGCCACGAGGCGCCGTTCTACACGCTGGGGCCTCTGGTCACCGATATCGCGCCCGGCTACGACCACATCACCTCGGCGATCGGCGCCGCGATGATCGGGTGGTACGGCACCGCGATGCTCTGCTACGTGACGCCCAAGGAGCACCTGGGGCTGCCGGATCGCAAGGACGTCAAGGACGGCGTCATCGCCTACAAGATCGCGGCGCACGCGGCTGACCTGGCCAAAGGGCACCCGGGGGCCCAGTTGCGAGACGACGCGCTCTCGCGGGCGCGCTTCGAGTTTCGCTGGGAGGACCAGTTCAACCTCTCCCTCGATCCGGAGACGGCGCGCGAGTTCCACGACGAGACGCTGCCGGCGCCGGCGGCGAAGGGGGCGCACTTCTGCTCGATGTGCGGCCCGCACTTCTGCTCGATGAAGATCACCCAGGACGTGCGCGACTACGCAGCCGCGCAGGGGATCGCCGCCAACCAGGCGTTGGCGACGGGGCTGCAGGAAAAGGCCGAGGCGTTCCGCGAGGCCGGGCAAAAGCTGTACGTCGGCGACGCGCCCGGCGGGGAGTGACGATCATTCGGTTGCGCGTGGTCGTCGGTCTCCTGGCTGCGCTCGCCACGGCGGGCTGCACGACGGGGGACGATCCGGGTCCGGCGGTGCCGGTCGATCCGGCGGTGATCTACGCGCAGATGTGCGCCCGCTGCCACGGCTCGGACGGGCGCGGCGATCCGGAGATCCGCAAGACCCTCCCGAACGTACGCGACTTTCACGATCGGGAGTTCCAGGCGCGCGCGACCAACGACACGATCGCCCGCACGATCATGGCCGGCAAGGGGCAGATGCCGGCGTTCGGCAGCGCGCTCTCCGTCCCCAAGATTCAGGAGCTGTCGGGCTACGTGCGGCGCCTCGGCACGGCCAAGGGGACGCTGTGAGAATCGGCGGCGTCGTGGCGACGGCGACGCTGCTGCTGGCCGCGGCCGGCGTCGCCGAGGCCGAGGACCCCTCCGCGCACGCGATCGCCGAGGGGCGCTATCACCTGCGCAAGGCGAATGGCCTGGCGGGCGACGATCGCTGCCAGGCGGCGATCCACGAGTACACGCTGGCCTTCAAGAAGCTTCTCGATCCGGTGGTCCTCTTCAACAGGGCGGAGTGCTACCGCCGCATCGGCGAAGGGGAGAAGGCGGTCGCCGACTATCGCGCCTTTCTCGAGGCGGTTCCGGCCGCGCCAAACCGCGCCCAGATCGAAGCCAAGATAGCGGCGCTGAGCACGGCGGCCGACGCCAAAGCGGCGCCCCTCGTCCTGCCTGCCCCCACCCGCGCGAGCGTACCGGGGTCCGAGCGCCTGAATGCGCCCCCGTCCGCCACGACCTCACCGGCTCCGTCGGCCGAGCGAGCGCCGGTCCTCGACGATGCGCCGCTCTCCGCATCGGCCGCGTCGCCCCCGACGGTGACGCTGGTCGAGGCAGCGCCCGCCGCCTCGGCCCCGTCCAACGGCGAGGGCCACCACGGCAAGACCTGGATCTGGATCGCCGTCGGTGCTGCCGTCGCCGGGGGCGCGGTGGGCGCCTATTTCGCGCTCCGTCCGCCCGCGACGACGCCGCCCCTCACCGACCTCGGGAACTACAAGTTTTGATGCGCTCCGTTCGCCATCGCGCCTTCGTTCCAGTCGCGGCCGTCGCGGCGTCGACGGCGATCGCCGCCTGTCATCGCGGCGATTCGATCCTGCTCGTCGAAGTGGCGGGGAACCTGTCGCTCTCGCCCGCGTCGCTGAGCGTGACGGTCGAGCCCGCGCAGGCAGCGGAGCGCTCGTTCCCGGTCGCGCCGAAGGACGGCCCAGCCATCACCCTTCCCACCAGCCTCAGCGTCGAGATGGCCCCCGACCTGACGGGGCCGGTGACGGTGGCGATCAGCGCGCTCGACGCCGCGGGGTTCGTGATCGCCGCTGGAACCGCCACGCAGGACGACATCAACGTCGGCGGCCAGACCATCGTGGTCGTCACACTGGTCGGCGG
>DATAVR010000050.1:0-23516 GCA_036267635.1 Polyangia bacterium | reverse complement strand
CTCTCCGGCGAGTCGATCGGCATCTACGCCGGGCGCGATCCGGCCGAGATCGACGCCGCGCTGGCCGCTTGCCTCACTTACCTGGAGAACGAGGCCTGGTTCTACGGCGTCTCCCTGGCCGGCGACGCGCGCCCGGTGGCGTTCTATCCCCACGTGATCGCCTCCGTCGGACGCTACCTGGCGTCGCTCGCCAACGTCCGCGTCGGCAGCGCGCTCGCCTACCTGATCGCGCCGCCGCTCGAATCGGTGGTCGGCCTCGACGCCGCCTGCAAGGCCGGGCGGGTGCGCGTGGCCAAGTGGTTCGGCCCGCCCTCGGAGACCAATTTCGGCGGCGCCTATCTGAGCGGCGAGCTGCCCGCCTGCGAGGCGGCGGCGCGCGCCTTCGCCGACGCGATCGTCGACGTCTGCAGGGCACCCGTCCGGGGCGACCCGCGCGCCGTCGTCGCCGAACGCGAGGCGCCGCGCGCCGCTCAAGGAGGTGCAGACAGTCGTTTCCGGGCGCTCGATACCGGAGAGCGGTTCGCCGAAAAGCCCGATCACCTGACGCATCTGCGCGACGATCAGTCGCTGGTGCCGAAGACGCACCCGCGCATCGCCGCCCGGGGCAAGCTGGATCTGCTGCAGTCCGCGCTGCTCGACGCGCAGGTCGCGGCCGACGCCGACGGGGCGCGCGCGCTCGTCGGCGAGCTCGGCGAGATTCTGGAGCTGGCGCGCGCCCTCGTCGGCGCCGAGGTGACCGGCCGAGACGTTCCGCCCCCCGCGCTGTGGGGGATGACCGGCGACCAGATCCGCGACGCCACCCACCACACCCACGAGCTCTACGGCGTCCCCTTCATGTATCCCGACGTCCGCCAGGGACCGGTGATCGCCAAGCTGACCTTGGCCCGCGCCATCGCGCGCGAGGCCGAGCTGGCGGTGCTGGTCGCCTTTCCGCCCACCGGGGGCCTGGCGACGGCGCCACCCGCGCGCGCCGATCTCGCGCACGCGCTCAACCGAATTTCGTCGGCGCTCTACCTGATCGCCGTCCGCTACGTGGCCGGCGTCTACCAGGGAGGCCGGCGGCCGTTCGGCCCCGTTCGCGGGTGGAAGCCGCCGCCCGCGGGCAAGACCGACAGCAAAACCGACAGCAAGAAGAGAGATCCCCAGTGACCCAGGCCGAGAGAGAGGCCCGGATGGTGAGGCTCTACGACGCGGAAATTCTGCCGGCCTATGCCGCGCGGTTCGCGGCGCTCCTCGCCCACGCCATCGCGGTACGCCCCGCCGCGCGCATCGTCGAGATTGGATGCGCGACCGGCGCTTTGACCTTGGAGCTGGCGCGGCGGTTCGACCTCGACAGTCACCTGACGGCGTTCGACGAATCGCCCGCCTTCGTCGCCGAGGCCCGCGCGCGAGTCGAGGCCGAGGCCGCCTCCCACGCCGAGGTCGTTCTCGCCGCGCGCCCCGGCCTCTTGACCTCGATCCCGCTCGGCGATCGCACCGCCGATCTGGTGGTCTCGAACCTGGCCGTGACCACCGCCGCCGACCCGCGAGCCGCCGTGCGAGAGGCGGCGCGCCTGCTGGTGCCCGGAGGACAGCTGGCGGTATCGGCCCCTTTGCGAGGCAGCTGGGCCGAGTTTCTCGATCTCTTCCGCGAGGTGCTCCGCGAGAACGGCAAGCAGGAGAGCCTGGCCGCGGTCGATCGATATGTCGCCGCGCTTCCGGACGGCGACGGAGTCGGCCGTTGGCTGGAGGCGGCGGGCCTCACCCAGGTCGAAGTCACGGCCGCGCGCTGGGAGATCCTGTTCAAGAGCGCGCGGGAGTTTTTCTATGCGCCTCTCGTCGAGCTGGGGCCGCTCGCGCACTGGAAGCGTCTCTCCGGGCGCGGCGACCAGATGCAGGACGTCTTCTTCTTCACCAAGGAGGCGATCGACATCTACTTCAAGGATCGCGTCTTCGCGGTCACCATCGCGGGCGCCGTGGTCACGGGCCGAAAATAAAAAAACGCCCGCTTCGGAATTCCGAAGCGGGCGTTCGTGAGCTGAGGACGCGAGGTCTACGCGCCGCCAGCCGAGCCAGCCGTACCGGTCGTGCCGGCAGCGCCGGTCGTGCCAGCAGCGCCGCTCGTGCCAGCAGCGCCGCTCGTGCCAGCCGAGCCGCTCGTGCCAGCCGAGCCGGTCGCGCCCGCAGAACCGGTCGTGCCAGCCGCACCGCTAGTCCCCGCCGCGCCGCTCGTTCCAGCCGAGCCGCTCGTCCCCGCAGAGCCGGTGGTTCCAGCCGAGCCGCTCGTCCCCGCAGAGCCAGTCGCGCCTGCCGCCGCGCTGCCGCCTCCGCCTCCCGCGCCACCAACTGCACCGCCGCCCGCGCCAGCAACTCCGGTGCTGTTGCTGTCGCTGCTGCAGCCGCTCGTGGTCAGTACCGCCAGACCTCCCGAGAGCAACGCGATGACTAAGAAACTCCGCATTTTCTTGACCATTCCGACGAATCCTTTCTGGGGGACTTTTTTTGACGAAAACTTACGGTTGCCGAATAGACGTCGCTTTGTAGCACAGCCGTTGCAATCTACCAAGTGCACGTTACGAAACACCTTCCGAGGACTTCCCGAAACGTGCGTGACCTGGCCAAACGGCTTTGGCACGCTCGTAGAATGGTTCGGCGACGTCGCGATCGCCGTAACGACGCGCCATGACGTCGCCCGCCGCCAGCAGGAACACCGCCCGTCGATCCGGCTCGAACGTGGTGTCGGATGCCAGCGCGTCAAGGGCGGTAAATGCTTCTTCCCAGCGACCGTCGACCATCGCCAACGCGCCCAGAATCTCCAGCGCCTCACGTCGGGCGCCATCGGTTCCATCATCCGTGAGCGCGAACGCCTCACGCGCGCGCCGGAGGATCCGCTCTCGGCGCCGCCCTTCCAGGGCGACCAGCAACCTCGGCTCGAGGTGCATCCCCGCCCAGCTCTCGGCAACGTCCCGGATGCCCGCCTCCGGCGAGTAGGACGGGCCGCGGGTCACGATCTCGCCGAGCCTGGAGACCGCCGACACCCGTTGACCGACGTGGAGATCGGCCAACGCCGAGCGCACCAGAAGCGTCGCGCGCTGCGCCGGCTCGATCGAGGCGCCGTGGCGATCGAGCAGCGCTTCCGTCGCCTTCCAGGCATTGTCCCACTGCCCGCGCTGAAAACAGATCGCCGAGAGCCGCTCCAGCGTCGGGCGGTACGAGCCATCGCGCGAGTAGGATCGCGAATAGAGGGTCAGCGCGCGATCGACATCGCCGGCGGCCTCGGCGGCGGCGCCGACCGCGAAGTACCTCTCGGCGGCGTCGGGGATCGTGGCGCTGCGGGCCGCGAGCTGGTCGAGCGCCTCGGCGGCTGCCTGCCAGTTTCCGGCGGCGAGGTTGAAGCGGGCGCGCAGGTCGAGCACCCGCGGCTCGTCGCGCAGATACAGGGCCGCCTCGTCGAGCAGCGCGACGGCGCGCGCAGCGCCCCCCAGCCGATCGCCGTGCACGACCGCCAGCTCGAGCTGCAGCGCCCCCTTCCGCGCCGGCGACGTCGTCAAACCGACCTCGCTCTCGAGCAGCTTGGCGACCTCCGACCAGTCCCCTTCTTTCGAAGCGAGCGCGCCCAGCGCGGCGATCGGCTCGGCCAGCGTCGGATCGAGCGACATGGCGCGCCGGTAGGCCTCGCGCGCGGCGGCGTTGTCGCCCGCCCGCGCCGCGGCCCGCCCGCGACCGTAGAGCAGCGGCGCCGCGGCCTGCGGCGGGACCTTGACCGACCGACGGCCGAGCTCGTCGGCCAGAACCCGTGCGCGCGCCGGCTCCTCGAACAACCTCTCGAGGGCGGCGAGCCCCTCCATGTTGCGCGGGTCGAGGTCGATCGCCGCCAGCGCGTCACGCTCGGCGTCTTCGAGCCGCCCGCGCTCGGCGAACAGCCGTGCGCGATCGAAGAGAGCGCGGGCGCGCTCGGCGGCCGACGGCGCGACCGCGGCCCGCGCCGTCTCCACCGCCAGCAACGGCTCGCGCCGCACGAACGCCGCGACAGACGGCGGATCGCCGAGCGGCGGCAGCGAGGCAGGCGAGGCAGACGAGGACGGCGAGGCCGCCCCCAGCTCGACGTAGAGACGCAGCGCCTCGTCGATCTGGCCGAGCCGCGCGCGCCGGAGCTCCGCCAGCCGCCAGAGCAGCGCGGCCCGGCTGGGCGGCCCATCCTGCTCGGCCGGTGGCCGCGACATCGTGGGGGCGCGCGCCGCCAACCAGGCCAGCAGATCGGCGCACCGTTCCCAATCGCCGGTCGCCACCAGGAACCGCTCGGCGGCGGCGGCGGCCTGAAAGTCGCCCGGATCGACCTCCAGCACCGCCAGCCAGGCGGCCGCGGCGCTGGAAGGATCGACGTTGGCGATGCTCTCGGTGAGGCTGGCGACGTCGCGCAGGATCTGCCGGCGGCGCGGGACGTCGGTGGTGTGATCGAGCGCGGCGGTCGCCAGCGCCAGCGATTCCGCCGCGCGCCCGGTCGCCTCCAGCCTCCGCCGCGCATCGTCGAGCACGGTGGGGGCGCCGGGGAACTCCGCCAGCGCCATCAACCGAACATCGAGCGCCTTCTCCGCCTCCCCGGCCCCCTCCAGCAAGGTGGCGTGCTCGGCCAGCACGTCCAGCCGTGCCTCGCCTTGCAGCGCGCCGGCATCCTTTTCCAGCGCCGCCGACAGCTCGCGCGTCCGGCCCAGCCGGCGCAGCAGCCGGACCCGCTCGGCGCGCGCCCGTTCCCCCTCGCCCGGCGGCGCTTCCGTGAGCGCGCGTTCGAGCACCGCCACCGCGCCGAGGGGGTCGCCGCGGGCGTCCAGCATCTCCGCCAGCCGGCGGCCGAGACGCGCCCGGCGAGCCGGCGCGTACTCCGCCGCGTGCGCCGCCCGCAACAACTCCAGGCGCCGCTGCCCGAGCGCGGCTTCGCCGTCGGCCACGCGCACGGCGAGCGTCTCGGCGAGCGCCAGCGCCGCATCGGCGCCCGGGTGCCCGGCCAACGCCTTCTCCAGCTGGACGAGCACGGAGGCGAGGTCGGCCTTCTGACCGTCGCGCGCCAGCTGTCGCTGCGCGGCCAGATAGTGGGCCTCGGGCGTGTCGGGCTCGGCGCGCCGCACCGGCAAGACCACCGCCACGACGCCCGCGTCGGCGCGCCATTCGGCAGCCAGCGCGGCCAGTCCCGCCTCTTCCGCCTCCGCGGCGAGCGCGAGCAGCGACGGGCGAGCCGCCGCGCTGGCGAGCGCCTCGAGGTGCGTGCGACGCAGGCGGAGCGCGTCCTTGACGAATCCCCCCTCCCGCAGCGCCGTGTCGAGCGCGGTGACCCGCGCGTTCAGGTCGGGTCCCGGCGCCGACGCCCGGAGCGCCTCCTCGCCGAGGCGACGCGCACGGCTCGCCTGCCCCGCCCGCGCGTCGGCGAGCGCCCGCTCCCAGATCGGGACCGGCTGCGCGCGGGGGCGCCGGACGCGCGCGGGAGGCGCCGCCTTGGGAACGGACACGCCCGCTTTCGCCTCGGGCGCGCCGTAGAGCAGCTCGCGCGCCGCCGAGCGAGGACCACGCCGTGACTTCTCGACCGAGAGCTCGGCGGCGGCCGCAGCCGCGGCCTGCGCGTCCGCCGGGGCCAGCCGAGGGGCGAGCCGGGCTGCCTTGCGCGCCGCCGCCCGCCGGTGATGCAACGGAACCCGTTCGTCGCGCGCCAGCGCCAGCCAGGTGAGCGCGGCGTCGCGCGGGAGATCGGCGCCCAGCTGGGCGTCGGCGAGCGCCGAGACCAACACGGGCGACGGCGTCTTGCCCTCCGCCTTCGCCAAACCGGACAACCAGGCGAGGCGATCGGCGGGCGGCAACGAGCGCGCGAAGCTGAGCGCCGCCGAAGCGATCGCCACGCTCGGGCCCCCCTCCCGGAAGGCGTGATCGAGCTCGGCGCGTGCCGCGGCCGCATCGCCCGCACGCAGGAGCTCGGCCAGATCGACGCGCAAGCGGGCCCGGGTTCGTCCGTCGGTGGCCGCCGCAATCGAGCGCCTCAGCGTCTCCTCGCCCGCCCGCACGCAACGAGCGTATCACGAGGTGCGCGCCGCTGGCCGTCTGTTAAAGTGCGCCGTCCATGACCAAGGGAGAGACCTCCGGCGCTCCGTCCGCCGTCCCCGCGTTTGCTGTCCCGACGTTCGCCGTCATTTTGGGTGGCGGCGCCGGGACCCGCCTTTGGCCGTCGAGCCGGCGCGCGCGTCCGAAGCAGCTCCTGTCGTTGGGGGGCCCCGAGTCGCTGCTGGCCGCCGCCGTGCGGCGCGCGCGGGCGCTGGTCGGCGTGGAGCGGACGCTGATCGTCACCGCCGCCGATCAGGAGGCGGCAGTGCGCGACCAGATCGTGGATCTGCCGCCCGAGAACATCCTGGCCGAGCCGGTCCCCCGCAACACCGCCGCCGCCGTCGGCCTCGGCGCGGTAGAGGCAGCCCGGCGCGCGGGACCCGAGGCCGTCATCGCCGTCTTCCCGGCCGATCCGTTCATCGGCGACGAGCCGGCGTTCGATCGGCTGGTGCGCGTGGCGCTCGCCGAAGCGTGCGAGACGATCACCACCATCGGCATCCGCCCCACCCACGCCGAGACCGGGTTTGGATACCTCCGCACCGGCGCCCAGCTGCCGCGCGCGGGGAGCGATCCGGTCCACGACGTCGGCGGCTTCGTCGAAAAGCCGGATCTGGCGACGGCGGAGCGCTACCTGGCGTCGGGCGAGTACCTGTGGAACTCGGGCATGTTCTTCCTCACCGCGGGGCGGATGTTCGAGGAGACGCGGCGTCATCTGCCGGCGCTGGCGGCACTGCTCGACGCGGCCGTGGCGGCCGGCGATGCGAAGGCGGCGGCGGCGGCGATCGCGGCCGGGTACCGCGACGTTCCGGCGATCTCCATCGACAACGGCATCATGGAGAAGGCGAGCGGGCTGCGCGTCGTGCCGGGAGCTTTCGGCTGGAACGACGTCGGCAGCTGGGCGGCGCTCCCGGCGGTCCGCCCGCCCGACGCGCGCGGCAACGTGGTGCTGGGGGCCGCCACGCTGATCGACGGCGACGGCAACATCGTGGTCGCCGAGGAGGGCGCCCCCTTCGTCGGCGTGGTCGGCGTGCGCGATCTGGTGGTGATCGCCACGCGCGACGCGATCCTGGTCGTCCCCAAGGACAAGGCCCAGGACGTGCGGAAGATCGTGGAGGCCGCCAAGCAGGCCGGCCGCCACGATCTGTTGTAGGAGCGGCGCAACCATGGCGATGAATCCGAGAGTGTTCCGCGAGTACGACATCCGAGGCGTAGCCGAGACCGACTTCACCGACGACTTCGTGGCCGACCTCGGCCGCGCGACCGGGGCCTACTTCGCCGAGGCGGGCGCGCGCCGCGTGACCTTGGGGCGCGACTGCCGGATCTCCTCGCCGCGCATCCACGCCACCTTCAAGCGCGAGCTGCTCGCCTCGGGGCTCGACGTCGTCGACGTCGGCGTGGTCCACTCGCCCGGCCTCTACTTCTCCGTCTTTCACCTGGGCGTGGACGGCGGCGTGATGATCACCGCCAGCCACAACCCCTCCGAGGACAACGGCTTCAAGATCGTCTGCGGCAAGAGCACCATCTACGGCGCCGAGATCCAGAAGCTGCGCGAGAGGATCGAGCGGCGGGCGTTTCGCACCGGCGTCGCGCCGGGCCGCGCCACCGAGCACGACATCATCACCGACTACGTGGCGTACATCGCCGACAACATCAAGCTCGGCCCGCGCCGTTTCAAGGTGGTGGTCGACGGCGGCAACGGCACCGGAGGCATCTCGGCGCTCCCGACCCTGAGGCGGCTGGGGGTCGAGACGGAGGCCATCTACTGCGATCCTGACGGCCGGTTTCCCAACCATCATCCCGACCCGACCGTTCCCGAAAACCTGGCCGATCTGATCGCGCGCGTCGGGGCGACCGGCGCCGAGGTGGGGATCGCGCTCGACGGTGACGCCGATCGGATCGGCGCCGTCGACGGCCAGGGGCGGATCCTGTGGGGCGACCAGCTGGTCATGCTGTTCGGGCGAGAGATCTTGCAGCGGCAGCCCGGCGCCACCTTCGTCAGCGAGGTGAAGTGCAGCCAGGCGCTGTTCGACGAGCTCACCCGCCTCGGCGGACGCGCCATCATGTGGAAGGTCGGCCACTCGCTCATCAAGGCGAAGATGAAGGAAGAGAAAGCCGCGCTGGCCGGCGAGATGTCGGGGCACATGTTCTTCGCCGACCGCTGGTTCGGCTTCGACGACGCGGTCTACGCCGGCATGCGCCTGGTCGAGCTGCTCAGCCATTCGACGCTGACGCTGGCCGAGCTCTATGACACGTTGCCCGTTTTGCACAACACGCCCGAGATCCGGATGCCCTGCCCCGACGACGTGAAGTTCGAGGTCGTGCGGCGCGCGGTGGCCTGGTTCCGCGAGCGCTACTCGGTCGTCGACGTCGACGGCGCGCGCGTCATCTTCCAGGAAGACGACCAGAACGTCGGGTGGGGCCTGGTGCGCGCCTCGAACACCGGCCCGGTGCTGGTGATGCGCTTCGAGGCCGACAGCCCCGCGCGCCTGGCGGAGATCAAGACGCTCATGGAGGATCGCCTCCGCCAGATCATCGCCGACGTCGCCGCCGCGAGCTGAGCCGTACCGAGACGGGTTACGCCGTCGCCCCTTTACCGCGGACGGTCCGGCTTTAGCTTGGCTAAAGCATGAGTCGTCGGGTCGGTTTCTTGGTGGGATTGGTGGCCGCCGTCGGCGTGGGCGGCGGATGGATGGCCTTCGGCGCCCGCTTTCGCGAGCACAAGTCGGCCTACCACCTGGAGAAGGCGCGCGTCGAACGGGGCGATCTCGTCGGGCGCGTGACCGCCACCGGCGCGCTGTCGGCGCTGGTCACGGTCCAGGTCGGCAGTCAGGTCTCCGGGCGCATCGCCTCGCTCTACGCCGATTTCGGCGAACGGGTGAAGCGCGGTGAGGTGATCGCGCGGCTCGACCCGCAGCTCTTTCAAGCGGCGGCGGAGCAGGCGCGCGCCAACCGCAACGCGGCGGTGGGGACGCTGCACGAGTCGATCACCAAGGCCGACAACGCCAAGAAACAGCTGGCCCGCGCCGACGAGCTCAAGTCGAAGAACCTGATCGCGGCGGCCGACTTCGATTCGGCCGACCTCCAGGCGGCCTCGTCGGCGGCGGCGGTCGACACGGCGCGCGGCGATCTGGAGCAGGCGCGCGCCAACCTCCACCAGGCGATGGTGAACCTCGGCTACGCGACGGTCATCTCGCCGATCAACGGGGTGGTCATCTCGCGCAACGTCGACGTCGGGCAGACGGTCGCCGCGTCGCTGCAGGCGCCGACGCTCTACACGATCGCCGAGGATCTGGGGAAGATGCAGGTGCACGCGGCGGTCAGCGAGGCCGACGTCGGACGCCTGGCGCCCCAGATGCCGGCCAGCTTCGTGGTCGACGCCTACCCGAACGTGCGGTTCAAGGGGGTGATCCGACAGATCCGCGACGCCCCGCAGACGCTGCAGAACGTGGTCACCTACGACGCGGTCATCGACGTCGACAACCCCGACCACCGCCTCAAGCCCGGGATGACGGCCAACGTCACCTTCGTCTACGCCGAGCGCAAAGGGGTGCTGCGGATCCCGAGCGCGGCGCTCCGCTTCCTCCCCCCGCCGGAGCTGCTCGCCGAATCGGGCCTGACGCCCCCCAACCCGAAGAAGGCGGCCCACAAGAAGGACAAGTCGAAGGAGCACCCGGTGGCCGGGGCCCGCGGGCCGGCTGGCGGCCCGGTGCCGGCGAGCGACGACGCGGCGGACGGCGCGGCCCCCCGCCGCACCGTCTGGACGTGGCGCAACGATCGGCTGACCGCCGTGCCGATCGAGGTCGGCGTGACCGAGGGGAGCAACATCGAGGTTCGTAGCGGCGAGCTCGCCGAAGGGGACGTCATCGTCACCGACGCGCTCGACAAGAACGAGCGCGCCGAGGCCAAGGCCAAGACCAAGGGCGGGCTCTTCTGATGAACCGCGCGCCCCCTTGGGACGCGGGAGCCCTCCTCGACCAATCCCCGCACTCAGCGACGGCAGGTCCCCCCGGGCGAAGCCGCGCTCTCTCGCCGCGCAGAGAGGCGCCGGCGCTGGTGGCGATCACCGACGTCACCAAGACCTACCGGATGGGGGACTTCGACGTCCACGCGCTGCGCGGCGTGACGCTGCGGATCGAAGAGGGTGAGTTCGTCGCCATCATGGGGGCCTCGGGATCGGGCAAGTCGACGCTCATGAACATCCTCGGCTGCCTCGACCGGCCGTCGACGGGCGAGTATCTCCTCGACGGCGCGGAGGTGTCGAGCCTGGGCGCCGACGCGCTGGCGGAGACGCGCAGCCAGACGCTGGGGTTCGTGTTCCAGAGCTTCAACCTGCTCGCGCGCACCACGGCGCTGGAGAACGTGGAGCTCCCGCTGGTCTACACCGGGATGCGGCCGGCCGAGCGGCGGAGGCGCGCCCGCGAGGCGCTGGAACGGGTCGGCCTCGGCGATCGCCTCCACCACCACCCGAGTCAGCTCTCGGGCGGACAGCAGCAGCGGGTGGCGATCGCGCGCGCGCTCGTGAACCGGCCGCATCTCATCCTGGCCGATGAGCCGACCGGCAACCTCGACTCGCACGCCAGCTTGGAGATGATGGCGCTGCTGCAAGCGCTCGGCGACGAGGGGATCACCATCGTCCTCGTCACCCACGAGCCCGACATCGCCGCCCACGCGCGCCGGGTGATCGTCGTGCGCGACGGCCTCATCGAGGAGGATCGACAGACCGAGGCGCCGCGCCAAGCGGGCCGCTCCGCGGTGGCGCCCGCCCGGACGGCGGCGCCGTGACCGCCGGCCGGATGCGCGCGGGGGACGTCGTCCGCGTGGCGGGGCGGGCGCTCTTGCGCAACAAGCTGCGCTCGTTTCTCACCGCTCTCGGGATCATCATCGGCGTCGCCGCGGTCATCGCCATGGTGGCGATCGGCGAAGGGGCGCGAGCCCGCGTCGAGCAGGCGTTCGCCTCGATGGGGACCAACGTCCTCATCGTCTCGTCGGGCGCCAAGACCGCCAGCGGGGCCAAGGCCGGCGCCGGCACGCTCCCCACGCTGACTTGGGACGATCTGCGCGCCATCAAGGCCGACGTCGCCGACGTGAAGTTCGTGGCGCCGCGCGTGCACACGACCGGACAGGTGGTCGCCGAGGATCGCAACTGGCTGACCGTCATCGACGGGACGACGCCGGAGTTCTTCGAGATCCGGAACTGGTCCATGCGCCTCGGGCCGGGGCTGACGCCCGAGCAAGCGGACGCCGGCGCCAAGGTGGTGGTCCTCGGCCAGACCGTCGCCGAGCGGCTGTTCGGCGCCCACTCCGATCCGACCGGCCAGATCGTCCGGATTCAGAACGTCCCCTTCCAGGTGGTGGGCGTCGCCGAGCGCAAGGGGCAGTCGGCCGGCGGCGGCGATTACGACGACGTGGTGTTCGTTCCGGTCAACACCTT
Organism: Polyangia bacterium; assembly: GCA_036267635.1. Lineage (GTDB taxonomy): Bacteria > Myxococcota_A > Polyangia > Fen-1088 > Fen-1088 > JADGRB01. Next base: position 12,022 of record DATAVR010000050.1, on the reverse strand, counting down.
CCTGGCCAAGATCCAGGGCGGGCTACAAAAATTCATCCCCGGCACCATCATGATCGAGGTCGACTCGGACGACCTCACGACCGCGATCGGCGACAAGGTGGCGGCGCTGCTGCGCGATCGCCACGCGATCGCGATCGGCGGCGAGGACGACTTCGCCATCAAGAACCTGACCGAGACGGCGTCCCGGAAGGAAGAGAGCACTCAGGCGCTCACCATGCTGCTGGCCAGCATCGCGGCCGTCTCGTTGCTGGTGGGCGGGATCGGGATCATGAACATCATGCTCGTGAGCGTCACCGAGCGGACCCGCGAGATCGGCGTGCGGATGGCCGTCGGCGCCAAGCGCCGCCACATCCTGCTGCAGTTCCTGGCCGAGGCGCTGGCGCTGTCGCTGGCGGGCGGGCTTCTCGGCGTCTCGCTCGGCCTCCTCGCCGCAGAGCGGCTGGCGGTGCGGTTCGGCTGGCCGATGTTGATCCGCCCCGAGGTGATCGCGCTGGCGGTCGGCTTTTCGGCGGCGGTCGGCATCGGCTTCGGTCTCTACCCGGCGCGCAAGGCCTCGCGCCTCGATCCCATCCTGGCGCTGCGGTACGAATGATGTTCCCCGCCGCCACGCTTTTCTTGGTCGCGCTCACCGCCCGCACGGTGACGCTGGAGGAGGCCGAGCACGCCGCCGCCGCCGACCGCCCCGATATCCACCTGGCCGACGCCAACGTCGCGGCCGGCATCGCGCGCAACGACGAAGCGCGGGCGCCGCTCTTGCCGCAGGTGAAGATCGAGGGCCTCTACGAGCGGACGACCGGAAACCGCCAGCAGAAGCCGGGGCACACCAACAACTACGGCAACACCTTCGACACCTTCAATTGGTTCGACAACCAGATCTCTGCCAGCCAGATGATCTGGGACTTCGGGCAGACGCCCAACCGCTGGCGCGCGGCCCGCACCCGGGCGGTGGCGCTCGGCGACAGCGCGCGCTCCACCCGCCTCGAGGCGCTCGCCGACGTGCGAACCGCCTACTTCCGCGCCAGCGCGCAGAAGTCGCTGGTCGGCGTGGCGCGCCAGACGCTCGGCAACCGGCAGCGGCACCTGGAGCAGATCCGGGGCTTCGTCCACGCCGGCACCCGCCCGGACATCGATCTGGCGCAGGCGGTGGCCGACGAGGCGAACGCGCGCGTTCAGGTCATCCGGGCCGAGAACGGCTACGCCGTGGCGCGCGCCCAGCTCAACCAGGCGATGGGGACCACCGGCGACACCGACTTCGACGTCGCCGACGAGACCTTCCCGCCGCAGCCGGGCGAGGGGAGCCCGCTCGGGTCGCTCATCGACGACGCCATCCGCGCCCGCCCGGATCTCGCCGCCACGGAGGCGCAGATCCGCGCGCAGGAGCTGACCCTGCGCGCCACCCGCGACGGCTACTGGCCGACGCTGAACCTGGTGGCGGGCGCCGAGAGCGCGGGGCAGTCGTTCAGCAAGTCGCACACGCTCGACAACTTTGGCCAGGTCGTGCCCTATGGCGGCATGGCCTGGAATCTGTTCGGCGGGGTCAACCTGATCTGGCCGATCTTCCAGGGGCTCCTCACCCGCAGCCAGGCGCGCGAAGCGGACGCCGTGCTCGACGGGTTGCGCGCGCAGCACGACGCGCTCGTCCAGCAGGTCTGGGTGGCGGTCGAACAGGCGGCGCTGGTGGTGGGGGCCGCGCGCGAGGCGCTGGTGGCGTCGGGCGAGGCGCTGGCCGGGGCGCGGGCGCGGCTGCGGATGGCCGACGGCCGCTACAGCGCCGGCGTCGGCAGCATCATCGAGCTTTCCGACGCGGAGCTGGCGGCGGAGCTGGCCGGGGCGCAGGAGGTCGGCGCCCAGTATGACCTGGCCACTGCGCGCGCCGCGCTCTGCCTGGCGCTGGGACGTAGTTGAATGCTCGACGCCGTCTAGGATCTCCCTGGCGCGAGCAGCGCCTCGAGGCGCTCGAGCAGCGCGGGGGGCGAGAACGGTTTCTCCAGCAGGCCGGGTCCGGGACGAACGCCGCGCTCGGCCAGCGCCGTCCGTCCGAAGCCGCTCATGAGGAGCACCTTCACCGCAGGCCAGCGCTGCTTGAGACGTTCGACGAGCTGTGGCCCGCCCACCACCGGCAACCCGACGTCCACCAGCAAGAGATCGACGGCCAGGCCGTGGGCGAGGGCCTGCTCCTCGGCTTCGATGCTGTTTCCCGCCTCCAGCGTCGTGTAGCCATCCCGACGCAGCACACGCACGATCATGGTCCGCAGGAGCTCGTCGTCCTCGACGACCAGAATGGAGGCCGAGCGCCTGGGCCGATGCAGGGCCCATGGTGCCGATTGCTCCAGGTCGCCGTCGACCGGAGCCGACACGTCCCCGGGCGGCGTGGGGGCGATGCTGAAGCGCGCGTGCAACTCCGACAGCCGGTGCGACACCGCGACGCCGCGATCGACGGCCTTCAGGACCTGATCGACGTCATCGCGCGCCGGATCGCCCGCGGGGAGGTCCTCGCCGATGACGGTGGCGAAGCCCCGGATGGCGGAGAAGACATTGCGGAGATCGTGGATGATCGCGCCGACCTCGATCGCCAGGGGGGCGCCGGGGGCAAGGGCGTCGCCGGCTTCGCCCGTGGGGCCGGGCCTCTTTTTTCGCGTCAAGGGGTGCCTTTCGTGAGCGCCGCCTCCCCCAGACGGTCGCAGGCGATTGTCCAGCGCCCGCGCCGCTTGTCAATTCTCGTGCGAGCGATCGGCAGTGCTTGGGAGCGATCAGCCGTGTGGCGAGCGCTTCGGCCCGTGCTTGGCGATCTCCGCCTCGAGCGCGGCCAGCTCTTCCCGCAACCGCGGCGTCGGCTCGGCGTAGACGTCCTCGACGAGGCTGGCGAGCGGCGGCTTGGGCGGGCGCCCCTCCGCGTAGGCGAGCGCGGCGCGGATCTCGGCGACGATCTCGACCCGCGCCTTCTTCTCGAACGCCGCGTCCAGCTCGCCGCGCGCCTCCCCGTACCGGCGGATCCGCTCGAGCGGGTCGCTCCGTTCCCAGTCCTTGGGCTCGGCTGGATCGCGATAGACCGACGGATCATCCGAGGTGCTGTGCGCGCCCCTGCGATAGGTGCGGGCCTCGATCAAGGTCGGCCCTTCGCCGCGCCGGGCCCGCGCCGCCGCCTCGGCGACCACGTGGATCACCGCCAGCAGATCGTTGCCGTCGACCAGAACCCCCTTCATCCCGTAGGCGATCGCCTTTTGGGCAAACGAAGGCGTGGCGCTCTGGATCGAAGAGGGGACCGAGATCGCCCAGCCGTTGTTGCGGCAAAACAGGATCGCCGGCAGCTTGTAGAGCGCGGCGAAGGTGGCGCTGACGTGGAAGGTCGGCGTCGAGGTGGCGCCGTCGCCGAAGAAGGCCAGCGCGACATCCTCGGTCTTCTGCAGCTTGGCCGCCCAGGCGGTCCCGACGGCGTGCGGGATGTGCGAGCCGACCGGCGAGCTGACCGACACGAAGTTCAGCCGCTTCACCGAGTGGTGCACCGGCATCTGCCGCCCCTTCACCGGATCGTCGGCGTTGCCGTAGAGCTGGCACATGAAGGTGTCGAGCGGGTAGCCGCGATAGAGCGCCGCCCCGATCTCGCGGTAGGCGGGGTAGAGCCAGTCGCCCATGCGCAGGGCGTGGGCGGCGCCGATGTGGGTCGCCTCCTCGCCGAGCGAGGTGAGGTAGAACCCCGTACGCCCCTGCCGCTGCAGGAGCAGCATCCGCTCGTCGAGCAGGCGCACCAGCAGCATCGTCCGGAAGAGACGCCGCAGGTCGTCGCCGGACAGCGCCGGCTCGCGCTCCGGGTGGACGACCTTTCCCTGGTCGTCGATGACGCGGATGACTTCCAGCTTCACGGTGTGCCGCCGGCCCGTATAATCGCCCGACCCTCGCCCGTCAAGGAGCCCGCCCCCTGCCCATCCACATCCGCGACGTCCTCTCCTTCTCGGGACGCGACTACCTGGTCGAGGGGACGGTCGTCTACCGGCTGGCGGGCAAGACCGCGCTGCTGGCGCGCGCCGTCGACGGCGCGACGGTCGCCTGGGTCGAATATCCCGCCGACGAAGCCGGCCTGGTGGCCGACCGCCTGGTGGTCCTGCGCGAGGTGCACGATCTCGATCTGGCGATGCCGCCGCCCGAATATATCGACTACCACCGACTGAGCTACGTGCAGCGGCTGGCCGCGCGGGCGACCATCGAGATCGACGGCGTCATCCCCGAGCGCACCGCGGGGACGTTGCAGGTCTGGCGCTATCGCGCCGCCGGCGATCTCTGCCTCCAGATCGAGGAGGGATACGGTCGGGTATTCATGATGGCGGGAGAATCGGTTCCTCGTGGCATGATCGACCACCTGCCGGGACGCTGACGGACCAAAGAACAGACCATGGGCGGCAACAGCTTCGGGACGATGTTTCGGGTGACCACCTTCGGGGAGTCGCACGGCCCCGCCGTGGGCGTGGTGATCGACGGCTGCCCGCCGCGGCTGCCGGTCACCGTCGAGGAGATCCAGCGCGAGCTCGAACGCCGCCGCCCCGGGCAGAGCGCCATCACCACCCAGCGGCGCGAGAGCGACACGGTCGAGATCCTCTCGGGCGTCCATGACGGCGTCACGCTGGGGACGCCGATCGCGCTCTTGGTCCGCAACCAGGACCAGCGCTCCGGGGACTATGACGAGATGCGGACCAAGTTCCGCCCCTCGCACGCCGATTACACCTACCAGGCCAAGTACGGCGTCCGCGCCTGGGAAGGGGGCGGCCGGGCCAGCGCGCGCGAGACGATCGGACGCGTGGCGGCCGGCGTGCTGGCCAGGAAGGCGCTGGCCGCCGCGGGCGCGATCGACATCGTCGCCTGGGTGCAGCGGGTGCAAGATCTCGAGGTCGAGATCGACACGACCAAGGTGACCCGCGAGGCGGTCGAATCGAACATCGTCCGCTGCCCCGACGGGCCGGCGGCCACCAAGATGATCGCGCTCATCGACGGCGCACGCAAAGCGGGCGACTCGCTGGGCGGCGTCGTGGAGGCGGTCGCGCGCGGCGTGCCGCCGGGCCTCGGCGAGCCGGTGTTCGACAAGCTGGACGCCGATCTGGCCAAGGCGATGCTGTCGCTGCCGGCCGCCAAGGGGTTCGAGATCGGCAGCGGGTTCGCCGGCACCCACCTCACCGGCAGCCAGCACAACGATCCGTTCTACGACGGCGGCGGCAAGGTGCGGACCCGCAGCAACCGCTCGGGCGGCGTGCAGGGCGGCATCTCCAACGGCGAGGAGATCGTCATCCGGGTGGCGTTCAAGCCGACGGCCACCATCTTGCGCGAACAGGAGACCGTCGACGAGAACGGCCGCGACACCACCATCAAGGCGCGCGGGCGGCACGACCCCTGCGTGTTGCCGCGCGCGGTCCCGATCGTCGAGGCGATGTTGGCGTTGGTGCTGGCCGATCACCTCCTGCGCCAGCGCGGCCAGTGCGGGTAGCGCGCGCGCTGGCCTTCGTCGCGCTGGCGGCCGCCGCCGGCTGCCGCGGGCGCGCGGCCGAGCTCCTCGGGCGCTTCGACGCGGCGATGCCGGTCCCCAGCCCGCCGACCGAGGAGCCGCACGAGGTTCACTTCACCTATACGGCGCCCGACGCCGTCACCTTCGACTGGCGCGGCGACGGAACCACCGTGCGCTACTGGGCCAAGGATCTCCCGCCACGAACGGCCACCGCCAAGGCTCCGACGCCGAAGCCGACCTCCGCCCCGGGCCCGTTCCAGGAAGCGGTCGCCGACGGGCTGGTGCCGGGGCTCGAGTACACGTTCGAGGTCGGCCACCCCATGAAGCCGACGCCACATTCGTTCCGCGCGCCCCCCGCGCCCGGCGCCTCCGGGTTCGTCTTCGCCGCGGTGGGCGACATGGGGGACGCGGTCGGCCAACCTGCGGCCTCCGGCGTCGATCGGGGTATCAGCCGCGCCGACCCCTGGTTCGTGCTGGCGCTCGGCGATCTGTCGTACGCCGACCTCGGCGGCAATCAGGCGGCGGTCGATCGCCACTTCGACGACGTCATGCTCTGGTCCCAGCGCGCGGCCTACATGCCGGCCTGGGGCAACCACGAATGGGGCGATCCCCAGCGCGACGATCTGCGCAACTACAAGGGGCGCTTCGCGCTGCCGCACGCCGCCGCCTCGCCGGGCGCGCCGGCCCTCGGCTGTTGCGGCGAGGATTGGTACTGGTTCGACTTCGGTCAGGTCCGCTTCATCATCTATCCCGAGCCCTACACGCACGACACCTGGGTCGACTGGGCGACGCGCGTCGAGCCGCTCTTCACGGAGGCCGAGGCGAATCCGCTCATCAAGTTCGTGATCACTGCCGGCCATCGCCCGGCCTATTCGTCCGGACACCACGGCAGCGATCCGCAGCTGCGCACGATCCTCGACGGGTTCGGCAAGCGCTTCAAAAAATACGTACTCAACCTGAACGGCCACAGCCACGTCTACGAGCGGACCAAGCCCCAGGCGCACGTCGTCCACATCACCGCCGGCATGGGCGGCGGCGCGCTCGAGCACGACACGAAGACGCCCTGCCTGTGGGACGACTGCAAGCCTCCCGCCTTCACCGCCTTCCGCGCCATCCACCACGGCTTCCTGAAGATCACGGTGCGCCCCACGGAGCTGGGGGTGGAGGCGATCTGCGGTCCCGCCTCGCCCGGGAACGAGGACATCCACTGCGTCGACGGTGAGATCATCGACGAGACGATCATCCCCGCCGGCGGCGCCGCCGCGGAGCCGGCGCCCCGGCACGGCCACGCGGACCAGCTATTTCATTGATCTGGGCGGCCGTCGTGACGACCGTCGCGACGGCCGTCGCCACTTGGCCAGGCGGTGTTACGCTTTGAAGGACCGTATGCCGGAGGCCGCTCCTCTCTCGTTCTTCACGCTCCCGAACCTGCTCAGTCTGGCCCGCCTGCCGCTCGGCTGGCTGTTCTGGGTGGCGCTGGGACCGACGCCGGCGCGCGCAGCGGCGGCGCTCGGCGTGATGGGCGCGGCGGCGGCGACCGACGTGCTCGACGGGACTCTGGCGCGTCGCCGCGGCAGCGACCTGGCGGGCGTCGGCTCGTGGCTCGATCCGATCTGCGACAAGCTGTTCGTGGCCGCGGTGCTGGCGGCGCTGCACTTCGAGCGCGGCGTGCCGCTCGGCCTGCTGGCGCTGATCGTCGCGCGCGAGCTCCTGCAGCTGCCGATGTCGATCGTCTACCGGACCATCCCTACTTTGCGACGCTGGCTGCGCTACGACTTCCGCGCCAGCGTGCTCGGCAAGGCGGCGACCATCGCGCAGTTCCTGGCCATCGGCGCGCTGGTGGCCGGACTGCCGGCGCGCCTCCCCGTCTCCCTGGCGTTCGGGCTGGGGATCGGGGCGCTGGTCGATTATCTGCGCCGGGCCATCGCCATCGGCCGCGCCCGGCGCGCGACGACCCCATGAGCGAAACGCCCGGAGCTTCTAAGGCGCGCCGGTTTCTGCCGGCGCCCGGGAGCGCCCGTTACCACCTGCTGCTCGGCACAGTAGCGCTTTTCATCTTGGGGCCGCTCGGCGGCGTCACCGCGGCGTACATGACGTTCAGCCTGGGGTTCTCCGTGGGCGCCCAGGTGCTGGCCGGCATCCTGGGGAGCGTCGTCACCTACGGCTACGGCGCCGACGGTAAGCACGGCGCCAACTACATCCAGACCATGGCCGCCTCCGTCGCCGATCTGGCCGGCATGTGCGTGCTCATCCAGGCGATGGTCTGGCTGGGGATGCCGCTGCCGCCCGGCTGGAAGCTGGGGCTCTACTTCGGCTGCATCGGAATGTTCGGGATCGGCGTCGGCATGCTCTACACGCCGATCCTGGTCGACCGCCTGCAGCTCGAGTTTCCGTCGGGGCATGCCGTCGCCAACATCCTGCGCGCGCTGACCGACAGGCGGCTCCTGCACCGCTCGATCGGCAAGCTCGGTGGCGGCACCGGCGCAGGGATCGCCATCGCCGCCCTGGTCTCGCGCGTCGCCTGGCTGGAGCGCATCGATATCTCCGCCTCGACGGTCGGCGCCGGCCTGATCGTCGGCTCGCGCATCGGCGTCCCGGCGCTGGTGATGGGCGGCGTGGGCGAGCTGCTGGTCCCCCACCTGCGCGCAGCGGGGATTCTCGGCCCGCACGATCCGTTCCGCAAGATCGGCTTCCTGGTCGGCCTGGCGATGATCATGGGGGCGGCGATCGTCGATCTGGCGGTCATCGGCCGCGAGGCCGTCCGCCGGGTGCAGGCCCGGCGCGGCATCCCGCGCGCGCCCGTGCAGTCGGGCGGCCTCAGCAGCGGGCGCCTCTTGGCCTGGGTGATCGCCTGGGGCGTGGCGCTGGTGCTGGTGGCGACGCTGCTCTTGGGGCAGCCGGTCGGCTACGTGCTGTTCGCGCTGGCGCTGGTCTTCCTGTTCGTGTTCGTCAACGGCATCTCCACCGGCATCTCGGACTGGAACCCGATCTCGAGCGCGTTCGTGGTGTCGGTCCTGATGATGTCGGCGCTCGGCCTCCGCTCGCCGATCGTGGCCATGATGGCGGCCAGCATCTTGCTCGTCTCCACCACCGTCGGCGTCGACATGCAGCAGGATCGCTCGACCGGCTGGCGGCTCGGCTCCAACAGGGCGATCCAGTTTCGCTACCAGGCGGTGGGGATCGTCGTCGGCTCGGTCCTCTGCGTGCTGATGGCCCAGCTCTTCATGACCGCCTATCCGATCCTTCGCGTCGACACCTTCACCCACCCCGAGGCGCGCGTCGGCGGCTGGCAATCGGCGATGACCTTCAAGTTCGTGGGCGCCATCCGCGGCATGGGGCACCTCAAACCGTATCAGGTGACCGCGCTCTGGATTGGCTTCGGCATCGGGTTCGGGACCGAGGTGGCGCGCAAGCTGCTCGCGCGCTGGCAGAGCTATCGCCGCTTCATCGCGTCGAGCGCCGCCGGATCGATCGCCGGCTGGCTGGTCGACGCCGTGCTGCTGTCGAGCCCCTACGCCTCGTCGACCGGCGGCTTCCTCGAGATCTCCACCGCCGCCTGGTTCGCCGCCGGCAGCCTGTTGACGTCGCTGCTCTCCCCGCGCCGCGCACCGGCGGTCACCCCCGAAGAGCACGGCGACGCCCTGCCCGAGGACATGAGCACGCCGTCGCTGATCGGCGGCGGCCTCATCGCCGGCGAGTCGCTCTACACGCTGGGCGCCGCCATCGCCGCGCTGCTGGCGCTGGTTTAGTATTCGGCGCCCGCGATGACCATCCTCCGCTCCTGCACGCATCCGCGCTGGTTCGCGGCGAGCGCCGCCGATCTGCGGGCGCTGTTGTCGGATCACCTCCACTGCGAGCGGAAGGCGGCGGAAAACGCGCTGGCGCTGGTGCGCCGCTACCCGCACCGGGGCGCCTCGGTGGCGCAGCTGTCGCGGCTGGCGCACGAGGAGACCAGCCACGTCGTGCAGGTGGCGGCGCTGATCGGACGGCGCGGGTGGACGCCGCGTGGCGATTTTCCCAACCACTACGCGCGCGCGCTCATGGCAACCCTGCGCGGGCGCGAGCCGGAGCGTCTCCTCGACGCGCTGCTGGTGGCGGCCTTCATAGAAGCGCGCTCGCACGAGCGGCTGGGTCTCCTGGCGCGCGGGTTCGCCGCCACGGGCGACGCGGAGCTGGCCGATTTCTACGCGGCGCTCGGCGACGCCGAGGAGCGCCACGCCGAGATCTTTCTCGACCTCGCTCGCCCGCTGGTCGACGCCCGAGCGTTCGCGGAGCGTCTGGAGGAGCTGGGCCAGCACGAGGCGGAGATCCTGGGCGCGCTGCCGTACACGAGCCGCGTCCACTGACGTCTGCCGGTTCGACACCGCGCCGTGACTCAGACCGGCGGTCGATTCCAGACGCCGCCGACCGCCGTCGAGACGATCTCCAGCTCGGCCGACCAGAGCGCCAGGTCGGCGCGCCGGCCGACGGCCAGGCGGCCGCGATCGAGGAGACCGAGGCGCGCGGCGGGGACGGCGGTGGCCATCGTCAGCGCTTCTTCGACGCGCGCGCCGCCGAGCGCGACCATCGTACGAACCGCGCGATCGAGCGTCAGCGTCGAGCCGGCCAGGGTTCCGTCGGCGAGCCGCGCGCTCTCACCGTCCGAGACGATCGGCGCGCCGACCAGGCCGTAGGTTCCGGCCGGCGCCCCGGCCGCCGCGACCGCGTCGGTGACGAGAACGATCCGCTCGGCGCCCTTGGCGCGCAATACCAGGTTCAGCGCCGCCGGATGGGCGTGCACCCCGTCGGCGATCAGGCTGACCGTCAGCCGCTCGTCGATCAGCGCCGCGCCGACCGCGCCGGGCGCGCGGTGGTGAAACGGCGACATGGCGCTAAAGAGGTGCGTGGCCAGCGTCGCGCCCGCATCGCTTCCGTCGAGCATCTCGTCGTAGGTGGCGTCGGTATGACCGAGGCTGACCACCACGTCGGCCTCGAGGAGGCGCCGCGAGAGCGCCAGCGCCCCCGGACGCTCCGGCGCCAGCGTCATCAGGCGCAAGGCCCGTGAGCCGAGCAGCTCGTCGAGGATGTCGGCCAGCGTGTCATCAGCAGCCGCGATCGCCGCGCGGTCGTGCGCCCCGGCGCGCGACCGCGACAACAACGGCCCCTCGAGATGAAGCCCGGCTGCCTGGGCCCTCGGCGCGGCGGACTCCACCCCGAATTCGAACGCGGCCAGCGCGGCCGCGACCGCGCGGTAGTGGGCCGGAAGCGCGCTCACCACCGTGGGCAAAAAGGTGGTGACCCCCGTGGACGGCAACCGCGCGGCCAGCGCACGCAACGCCGCCGCGTCGCCGCCGACCTCCAAACCGAAGCCGCCGTTGCACTGCAGGTCGATGAGCCCCGGCGACACGAGGTCGGCGTCGAGCCGCGGCCCCGGCAGCTCGCCGACCGCGTCCGTTCGGACTTCCACGATGCGCTCGCCCTCGACGACCAGCGCACCGGGCACCAGGCGGCCGTCGAGCAGCAACCGCCCGGTCACGGAGTATCGGTTGTGGCCGTGGGCCGATTCTGTTTTCATCGGGCGGCACTATCCTACCCGCGATGGACTCCGCCGGGCCAAGCCCGGCTCCGTCCCCGCACCGCAACCCTCTCGGAGACCGCATGCGCATGCTCCTGACCCCTGCGATCACGCCTCTGCTCTTGGCCGGCGGGCTCGCCCTTCCACTGCTGGCGGCGCTCTCTCGCCCGACAGCGGCGGCCCCGGCCGCCCCCGCGGCCACGCCACCCGCGTCGAGCTCCGGCGGTGGCCAGGCGTTTCCCTTCCCGGTGACGGAGAAGACGCTCCCCAACGGCCTGCGCGTCTACGTGGTCGGCTACGACTCGCCGGGCCTGGTTGCCTTCTACTCGGTCGTGCGAACCGGCAGCCGCAACGAGGTCGAGGCCGGCAAGTCGGGCTTCGCCCACTTCTTCGAGCACATGATGTTCCGCGGGACGAAGAACGTCCCCAACTACGACATCCCGCTCCAGGAGACCGGCGGCCAGTCGAACGCCTTCACCACCGAGGACATGACCGTCTACTTCGAGACGGTCCCGACGGAATACCTCCGCCGGGCCCTGTACCTGGAGGCCGAGCGGCTCGCGTTCCTCCCCTCGGCGCTCGACCAGGAGAAGTTCGACACCGAGCGCGAGGTCGTCAAGAACGAGCGGAGGCAGTCGTACGAGAACAAGCCCTACGGCCTGGCCGAGGAGGCGATCCTCGCGGGCGTCTTCCCCAAGGGACACCCCTATTCCTGGTCGGTGATCGGCTCGATGGCCGACCTCGACCGGGCGTCGCTCAAGGATCTGAAGCAGTTCTTCCTCAACCACTACCATCCCGGCAACGCCGCGCTCTGCCTCGCGGGCGACTTCGATCCGGCCGAGGCGAGGCGGTGGATCGCCGACTACTTCGGCCCGCTCGCCCCCGGCAAGACCCCCGATCGGCCGAAGGCCGAGGCGCCCCCCGCCCGGGCCGACCGGATGGTCCAGGCCGACCGCGTGAGCCTGCCCCGGGTCTACTGG
>DATAVR010000049.1:0-12405 GCA_036267635.1 Polyangia bacterium | reverse complement strand
GCTCCCGCCGCTTCCGCCCGCGCCGCTCCCGCCGCTTCCGCCCGCGCCGCTCCCGCCTTGACCGCCTGTGCCAGTGCCGGCGGCACCGGCGCTGCTGCCACCGCTACCTGTCGTGCTGCTGCCGCCACCGCCGCCGCCCGTTCCGGCCGCCAGGATCGTGAAGTCGGCGCACTGGTGATAGAAATACGACGGGTCGAGCGGGTGGTTGGCCATGAATTGCAGCAGCTGCAGCGTGCACTTCGCGCAAGGCGTGTTGGGAATCGTGACCGTATAGCTGTAGGTCTTGCCGGGCGAGACTGACGCGGCCGTATGCTCGAAGAGGTCGTCGGCCAGGACGGGGTAGGAGGACGAGATCGCGACCATCTCCGCGGTCCCGTCCGAGTTCATTTGCGTGACCGCGGGATCGGTCAGCTCGCTGCGCGAGTTGATCGCCAGCGCAATCCGAAAGTGACCGTCGTGGGGGATCGTCTCGATCCAGTTCAGGGTCACCTTGTCGCCGCCGTGAACGGTGGTGATTGCGTTCGTTGCGGTGTAGGTCACCGTCGAATCGACGCCGCAGGGGGTGATCTTCTGCGGATCGCCGTCCATGTCCGTCACCACCCAGCCGGCCGGCATCGTCATCTTGATGTGCGCCTGCGCGGCGCGAGGCGCCACCACGCAGACCAGCGCACCCACCAACGCCAAACCGAGTCGATTGCACCACCGCGGCGCCGACGATCCAGAGCTGGCTTTGACCACCACGACGTGGGGCACGCGCATGACGCCCTCCGATTTCAACCGTTTCAGAATCCGCCGCGAAATCAGGGAAAGCAAGGCCGATCGGGCCGGCGGTTTATTGCCGGCGCGCGCGCCGGACCTTGCTTGCCGTAAGATGGACGCGCCGATGAGGGCGTCGATGCGATGGAGGGCCGCCTGGGCTGCGATCCTGGTCACCGCCGCCTGCGACGGGACGGTGCCGGCCGGACGGCCGGGCGGTGGCGGGCCCCTCGACGCGGGTGGCGACGCGAGCGCCGGCACCGACGGTCGTGGCGGCGTCGAGGGCGCCGGACCGACGGCCTGCGCGCTCGGCCCGGGCGCCTTCTGTTTGACCGATCCGCCGTACGCCGGCGTCTGGGCGATCGCGCGCGACGACGTCTGGCTCATCGAGAGCGACTTCCAGGAAGTGACGGCGCGCCACTTCGACGGCAGCGGCTGGACGACCTTCCCCGCCGGGACGAGCCCGCTCGCCGCTGTCTGGGGCAGCGGCCGCAACGACGTCTGGGGAGTCGGGGCCGCGGCGACCATCGTTCACTTCGACGGGGCGGCCTGGTCGCCGATCTCGGCTCCGGCCGCCGCCGGCCTCGACCTCACCGCGGTCTGGGGGAGCGGCCCTACCGACGTCTGGGCGGTCGGTGGCCCGACTGGTGCCGGCGCGACGTTGCACTGGAACGGCACCGCCTGGTCGCGCGTCGCCTGTTGCGGCGCCGGCGCGCCAGGAGGTGGCGGGCTCACCCTCGCCGCCGTCTCGGGGAGCGGCCCTGCCGACGTCTGGGCGGTCGGCGCCACGGTCGACGGAGCGACGGGCGCGGCCAGCCCCGCAGCGATCCACTGGGACGGGGCCAGCTGGACCGCCGCCCCGGTGCCGGGCAGCGGGTTCGCTTTGACCTCGGTCTGGAGCGACGGCGGCGGCGACGTCTGGTTCGGCGCTCCTCAGCAGATCGTTCGCCGCGCCGGTGGCACGTTCACCTCGACGCCGATCGTCGGAACGGTGACGGGGCTGTGGGGGAGCGGCGCCGGCGACCTATGGGCGACGACCAAGGCCGGCGGCACGGTGCACTGGAACGGCGCCGCCTGGACCGAGGTCGCGAGCGGAACCACCAACACGCTGGTCGCGATCTCCGGAAGCGCCACCGACGACGCCTGGGCGGTCGGGCCCGCCGGGACGGTCCTGCGTTGGGACGGCGCTTCGTGGACCCCGCTCACCGACGGAACGACTGGAACGCTCGGCGCCGTCTGGGGCGACAGCGCCGACGATGTCTGGACCAGCGGCCCGCTGCGCTGGAACGGCGCCGGCTGGGCACACGACGCGGGCGGAAGCGCGCTCGCCGCCACGGGGCTCTGCGGATTTTCGGCCCACGACGTCTGGGCGGTCGGCACGACGCTCAGCGCCGGCGACGGCAACGGATTCATCGCGCACTGGGACGGCAGCCTTTGGACGATCGACGGGATCGAAAACATCTACGCGCCGGTGAGCAACGCCGCGCCCAACCTCGGCCCGTCGTCGATGAACGCGATCTGGTGCCACACGCCGAGCGACGTCTGGGCGGTCGGGCTCATCAGCGTCCTCACCGGTCAAGTCGCCGACACCGTCGCGCACTGGGATGGCACGGTCTGGTCACCCGCCACGCCGACGATGGCGTTCCTGAGCGGCGTCTGGGGGAGCGCGGCCGACGACGTCTGGGCGGCCGGCGTCGGCGGAACGCTGTTGCACTGGAACGGAGTCGCCTGGACCGCCCTGCCGAGCGGCACCACCGACGATCTGGGGGAAATCTGGGGGAGCGGCGCCGACGACGTCTGGATCGCCGTCGCCCGGCAACCGCAGCTTCTTCACTGGGATGGCACCGCCTGGACCCTCGTCCCGAGCGGCGGCGCCGCCGGCCTGACCGCCATCTGGGGGAGCGGCGCCGACGACGTCTGGGCCGTGGGCGGCGACGCCTCGTCGGGCGAGGTGCTCCACTTCGGCGGCGCGTTCTGGTCGACGATCTGGAGCGCGCCGGCGGCGGTCGGGAAGCTGACCGGCGTTTGGGGGAGCGGCGGCGTGCTTTACGTCGTCGCCGCGAACGGGATGGTGTTTGCTCGGAACCCCTGAGAGGCGATCAGGCGTCCGTCAGCGACGGCGGACGCCGGCGCGGTCGGCGGCGTCGGCGAGCACCTCGTACGGATGGCAGCCGACGACCTCCTCGCCCGCGATGATGAAGGTCGGAATGCCGGTGACGCCGTTCGCGCGCGCCTCGTCCTGCTTTTCGTCGACGCGCGCCAGGAACGCTGGGTCGTCCGCGGCGCCGAGCGCCTCGTCGCGCGAGAGCCCGGCGGCGACCGCGATCGCGCCGAGGTCTCCGTCGTCCTCCAGGTTCTTCTGCTGCCGCCAGTAAGCTTCGAACGCGGCGGCGCGAAACGGCTCGAGCCGGCCGCGGTCGCGCGCCAGCTCGGCAACCGCCAGCGCGCGGCGCGTGTTCTGCAGAACGTCGGGAGGCGTGTACGCGGAGACACCGAAGCGCGCGGCGAAGCGCCGCGTCCGCTCGTGCAGCGACGGCAGCGGCACCCCGGGGAAGAGCCTGGAGAGCGAAACGCCGCCGGGCGGCGTGTTCGGG
This sequence comes from Polyangia bacterium, assembly GCA_036267635.1. GTDB lineage: Bacteria > Myxococcota_A > Polyangia > Fen-1088 > Fen-1088 > JADGRB01. The sequence continues at coordinate 9,055 of DATAVR010000049.1, read as the reverse complement.
TGCAGCTCGAACCCGCGCCAGTCGAGTGTCAGGTCGAACTCCGACAAAAGGCGCGGCACCGTGCTCTGCTCGGCGATGAAGCAGAACGGGCAGACGAAGTCGGTGTAGAGGCGAAGCGTCTCCGGCATCGGCGAGGCTCTCAGTCACAAAACCAGTCACCAAAACAGAGAAGCCCGCCCTCGAGGTTCGCGAGGGGCGGGCTTCTCATCAAAGGCAACGCCGCGCGACCCGCGCGGCCCGGGATCGTGCTACCAGCGCTGACGTCCGCCGCCGCCGCCACCGCCACGGCCACCGCCGCCGCCACCACGGCCGCCGCCACCACCACCGCCGCCGCCGGAGCCACCACCGCCGCCGCCACGACCACCGCCGCCACCGCCGTAACCACCACCGCCGCCGCCGCCACCACCGCCGCCGCGCCGATCCTCGGCCTCCTTGACGGCGACCTGGCGTCCCTGGACGTCGCGGCCGTTCAGCTCTTCAATGGCCTTGCGCGCCTCTTCCTCGGTCGCCATCTCGATGAAGCCGAAGCCGCGCGGGCGGCCGGTCTCCCGATCGGTGATGATCTTGGCGTCCGTGACGGTGCCAAGACCGGCGAACAGCTCGCGCAGGTCCAGCTCGGTGATGCTGTAGGACAGATTTCCAACGTAGAGTCTCGTTCCCATTTCTTCCTCGTTTGCTTCAGTGACCGACGGAGCTGCCGTCTGCAGAACCCTCAAACATTCCGGTCACCGAAGGCCGTCCCGGCCACAGTTGCCGGCGGCGTCCACGAGGACGGAGACGAAGGAGTCACTAAAAAATTAGCACGGCTGCCACGCGGTGCTGCAAATTCTTTTCTTTGGCCGCGCGCCAGGTTGTGCCTGAGCGCACGCCGAAAACCTACATTCGGTGACACCTATCTGGACGACGCTCTGGGGTAGAGTGGGCGCCGCGCGGCCCCCCCGGCGGCGTTGCCAAGGACCGCCCCGATGACCACGACCCTCGAGCTCGCCCTTCGCCCCCATTGTCCCCTCCGGCTCCGCCCTCTCCTTCTTCTTTTGACCGCCGCCTCGGTCACGATCGCCGCGCGGCCGGCCCGCGCCGACAACAACCTTTTGGCGGGCCGCCGCCCGTCGACCTCCTCCGGCGTCTCCAACAGCCGCGCTCTCACCGACGGGGCCGGCGCCTTCGAGGGGGAGGAGTGGAACACCTCCGTCGCGGCGCTGTTCTCGTCCGATCGCGCCTACGCAGAGTTCGACCTCGGGGCGAGCGTCCCGATCACCGCCGCTTACCTGCAAGGGGACAACAATGACGCGTACGACGTCTCGGTCTCCGAGGACCACACGAATTTCGTTCCGCTCTGGACGGCCGAGCCGCGCCCGGAGGCGGGGCTGCGCGAACGTTGGACCGATCGGCTCTCCGGCCACGGCCGCTGGGTCCGCCTCACCGTCCGGGGCGGCGACTCCGCCTACTCGGTCTCGGAGCTGCAGCTCTTCTCGCAGCGTCCAGCCGTGATGCCGCCGCTGCTCCGGCGAATCGCCGGCGAGAGCCAGGCCGCCTGGGTCCGCTCGTCCCTGCTCTACCTCATCGCGGCCTTCGGCCTGTTCCTGATCGTCACCCAGGGGAGATCCCGCCGGTGGCAGGTCGCGCTCGCGGCGCTGCTGCCGCTGGCGGCGCTGGCGGCGGTCATCGACGCCATCGCAACCGGCTGGCCGGTGGCCGGGCGGGAGGTGGCGTTCTTCCGGGCAGCCGCCGCGGCGATAGCGCTCGGCGCGGCGATCCGGGTGGCCGTCCCCGGCAAGCGCTGGCCGGCGAACCGCTGGGCCGTGACCGCCGCGCTCGTCATCAGCGCCGCGATGGCCTTCTCGGCCTTCTACAACCTGGGACGGCCGCAGTTCTGGAACCACCAGGACAACCGGCCCGAGTTCGTCCACACCAACGACCTGCGCGTCTACCAGCCGTTCGCCAAATACTTCAAGGAGCTCGGATACGACGGCGTCTACCTGGCCAGCGTGATGGCCTACGCCGAGGATCGCCGCGGCGGCTCGCTCACCTCGCTGGGAATGCAGGAGGTGCGCAGCCTCGGCGACCACCGCTTGCGGCGGGTCCACGAGATCGAGAACGAGATCCGCTCGGTGCGGGACCGCTTCAGCGAGGCGCGCTGGGCGGAGTTCAAGAAAGACATGAACTTCTTCGAGGATGTGATGGGACCGGAATACCTTTCCACCCTCACCGATCACGGCGCGAACGCCACCCCGGTGTGGGTCTTCTTCGGGCGCCTGCTGATGGCGCACGCCCCGGCTTCCGAGGGGCTGCTGGTCGCCACCGGGCTCGTCGACGGCATCCTGCTCCTGCTCATGGCGGTGGCGCTCTGGCGGGCCTTTGGCCTCTGGCCGATGTTGCTGGCGATGACCGTGTTCGGCGCCAACGACCTCTACATGTTCGGCACCAACTGGAGCGGCGCGACGCTGCGGCACGACTGGCTGGCATTCTTGGGATTGGGCGCCGCCGCGCTCAAGCGCGAGCGCTGGACGCTGGCCGGGGTGTTTCTCGCTCTGTCGGCGTTGATCCGCGCCTTCCCGGTGGTGGCCCTGCTCGGCGTGACGCTGCCTGCGCTCTGGTCGTTCGGGGAGCGCTGGTGGCGAGACCGCCGGCGCCCGGCGCTCGGCCCCTGGCTCCGCGACCAGGGCGCGACGGTGCGCGTGCTCGTCAGCGCGGGCGTCACCGTGGTGGTCATGGTCGGGCTGACTGCGGCGCTCTACTCGCCCGGCGCCTGGGTGAGCTGGTTCCACAAGGTCACCTTGCTCAACCGCGACGTCGGGGTGAACGAGATCAGCCTGCGCGCGCTCGTCGCCGGTGCCGACAACGCCGCCGGCGCGGTCCTGCAGGCACGGATCGTCATCTTCGTGGTCCTGGAGATCCTCTGCATCGGCTGCGTCGCCTGGCTGGCGCGCCGCCGCCCGCTTCACCAGGCCATGGTGCTGGCGATGCCGCTCGTGCTCGTCATCTCCAACCCCTCCAACTACTACAGCCACTTCGTGTTCCTGCTGGCGCTGCTCGCTGACGCCGGGATCGCGCGGTCGGGCGAGACGGCGTTCGCGAGCCCGATCGCGCCGGCCAGCGCCGGCGCCGGGCCGATCCCGCTGGTGGTCCCGTTCCAGCGTGTCGCCGCGCCGCTGCTCGCGCTGTGCATCGGCGGCTATTGGGCGTCACTCGACAGCGATCTCGATCGCCACTTTCAAGATTCGACGCTGCTCATCTTCATCGCGTTCGTCTGGCTCTACGTCAACCTGCTGCGCGCCGATCCCGCCACGACCAGCTTCTTGGCGGCCGAGCCATCGACGTCACCTTGAGCATTTGCGGCTGGGCGCCGTGGGGTGAAGTTCTACACAGTCGCAGCGAGCCCAGACCAGATCGCCACATAGGCGTTCACCAGCGAGGCCTCGCTCCCCGAAAATCTCCGCGAATTCCGCGATCTCGGACTGCCGGCGAGGGCCAATCTTGGCTGGCACGACCTCTGCTTGCATGATTCGGCACTCGGACGATTTGCGTCCAAACACATCAAGGAGAAAGTCCATGAAGCTCACCCGCGTTGTCTTCCTCGCTCTCGCCGTTCTTCTGCCGACCAGCTGGACCATTGCTCACGCCGAGGACGCCCCGGCCGCTGACGCCCCGGCCAAGAAGGAGAAGAAGTCCAAGAAGTCCAAGAAGTCGGACGACAAGAAGGACGAGAAGAAGGCCGAGTAGTTCCTTCCGCTGGTCCGGGTCTCCCGGATCGCGGACTCAAGAAGCCCCGGGGAGCGATCTCCGGGGCTTTTTTCATTTGGGGGCGCCGGCGCTCAAGGCGGCCGCTTGACCCGCCGAGACAAGACCCAGGGGAAACAAACGTGTCTGACGCTGAAACAGCCGCTTGGAACCGCGCACGAAAAAATCGCTGGTTGGAGCTCGGCGCCGCCATCGTGGCGGGCAGCGGGCTGGTGGTGATGCTGGTCGTCTTCTATTCGATCTTGACCCGCTAGCCGCCCTGTCCGCCGGCAGCGAAGCCGATGACGGGGATGGGGTAAGTCTTCGCCTTGGCGCTCTCGATGATGCGCAGGAAGTGGCCGTCCGGGTAGACGGTCAGCCCGACCGAGTCGAGCGCGTCGAGGAAGAGCCGGTAGGCCTCGCCGGAGGTGAGCAGGCTGGGCGCCACGATCGTCACCTTGGCGTGGCTGGCCGGGACGTCAGGCAGCACGAACTGCCGACAAGTGATCGCCGAGATCCAGGCGACCAGATCGGCGACGTCGGTCTCCGGTTTGAGGTTGAGCTTCACGACGCGCTTGCCCGCCGGAAGCTTGGTGCAGGTGCTACCGGCCTCCGGGCGCGCCGCGGCGTGCGCGCCCGCGCCGCCGCCCGCCAGCAGGAGCACCAGCCCGGCCGTTCGCACCGCCGTTCGCACGGCACTTGGCGCGGCACTTCGCACGCCCCTTCGCGCGGCACTTCGCGCGGCACTTCGCGCGGCACTTCGCACGGCACTTCGCACGGCACTTCGGTAGACACCTTCTCTCATCACGCTCCGCCTCCCCTACTCCCCGAGGGTACAGCAACGCAGGTGCCATCCGAGCCCGAGGAGTCAACCGCGCAGCGGCGGGGCCGCGCACCGCCGGGCAGGTCCGTGGCTGCCAATCTGACGTCGATCGCGCCGCGCCAGCGCTAGAACGTCACCCACTTGTCCGTGCAGGCGTTGGGGGTCGACGAGCCGGCGACCTTGTTGCTCACGGTGACGCTCGTGCCAGTGGGGGTGAAGCTCACGCTGCCGGGTCCGAGCGTGATGTTGGCGTAGCCGGCCGAGATGTTCGCCGCGGTGATGTCGTCGACCACCACGTTGTCGAGCGTCAGCCCCAGCAGGTGCGTGGCGTCGTAGCCGAGCAGTGTCAGCTTGGGCGTCGTCGAGGTGCTCACCGAGCGGAAGTTCTGGATGGTGATCCCCGTGTACCAGGGGATCTCGGTGCCGGTCGCGGTCGAATACATCGGCGTCAGGATGATCGGGTTGGTCAGGCCGCGGACGCAGACGTCACCGTAGAAGATGTTCTGCACCAGGCCCCCCCGGCTGGGATCCGATTTGATCCGGATGCCGTTGGCGCTTCCCCCCGACAGGCCCGTGTTCGTGCCGTCGATCGACAGATCGCAGACGGTCACGTTGGAGACGCCGCCGTTGGTCTCGCTGCCGATCGACATCCCATGCCCCGCCTCGAAGTGGTTGTGCGCGATGGTGAGGTTCTTGACGCTGTTCCCGCCCTTGATCGCGATGTGGTCGTCGCCGTCGCTGATCTGGTTGTAGACGATGAAGCCGTTGCTGGCGGTCTCGCCGGGATCGACGCCGTCGGTGTTGTGCGCGCTCGAGGCCGACAGCTTGGTGCCGACGCTGTTGGTGGCCGCCGACGGCGTCTTGATGGTGATCCCCCAGACGATGAAGCCCGCGGCGTCGAGCTTGACGTGAAATTTGGGTGCGTTGTGCAGCGTGATCTTGTAGAGCGTGAAGTTCGTCGCCCCGTTGACCCCGATCAGGGCCGGGTTGTCGCCCCCGGTGCCGTTGATGTCCCAGGGCGACATCGTGCCGCCGACCTGTGGCTCGCCCCCCTGCCCGTCTATTGCGCCCAGCCCGACGATGCCCGAGTTGGCGCCAGTCACGGTGATGAGCGCCGCCGACTGCCCGTAGACGGCGGGATCGCGGGTGCCGAACAGCGTGACGCCGCTGTCGACCCAGAGCGTGACGCCGGTCGGGATGTTGATCGGCCCGATGATGAAGCCGTTGTTGGACCCGCTGGTCGTGAGGCGCACCGCCTGACCGACGGCGCAGCCCTTGAGCGCCGTCTGAAGGCGCGAGGTGTCGAGGCTCGATTCGGAAGGGGGCGTCCCGGCGACGGCGGCGAAGCTGGCCGTCAGCGTCGCGCAGGCCGTCGGGATCGTCGGCTCCGCCGGAAGGGTCGAATCGATCGTCGCGCACGGGTTGCTGCTGGCCGTCGTGCCGCCAGTTCCCGATCCACCAATGCCGCCGCTGCCGCCCGTCCCCGCTCCACCTGCGCCGCCGCCACCAGTTCCCGCTCCGCCCGCGCCACTGCCGCCGGTCGCGCTGCCACCGGTGCCGGCGCCGGCAGCACCACCTGCTCCCGGACCGGCCGATCCGCCGCTGCCGACGCTGGACCCGCCGCTGCCGGTGGTCGTCGTCGGTCCGCTGTTCGTGCCGCAGGCGAGAGCTCCTGCGCCGAGCGCGCCGATCAAAAAGAAAGATAAAAGAGAGCGCAACGATTTGGGACGAGGTGACATTCAAACCCAAGGGTCTTCTGGCTGCCCCAAAACGGCTCACGCTTCGAGGCGTGCCCTCGTCGGATAAATGACGCCTACATGTGCGCGCGCAATCGATGGCGGTGTCTCGAAAAATCGATCTGCGGTACGCTTTTTCGATGATGCAGAGTCGAGCTTCTCTTAAATCTATCGGCGTCCTCGTGGCGCTGTTGGCGACGGGCGCGTTCGTCGCGTGCGGTTCCGTCACGGCGACCGGCGACGGTGGTGGCAGTGGGGGTCAGACGAGCGCCGGCGGCAGCGGCGGCGGCGCGGCGGCCGGCCACCCGGGCTCGGGCGGCAACGGTACCGGCGGCAGCGGATCGGGCGGCAGCGGATCGGGTGGCAACGGTGCCGGCGGAAACGCGTCAGGCGCGGGCGGCCACGCGACCGGCGGCAGCGGATCGGGCGGCAGCGGATCGGGCGGCGCGAAGGGAGGGACAGGAGGCGGCGGAGGAGGACAGTCTGGCGGTGGCGCGGGTGGAAGCGCCACTGGAACAGGTGGCGCCGCAGGTCAGACAGGCACCGGCGGCGCAGATGCGAACGAATGCGTTCCGCCGTGTACCGCTGGCGAGCTCTGCTGTCTGGAACCACTCCACGGCGTAACGGACGGACCCCATACGCACTGGACTTGCGCGACGACGTCGTCGACGACGATCTGTCCCGCGCTGCCATAGCCGGTTCGCGTCGCCGTCGCCCGCCGATCGGGTGATCGATCTTGGCGCCACCGACGGAGTATGCCTAGACTCCCGACGCCCCCCCCTCTACCAGCACTGAGGTGTAGTACATGGAAAATCGGATTCGCTTAGTTGGCCTATTCGCTACGGCTCTATTCGCAGTCAACGCAATCGGCTGCGCCGGTTCTGGAAGTGACACCGGGACCGGCGGGAGCAGCGCCTCCGGTGGTCAGGGCGACAGCGGGTCGGGCGGCAGCACCGCGACCGGCGGGAGCGGGCCCGGAACCGGTGGTACCGGCAGCGGCGGAAGCGGAGCTACCGGAACCGGTGGCGCAAAGGGCGGTACCGGCGGTACCGGCGGGGGCGCCGCGGGCGCGGGCGGCACCGGAAGCGGGGGCACCGGAACCGGCGGCGCAAAGGGCGGTACCGGCGGGACGGGAACCGGCGGCGCGACCGGCGGCAGCGCCGGCGCTGGAACCGGTGGCGCAAAGGGAGGAGCCGGCGGCAGCGCCGCGGGCGCCAGCGGAACGGGAACCGGCGGAATGGGAACAGGGGGAACCGGACCGTCCTCGTGCCTCGACGACATGCAGAACGGCACGGAGACCGGCGTCGACTGCGGCGGCTCGTGCGGTGCCTGCCCGAGCTACAAGATCAACCCGCCCAACCTGAAGAACAACGCCACGAGCGGGTGCAGTCCCGGCGGCGGCACCGGGTTCATGTGTGTTCGGACGATGGTCTACAGCCCGGAGTTCAAGTCGGCCGAGGCGGACGATTTCGCTGGCACCTCCGCAAACCCCCAATTCGTGTATGGCGTTGTCGGACACGACAAGGACAGCGGCGGCGTCGACAACCAATCCGGAAGCACCTGCTGCCAGTGTTATCAGCTCGTTTTCGTGTCAAACAGCGACAACGTAAGCGGGGTGCCGACGCCCAAGCCGATGATCGTCCAGGCGTTCAACACGGGCGCTGGCACCAAGAATTTCGACATCTTCATGGGGAGCGGCGGGGAGGGCAACTTCACGACTGGATGCTCGGCCATGTACACGAACTACCCGAGCATCGGCCAGGCGTTCAACGGCGGCATCCGCGCATTGACGGTCCCAGCTTGCGCGAGCAGCGGAATGTACAGCGACGACTCAATCGCGACCTCCTCCTGCCAGTCGGGCATCATGAGCGACTGCCAGATGATCACGGCCAGCAATTCGGCTGTGCAGAGTACGACGGAGGTCTCCTGCCAGGAGACGAGCCAGCCGCAAAACCTCTATCACCTCAACTGGAACGTGATGGCCAAACGGGTCGAGTGTCCCGCGAATCTTACGCGCGTTACCGGCTGCAAGCTCAACCCGCAGGGCCTACCAACGGCAGATCCGGCCGCTGTCGATATGAGCTCTGCCTCGAGCAAGGGCTTCTCCTCGGGTTACACGAGCACCACGATGCAAGACTGCTGCCGACCAACCTGCGCCTACTCGAACAATGTCTCGGGCGGCGACTCTCAATACGGCGCGTTCTACACCTGCGACGGGAGCGGAAATCCGTCGTAGCCGCCTCGTTGTCCGAGTCGGTTAGTTGTGGTGTATAAGTCCAACCGTGTTCGTAGCGCGTATCTGTCTGGATGATACTTTTCTGAATAGAGCGATGCCGAGATGGGAACTGATGCTTGGCGTGGCCCTGGTCGCGACGCTCGGTTGCGGCTCCGCAACTTTGGTGAAAGGGACCAATGACGGCGGACCCGACGTCAAAGGTTCCGGCAGCGGCGGAAATGGCGGCCGCGCACCCACTGGCGGGAGTGGAGGGCACGGTTCGGGCGGCATGGACGGGGGAGCGGACCGCGCCCACAGTCTGGACGCCGGATGCAGTGACGACGCCGCCACCTGCGGCGGATACAGCTGCGCCTCCCCAAGCGCTTGCGGAAGCTCTTGCACTGCCAACTCGGGCTGCGTCTCGGGGTACACGTGTGTGACAGGCAGCTGCGTCGCTTCGGCATTCCTGAGCGGCCCGTGCGTGACCGCGTTGCCCGATGTTTACCCGAATGCTTACACCACGGCAGTCGTCTTCGGCCGCGGCAATGACTCGAGGATCCA
>DATAVR010000048.1:0-37309 GCA_036267635.1 Polyangia bacterium | reverse complement strand
CCGTCGGCTCCGCCGCAGGTCCCGTTGTTCGGGCAGTTCGGCGCGCAGCAGGCGGCGGTGTAGACCACCTCGCCGCTCGGGCAAGGGCAGGTCTTGCCGCAGCCGTCGCTCATCCCGCCGCGGCTGCCGTCGGCGGGGCAGCTCGGCGTGCAGCAGGCCCCCATATAGAGCGCGCTGCCGGTGGCGCAGCTGCAAGTTCCCCCGCAGCCGTTCGACTTGCCGCCGTTGCTGCCGTCGGCGGGACAGTTCGGCGCGCAGCAGGCGGCGGTGTAGATCACCTCGCCGCTCGGGCAGGCGCAGGTGCCGCCACAGCCGTTCGACTTGCCGCCGTTGCTGCCGTTGGCGGGGCAGTTCGGCGTGCAGCAGGCGCCCATGTAGAGCGTGCTGCCGGTGGCGCAGCTGCAGGTCCCCCCGCAGCCGTTCGACTTGCCGCCGTTGCTGCCGTTGGCGGGGCAGCTCGGGGTGCAGCAGGCGCCCATGTAAAGCGCGCTCCCCGTCGCGCAGGCGCAGCTCTTGCCGCAGCCGTCGCTCATGCCGCCGCGGCTGCCGTCGGCGGGACAGTTGGGCATGCAGCAGCCGTTGGTCGACTGCGTGCTGCCCGTCGGGCACGGGCATTGACCGGCGCATCCGTCGTCGAGCCCGGCGCGACTGCCGTCGCTGGGACAGCTGGGCGTGCAGACGCACGAGCCCTGAATGCAGTGGCCGGCGCTGCCGCAGCTCTTGCTGCAGCTGCAGGTGTCGATGCAGGTGCCGTTGCTGCAGATGCTCCCCACCGCGCACTTCACCCCCGCGCAGAGGTTCGCCACGCAGCTGCCGCCGCTGCAGAGCTGATTGGCGGCGCAGTGGACCCCGGCGCAAGGATTGGGCGCCGCGCAGGTGAGATTGCAAGCCTGGCCGGCTCCGCACGCGGCGTCGCAGGCGTCGATCATCACGCAGGCGCCGGTTCCCGGACTGCAATACTGTCCGGAGGGGCAGGTCACGCCGTTGCACGGCTCGAGGAAACAGCCCGCGACGCAGGCGCCGGAGACGCAGGTCTCCCCATTGGAGCAGCTCTTGCCGGCGCAGGGATCGGTGACCGCCACGCAGGTCGCGTGGCAGGTCGTGCCCGCCGCGCAGCTCGAGGCCGCCGACAGACAGGGATCGGGCTGACAGGTTCCGCCGAGACAGACCTGTCCGGTCGGGCATTGCGCGGGGCAGATTGGCGTCCCACCAGTTGATCCTGTTCCTGTTCCTGTGCCTGTTCCTGTGCCCGCGCCGGCACCGCCTGCGCCGCCCGTCCCGACCGCGCCGCCGGACGGTCCGCCGTCGTGAGACCCGGAGCCGAGCTTTCCGTTCGCGCTGCCGCCTCCGCCGGCGCCGCCGGCCGCCGTGAGCTTGGAGGCGGTCCCTGCGTCTACGGCGGCGGATGTGAACTGCGAGGCGGGATGGAAATCGCAGCCGCCAACCCACAACGCCACGAACGAGATCGCGGACCAGAGACTCGACGACGAACAGCGAGCGCGCGCGGTCCTCATACGATCTGCATCGGCGCCAGCGTCGCGCGAGGTGAGAAAAAAAGATGGCGCCAAACAACGACCTCGCCACACGCCAGCGACGAAGTGTTCGGTCGCGCACGTCGGCGCCTGCGCGCCTGCATGCGCTCCGTCGACGCGAACCATTTCCATGACGCGGCGACCGTCGACAGGCTCGTGGCGAGCCACGTTGCTGGCGCGCCGGACTTTCCAGGCGACGAGAATCGGGTAGATCAGGGGTCCGGCCCCAAGGAGGGGCACTCATGGCGGACCCGAAGAGGTATCTGGAAGACTGGAGCGCGATCACCCCGACCGATTTTGGTCTGCACGCGGCGTACTGGACCGGGAAGCCGGACGAGGCGGTGAGCTTTCGACCGATCTTGGGTTGGATCACCTACAACGCCAAGGAGGTGGGAAGCCCTCCCGACACGCTGCTGAAAAACGGGTTCGGCGCCGTCGTCCTGAGCGACGCCTGGTGGCCGCTCCTGGCCTTCCAGCTCAAGGATTACGGCGGGGTCTTTCCGAAGGAGCTGGATCTGGAGACGGTCAAATCGAAGATAACGGAGTGGCGCACTTCGGGCGCCGAGCAGTTTCGGATCAACGTTCGCGACGTCGGCCGCGCCTAGCGTCCCGGGGGGGGCGGCTCCGACCCCTGTACCAAGTTCGCCGGCGCCAGCCCTTGAATCGGTTGTGCAAAGCCCACCGCCGTCGAGTGCAAATCGGGGTCGCCAGCTGACGCGCGCGCTCTGTCTCTGCGCGTCTGGTTTCTTGCTGTCTGGCGTGGGGTGTAGCGGCGGCGGCGCCAGCGGAAATGGAGCGAGTGGCAACGGCGGCACCACCGGCCTCGGGGGGACCTCGGGGACCGGCGGCCCCGGGAACGGCGGCACGTCAGGCGGCAGCGGCGGCACGTCGGCGTCCGGCGGCGGCGGGAACGGTGGCAATGGCGGTGGCAACGGTGGCAGCGGCGGCAATGGTGGCAGCGGCGGCAATGGTGGCAGCGGGGGGAACGGCGGCGGCACCAGCGGCGGAAGTGGAGGGTCGACGGGAACCGGCGGCGGCGCGGGCGCGACCGGCGGCACCGGGGCGACCGGCGGCAGCAGCGCGACCGGGGCCGCAGGAACAGGCGGCGGCGGCGCGGGCGGCACCACCACGTCCGGCCGCGTGCGATCGATCGTTCCCTTCGACGCGGGATGGCTGTTCTTCAACGGCAACGCGACCGGGGCGGATCAGGCCGCCTTCGCCGATTCGTCGTGGCGCGCGTTGAACGTCCCGCACGACTGGGCGATCGAAGGGCCGTTCTCCCAGACCGCGGCGACGACCGGCCGGGGCGGCTACGTGCCGTCGGGGATCGCCTGGTACCGGAAGCACTTCACCCTCCCCCAGAACTTGTCGGGGCGGCGGGTCTTCGTCGAGCTCGACGGGGTGATGGAGAACAGCGACGTCTACATCAACGGCACCCACCTCGGACATCACCCGTACGGCTGGGTGAGCTTCCGCTACGAGCTCACCGCGAGTGTCACCTTCGGGGCATCCGACAACGTGATCGCCGTGAAGACCGACACCACCACGCAGCCGTCCGAGCGCTACTACGCCGGCGCCGGCATCTATCGGCACGTGCGCATCGTGGCGGCCGATCCGGTTCACGTCGATCAGTGGGCCACCTTCGTCACGACGCCCAGCCCGACGACCACCGCGGCGACGGTTCACGTGACGACCACGGTGGTCAATTCGGGCACCACCAGTCAGAGCGTGACCGTGCAAGGGATCGTCAGCGACCCCAGCGGGTCGGCGCTGGCCCCTGTCACGACCGCCGCCCAGAGCATCGCGGCCGGCGCCTCCGCCGGGTTCACCTTCGACGTCCCGGTGACCAATCCCAAGCTGTGGGATCTGACCACCCCCAACATGTATCAGCTGCTGGCCAACGTGCAGGTGGGCGGAGCCACCGTCGACGACGATCTCGTCGCGTTCGGGATTCGCAGCCTGACCTTCGACGGCACCAGCGGGATGAGCCTCAACGGCAAGAACGTCAAGTTCCAGGGTGTGGCCAATCACCAGGACTTCCACGGCCTCGGGCTGGCCGCTCCCGAGCGCGCCGTCCAGCGGCGGCTGGCCCAGCTCAAGCTGCTCGGGGTGAACGCGATCCGAACGGCGCACAACCCGCCGAGCCCGGACTTTCTCGATCTCTGCGACCGGATGGGGATCCTGGTGCTCGACGAGTTCACCGACGTCTGGACGGCGCACAAGTACACCGACAGCGGCGACTACGCCGCCTACTTCAATCAGACCGCGACCGCGCCCACCGGCATGCCGGCCGTGCCGTCGGTGGCGACCGGCGCCAAGTGGTGGCAGGTCGACTTCACCGGCTGGATGATGCGCGATCGCAACCACCCCAGCGTGGCGCTCTACAGCCTGGGAAACGAGATCCACGACTCGCACGCCACGCGGCTTCCGATCGTGAACCAGATGCTCACGCTCAGCCACACGCTCGATCCGTCGCGCAAGGACACGCAGGCGCTGCTCGATCCGGCCACCGCCGGCGACATCGATCTGACGACCACCCCGCCGACCATCAACTACCCGGTCGACGTCTGGGGGAACAACTACGACACCGCCTCGGCGGTCGGCGCGACCAAGGCCTCGCCGCCGCTCGCCTCGGTGTTGACGGAGATCGGGACGCAGACGAGCACCTGGAGCACGATCAAGAGCACGCCGGCGCTGACGGGCGAGTTCATGTGGACGGGGGTCGATTATCTGGGCGAGGCCGACGGCGACTGGCCGACGTTCGGCGCCACCGCGGGGATCATGGACGAGATGGGCATCCCGAAGACGCTCGGCTACTCCTGGCAGACGACCTGGGGGGCGCCCAAGACCACCGCCGCGGCGACTGGGACCGGCGCGACCAAGGTGGTCGTCACGGCGGATCACGCCACGCTGCTCACCGACCTGAACGACGTGTCGTTCATCAAGGCCGCGATCTCGAACGCCTCGGGCGCCGTCGTCAGCAGCACGACGCCGGTGACGTTCGCCCTCACCGGCCCCGGAACGATCATCGCCGTCGACAGCGCCAGCATGACGCAAGAGACGTTCCGGGGAAACGTGCGCAACGCCTACGCGGGCCTGGCCTTCGCGATCGTCCAGGCGACCGGCACCGGCACCATCACGGTCACCGCCTCGGCGTCAGGGCTGACGAGCGGCAGCGCCACCGTCCAGGCCACCGCCGGCACGTTCGTCCCCTGCTCCGGCACCTGTGACTGAGCGTCACCGCGAGGCGTCGAGCACGATCTGGTCGTGGCGCTCGAGCCGCGCCAAGAAGGCGGCCGCCCCCGCTTCGTTCCCCGCGGCCCGCGCGATCTCGCCGGCGGTGCGCTCCCCGTCGATCGCCTCGTAGAGCCGCAGCTCCTGGGCGTCGATCGGAAGGTAGATGTCGGTGAAGGAATGGCCCCGGTTGATCAGCACCGCCGCCGCGCCGGGGGGCAGCCGTTCCTGGACGCTGATGGTGTCGGGCCCTCGAAGCGGGACGTAGTTGCGCCAGGCGTCCCCGCTGAAACGTGGAGACTGCGCGGCGGCCGCGTCGTCGGCTCGGTACGCCACCACGCTGTGGCGAGAGATCGTCCCCCGAAACAGCTCGGCGGCGGCGTACTGATCGATGGGGGGAAGCCGCGCGATTCGTTCCGCCTGCGGCAGGCGAGCCATTAGGCCGCAATGCGGGCTATACGGCGCCTGCTTGACCCAACGACCGAACGTCAGCCCGCTCCGCTCGAGAAGGGCGAACAGCTCCGGCACCGAGTAGGCGCGATCCTGCGGGTGCAGCAACGCGTCGGCGAGCGCCGCCTCGTCTCGAAAGTCCGGCGCCTCGCGCAGCAGCGTCTGCAGCGGATGCCCGGGCGGCAACAGCCCGAGCGCGGTGACCAGCTCCCGGATTCCCTCCTCGGTGGCCGCGATGCCGACCCGCTTGCAGAAGTCCTGCAGCATGTAGACGCCGACCCGTCCGTACGGCGCGTACACCATGAGATGCATGGCCCCGCCGGGCGCCAGCACCTCGCAGAGCGCGCTCAGCCCCGCGTCGGGCTCGGGGAGATGGTGGAGCACACCGGTGCAGACGATCTGATCGAAGCGCGCCCCGAGCTCTCCCACCTCGGCGATGGGGAGCTGGTGGACCTCCAGGTTGTCGAGGCCGTGCTTCCGTTTGAGCTCTGCCGTCCGGCGCACGCTGGTGGCGCTGAAATCGATCCCCGTCACCCGGGCCGCCGGCCAGCGCAGGGCGTGCTTGGCCGCCTGCGACGTCCCGCAGCCCGCGATCAGAATGGCGTGGTCTTCCCGATAGGGCCTGGCCGGCCAGAACAGGTGATGGTCCGAGCGGCGTCTCTGGCGGTCCTGCCAGAGACGCCGGTATTTCTCCAGGCTGTCGACGGGAGGTGGATAAGGATGGCGCTCATAAAACGCGCGCACCTCCTGGGCGACGGCCACGGCGTCGCCGCTATTGGTGATGGGGCTGGACCTGGCGCATCACCTCGTCCAGGTTGAACGAGGCCGGCTTCTGGCGCGGCGGATACTTGATGAAGCCGTCCAGCTGCTCGGCCACCAGCTCCTGCATCTCGTAGATCATGAAGGCGTGGTAGGCGAGCCAGTCGTAGTAGGTGTTCGAGTTGTGTTGCGCGCGCTCGAACGGGTCGCGCCGCAAATTGAAGATGAGCGGGAGCCGCAGCTTGTTGAGCGGCTCCATCCAGACCTTGAGCTGCATGGCGCGCTGTTCGCCCAGCACGAACTTCCAATCGCCGTTTCGGACCGCCATGACCTCCCCGTCATCGCTCATGTAGAAGAAGAACTTCCTCGGGCTCTCCTTCGCCTGACCGGTCAGGTAGGGCAGCATGTCGAAGCCGTCGAGGTGCACCTTGAAGGTCTTGTCGCCCACCTTGTAGCCCTTGAGCAGCTTTTCCTTGACGTCGGGATCCCCTCCCGCCGCGGCCAGCAACGTTGGCAGCATGTCCTGGTGGGAGACGATGTCGTTCAGGACCGTGCCCGGCTTGATCTTGCCGGGCCAGCGGATGAACGCCGGCACACGCCAGCCCCCTTCCCAGTTGGTGTCCTTCTGGCTGCGGAACACGGTGTTGGCGCCGTCCGGCCAGGTGTCGTTCTCGGGGCCGTTGTCGGTCGAGTACATGACGATCGTGTTGTCGGCGATCCCCAGCTCGTCGAGCTTGTCGAGCATCTGGCCGATCTGCTCGTCGTGCGTGACCATCCGGTCGCTGTAGTCGTCCTGCCCGCTCTTGCCGCGATTCTTCTCGGCGAGGTGGGTCCGGAAGTGCATCGCGGTCGAGTTGTACCAGAGGAAAAAAGGCTTCTCGTCCTTGACCTGCTTCTCCATCCACTCCGTGGCGCGCGAGGTGATCTCCTCGTCGATGGTCTCCATCCGCTTGATGGTGAGGGAACCGGTGTCCTTGATCTTCTGTCCCCCCTTGCCGTCGGAGAGGCAATGGAGCACGCCGCGGGGTCCGAATCTCTTCTTGAACGCCGGGTCCTTGGGGTAGTCGGGCAGCTCCGGCTCCTCCTCGGCGTTGAGGTGATAGAGATTGCCGAAGAACTCGTC
Organism: Polyangia bacterium; assembly: GCA_036267635.1. Lineage (GTDB taxonomy): Bacteria > Myxococcota_A > Polyangia > Fen-1088 > Fen-1088 > JADGRB01. Next base: position 30,211 of record DATAVR010000048.1, on the reverse strand, counting down.
GAAGCCGTGCACGGTCGGCAAGTACTCGTCGCGATCGCCGAGGTGGTTCTTGCCGAACTGGCCGGTGGCGTAACCGAGCGGCTTGAGCAGCTCGGCGATGGTCGGGTCCTCCGCCTGAAGCCCCACGGTGGCGCCGGGCATCCCGACCTTGCTCAGACCGACGCGAACCGGGTTCTGGCCGGTGATGAAGGCGGCGCGGCCGGCGGTGCAGCTCTGCTGCGCGTAGTAGTCGGTGAAGGCCACGCCTTCGTTGGCCACGCGGTCGATGTTGGGCGTCCGGTACCCCATCTGCCCGCGGCTGAAGTAGCTGATGTTCCACATGCCAATGTCGTCGCCAAAGAGGATCAGAATGTTGGGCTTCTTCGTCGCCATGAGTTCTCTCCTTCGTCCGAGCGTCCGAGCGTCCGAAAATCCACGCGCTCCGGCGTTCCATGGACGATGAGGTGGCCGCGCGCGTTCGCCAGAGAGATGGCTGACGTTTGCGACAACGGCTCAATCGACCGGCTTGCACCCTGGATTGGACCGAAGCTCGATGGGCCCAACAGAGTGCGTCGACTCGCCGTCTTGACGGCGCGTCGACGCGACACACGATGGCGGCTCGGCCTGGTCGACGGATCGATCACCAGCCTCGACACTTCGGAGAACTTGCATGTTGGCAAAAACAGCAGCGACGTGGGTCCTGGGCAGTGCCGCCGTCCTCGTTCTTTCGGCAAGCTGCGGGAGAGCGACAATAGGCGGCGAGAAGGTGGCGGCGGCGGAGAAGCCCAAAGCCGGCTTCTCCTTCGCGGTGTACGGCGACTCGCGATCGATGATGCAACTTCCGTATCGGAAGGATCAGGAAGCGGAAGCCCGCAAGCTGATGGTCGATCTGTTCTCCGAAGTTCTGCCGAAGAAAGTCTCCGAGGAGACGGTTCAAAAACACGTCAAGCTGACCTATGACCCGGCGACGAAGGAGCTGGTTCAGATGGTCATGCCGTTCATGACGGCAAGCGAGGTGACCACGATGACCCTCGACAAAGGCTGGGTCACCGAGGCCTCGGTCGAAGACGTGAAGCTGTTGCCGGGCGTGCGCCGCACGATGTTTCGTCTGGACGGCGGCGAGTGGGTCGCCCGCAACGTGGTGCAGGACGTTCAACAAGGGAAGGCCAGGTTCATCCTCAACACCGGCGACCTGGTCTGGTGGGGCAAGCAGGCCGCGTCGCCCTCCGAGAATCCGTACTGGACGCTGGTGAACCAGGAGGTCCTCAAGCAGTTGCCGGCTCCGGACGACGAGATGCGCGCGGCCGGCTTGCCGGGCCGTATGTTTCCCGCCGTCGGCAATCACGAGGTCTGGGAAGACTCCGACGTGGAGGGGCTCCTGGCCTCCTTCCCCTATCTGAAGACGCTCGGGGTCTCGAACGACCGGCTGATCTACAAGTTCGACTTCAAGGGCGTTCGCTTCATCTTCCTTTGGACCGGGAAGCTCAACTACCGCTCGCCGTCGACCTGGGACGCCACCCGGCCCGCATTCGCGGAACAGATGGCCCAATTGAGGCAGTGGCTGGATGAGAGCAAAGCCGCGGGGATCCGCAAGGTCTTCGTCTCCTTTCATGCGCCGGTGTTCTGCCGCTCCGGGCTGGGCGCCATCCCCGAAGATCAGAATCCCCACCAGATCCTGGCGTCCTACGCCAAGGACCTGGACATCGTCGTCTTCAACGGACACGTACACACGACCGAGCTCTACGACGTCGACGGGGTGAAATACCTGGTCCTCGGCGGCGGCGGAGCGGAACAGGACCCCATCCTCCCGGGCCGAACCCACCTCAAGGTCCCGGTGGACTACCCGCCGGACCATTACTGGAAGGACGAGAGTCCGCGAGAGGACTACAACTACCTCCTCGTCGATGTCCAACCGGGGCAGAGGACGAAGTTCACGCTCAACCGCTTTCGGCCGCAATCGGCCGAGCCCTATGGAAGCGTGGAGCTGTTCCAGGCGTCCAGATGAGCGGTGATAGAAACAGGCGGTTGCGCGGCGTGCTTCCCCTGCCCCGCTTCGTCTGGCACCCGCTCACGGCGCTGATCGTCGCCGGCGTGCACGTCTACCTCGCCGCCGGTCATCTCTCGAGGTTGTTCGGCGGCGCCGGCGTCTCCTGGACCGACGTCTGGAAAGGCTTCGGCGCCCTCGCCGGCGCCTACGTGTTCACGGCCCTCGCTTCGTGCTCGCTCCCGCGACAGAGAGCCTCCGCCATCTCTGGTGAGGACACTGACCGGCAGTCGATGGCATCGCCTTCGACGTGAAGGCCGCTGTCAGGCCGTCTTGCGGACGATGTCGGGCGCAGGAGCGGGCGTGTAGCTCCGCTCGGGCGGCGGGAAACCACACGACGATCCGTCGACGTGGACGACCTCGGCCTCCCACGGGAGGCGGTAGCGGCCGGCCACCAGGTCCTGCATGAAGGTGTACGGGCAGTCGCCGGCGCCGCCCTTCACCGCGACGTAGCCGCGATGGGCCAGTTGATAGATGTTGTTCTCGACGCCCCAGCCGCGCCGCGCCTCGCGCACCAGATCGGGCCGCACCTCCGCGGTGATGATCTCGTCCGGCCGCCCGCCGCCGGTCACCAGCGGCACGCCGTCGAAGTTCACGATCATCCCTTCGCCCATCGAATCGAACGTCCCGTCCGAGCCACACAGACAGACCGAGGCGGTGACGGCCAGATTGGAGAAGGCGTTCGCCTGATTGGTGATCTGCCAGGAGTGCCGGATCGGCGCGGTATAGCCCGCCGTTCGCAGGATGATCTCCGCGCCCTTGTAGGCGCACTCGCGCGCCATCTCGGGGAACATGCCGTCGTGGCAGATGATGAGCCCGAGGCGGCTGCCGTTGGGTCCGTCGCACACGGGAATGCCGAGATCGCCCGGCTCCCAGGGCTCGACCGGCACCCAGGGGTGCAGCTTGCGGTAGTAGAGGCGCAGCTCCCCCTGGTCGTCGAGGATGATGCCCGTGTTGAACGGGTTGCCGGCCGGGTTGGCCTCCATCAGCGAGAAGCAGCCCCAGATGTGGTTGGCGCGACAGGCCTCCCGGAAGGCGCTCACCTCGGGGCCGTCCATCAGGCACATGAGCGCCGGGTCGGTGCTCATCGAGAGCCCGTGCAGGGAGTACTCGGGAAACACCACCAGGTCCATCCCGGGGAGGTTGCGCCGCGCCTTCCCCACCAGATCGACGATCCGGCTCCGCTGTGCGGCCAGCTCCGACGGGGTGGTCACCGTCGGAAGCTGCAGCTGGACCATGCCGATCACCACGCCCGCGGGAGACTTGTTGAGCCCGCCGAGTCCACTCATCTGAACCTCCTGCCGTTTGAAACGCCGTGAAATGCCGTAGATCCTGGCGAAATCTTGGCCGTGCCGCTCATCCGGGCGGGTTTCAGGACGAACGGTTCTTCGTAACATTCCGGACGCCGGCATCTCCGAAATGGTTTCCCGTGGGGGCTGCGTAGCCTAAGTTACGCGCGCCCCAACACAATGATCGCCACGACCAGCCTCGCCAAGGAGTACGGCGCCCGCGTGCTGTTCGCGGACGTCTCGCTGCAGTTGAACGCGGGGTCGCGGTACGGCCTGGTGGGGGCCAACGGCTCGGGCAAGACCACCTTCCTGAAGGTCCTGGCCGGCGACGAAGCGAGCTCGTCCGGGACGTTCACCATCGCCAAGCGCGCCCGGGTCGGCGTGCTGCGGCAGGATCGGTTCCTCGACGACGAGGCGATCATCCTCGACCTGGCGATGCGCGGCGACGCCGTGGTCTGGAGCGCGCTCGAAGAGCAACGGCGCTTGACCGCGGCGCCCGGCGACATCGACGCCGGTCGACTGGCGGATCTCGAGGACATCGTCGCCGCGCACGACGGCTACACGCTGGAGGCGCGCGCCAGCGAGGTGCTGGAGGGGCTGGCGATCCCGACGCGGTTTCACCGGGCGGCGCTGTCGACGCTGTCGGGTGGGTTCAAGCTGCGCGTCCTGCTGGCGCAGGTGCTCGTGGGAGGCGTCGACGTGCTGCTGCTCGACGAGCCGACCAACCACCTCGACATCCTCACCATCCGCTGGCTGGAGAAGTTCCTGGCGGGGTACGCCGGCTGCGCGGTGATCATCTCGCACGACCAGCGCTTCCTCGACAACGTCACCAGCCACACGCTGGACGTCGACTACGGGACCATCACGCTCTACACCGGCCCCTATTCGAAGGCGGTGGTCGAGAAGGAGGCCACGCGGGCGCGGGCCGAGACCTCCGTGGCGCGCGCAGAGGCAGAGATCGACCGCAAAAGGACCTGGGTCGAGCGCTTCGGGGCCAAGAACACCAAGGCCACGCAGGCGCAGAGCCGGCTCAAGCAGATCGAGAAGATCGAGGTCGCCGAGCTGGCCGACAGCTCGCGGCGCACGCCGCTGTTCAAGGTCGTGCCGGAGCGGCCGAGCGGCCGCGAGGTGCTGGAGCTGGCCGGCATCAGCAAGTCGTACGGCGAAAAGCGGGTGCTCACCGATCTGTCGCTGTTGGTGCGGCGAGGCGAGCGGGTGGCGATCATCGGGCCCAACGGTCTCGGCAAGTCGACGCTGCTGCGGATCGTCGTCGAGCGCCTGGAGGCCGACACCGGCCGGGTGAAGTGGGGGCACGAGACACGCGTCGGCTACTTCCCGCAGGATCACCGCGAGGTCCTCGACGATCCGGAGACGACGCCGCTCGCGGCCTTGGAAGCGCTCTGTCCGGGGGAGAGCCCGACCTTCGTGCGCGCGCAGCTCGGGCGCGTGCTGTTCTCGGGGCCCGACGTCAGCAAGCGCGTCGCGCTGCTGTCGGGAGGCGAGGCGGCGCGCCTCATCTTCGCGCTGCTCGCCGTGCAGAAGCCCAACGTGCTGGTGCTCGACGAGCCGACCAACCACCTCGACCTGGAGGCGATCCACGCGCTCGTCGAGGCGGTGAAGGCGTACACCGGGACGGTGGTGTTCGTCTCCCACGACCGGTGGTTCGTGAGCGCGCTGGCGACGCGCGTGGTGGAGATTACCCCCGAGGGGCCGCGCGATTTTCCCGGGACCTATGCCGAATACCTGGCCAAGCTCGGCGACGATCACCTGGACGGCGACGCGGTCGCGCTCCGGGCCCGGGCGGAGCGCGCCGAAAAGAAAGCCGACGCGACGACGAACGGCGACGCGGCCACGACCACCGAGAGTTGGGCGGATCAGAAGAAGCGCCGCAACCGCGTCGCCCAGCTCCCCAAGCTGCGCGACAAGCTGCTGGCCGAGATCTCCGCCGCCGAGGCGCGCAAGGCCGAGATTCAAGCGATCTACGCCGACCCCGATTTCTTTCAGCGCGCCAAGCGCGACGAGATCGACGCGCTGGTGAAGGAGCAGGAGTCCCTGGGACCCAGGATCGACGGCCTGGTCGGCGAATGGGAGGCCGTCGAACGAGAGATCGAAGAGACGCAACCTTGACAACCCTCGTCGTTCCATCCAACCTGGATTCTCACGATGGCGGTGGAGTCCGCCGATAACCGCTGGCCTTCACGGCAGCCAATGACTCCTACGAATGCACCAACAACGGTGCCGTAGGAGTTCGCCCTTCGAATCCCTCCGGTACCAAAACGAGGAGGTCGATTCGGGATGATTCCGTCTCAGCAGCTGCGCACCTTCCGCACCTTCCGCGTCTTCCTCATCTTGGGGCAATGGACGGCGCTGGGCGCCTTCGTCGGCGTCGCTTGCGGGCTGGCTTCTGCAGCCTTGCTCGCGCTGCTCGAGCTGGTGACCAACTTCCGCGGCGCCCACGAGTGGCTCGTCTACGCCCTGCCCCTGGCGGGGCTCGGCATCGGCGCGATCTACGAGCGATGGGGCGGCTCGATCAAGGGTGGCAACAACCTGATCATCGACACCATCCACGGTGACGCCCCTCAAATTCCGCTGCGGATGGCCCCCATGGTGCTCATCGGGACGGTGCTCACGCATCTGTTCGGAGGCAGCGCGGGCCGGGAGGGAACGGCGGTGCAGATGGGCGCCAGCATCGCCGATGCGATAGCGCACCGTTTTCGGGTGGATCGGGATCTGCGACGAATCGTCATCGCCGCCGGCATCGCCGGTGGCTTCGGCTCGGTGTTCGGGACGCCGATCGCCGGTCTCATCTTCGGCCTCGAGGTGGTGACCATCGGACGCATCGAGTACGACGCGCTCGTTCCGGCGCTCATTTCGGCCGTCGTCGGCGATCGGGTCACCCGGGCGCTCGGCATCGCACACACCGCTTACCCGGCTGCCCGAGCGATCCCGTTTTCGATCGGTCTTGGCGGCAAGTTGGTGGTCATCGCCGCCGCGATGGCGCTGGCGACCATCGCCTTCATCGAGTTGACCCACTTCATCAAGGGCCGGATGGAGCGCCACGTGCCGCGCCTCCCCATCCGAATGTTCTTGGGTGGCGCCGCCGTCGTGGCGATGTGGCGCCTCGTCGGGAGCAGCGACTACCTGGGCCTCGGCGTCCCGACGATCCTGCGCGCCTTCAGCGATCCGCACCTCCCGGCCTATTCGTTTGCCGCCAAGATCGTCTTCACGGCGGTGACGCTGGGCTGCGGGTTTCTCGGCGGCGAGGTCACGCCGCTGTTCTTCATCGGCGCCACGCTCGGCAACGTCCTCGCGCGCTTGCTCGGGCTTCCAATCGAGCTGGGCGCGGCGATCGGTCTCGCCGCCGTCTTCGGCGCTGCCGCGAACACGCCGCTCGCGCTCTCCATCATGGTGGTCGAGCTGGTGGGCGGCGCGGTCCTTCCCTACGTGGTCATCGTGACGGTCCTGTCGTATCTGTTGTCCGGCCACCGCGGGATCTACCCGGCGCAACGCTTGCTCCGGAAGAAGCACGGGCCGTCGCTCGACCGGCCGGTCCCTCTTCGCGAATACCGGGACGCCCCCGGCGCGAACAGATAGTCCGAGCGCGGTTAGGGAGCCGAGGCCGGCATTCGGCTGACCGCCGGCAGGAGCACGCTGCGCGGGAACCGCGCCTCGAACGCGGCGGCCGCACGCCGGGCCTCGCCCGTGCGGCCGAGCCCGGCCAGCGCCTTCACCCGCAAGGCCTCTCGTTCTTCGGCCAGACGTCCGTCTTTGAAGCGGCGCCCGTGCTCGGCGAGCGGCGGCAACGCGGCCGCGAAGTCCCCTCGTGCCACCGCCGCGCGCGCCTGCTGGAGAAGCCGCAGCTCCTCCTGGATCGCGTCAGCCTTTGCCAGCGACGGTCCGGACGCGCGCACGGGCGCCGGCGGCGCAGGGAGGTCGGCGACCGAGCTCGCCGCCGATCTCGAAGTGGGTGCGGGAGATGCCGGCGGCGGGGCGACTGCGACGGACGACGCGACCGGCCCCGCGACCAGTGCTTCGTGGCGATGGCTCTCGTACACCGCCGCCGCCGCTGCGGCGCTCGCCAGGCACACCAGTGCGGCCACGGCGACGCGCCACCTTCGGAGCGGCGACGCCTCCGACGCGACGGGAGCCGGCCGCGAGGCGATCCCCGCCACCAGCGCGGCGCGCGCCCGGACCAGCGCCCGCGCCCGCACCGCCGCCGGCTGGGCCGGAATGTCGCGCTCACGATCGAGCAGCCCACGAGCCTCGGGCGGCAACTTTCCACGCAGATCGATCATCGGACGTCCGCCTCCTTGAGCAGGCGCCGAACCGCCGCCGCCAGTTCCTTGCGCGCCTTGCGGAGCCGCGAATAAGCGGTGAAGAGCGGGATCGAGAGCGCCGACGCCACCTCGCCGACCGGGACATCGTCGAGCTCGTGCATGACCAGCACCGCGCGTCTCGGCAGCGGAATGCGCTCGAGCGCCTCCAGCACCAGCGCCCGCGCCTGCTTGATCTGCAGGGCGTCGTCCGGCGCCGGCCCGGTGTCGTCGACCTCGACGATCCCGAACGCCACCTCGCGGCTGCGCTTTCGCTGGTGCGCCGAGGCGATCCGAAACGCGATCCCGAACAGGTAGGGGCGCAGCGGGCGGCCAGGGTCGTATTCGCTCCACGCTCGACGGAGGACCAGGAACAGCTCCTGCGCGAGATCTTCGACCTCGGAGGGGGAAGTGCCGAGGCGGCGCAGCGTCCTGTAAACGTAGTCGAGCTCCCGCTGAAACGCGTCCAGGCAGGCGTCGTCGCTGGTCATCTGCGGTGCTGGCGAGAGAACAAGTCGCAAATGACTCACAGCTGGGCCCCATCTAATTGTCCGGCTCGGCTCCGTTTTGTCAGCAAAAAGCGCCCGCGCACACCCAGCCGAAAATGCCGCATCGAGGCATGGAGGGCGCTCATTGTCCGCCTCCGTCCGAATGAGGCCCCGTCGAAGGGAGCAGCGCGCCGCCCTCCAGCCGCGCGATCTCGTCCGATCCGAGCGCCCGCCGGTACAGCATGACCTCGTCGAGCTGGCCGGGGACGAATTCCGAAACGGTCTTGGCGGTGCCGTTGCCGTTGCCGGAGAGAACGACCGGGTCGGTCTCGGCGGCGAAGGAACCGGTGGCCGCCGCGCTGAGGACTTCGACGCCGTTGACGTAGAGGCGGGCCTGGCTGCCGTCGTAGGTGCCGGCGAGGTGGACCCAGGTCTGCTGCGGGATCGTCATCGGGCTGCCGAGGACCACCTGTCCCGCCATCGGGGTGGTGATGAAGAGGATGGCTTGCTGCTGGCCGTTGACCGACAGATGGTAGTGCTGATCGTAGCCGGCTCCGATCTGGCGCGAGATCGCCGTCGCGTAGGTACCGGCCGCGACGGGAGCGGTCAGAAAGATCCAGGCGGCGACGGTCACCTGGTCGGTGATTGAATCGATCGAAGCCGACGCCGGGACGTTGACGTAACCCTGCCCCGCGACCGACAGCGCGCCCTTCTCCGGTCCATCGGCGACCCAGACCGTGGCCGGATCGAGGCCGACGAGCGTGCCGTCGTTGCCCCGCCCAGACCAATCGTGGGCGGTGGCGCTGCCGGGCGCGTCGTCGAGGCGCCACCAGCCGATCAGATCGTCGAGAAGGCCCGGCGCGCAGCCGGTCGCCCCCCCCTCCGCGCACGGGTACGGATCGACGGCGACGATCGTCCGCCCCGAGCAACCCGCAGCGACGAGCGTCAGCGCGAAGAGCGCAAAGAGCGCGCGGGGCCTAGAACCTCGCAAGCAGGCCCCCATGGACGAACAGCGCGGCGCCGTCGAGATGCGCGGCCTCGGACGACCCGACCTGAACCGATACCGACGGCCGGAAGAGCAGCGCCTCCGCCTCGACGAGGGCGAAGAGCTGTCCGGCGAGCGCGAAGGTGAGGCCCCCGCTCGCCGAGAGGAGCCCGGAGAAGACCTGCCCTTCGTGGTCCAACGAGGGCATCGAGCTGGTCCCGCGCGCGCGGACGTCTTGCCAGCCGGCGCCGATCGCCAGCAGCGGCTGGAGCGCTCGACCGGAACGGAAACGCCGAACCAGCTCCAAGGTCATGACCAGACGGTCGATCTGGGCCGCGCCCTGCGGCCGGGCGACCTCGGCACCGGGACCGAGGCCGCTCACCGCGAGGCGCACGTCGATCGCCGACGGCCGGCCCCACCAGATCGCCACGCGGGGAAGGACGAACGCCGGGCTGTCGCCAAAGTCTCGAATCAGGCCCACGCCGACGTCGACGGCGATGCGCGGTTCCTTCTGCGCAGGTGCAGAGGGCGCCGGTGCGGAACTGGAGGCAACCGCGGCGATGGCGGGGACGGGACCAGCGGCGGCAGGCTCGACGTCGCCGGCCGCTGGGCGGGGCGGTTTCGATTCGGCGGCTGGGCTCGCCGGCCCAGCCACATCGACGCGCGCCAACAGCTGGATCTGGATCGCCGTCGCCAGCGCCATCGCCCGGGCCACCTGGGCGCAGCTCTCGTTCCGCGACGAGAACGTCCGCTCCCCTTCCCATTCGTCGTGGGCGTCGCGCCATTCGACCTGCCCGCCCATCCGCGGGCCTTTGGGGTAGAGGCGAACCACCAAGCGCCGCGGGGCCCCCGCGCGAAAAGGATCGCGGCCCAGCTGTCGCACGATCTCCCGGCGGAAGTCGGCGGCCGTGGGACACTCCGCGAGCGCCGGGTCCGTTTGATAGTCGAGCGAGACCAGAACCTCTCCGCTCGCCTTCGCCGGGCCGGCCGCGAGGGACACCAGGCCCGCCGAGATCAGGAAGACCGCCGAGATCAGGAAGGCCGCCGAGAACGCGCAGGGTCGACCGGGCAACGCCTTCACGATGCTCCGAGGATACGATCGCCGGACGCGAAACTTCCATCGTCGCGGCTCGACCCTACAAAAGCGACCTGACCCCTAACTTATCGTGACAAGAACGGCCGCGTTGCGACAAGCAGCGCGCTGCGCGACCGCCGGTCGACCGATTGACGATCAGTGAAGGTCGCCGCTGATGACCGAGTACCAGGTGTCGCCCATCCAGTTGTAGCCGCTCAGGTTCAGGTGGATTCCGTCGCCGCCTCAGCGGGCGAACAGGGCCCCGATGCGATCGATCGACCAGAACGCGGCCAGGCCACCCATCGCGTAGATGACCCCGCTGCGCATCCAGGCGCGATCGAGCCGGAGCCGCCCGACGAGCCGGCGCAATCCGACCACGACGGCGATGATGGCGAGCTGGCCGAGCTCGACCCCCACGTTGAAACAGAGGAGCGCGGTCGGCAGGTGCCGTTCCGGCACGCCGAGGTCGAGCAGCGCGGAGGCGAAGCCGAGCCCGTGCAGCAGGCCGAACGCGAAGGCGACCGCCCAGGGCGCGCGCCTGGTGAGAGAGTCGCCCGGACGCAAGCACTCCGCGCAAACCAGGACGATGGAGAGCGCGATCGACGCCTCGACCGGCGGCGAAGGAACGTGCACGAGGCCGAGCACGGTGAGCGCGAGGCTGACGCTGTGGGCGAGCGTGAACGCGGTGATGGTGGCGAGGAGCCGCCGTCCGCGCCGCACCAAGAGCGTGAGCGCCACGACGAACAACAGGTGATCGAACCCGGTCAGGATGTGCTCGACGCCGAGGCTGGTGTAGTCGACGGCGATCGGCAGGAGGACGCGCAGGCCCGACGCCGGGACGCCGTAGACCCGCACGCGCGGGGAGCTCGGGCTGGCCACCCGCAGGAGGCGCGTCCCGTTCCGCCATTCGACGTCGACCACCACCCGCGTCAGCGTCCCCTCGATCCAGGGAAACGCGATCTCGCCCACCAGCCCCGACAGCCCGCATTCGAGACGCGCGCCTTCCAGTCGACAGGGCTTGGGGAAGACGGCGGCCGCGCCCAGGTCTTCGTTCAACGTGCGGGAGCTGGCGTGCCAGCGGACGAGAAAGCTCCCGCCGCCGATCTCCTTCAACGACAGCGAAGCGGAATCGAGCTCGTGGCTCCGCGCCACGCCCGGCGCCAACGCGGCGACCGCGCCCAGCGTCAGAGCGAAGAGCCGCGCCGACGTCCGAGGCGCGCACGCGCCTGTCACGGGCGCTCCTCGAATTGGTAGCGATCGACGATCGCCTGGACCGCTCGGTCGGCCGCCTGCTTGTGCGCGGCGTACGACCAATCGGCCAGCAGGCGCTTGTGCAGCTCGTCGGCGTGGGGCAACCCGCCCTCGACCGCGTTCACCCGCACGAGCAGCAGATCCCGATCGCTCTCGAGCCGTTGCCACTGTCCGATCGGCAGGGCTTCAATGCGCGCCGCCAGGGCCGGTCCCACCCGTCCGTTCAGATCTTCGGCCGTCAGATCTCCCCCCACGATCGATCGGCCCAAGCTGCGCGGGTCGGTCCCCACCTCGAGCGCCCGCTCGTACTTCTCGCGCTCGGTCGACGCCGCCCGGTCGGCCTTGGGGAAGGCGATGGTTCCGTAGTCGTACCGGCGCGGCGCCTCGTAGAGGCTCCGGTGCGCGGCGAGCCAGCCGTCGAGCTCCGCCGCCGACGGGTCGCGCTGGGGGATCTCCAGGGCCGCGCGCGCCCGCTCGCGGTCGGCGAGGACGGTCCGAATCGTGGCGTCGTTTCGATCGAGGCCGTCATGCAAGGCCTCCCGATAGAGCACCTCGTCGCGCTTCCAGGATTCGAGCGCGTCCCCGAGCTCGGACGGGCTGGGGGCGCGCCCGTGACCGTCGCGGAAATGCCGCTCCACCTCCGCCTTCACCCCGGGCGTGACGACGATGACCCGCGGATCTCCCACCACCAGGCGATGGGCGACGAACAACAGCGCGCCGACCACGAAGAAGTGGACGAGCGGTTCGGCGAGGAGGCGCGCGGCGCGGCGTTTCCAGGCGTTGGGTGGGGGGCTCACCATCGTCTCGACGGCCAAACCGACGAGCCATTCTAACTCCGGGCTGTCGAGGCGCGTCGTCGCCGGCCGGCCCGTCGTGTCATGCGCGGGCCAGTCGGGTCATGGCCCCAGCGTCACCGAGCCGGCGTCGAGCGCGATCTCGTAGAACCCGTTGCCGTTCCAGGGCAGCGCCTGCCCGCTCTGGGTGAGCGTGCCGCCGGCGACCGTCACCCGCAGGTATTTCCCGGGCGGGAAGTTGCTCGGCTTCGTCCAGGTCCAGGTCTTGTTGCTGCCGGAGGTCGTGGTGGTCGCCGAGGAGAAGGCCTTTTGCCCGAGCCAGTAGGCGCCGACGTCGACGACCTTCCCGATCCACATGTTGCCGAGCGACTTGGCGTGCTGAATGCCGCTCAGGTAGTCGGAGAGGTTGACCGGCTGGTAGGCGCCGTCGCCGCCGCCCGTGAACCCGTGGACCAGGATGACCCGCCAGGCGCCGCCGCTCTGCGCGCTGTCGACCTCGGAATTGAAGTCGCTCGCGGGGGCGCCGGTCGGCGGGATGTAGCAGGGGAGCGTGAACCGATCGGTGCCGTCGTTGGGCTTGATGAGGGCATCCGCGACGCCGCGGTTGATCATGAACAGACCGTTGGCGAGTCCGGTGTAGACCGAGGCGCCGTTCGGGGCGGCCATCGTGTACGGCGTGACGCTGTACTTCTGCATGATGAACGTCGTGTCCTGGGTGATGTCCGCGGCCCCTCCAGGCGGGGTGCTCGAGTGGCTCCAGGTGTGGTTCCCGATCTCGTGGCCGTCCTTCACCGCCTGGGTCCACACGGCGTTCGACGCTTCGGTGCGGTTGCCCCACATGTAGAAGGTGTACGGGATGCCCTGCGCCTCGAGCATGCTGTAGTTCGCGATCTGCGAGTCGTTGTCGTCGTCGAGGGTGTACGAGACGGCGCCCTTGAAGCCGGCCCAGTTGAGGACGGTGATCGTGCTCGGTGTTCCCGACGGTTTCGGCATGCCGCCGGCGCCGGGCGGCAGGGGTAGCCCGGACGGGTTGCTGTTGCCGGACGAGCCGCCCGTACCGGTGGTGCCACCGGTGCCGGTCGTACCACCCGTACCCGTCGTGCCACCGGTGCCAGTCGCGCCGCCCGTGCCGGTCGTACCGCCGGTGCCGGTCGCGCCGCCAGTGCCGGTCGCGCCGCCAGGGCCGGTCGCGCCGCCGCTGCCGACCGTGCCGCCGCTTCCCGTTACCCCGCCCTCACCGGTCGCGCCGCCGCTGCCCGTCGCGCCGCCGCTGCTGCTCGCGCCGCCGGTGCCGCTCCCGCCGGCGCCGCCGCTGTCCGTCGAGCCAGGTTCGGCGCAGGCGAGCGCGCCGCAGGCGAGCGCAGTCAGGAGCGTGAAGCGCGCATACTTCGAGGGCTGTCGTGGGGGCATGGTCCATAGGCTCACACGTACCGACGCTCAGGTCTTTGCATCCCTGGCGCCCATCTCTCATTTGTGGCGGGCGCGTGTCTTCACCGGCACCTACCGTGGTCGGGCGCGTTCAGTTGCCCGGAGGGCGGGTCCGCGGCGGAGAGACGGCGGCGGGCGTCAGGAGCGCCGAGGCTCCCGCGTCGGAGCTTTCTTTTTCGGGCGGCTTGGGTTTGCTGCCGCCGGCGGGGAACAGGAAGGCCAGCTGCACCCGCGCCTGCAGCTTCCCCGGCTTGGCAGGCGAGAAGAAGAACGTCGGGTTGGCGTCGCCGAATCCGGACGATCCGCCGCCGGTGCTGGTCAAGTCGGGCTGGTAGGTGATCGGGAGAATGATCCGCGAGATGAGCAGCACGCTCCCGCTCAGGTGGGAGGGGATGACCGGCTGAATGTTCAGCGTGTTGGCCGCCCGCTCGTTCGGTCCTTGTCTTCCTGTTCCGCCGGCTGATCCTTGGCGTCGGGCTGATCCGCGGCGGCCGCCCGCAGCTCGAGCCCGAGCGAAACCGAGAGCCATCCCGCGAGGGCAAGGCCCAGGCGCACTCCGCGGGGCGACGTTCGTACCGACGCGGCGACGCTCAATATCAGTCGATGGAGCATCAGCAACACGGATCTTCGTCCCAACCTTTCACGTTGAGAGAGGGGACCTCACATGGCTGACGTCGGCTTGTTTGACGGCATTTGGCGCGATCTCACCGGCAGGGGCATGTTCGGCGGAAAGTTTCAGATTCGCCTGATCCTTCAACCGGTGGTCGCGCTGCTGCTCGGGATCCGCTTCGGGATCCGCGATGCCAAACAGGGGAAGGACGATCCGTTCTTCATGAGCCTGGTCCATGCCGGGCACCACGACCGCTGGCCCATTCTCAAACAGGGACTGCGCGACGCCATCGTCCCGCTCTGTGTCGCGTTCGTGTTGGACGCGATCCTGCAACAGATGATCCTCGGCCATGTGCGCCTGCTGGGAGCAGTGGTGGTCGGATCGTTGCTCGTCTTTCTTCCGTTCGTCATCGGACGCGGCCTCGGGCACCGGATCTGGAGGCATGGCCACCACACCCGTCAGATCCCACACTCGCCCTGAAACCGGCCGATCAAGCGACGCGGTCCGCCCGAGGCGCGGGAAAGGGGCGGCCGCGCCAGGCACGCGGGCGCCACCCTTCCCCGGGCTCGGTCTCATAGACACGCCGGAAGCGTGACCGTCTTGCCGTCGAGCATCGCCGACCCGCAGGTCGAGGTGAACGTCCAGCTATGCGACCCGGAGTGGCTGCCTCCGCTCCGCGAGACCGACAAGGTCCCTCCGGTCGGCTTGCAGCAGCTGTTCTCGCGCGCGAGGCCGGTGCCTGTCAGGGTGGCGGTGCCGCCGGCCTTGTCGGTGATGTTCATCATGCCGCCCACGGTGTACGACTGGTTCGCCAGCGAGATCGCCGAGAACATCTGCGTCCCCGTGTAGGTCCGATCCGAGGTCATTGATCCGCCGCCGGCAAAACGCTGTATCTCGCCATTGGTCGCGATGCTGGCGGTGGTCGGCGTCTGTCCAAACGAGAAGTTGAGCGTCGCCGTGCTCATCTGATTGGGAATCACGATCTTTGCTCCACCGGTACCGGTGTAGGTCAGGTTGGTGATGGTGGAGGTGTACCCGATGGTGATGGACGTCGAGGCGTTGCAATTCGCATCGGAGGCCGAGCGCGTGGTCTGCACGTTGACCGTCCCGTCGAGGGTTCCACCCCCGGAGAGCTGGCACCCGCTGAAGACGATGTTGACCCCCGCCGTCGACTGGCCGCAGACGGCGGTGCCACTTTGCGGCGTCACCGTCACCTGACCGGCGCAGGCGGTGCCACCGAGCGCCGCGTTTCGGATGGCCTGACCGACCGCCCCGCGGACGGTGGTGGCGCCTGCGCCGGTGCCCGGGTTGCCAGCCGCGCCGGAGGTCGTGCCGGTCTGGCCGGCCGCGCCCGACGTCGTCCCGGTGTGACCGGCCGCGCCGGTCACGGCGGCGGCGTCGAGGGCCACGGCGGCGTCGGTCACCGCGGCGACCAGCGGCCCGCTCGGGCCCGTCCCGGCGGGGACGACGGCATAGTAGCCGTAGCCGCCAAAGCCCCCGTAGACGCCGGAGTAGGCGACGTCGGCGGGATAGTAGTAGTCGCCGGCGTAGTCGTCTTCGTAGGCGACGTCCTCGGAGGCGGCAGCTCCGCATGCCGCGCTGCCGACCGCCACCAGAAGCGCCGCGGCGTACAAACCGCCATTACGGATGGTCCTGATCGTGTTCTTCATGGTCTCTGTCTCCTTAGGGCGCCAACGTAACGAGCGGTCGGTGCTTGGAAAGGCGTCGAGGGAGCCGGACCCACAAGTTGCGGAATCGGATGATCACCGTCGGTGAGCGCGGAGCTCGAACACGTGGTGGCCCCAGGCGGGCAGATCGAGATAGAGGCCGTTCCCCGCCAGGCCGTCCCCCTCGCGCTGGTAGACGACGTCGCTCAGCAGATCGCGGAGCTCGAAGCTTCCACCGGCGAGCCCCGGCATGCCGAGGCTGACGTAGCATTGCCCCCGGGCGCCGCCGTAGTTGACCACCGAGAGCAATCGGCACTCCCCCGACTGCCACGACGAGACGATGAACTGTTCGTTCGTGGCGTTGCCCGACCAGGCCGGCCGGCAGCTCTCCAGACGCCAGTCTCCTTCGCGCACCTCGGGTCGTCGAAGACAGGCGACAAAGAGCAGATAGAACGCGCGCAAGTCTTGATCGACGGGCTCCGCGGGACGTCGCCCGAGGTGCATCGAGACGTGAACCTTGCGTCCCTCCAGCTGGCCTTCGTAGATGAAACGAAGCCCGCGCGCGAGCAACGCCACCACGGCAGCGGCCTTGTGCACCGGCGGCGGGAAGGTGGCGGCCGCCCGCGGCTCGTCATGGTTCTCGAGGAACCGCATCGAGTGGTCCTGAAACGCCGGGTCGGCCATCAGGTGCTCGCGCACGGGCTTGGCGGCCTGGGACACCAGGCGATCGTAAAGACGCTTGTCGTAGGTGTAGTCGAAGCCGGCCTGTTGCAGCGCCCACTCCATGTCCCAATAGACCTCGGCGACGAGCTCGAAGTCAGCGTGCCGCCGCTTGATGGCGGCGATGGCTTCCGGCCAAAATGGATTGTCCTTGGGCGGCGAACCGTCCGCTGGCCGCGAGCGGTCGCCCCAGGTCTTCTGGATGATCTCCGGCTGCAGCAGCATCGCCATGTCGCAGCGGACGCCGTCGCAGCGCTCGGCGATCGATCCGAGCTCGGCGATCCGCGCCTCGCGAAACCCGGCGTGCCGATAGTTGAGCTGGAAGGTGTCCGGCCAGCCGTCGAAGTAGGGATCGCGGCCGTAGGCGAGGATCATGGTCCTGCCGGCGATCCCATCTTGCTTCACCCGCGCGTAGTTTTGCGGCTGCCGCGCGAGGTCGTCCTCGCTCCCCTGGATGTAGTACTCCGGATGCGTCTGCACCCAGGGGTGATCGGGCGCGGTGTGGTTGGGGACGAAGTCGAGCAGCAGCTTGAGATTGCGCTCGGCGAGACGCTGGCGGAGGTGCGCGAGGGCCTTGTCTCCGCCGAAGTCGCGGTGCGCCTGATAGGCGACGATCGCGAACGGTGACCCGCAGATGTCCTCGAGCTTGAGATCGGGGAGCACCCGGCGACACTCCTCGAGCAGCTTGGGGTTCGAGCGGGAGATCGTTCGTCCCGCCGGTCCCGTCTGCCAGACCCCCAGGAACCAGACCCACTGGAATCCCTTGCCGGCGATGTCGTCGAGGAACCGATCCTCGAGATCGTCGAGCGTGGCGGGGTGCCCGAGGGCGACCCCCCGCTCCTGCAGCACGACGCGCGTGTTGATCTGATAGATCGACGGATTGTTCACGGCCTCACCTCCTGCGCACTGCCAGAGAGCGCGCAGGCCGGACGGGCCAGCCTGCGCGTGACCAAACGAACCGTCGGGTTTAGGGGTGAGCTCCGGGCGCTTCCATATCGGTGCGCTTTTCCAGCCCGCTGAGGATGCCGTGCTCCGCGAGGACCATCTGCGGCGTGAGCCTCCCGAACAGGGTCATGAGCCCCGGGATGACCGCGGTCCAGCCGGTCTGATGGCTGGCGCCGAGGCCGGCGCCGTTGTCACCGTGGAAGTACTCGCTGAAGGTGATGAGATCCTTCCAGTTCGGGTCCTCCTGGAACTTCTTCATCCCACCGTAGATTGGCCGGTGCCCCTGGTGGTCGCGAAGGAACATGCCCGCCAGCCGGTTGGAGAGCTCCTGTCCCACCTCGTAGAGGTTCATGTACACGCCCGAGCCCGTCGGACACTCGACCTTGAAGTCATCGCCGTAGAACGAGTACATCTGGATGCAAGCGCGAACCAGGAGCGCGTTGATGGGCGCCCAGATCGGCCCTCGCCAGTTCGAGTTGCCGCCGAACATTCCGGTGTCCGATTCAGCCGGGAGGTAACCCACCCGATATTCCCGTCCGTTCGAATTGAAGACGTACGGGTGCTCGAGGTGGTAGCGCGAGATGGAACGGATCCCGTGGTCGCCGAGGAACTCGTTCGGATCCAGCATCCGCGACAGGACCCGCCGCAGCTTCTTCTCGTCGAGCAACGAGAGCATGAACCTCCCCTCCATGCCCGGCTTCGTCGGTTGACTGACGTTCGCCAAGAGCTCGGGCCGGTTCTCGTTGAACCACTGGACGCGCTCCTGGAACCGGGGGAGATTCACCAGGACCTCTCGGCGATAGACGGAGACCGCGCACAGGGGAAGAAGGCCCACCAAGGACCTCACCTTCAGACGGGTGTTGAACTGCCCGGGCACCCGGAGCACGTCGTAATAGAACCCGTCCTCCTCGTCCCACATCGAATCGTGCGCACCCGTTCGGTTGGAGGCGGCGGCGATCGACATCACGTGCTCGTAGAACTTGATCGCCATGTCCTCGTACGTCGGGTCGAAGACCGCGATCTCGAGCGCCAGGTCGAGCATGTTCTGGGAATAGAACGCCATCCAGGCGGTGCCGTCGGCCTGCTCGATGTAGCCGCCGGTCGGCAGCGGCGAGCTGCGATCGAAGACCCCGATGTTGTCGAGGCCCAGAAAGCCGCCTTCAAACAGGTTGCGGCCGTCGCGGTCCTTTCGGTTGAGCCACCAGGTGTGGTTGGTCAACAAGCTGTTGAAGGTACGCTTCAGGAACGGAATCGCCTGATCCCCGAGGCTCCCGCGGTTGAGACGATAGTTGAAGAGCGCCGCCCAGGCATGGACGGGCGGGTTGACGTCGTCGAAGTTCCACTCGTAGGCCGGGAGCTGCCCGTTCGGATGCTGGTACCGCTCGAGCAGCATGAGCGAGAGCTGCTCGGCGGCGAATTCGGGATCGACGAGCGCCAAGGCCGTCGCGTGAAAAGCCAGATCCCAGGCCGCGAACCAAGGATATTCCCACTTGTCGGGCATCGAGATGATGTCGGCGCTGAACATGTGGAACCAGTGCTGGTTGCGGGTGGTGGTTCCGGAGTCGCGTTCGATGCCGCGCGCCTTCAGCCATCGTTCGACGTCGTAGACGTAGGCCTGCTTCGACCAGAGCAAACCACCGAGCCCCTGGCGGATGACATTCGCGGCGTCTTCGCTCAGCGAAGGCGGGGTGATCGCCGAGTAGAACTCGTCCGCATCCCGCTTCCGGTCGGCGAAGGTCTGGTCGAAGTGCGCAAACGGATCGGCGAGGTCGCCCGGCGGCCGGTCGGAGAGCCGCAGGCGAATCGTGGCGCTCTGGCCGGGCCCCACGGTGACGGTCGTATGGGCCGCGGATTTGGTCCCCTTCTTCTCGGGATTGATGGCGTCCTTGCGCCCCTGCACGACGTAGTCGTTGATTCCGTCCTTCTGGAACTGACTGGGGTTCGGCTGACCCCAGAGCCGGTACCGGTTCGTCTCGTTGTCCGTGAACAGAAGATCGACCGGGCCGTCGCAATAGAGGAAACGCTGTCCGAGCGCGGGGTGTTTGGCGGCGATGACCGCGCCCTTGTGGTGGTCGCGAGCCGTCAGCTCGGGGCGCGGCGCCTGTTCATCCACCCACCAGGTGTTGCGGAACCAGAGGTGGGGCAGGATGTGCAACGTGGCGGCCTCCGGGCCGCGGTTGAACGCCGTGATCTTGATCGAGACGTCCTCCGCGTCGGACTTGGCGAACTCCACGAACACGTCCCAGTAGCGGTCCTGGTCGAACACCCCGGTGTCGAGCAGCTCGTACTCGAACTCGGTCTTCGACCGGTGACGGTTCACCGCCACCAGATCTCCGTAGGGGTATTCCGCCTGCGGGTACTTGTAGAGCATCTTCATGTACGAGTGCGTCGGCGTGCTGTCGAGATAGAAGTAGTACTCCTTCACATCCTCGCCGTGGTTCCCCTCGCTGTTGGTGAGGCCGAACATCCGCTCTTTGAGGATCGGATCCTTGCCGTTCCAGAGCGCGAGCGAAAGACAGAGGAGCATCTTGTCGTCGCAGAATCCGGCGATGCCGTCCTCGCCGCTCAGGTACGCGCGCGAGCGGGACTGGTCGTGGGTCACGTCGTTCCAGGCCTCGACGTCCTTGTTCAGGTTCTCCCGCACGCCACCCCACTGCCTCTCGCTGAGGTAGGGCCCCCATTTTCGCCAGGGGACCTGCTTGCTGCGGATCTCTTCCAGGCGGGCCTGTTCGCGCGTGATCTTGGGCTGCTGGCTCATCGTTCGCTCTCCTCGTAGGGGTGCCTCGCCAGTGTGGGTCCGGCGACCCGTGCCGGCTGTAGTGATCCACCTGAAAGGCGCCGCTGAGCTGAGTCGATTTCCATCCATTTGCCGACGCCGGCGGGATCGGCAGACGCCGCCGGCGGCCCCACCTTGTCCGACAGGGCGCAGCGGAATGCGCGGCCTGTTCGACCAACAGAGAAAAAGTGAGGCACGAAATGACAAAGCAGATGAACAAATGGATGAGCGCGGCCGTCGGGATCGCCGGTGGGATGCTCACGCTTCAGATCGCCGGTGTCGCCCAGGCCGCGCCTGGGGTCACCGAGTCAGAGACCAACAGCGCCGCCGGTCAGACCCGGACGCAGCTGGTCCACGCCACGGCGAGCGTCAAGGGGATCAACCGCGGCCTGCGGTCGGTCGTCCTCAAGAAGGATGACGGCGAGGAGACGACGATCCACGTGCCCGATGCGGTGAAGGGTTTCGACACCCTCAAGGTCGGCGACAAGGTCGACGTCGACTACTACGAGTCGCTGGCGATCTCGATGGCGCCGACGGGGACCAAGCCGAGCATGACCGAGCGGAAGGGCTCCTCGGTCGACATCGGCGGCGGAATCACCGGCCGCGAGGTGAAGATGTCCGCCGAGGTCGTGAGCGTCGATCCCGGCGCCAACACGATCACCTTCAAGGGCCCGAAGGGGAACATGCGGACTGTCTACGTGGCCGACGCCGCGCTCCAGCAGAAGCTGGCCTCGATGAAGCCGGGCCAGGTGGTCCAGTTCGACTACACCGAGGCGCAGGCAGCGTCGATCCGGCCGTCGGCCAAGTAAGGCTCACCACCATCGCGGGCTCGACCGCGCCGACCCTCGAACGGGCCCGGCGCGGTCGATTGCTGCGTTAGACCAGCGTGGTCCGGCCGATCGAGGCGCGCGCTCAGTCGGTGACGGTGTCGATCTCGAACACCACGGGCCCAGCGCTGGTGAAGGTCGTGCCGTTCCCGGAGAACCCCGAATAGAACTGGACGCCGATCTGGACGATCTGGGTCGGATCGAAACCGGACCCCGTGATCGCGCCGAGCTCCAGCGTCAAGGGGATCCAGCTGCCCGCGGTCAGCGTGGAACCGCCGACGAAGGTCTGGGAGCCGTAGGTGAACGCGGCGCCGCTGCTGGCGTGGAACTGCAGGCCGCCGACGGGGATCGCTCCTGAGACCAGCCTCACCATCGCGTGCAGCGTCTTGCCGGAGAGGTCGAGCCCCGGCTGCCCGAGATTGACGACGGCATCGACGTACTGGTCGAGCGCCGTGAAACCGACCGTCAGCTGCAACGAGCCGGGATTCGGATCGCCGTCGGTGCTGGAGACCGCCAGCGTGGGCGCGGTACCCCCGGGGGGAACCGTCGCGCCGAGATTGGTGGCGTTCGGATCGTCGAAGTTGTTGAGCCCCCACCCCTGCGGCTCTTCGTCGAAGGTGTAGCTCAGGTCGGGGCCGGCTCCGCCACCGGCACGCGGCGGTGAGGCCGGCGGATCGTTGTAGCCGAGGAGCGCCGCCTTCACCAGCGTTCCCGTCGCAGAGGGCGTCCCTGCCCAGTCGTCGATGATCGCGGGGAAGGTGCAGCCGCCCGGATACCAGGCCCAGGCGGTCCAGCCGGCGAAGTGCGCGTCGGCGTATTGGATGACCTGGGCGTCGTAGCCGGTCGTGCAGGCGTTGTCTTGAAGGACGCCGAATTCGGTCGCCACCACCGGATCGGTCGCGGTCAGGAAACCGAAGGCCCGTTGCCAGTCCGAGGGCGGGCGCGTGGCGCCGCTCGTGTCGGTGTAAGGGTGCGTGGCGTAGACGATGTTGTAGCCCTCGATCCGGTTGGCCGGCACGCCCGAGAGGTCGTAGGCCCAGTTGAGGCCACCGATGAGGACCAGGTTCTGGGCGCCGGTCGCCCGGACCGCGTCGTAGAGCTGCTGCATGCCGACGGCCTGCCAGCCGCTCCCGGTGTCGCCGCCCGAACGCCAGACGTCCCAGCTCACGTCGTGCGGCTCGTTGTAGAGCTCGAACATGACCCGCCCGTCGCCCTGGTAGCGAGCGGCGACCTCGGACCAGAAGGTGAGCGAGTTGGCGTCCGGCATCAGCTGCTGGCAGCCGGTGGTAGGTGTGGACACGCAGCTTCCGAGAACGCCCATGTCGGACCAGTGCAGATCGAGGATCACGTCCATCCCCGCCTGCTCGGCCCAGGTGACCGCGGTGTCGACGGTGGCAGCGTAGAACGGATCGGCGAGCGGCGAGCCGGCCAACCAGAAATCCTGGTTGAGCGCGATGCGGACGACGTTCGCGTTCCAGGACGCCATCAGCTGAAAGTCGGCGGCCGAGAGGTTCACGCCGCTGCTGGACCACTCGAGCGAGGGGCGATCGACGCCGTGAAGCAGGTGCGCTCTGCCGTCGCCGGTGCAAACTGTGTTGCCGTTGACGTAGTAGCCCCCCGGCGCGACCGGCTCGGTCGGCGCGGGCGCGCACCCGGTCCGAGAGGGCGGCGGGGGCGGCGGGGGGGCCGTGGCGACGTAGGTGGCGGTGGCGGTGGCCTGCAACGCGAAGCTCACCGTGTCGGCCACCGTATACTGGAACGTGAAGGGACCGTACACCCCCTCGTCAAACGCCGTCACGTTGACGGTGGCGTGGGCGGTCTTTCCCGGGGCCGGCGAGAGAATCCCGGAGAAGCTGTCGACGGTGAGCGGGAACGGCAGCGACGACGCGAAGTATTCGAAGCTCTCCGCCGTGCAGGAGGCGCTGCTCGCGTTGGTCACGCTCAGATCGAACGGCACCGCGGTGCCGGCTGGCACCGGCGGTGCCTGGGCCGGCGACAGGCTGACCACCGGCGCTTTGCGAAGGCAGGTGAGCCCGAGGATCGTCGCCGGCGGCGCCGCCAGCGTGTTCAGCCAGACGTCGTCGATGATCCCCTTGAACTCGCGTCCGTTGGCGTCGTTTCCGATCAGGATCGGTCCTGCGCCGGGGGCCAACGTCCCGACCGCGCGTGATTTCGCGGCCACGGTTCCGTTGGTGTAGAGAATCGCCTGCTGGCCGTCGTAGGTGGCGGCGACGTGTGTGAACCGTCCCGCTGGAATCGGCGCGGTCAACCCGACGGCGCGGCCGTTGGTCAGGTTGACCACGAAGTTGAGCTTCCCGCCGTCGATGGCCAGCAGGAACGAGCTCGTCCCGTCGAAGCGCTTGCGGACGATGCTCTGCGTCCCCGCGAGTCGGTTGGGATTGATCCAGGCGGCAACGGTCAGCCCTTGATTGAACTGGAAATCGGGCTGATCGGGCGCATAGACGATGTCGTCGCTTCCCGAGATCGAGACCGCTTCGCTGTCGATGCCCGCCACGCAGGCGACGCTCACCGCTCGGAACGCGGGGTGCGAGATGCTCGAGAACGCCGTGTCCCCGAGCTCGGTCGAGAGCGGATTGCAGTCGTCGAACGTCCAGGACGCGAGCGGGCTGCTCGCACAATCGCCGGGGCACGAGCGGGGTGGCGGCGGCAACGGTGCCGCGGGCCGCGGCGGACCGGGCACGACGGACGCGACGTCACCGTCGTCCAGAAGCGCCGACCAGGGCGATCCGGGGCTGGCGTTGTCGCCGCAGCCGACCGCCGTCCCGAACATCGCGACCCCGAAGAACACCACCACCTGCTTCACACCGTTCCGCATCGTCCCCTCCTCCAAATCGTCCCTCTCGATTTTCGCTTCGTAGCACACGCCGTGAGCAAAGTGTTGGCTTCAATTGCGGCGCGGGACTAAACCGAGGGCTGACCGGTCACTTCGCCATTGGATCGGGCGGCTGCGCCGGCGCCGTGTCCGTCGGCGGCTCGGGTGGCGCGGGCGGGCGGGCGCATGGCCACGCGCCCGCTCACCGCCTGCGTGGTGCGACGTCGAGCGGTCAGCCGAGCAGGCTCGGGGGACGCGCCGGGATCGCCTCGGTCAACGCCCGATCGATCGTCGCGGTGAGCTTCTCGAGCGGAAACGGCTTGACCAGGTAGTAGGGGGTGCCGAGCGCCCGGGCGATCAGGCCCAGGTCGGCGGCGCCGCTGATGACGATGACCGGAACATTTTCACGCCCTAAGTTTTCCACGAACATCCGGTAGACCATCGCGCATCCGTCGAGGACCGGCATCTCGACGTCGGTCAAGACCAGCTGCGGGAAGCGATCGTCGAGCGCCTGAAGTCCCTCGACGCCGTTGCGCGCGGTGCGAACCTCGTGCCCCTCGATCGAGAGCAGGTCGGCCATCGTCTCGCGCATGTCGTCGTCGTCGTCGATGAGCACGATGCTGGCCATCAGGTCACGCCGGCGACCACTGCTCGCGTGACGGAGGGTGCACCACGGGCTCCGTTTCGGCCGCCGCTCCCACCAGTCCCCGCGGCAGCGTCGCCTGGAAGGTCGCCCCCGGACCATCGGAGGACAGGACCTCGATCGATCCTCCGTGCGCCTCGAGGATCCGCTTGGAGACGTAGAGGCCGAGCCCGATCCCTTCGACCTCTTCGTGCTCGCTGGGGCCGCGGGTGAACGGGCGAAAGATCTGACGCCGGAGCGTCGGCGAGATCCCAGGACCCTCGTCGCTGACGGCGATGAACAACGAGTCGTCCTCGCCGCCGACGGTGACGTGCACCAGGCTCCCTTGCGGCGAGTACTTGACGGCGTTGCCGATCAGATTGTTGAGCACCTGCTCGAGCCGCGTCGCATCCGCCCGCAAGGTGGTCGAGCCGCGGCGCGACAGATCGAACCGATGGTACGGAGACATCGATCGAAACAGCGACACCGCCTCCTGCGCGAGCTCGCCGAGATCGAACGTCGTCTTGCGAAGCACGATGTGGCCGGCCTCGATCTGCACCGCGTTGAGCACGTCGCCGACGAGCGAGTTGAGACGGCGAAGCTGCCGGCCGATCATCCCGAAGATCTCTCGCAGGCGCTCCTCCGACGGCAGGGGGCGGTTGGGCGTCACGTAGCCGACGGCCAGCTGCACGGCGGCCAGCGGGTTGCGCAGGTCGTGGATCACCGTCGCGACATAGCGGAGCTGGTCCTCGCGCGTCCGGGCCAGCGCGTCGGCCATGGTGTTCTGAGCGATGGCGATCCGGCGGATCTCCTCGGCGCCCCCGACGGGGACCCGGACCGTCATGTCGCCCGCGGCGAAGCGATCGACGCTGCTCGCGAGCAGCTTCACCGGACGGAAGACGAACTGGTTGATGGTCCATAGAAAGAAGACCACCCCCGCCGCCAGCAGCAGCGCGATCCCGACGCCGATGACGTTCGCCATCATGTCGATCGTGCGCGCGCGCCGGCTCTCGGCGTCCGCCTTGGCCGAGAACAGATCGTCGACGCGGACGAGCGCGCTCACCAGGTCGGGAGCGAGGCGAACGTCGCCGTTCGCCGCCGAGCGCCAGTGCCGCTCCAGTTGCGGGCGGAGATTCTCGAACACCTGCCGCTCGTCCGGCGAGCGGGTCAGACCGATCGCCCGAGCGAGGAGGACCCGCCCCTGGGCCTCCGATAGAGAGCGCCCCATCGAGGTCGTCTCCAGCTCGAAGCGGATCGACTGGTGCGCCAGGCTCGAGGCGAGCCGGGCCACCTGATGGGCGCGGTCGAGGTTGTCCGCGGTCCGCCGCAGGAGCGTCGTGGAGAGCACCAAGGCGACGCAGGCGGTGAGCGTGATCAGGCCAAGCCCGACCGCAGCCAGGGTCAGAGTCCGGCGGAGCTGCATGATTCCTTACATGGCGACGGAACCTCCTCCGGCAAGCGCCAATCGCCCGGACCGACGAGTCAGGCCGGCGCATGCTCGGCGAGCGGGGCCGCGTTGCCGACGGCGGTGCGAACCTCGGTCGCGTCGGGGCGGGTGCGCGGGCGAGCGCGGTCGTTCGGGCACGACTCCGGGGGGCGCATCGGGCGTGCAAGTAAGGCCTCGATTCCCCTTCCGCCAGATCAGCGAGGGCGGCGGTGGCACTTTGCGGTCAACGGCCTCCCGCTCGACGACCGGGGCGCCGTGCTCGATCACGACCTTGGTCGTGCCGATGCCTCGACGGGATCCGTTACTGCGCTTCCATCTCGCTGGCGGCCAGCAGGACGGCGCAGAGGCCGTGCGAGGAATTCGAGACCGGCGCCGGGGTGACGTAGCTGGCGTAGTCGCCGACGCCGAGCCCCGGGACCGCGTCGGTGATGGTCGGCGTGCCGCTCGAGTCGGTGGTGATCTTGGTCTGCAGCCCTGCCCAGCCCTTGTTCGCCACCGTCAAGTAGCTCGAATCGATGTAGCCGCGGTTGAGGGCGACCTTCAGGAAGTAGACGAACATTCCGCTGCCCGAGCTCTCGACCCAGTCGTCGCTCTTGCTCCCCATGTCGACCACTTCGAACCAGAGGCCGGTGGCGGAATCCTGCGTGTTCTTCAGCGCGGCGGCGACGCTGGCCACGCTCGCCAGCAGGCTGTTCTTGTCGGTGCCGGCCGGCAAATTTGGAAGCATGTCGACCGCCGCCATGGCGTACCAGCCCATCGCGCGATCCCAGACCACCGGCGAGCGCCCGGTGGTCGGGTCGGCCCAGGTCGCCTTCGAGCCGGCGGGGCTGTCGTCCCAGGCGTGGTAGAGCAGGCCGGTGGTCGGGTCCTGGGTGTGCGCCGCTACGAGGAGCGTCTGCTTGAGGATGGTGGTCGGGCAGAAAGTCCCGCAGCTGCCAAACACCGCCCCGTACTGGTCGAGAAACGTCTCGCCCATGTAGATGCTGTCGAGCCACATTTGATTGGGGTAGGTCTGCTTGTGCCAGAAGCCGCCGTCGGCGTTGGTCGGGATGGTGTCGTAGCGCGCGCGAATGTTGTCGGCGGCGGTGTGGTACTTGGCCGTGCCGGTCTGCTGATAGAGCCAGGGCAACAACGCCGACGGCTGAATGTTGTCGAAGCTGTGCGCGGCCGGAATGTTGACGACGCCACTGGCGCTGATGAATTCGTCGGCGTACTTCTGGAAGTAGGCGACGTAGCGGGAGTCGCAGGTGTGACTCCAGACCTGTTTCATCCCGCGCAGCACGATGCCGTGGTTGTACTCCCAGGCGTTCGACGTGTAGATGTTCACCGGATCGGGCCAGCGGGTCATCACCGCGTTCGCGAACCGCACGGCGAAGGTGGTCGAGGCGAGCGAGCCCGAGGTGCAGGCGTTCACGCCGCTCGCGCCACCGGCCGCTCCGCCGTGTCCACCCGCGCCGCCGCTCGAGCCGCCGGCCGCGCCGCGCGCTCCGCCGGCGCCGCCGCTCGCGCCCGCCCCACCCGCACCACCGGTGGCCTTTCCACCTGCCCCGCCAGTGCTGCTGGTTCCGCCGGCGCCGCTGCTTCCGCCGGTGCCGATGTTGGTTCCGCCGGCGCCGCTGCCCGCCGTCCCGCCCGCCCCGCTGGTGGCACCGCCGCTTCCGACGGCGCCTGCTCCGCCCGCGCCCGTGCTGCCGCCCGAGGCGGTCCCCCCGGAGCCGGTGCCACCGTCGGTCGTTCCGCTGCTCGAGGAGCAGCCGAGCAACGCGCCGACACCGGCCATCGCGACAAACAAAGCCGTCCACGACCTCGTCAATCTCATGAGCCTCCCGTCAATCGCCGATGCAATAGTGTCACGACCGCTTGCTAAGGGGTCATTCGTGCCGGGGCCGGCGCCGCTCGACGCGCGGCCAGACTGACCGCCACCGGAGCCGCCAGCCTGCTCGAGAGGCTTTCAGATTCCCGAGCCCAGGCACCGAGATCGGCCACACGGCCGGCGCGATCCCAGGCCGTCCCCACGTAATAAACCGTCGGGCCGCCGGCGGGCGCGGGCGTGACCGGCAAGTACTCGTCCTCGGTTTGTTGCGCCTCAACCGCCGCGCCGGGGGGCAAAACGATCGCGCAGCCGAGGTTGCCGCTCTGGCCGCCGTTCAGCGGCTCCCAGACGCCCATCCGACCGGACGCGACGTCAATCTTCGGGACGTTGCCGGGGTGCTTGGCGATGCCGATCCCGACCGCCAGGAGACCCTTGTTCTTGTCCTTCGGGCTGCGCGAAAAACTGCTCTCGAAGCGGTTGAAGTAGGTGCCGGCATCGAGGATGACCCGCCTGGTCTCGGCGACGCGCACGCCGCCCGCGTCCCAGGGCTCGGCCAGACGTTTGGCCAGCGTCGATTTTCCCGCGCAGGTGTTTCCGAATACCGCGACTCTTTTCATGGCTCCCCGGGAGCATATGCCGACGGGGCGAGGCGGCTGCCCCTATACTCGCCGCCGATGTCCGAGAGCCCGCCCGTACCTCTTCGTGCCGCCGTGGTCGCGGTTCAGCTGCCGGACGTCGACGCGCAGAGCTTCGCCGCGTCGCTGGCCGAGCTTCGCCGGCTGGGGCGCACGCTCGGTGTGGACGTCGTGGCGACGGTGACCCAACGGCGCAAGACGTTGCATCCGGCGGCGCTGCTCGGCAGCGGCAAGCTGGCCGAGCTGCAAGCGCTGGCCGGACGCACCGCCGCGCAGATCGCCGGGGACGAAGACGACGAAGAGAGCGCCGCGCGCGCGGCGAGCGACGCCGACGAGGACGGCGACAGTGGGATCGACGACCCTCGCTCGGCCGATCTGGAGGCTTCCGAGGGGGCGGCGCTCCCCGCGCCGATCGAGGCGGTGTTGGTCGACCACGACATCTCGCCGTCGCAGGCCCGCAATCTGGAGAAGGCGACCGGCGTCGAGGTGCTGGATCGGACGGCCGTCATCCTGGAGATCTTTCGCCGCCACGCCCGCTCGCGCGCGGCCAAGGCCCAGGTGGAGATCGTTCGCCTCCAGTACATGGTGCCGCGTCTGCGCGAGCAGGGGAAAGGGAAGGATCGGCAGCGCGGCGGCATCGGCGGCAAGGGGGCCGGCGAATCGAGCCTGGAGCTCGATCGCCGCAAGATCCGCGATCGCATCGCCGAGCTGACCCGCGAGCTCGAGGCGATGGCCGAGGAGCAGCGGACGCAGCGCGCCCGCCGCCACGACATGAGCCGCGTCGCGCTGGTCGGCTACACCAACGCCGGCAAGTCGACGCTGATGCGCGCGCTGACCGGCAGCGACGTCTACGTCGCCGATCGTCTGTTCGCGACGCTCGACACGACGGTGCGCCCGCTGGTCCCGGCGACGCGCCCGCGCGTGCTGGTCTCGGACACGGTCGGCTTCATCGACAAGCTGCCTCATGGCCTGGTGAACTCGTTCAAGAGCACGCTCGACGAGGCGCTGGAAGCGGGCCTGCTCCTCCAGGTGGTCGACGCCTCGGATCCGAACTTCGAGCGCCAGCTCGCCGTGACGACCGAGGTGCTGGCGGAGATCGGCGCCGGCGACGTGCCGCGGCTGCTGTTGTTCAACAAGATCGATCGCCTCGGCGGGCCCGAGGCCGAAGAGGCGGCGACGCGCGCGTTGGCCGAGCGCTGGCCCGAGGCGATCGTGCTTTCGGCCCGCCGCCCGGGCGAGGTGGCGCAACTGCATGAACGGCTGGTCAGCTTCTTCACCCGCGATCTGGTGGAGGGTGAAGTGCGCGTCCCCTACGATCGACAACAGCTGCGCGGCGAAATCTTCGCCGCTTGCGAGGTACTTGCGGAGAGCTACGACGAAGCGGGCGTCATCTTCCGCGTCCGTGCGCGCCCCGAGCTGCTCGAACGCCTTCAGGCGGCGGCATGAGCACCACCGATTCAACCGACGAGGTCGTGCGCTGCGTTCTCGAAGGTCTGCCGGTGCGCCTCGTGGCGGCGACCACCACCACGGCGGTGCGTGAGGCCGCGCGCCGACATGACGCGGGATCCGCGGCGACGCTCGCGCTTTCCCGCGGGCTCACCGCCGGGCTGCTGCTGGCGACGCTCACCAAGGATGACGAGCGGGTGACGTTGCAGATATTGGGCGACGGG